>LT599017.1:2400000-3002939 GCA_900079765.1 uncultured Eubacteriales bacterium | reverse complement strand
TGACGCGGCCACGGCGCTTGTTGAGGTCGCCGATGACATCGCCCATGTAGCTGTCGGGGATGGTGACCTTCAGTTCGCCGATGGGCTCCAGCAAAATGGGGCTTGCCTGGGGCATGCCGGTCTTGTATGCGATCTGCACTGCCATCTTAAAGGCCATTTCGGAGGAGTCCACCGGGTGGTAGGACCCATCAAACAGGGTGGCCTTGAGGTTTACCACGGGGTAGCCGGCCAGCACGCCGCGGACCACGGCCTCGCGCAGACCCTTCTCCACGGCGGGGAAGAAGTTCTTAGGTACGCTGCCGCCCACGACCTCCTCGCAGAATTGGAGTTCCTCGGTGTCACCGGGCTCAAAGCGCATCCACACATCGCCAAACTGGCCGTGGCCGCCGGTCTGTTTCTTGTGTCGGCCTTGGATCTCTACCTTCTTACGGATTTTCTCACGGTAGGGCACGCGGGGTTCGCTGAGCTCACACTCCACGCTGAAACGGCTCCTCAGCCGGGAGACCAGCACGTCCATCTGCATATCGCCCGCGCCGGAAATCACCATCTGGTGGGTCTCGCCGTTGTTGACCCAATTGAAGGTGGGATCCTCCTCGCCAAGACGGGTGAGACCGGAGGCGATCTTCTCCTCCTGGCCCTTGGTCTTAGGCGCGATGGCCACCGAGTAGCATGGCTCAGCAAAGGGAATGGGATCGATCTTGACCACCTTGCGGGGCTCGCACAGGGTGTCACCGGTCTTGACCTTTTCCATCTTAGCCACGGCACCGATGTCGCCGCACTGGAGCTCCTTGACCTCCTCGGTCTTCTTGCCCCGGATGATATAGAGGCGGCCGAGTTTCTCGGTCTCGCCGGTGCGGGCGTTGACCATAAGCAGGTCGGGCTTGATGGAGCCGGAGAGGACCTTCAGGTAGGAGTATTTTCCGTACTGGTCGGAGACCGTCTTGAAAATATAGGCGGTGGGGAGGGCACCGGGGGAGGAGACAAACTCGCTGCGCTCGCCGTCGGCGTTCTCGGCCATGAGAATCTGGCCCTCCAGGGGGTTGGGCAGCAGCTCCACGATAGTATCTAGCAAAATACGGGTGCCCAGGCCCTGGACCGCGCTGCCGCTGACCACAGGGAAGAGGGAGCGCTCCCGCACGCCGGTCCGCAGACCCTGGATCATCTCAGCGTAGGTGAAGTCTTCACCGTTAAAATATTTTTCCATGAACTCCTCGCTGGTCTCAGCAACCGATTCCTTGAGGGCGTCGTACAGCTCATCCAGGACCGACTGCTTGTCCGCGGGTACGTCCATCTCCACGCGTGAGCCCTTCTCGAAGGCGTAGGCCCTCTTATGGAGCACGTCGATGAGGCCGGTAACCTTCTTATTCTCGTCCCAGATGGGGGCGATGAGGGGGGCCACGTTCTTGCCAAATTCGGCGCGCAGGGTATCGAAAGCGGCGTTGTAGTCGGCGTTCTCCTCGTCGGTCCTGGAGATATAGATGAGGCGGGGCAGTCTGCGTTTCTCACAATACTTCCACGCCTTGCCAGCGCCCACGCTGAGGGCCCCGGCCTTGGAAGCGCAGACAATGACGGCGGCGTCGGCCACCTGGAGGGCCTCCATCACCTCGCCGGCAAAGTCAAAGTAGCCCGGAGTGTCCAGCACGTTGATCTTGCAGCCGTTGTGCTCCACGGGAGCCACGGCGGTGGAGATGGAAATCTGGCGTTTGGTCTCCTCGGGGTCATAATCGCACACGGTGTTCCCGTCGGCAATCCGGCCCAGCCGATCAGTAGCGCCGGTCAAATACAGCATACTCTCCACCAGGGAGGTCTTTCCGTTCCCACCATGCCCCAGCAGGCAGATGTTGCGGATGTTTTGCGCGGAATAGCTCATACTTGTTTCCACTCCTTACTTTTTCGGGTCGAACGGCCTTTGAAAAGGCAGTACCGTCTTGGTCATTATACATCAAGAGAGCACGGCTGACAACAAATAAATTAGAAAATTGACTAAAAAATGACGGAGCGCCGGAAAGAGGCCCCGTACTCCTTTTTTTCTTTAAATCTTATAGGAATGTGATATACTACCACTGAAAGAAAATAAAGAAAAAGAGGAACGCGATATGGCGAGAGGGAAAAAGACAGTGGAACAGATGGCCGGGACCTTCCAGGGCAGCGGGAGAGGATTTGGCTTTTTCACACCAAAGGACAGGAAGAGCCGGGAGGACGACTGGTTTATTCCGCCCCGAGCCACAGGCGGAGCCTGGCACGGGGACTCCGTGCTTGCCGAGCCTGATGGGGAGCCCGATGGCGACGGACGGCGCACCGCGAAGATCGTCAAGGTCACGGCACGGGCAAACCGCCTGGTGACGGGGACGGTGCGCCGGTATGAGCGGGAGCTCTGGCTGGAGCCGGACAGCGACAAGCTGCCCGGGCCTGTCAAACTGGTGGGAAAGCATGCGGGCGTCCGGGCTGGGGAGAAGGCGGCGGCGGAGATACAGAGCTACGGAGCGGGGGGCAAGCCCCCAATGGGCGCGCTGCGGGAGACTTTTGGCCGCTCAGGTAGCCGGGAGGCCGGGGTGGCCGCCATCCTCTACCACTATGAAATCGACGAGGCCTTCCCCCAGGCCGTGCTGGAGGAGGCGCAGCGCGCGCCTCAGTCGGTCTCTCAGGAGGCCGCCCAGGGGAGGTTGGACCTGCGGGAGAAGGCGGTCATTACCATCGACGGCGCATCCTCCAAGGATTTTGACGACGCAGTCTCTCTTATGAAAAATATGGCGGGGGACTGGGTGCTGGGGGTCCACATCGCCGACGTGAGCAGCTACGTCCCAGAGAAATCGGCCCTCGACATGGAGGCATGGGAGCGGGGCACCTCGGTCTACTTTGCGGACCGGGTGGTGCCCATGCTGCCGGTGGCCCTCTCCAACGGAATCTGTTCACTCAATCCGGGGGTGGACCGGCTGGCCCTCTCCTGTATCATGACCATGGGTAAGGACGGCGAGGTGAAGAGCCATGAGATCCGAAAGAGCGTCCTCCGCAGCACTGAGCGGATGACCTATGAGGATTGCAACGTGATGCTTGATGAGGGACCCGCCGGGGACAGCCGTAAGGCCGAGCTGGAGGCGCGGTACGCCCACATTTTGCCCATGCTGCGGGACATGGCGGCTCTGGCGAAAGCACTGGAGAGGCGGCGCAAGCTCCGGGGCAGTCTGGACCTTGACACCAGCGAGAGCTATATTCTCTGCGATGAGGAGGGCCGCCCGGTAGAAATCCGCGCCCGGAAACAGGGCGTGAGCGAGGCCCTCATCGAGTCCTTCATGCTCGCCGCCAACGAGACCGTGGCCCAGCACCTTTTCGATGCCCACAAGCCCGCGGTCTACCGGGTCCATGAGAAACCCTCCCTGGAGAAAATTGAGGGCCTGAAGACCATGCTGGAGCCCTTCGGGTATACGGTCCGGGAGCCGGACAGCTTTGCCCTGCAGAAGATTTTAGACGGCGTAAAGGACAAGCCCGAGGCCCCCATCATCTCCACCATGGTACTGCGATCTCTTATGAAGGCCCGTTATGATGTGCAGAACCTGGGCCACTTTGGCCTCGCGGCCAAATACTACTGCCATTTCACAAGCCCCATCCGCCGCTATCCCGACCTGATGGTCCACCGTATCTTGAGTCAAGTGCTGGAGGACGGGGAAAAGCCGGGGACGGCCCCCTGGGAGAAACGCATGGCAGTTATGGCACAGAAGGCGGCGGTACAGTCTTCCGAGCGGGAGATCGCTGCCCAGAGTGCCGAGCGGGAGATCGAAAAGCTCTATATGGCCGAGTATATGCAAGACCATATGGACGAGGTGTTCCTGGGTGCGGTATCCGGTGTGACCAAGTACGGCGTGTTTATTATGTTAACTTCTGGCGTGGAGGGCTTTCTCCCGGTGGAGGCCCTGCCCTCCGACCGCTACCACCATGACGAGGGGCGTATGACCCTTCGGGGGGAATACAAGGGAGAGGTCTTTTCCTTTGGCATGGGGCTGAAGGTGGTATGCGTCGCGGCCGATCCCGGAAGCGGGCGTATCGAGTTCCGACTGGAGGGCCATGTGGAGGAGACCGAGCGGCCCAGGGTGCGGGCGAAGGACGAGCGCTCCTCCCGTCCCGGCGGGGCAGGCAAGCGGACCATCCACACGCCCAAACCGGGACATCGGCGGAAAAAGAGATAATGAAGCGTAATACTTTGCTGCTATTATTACTGTTTGTATTCGCGCTTATTACAGGGTGCGTCCCTCATACGGTGGAGCCGATGGAGACCCAGGCGGCGGCGGTAGTGCCCACACTTACCGCCCCGCCTCAGATGCCCGCGTCCGCGCCTGTCCCTCAGCCGCCCCCCGACCCGGTGGAGGAGCGGCTCTTCGCCATGACCCTGCAGGAGAAGGTGGGGCAGATTTTTGTTGCGGGAGTCGAGGGGACTACTCCCGGCGAGGACGGGTATTCCGCCATCCAGGACTACCGGGTGGGGGGTATCATCCTCTTCGGAAGGAACGTGGAGAGCGCCGGTCAGCTGGTAGCGCTGACCAATGGACTGAAGGAGTTGAACGGAGATTATGTAAACTTGTTCCTCGCCGTGGACGAGGAGGGAGGACGGGTTTCCCGGATGCCAGCCGAGGTGACTGATCTGCCCAGCCCTTACGACTACATAAGGGCTGGAGGCGACCCCCACCTCCGTGGCCAGGCGCTGGCGGAGGCGTGCAGGGTCTTTGGGTTCAACCTTGACTTTGCCCCCGTGCTGGATGTATGGAGCAATCCGGCCAACACCGTCATCGGGAACCGGGCCATGGGGACCGACTGGGACCAGGTGGCCGCGCTGGCATCGGATGCGGCGAACGGCCTTGCAGAAAATGGAGTGGTTCCGGTGGTCAAGCACTTCCCTGGACATGGGGACACCGCTGTGGACTCCCACGTGGCCCTGCCCGTAGTGGACAAGACGCTGGAGGAGCTGCGGACGGAGGAGCTAAAGCCCTTCCGTGCTGCCATCGACGCGAGTGCGCCCGCCGTCATGGTGGCCCATATCCTTATGCGCCAGCTCGACCCGGAGTACCCCGCGTCCCTGTCACCGCAGGTGGTGACCGGACTTTTACGGGAGGAGCTGGGCTTTGATGGCATGGTGGTCACCGACGACCTGACTATGAGCGCGATTTTGGACCGCTACTCTATAGGCGAGGCCGCCGTGCTGGCGGTGGAGGCCGGGTGCGACCTGCTGTTGGTCTGCCATGGGGCGGAGAATTTGAAAGCCGCCTACGATGGCCTTCTGGCTGCGGTGGAGAGTGGGCGCGTTACCGAGGCGCGGCTCAACGAGAGCGTCCGACGGATCTTAACGGTTAAGGAGAAGTTTCAAATCAGTGCCGAGGCCGTCCCTGCCCCTGAAGTTGCGGCGCTGAACGAGAGGTTGGAAGCGTTGTCATAAGGAAGGGACTTGTCATAGTCGCCTTTTGAGGTTGGTGCCCTAAATACAAAAACCCCCGCCGTGGAACATATCTCGTTCCACGGCGGAGCTTTTTTCTGTCAGCTACGCTCCGCGAGGCGGAGGACCAGAGTGGTGCGGTCATCCACGCCGGTTTCGCGGTTCTCACTCTCGGCGATGAGGGCGCAGGCCAGGTCTTTAGGGCTGTCCGACGCGAAAGCGGCCAGCAGCTCCCGGAGCCAGACATCCTCGCCCCCACCGGTGATGCCGTCACTGACCAAAACCACGCAGTCCCCGGGTTCCAGCTTGAAAGAGCTCTTGTCCGGGGTGCTCTCTCCCTCGGCAAGGCCCGCGGGCAGGGCGCTGCCGCTAACTCGGCTCACCCGGCTGCCATGCCGGATATAGGTGGGGGCCGCGCCGTACTTGTAGACGGCGGCCTCCCCGGTGAAGAGGTCCACCCGCAGAAGGTCGATGGTGGTAAAGCCCCCCTTCTCCTCGCATCGGAGAGCCAGAGCTCCGTTGAGAGTGCGCAGGGCGGCATCCGGTGTGACCCCCGCCCGTAAAAATTGCTCCAGCAGTTTCACAGCCAGGGTGGAGTCCTCGCTGGCCTCTGGGCCGCTGCCCATGCCGTCGCAGAGGAGAACGTAAAGGCTGCCGTCGTCCAGCTTGAACCAGGCTCCCGTGTCTCCGCTGACAGTCTGTCCATCCTTTTTCCGGGCGGCCACACCGGCCACCGCCATCAGGGGCTCGGCCTGGAGGAGGACCAGCCGGTCCCGTTTCGGCCCCTCGTCGGCGCCGGCCTGCCGCAGGGGGGCGCCGGCCAGAGCGGAGAGTTTGCGCAGCTCTTCCTCGGTGGTAAGGGCCTCCAACCTGGGGCCCTCCAGCTCCACACGGAGATGGCCCGCCTCGTCGTAAAAGGCGGCTACCTCCCCCTCCAGGCCCAGGGCGGTCAGGTGCTGGCGCAGGCGGCGCTCCCGTACCGGGTCGGGGGTGAGCTCCACGCTGAACTCGGCTGCGGCCTCCCCCAGAATTTCGGCCAGGGAGCCGTACTGGCGGCAGACCGAGGAACGGTTCTCCCTTAGGCGGGCTTGGAACCGGCGGCGGTAGAGGAGAGCGGCGAGCTCCTCGTTGGCGGCGGCCAGGAAGGCGGGGAAGTGGAGGCAGCGGCTTGCGAAGTAAGGGGGGAAATCCCCTGCCTCTCCCCGCCCACGCTCAAGCATGGCGGGGAGAGCGTCGTTGAGGGCGTTAAAGGTAGCCACGTATTCCTTTTGCCAGCAGGAGGTTTGAAGAGGGCACCGGCGGCAGACTTGGTCGGCCGCCCGGTCAAAGACCGAGGAGGAGTCACCGTCGTTGCGCGCAGGGGCGGCAAAGGCGGACCGCAGGGACTCATGCAGAGCCCGGAATGCGGCGGCGGAGGCGTTCAGCCGAGTCTTCAGGTAGACCCGGGCCTTGGAGCCGGTGTCCCGCTTGGGCTCCTCCACCGCCAGAGCCCCCACCCAGCGGAAGAGCCGGTCGGGCAGGACCATAAAGACCACCGACGCCACAAAGACCTCGTAGAGGATGGCAATCTGCAGCCCGTCGTTCCAGGTCCACAGGACTGCGATGGCGTTAGCGAGGACATAGGACACCGCGAAAAATAATTTCCCCTGCCGCCGGAATACCCCGGCGATTACCCCGGCGAAACCATAGGCCATGCTGTAAAAGGGGGCCCCCGCCCCTGCGATATCCATGGCGAGGCCCGAGAGGACACCCACCGCCGCGCCGGGGCCCACGCCGCATTGATAGGCCGTCACCATCACCGCCAGGGTCGCCGCCAGCCGCCCCAAGGAGAGGCCCCAAAGCACCGGAATGCCCGCCAAGGTGATGAGCACCGTCCCGCCCAGGATGAGCAGGCTGATGAGCTGCTTCATAGTGAGGGGGGCCTCTTCCCGCTTGCCGCGCCATGGGGTTAGGGCTGTACGGTAGAAGTAGACTCCCGCGCCCACCAGCAGCAGCTCCGTCAGGAAGAAGATTGAGTCGGCGGTGAACCACCCGTTACGAGAGAGGTAGACGAACCCGGTGACCGCGTCCATCCCCGCCGCGCATACCGGCATAAACCAGACCTTCTTGCAGAGTTTTACGTCATAAAAGGCGAAGGACACTGAGAAGGTCAGAATGGCGGCGGCCACGTACCGCAGGCCCTCGGTAAAGCCCTGAAAGCTCAGGTATCCGAAACAAGCCCCCAGCAGGGCGGCGAAACCGTCCAGTCCCGAGCCGGAGGCCCCCACCAGCGCAAGGCCGAAGGGGGCGTACCCGCCGAAAATCTCCGCCCCTGACAGCATGGCCCCCAGCAAAAAGTGGATGGCGCACTCTGCCGTATGTACCAGGGCAGGGGCTCGGAGCACCAGTCGCCCCGTCTCACGCATCTCTTCCCTCGCCCGGGCGGCGCGGGTTTTCAGGCTTTCCTTGGTCGCCATGCGCTTCACGTCTCCTTTATCTCAGCGGGCTTGTCCTCCCGCGGGGGTTCGGAGACTAGTATAATCCAGTATATGGAAAAACAAAGTCGGAAAAGGAAGGCGGATTTACATAAAATGGAATACTATAAAGAGGGGCCAGGCGTAAAAAAAGACCTCCGAGCGGAACGCTCGGAGGTCTTTTCTGATCAAGCCTTAGAGAACTGGTCTCTGGAGGCCCCACAGAGGGGGCAGACCCAATCGGAGGGCATGTCTTCCCAGGCGGTGCCGGGGGCAACGCCGTTATCGGGGTCACCGTCGGCGGGGTCATAGATATAGCCGCAGAGGCCGCATACGTACTTGTCCATGTTTCATACACTCCTTAAATTTTGTCATCGGATTTCCACACGGGCCGCAGGGTGACCCGCTTGCCCAGAGGATAAGTTTATGATACAATGTGCCTTAGAATTTGTCAACTGAGGTCTTTGTGTGAAAATAGGAAAAGTAGAAATAAGCTCAAGACTGGCCCTGGCTCCCATGGCGGGGGTCACGGACTTGGCCTTTCGCACCACCTGCCGGGAGCTGGGGGCGGGGTACACCGTCACCGAGATGGTCTCGGCCAAGGCTCTGTGCTACCAGGATAAAAAGTCCCTCCCCCTGCTGAAATTGGGAGAGGGGGAGCATCCCTGCGCCGCCCAGCTCTTCGGCAGCGACGAGGAGAGCATGGAGCGCGCCGCTGCCATTGCGGCGGAGGTCTCGGGGTGCGATGTTCTCGACATCAACATGGGCTGCCCCGTGCCCAAGGTAGCCCAGAACGGGGACGGCTCCGGCCTCATGCGGGACGTGAACAAAGCGGTGCGTGTCCTCAAGGCTGTCATCCGGGGTGCGGGGGAGGTCCCTGTAACCGTGAAGTTTCGCCTGGGATGGGACAAGGGCAGCATCAACTGCGTGGAATTCGCAAGGGCGATGGAAGAGGCGGGGGCGGCGGCGGTGACTGTCCATGGCCGCACCCGCACCCAGATGTACGCCGGGACGGCCAACTGGGACTATATCCGCTCGGTGAAAGAGGCGTTGCGCATTCCTGTCATCGCCAACGGCGACGTGTTCGATGCCTCTTCCGCCGTCCGTATTTTGAAATATACCGGGGCGGACATGGCGATGGTGGGCCGGGGCGCCTTCGGGAATCCCTGGGTCTTTCAGCAGGCCCGCGCGGCCTTAGAGGGAGAAGAAATCCCGCCCATGCCATCCCTGGCGGAGCGATGTGACACGGCGGTGCGTCAGTTTGAGCTGGCGGCGGAGTATAAAGGGGAGCATATCGCCTGCCTTGAGGCCAGGAAACATTACGCCTGGTATCTTAAGGGCGTGCCCTACGCGGGGTATTACAAGGAGCAGATCAGCCAGATATCCACCATGGAGGACGTCTACCGCATCACAGCGGGTATCAAGCGGGATTTAAAATAAAAAACTGTTCCGAATGGAACGGTTTTCGGAGAGGCGGGTGAGTAGTTGGATAGTGAACAGGAGTTGGTGGACCGTGCCAAAGCCGGGGACCAGGATGCCTTCGCGGCGCTGATGGACATGCATCAGGGCCGGATCTATAACCTCACTCTGCGCATGACCGGCATCCCGGAGGACGCTTCGGAACTCACCCAGGAGGCCTTTTTCAATGCCTGGCAGGGTCTGCCCAGATTCCAGGGGGAGAGCTCCTTTGCCACCTGGCTCTACCGTCTGGCGTCCAATGCCTGCATCGACTTTCTCCGCCGGGAGAAACGGCGTAAAAACATCTCCATGACCATCTCCCTGGACGACGAGGAGGGAGCCCGGCAGGCCGAGCTGCCCGACCACCGCCATTCCCCCGAGGGCGAGGCGGAGAAGAGGGAGCTGATGGAGGCTATTCGCTCTGCACTGGCCGCCCTCTCGGAGGAGCACCGGCAGGTGCTGGTCATGCGGGAGCTGGACGGCCTATCCTACGCTGAGATCGGCGCGGTGCTGGGGCTGGAGGAGGGTACCGTCAAATCCCGCATTGCCCGGGGACGGCTGGCCCTGCGAAAGGTTTTGAGCGAGGGCGGGAACTTTTCCGAACTCATATCGTCTATAACGTAAACAGAGAAACCAATCGGAGCACACGCGGAGCTAACCTCCGCCGCTCCGGGAGAAAAGGGGGTGCTTTGCAATGTGCACCTGTGATGAAATACTGGACCTGCTCAGCGCCCAGCTGGACGGAGAGCTGACCGGGGAGGAGGAGCGGGTCCTTGCCGAGCACCTGGAATCCTGCCCCGACTGCCGGGCTCTGGCCGAGGACCTGGCGTGTATCCATGACGCCATGCCAGGCCTGAACGCGGCGCCGCCCGCTTTTATTAAAGAGAACGTAATGAAGCGCATCCGGGAAGAGGCCGCCGCGCCTATCCCTTTCCCGGTACAGAAGAAGTCCGCCCATAGGTGGCGGACCTGGGGTGCAGCGGCCGCGGTCTTCGCCGTGGCGGTGCTGGGAGCGTTTGCTCTGCGCGGGGGCATGGGCGGTGATTTCGTGTCTATGATGGCCGCCGCGCCAGCCGCCATGCCGCCTACCGCTCCGTCCGCGTCCGCTGAGAGCAAGGCTGCCCCCACCCCCGCCCCTATTGAGGGGGCACCCGCCGCCGGGATTGAGAGCGAGGATGCGGGGACAACGAGCAACCACGCGGACGCCCCCCTCCAGAGCATCCAGCGCTCCGGCGGACAGACGACCCAAAATGCGACTACCACCGCTCCGGCGGAGAGCGTCCCCGCATCCGAACCCTCGGTGGCGCCGCAGCGTGCCTGTCTCCCGGAGCCGTCCTCCACCCCAGAGGAGGTCCCGATGATGGGTGCGTCCCTGATGCCGGAGGCCACCCCCACGCCTGAGGCATCTGCCGAGGGGGGGGAGGAACCCGAGGATTCGTCCATGAGGATGTTCCTCTATACCGCAAAGGCAGAGCCCGGCTCGGCGACAGCTGGAGCCCGACTCTATGAGGAGGTCTTCGCGGAGGACTACCCCGGTGCAGCGTGGACCGAGGGGGAGAACTTCACCGGCTACCTCCTCCCCGATGGGGACTGGCGGCTGGAGTACCTGGGCCAGTCGGAGGACCTGCTTGACTACCTTTTCCACGCGTATACCGACCCCACCACCGGGGATTATTACGCCGTCCCGGCGGATGGCGGGGAGATCCGGGTGTGCGACCCGGTCCCGGCGGGATATTGAATCGCTTAAAGAAAAAGGTGACCTGCCCGTCTGGGCAGGTCACCTTTCTTTCGGCTTCTTGGCCGGCTATACCTCAATGACATCGGGGATATGCCCTGTGGAGGGGAGAAAGACCCGGATAATCTGCCCCGTTGCCACCTTTAGGTAGCTCGTGGTCGTGCCGTCGCTGCACCCATACCACGGATGGGTGGACACGTCGCGGTCAAAGACGATATGTACTTTCCCTGACCTATCCAGGAGCGCGCTGAATACCGTCGCCGCGCCTATTTTGGTCCTCAGCATCCGCTCCATCAGTTCGATGGGAGCGAAGGACACCCGGGGGATTCCCAGCGCGGCGCTGAAGTCACTGGCACGGAAGGGCTTGTTCCCTGCGGTGACGAAGAGATAGAAGGCGGTTTGCTGCCGGTTGCAGAGAAAGAGGGTCTTTACCATCTCCATTCTAAGCTTTTTATTGATCCCGGCGCAGTCGTCCATCGTGATGGCCTCGCCAGTGTCCACTCGCTCAAAGGGGATACGCAGGGCCTTAAGCGTCCGGTATACCTCCTTCTGCAGCGGATTGGCGAAACTGTCCGGGGGCATGGTGTGAACATCGCTGATGTAAAGCATGGCTGATTTCCTTCCTTTTCCTTGAAAACCTTGCGGAAAGAGTGTATCATAGCTCAATAGATTACAAAATCAAATGTTTTATATGGATAGCATGATAAAATTGAATGCAAAAAGGAGGCAGGGCGTGGACACGAACCTTCAAAAATACATGGTTTTTCTCAAGACGGCAGAGTGCGGCAGTTTTACCAGGGCCGCCGAGCTACTGTCCTACTCCCAGTCAGCCGTCAGTCGGATGATTGGAGATTTGGAGAAGGAGTGGAGGGTCACCCTTCTGGTGCGGGGACGGGCAGGTGTGCGCTTGACATCCGACGGGATGAAACTGCTGCCCTACGCGCGGCGGGTGTGTGAGGAGTACCAGCGGCTGCAAGCCCAGGTGGATGAGTTGAACGGGCTGCAGACGGGCCTGCTTCGCATCGGCACCTTTTCCAGCGTGGCGGCCCACTGGCTGCCCGGCGTCATCAAGGCATTCCAGCGTGACTATCCGAACATCGAATACGAGTTGCTCCTGGGCGACTACACAGAGATTGAGACGTGGGTTATAGAGGGACGGGTGGACTGCGGTTTTCTGCGCCTGCCCGCTCACCCAGATCTGGAGACGATCCTTTTGGGGCGGGACAGGCTACTGGCCGTCCTGCCTGAGGGGCATCCGCTGGCGCGGTACGAGCGGGTTCCGGCGGCCAGGCTATGTCAGGAGTCCTTCCTCCTGCTGGAGAAGGGGGGAAAAGCGGATGTATCTGAAATTTTTGAGGAGCACGGTTTAGCCCCCAAGGTACGTTTTACTACGTGGGACGATTACGCCATCATGTCCATGGTGGAGAGCGGCCTCGGTGTCAGCGTCCTGCCGGAGCTGATTTTAAGGAGAGTTCCCTACCGCATCGTCGTCCGGGAGCTGGATGTACCGGCTGGCCGGGACATCGCTCTCGCCCTGCGGGGCAAGAAGAGCGCGTCCCTGGCGGTCAGGCGGTTTTTGGAGTATCTGTCCTACCGGGAACCATAGGTGCCTATAACTCGTAAATGATGTGGAAAAGGTTTTTGTTGTGGAATTGCGAGTGAAAGTATAATTCAAAAAGTAAAAATATATAAAAGCTGGTTGTTGACTTACACAACCCTTATTATGCAAAGTAAAAAATAACGCGGAATATCTCCAGCGTAAAATAACGGCACCGGACAGAAGTCCGGTGCCGTTATCATTGATGATTTTTAATAAATGTTATACCCATCACGGATTTTACAAATTGTTGCAGTGAATTTTGCTGCTTCTATATAAAAATCCAGATCATGCTCACCTTCAAGATATGAATATATAGTCACACCCATTGCCTCCAGATTTTCCAATACTTCAAGCATTGAGTCTATATCATCACCATCCATTAAGTCAGCGACGGTGGCAACTATAAGAATATCGCTTCTGCTTACTTTATCATAAAGCTGAGATATGGAAATATCTCTGTCATCCGCCTCTGTAACTATATGATCTTCCTCCACCTTGTACCCTCTGCTTATAGCCTCACTATGCGCCAAATCCGGGCAATGATTCAGATTGATATAAATGAATACATCTCCTGTTGCAGCTTTTGCGGTCTTTTCTTCAAGCGTCTCTAATTTAATAAGAGCGGCAACATCCCCATGCGGCAGAGCAATAAGTTTTACGCCCATTTCAACCTTGTTTTTGCTTAGTTGTTCTGCAAAATCATAAAGAGCCTCTTTTGCTATTATACTATCGCTTTTATTTTCCACTTTAATGACCTCCAATTTTAATTTAATATTGTTGGGGCCTCCGCCGAACTACAGATTGTGCGCCCCCGTACACAACCCTGCCATCACCGCCGACCCAAAGCCGACCCACTTAACCCTTATCTACCTCACTATCTACCGGATTCTCCAGTGATAGATAAAGAGTAAGTGTTTCACCGTCCAGAACCTTGTACCTTATGGCACTAACCAACTTCTCATTTTCAAGGGTTTTGAGAAGCGCACAAGTCCGACTATCTACCAAAGCTTCAAGGACAATTTTGCCTTTCACTTTATTGGAATTAAATAGCTTCATAACTCTTTTTCCTTTCCGGGTCAGATTGAGCCTGCCTGCGGACTCGCAATTATGGAAATTCTTCCAAGCTACGGCATATCCTCTTACCCCTTACATCAATAACATAGATTTTCATGTGCGTGCCAGAGGCTTCATGTAGCCTCTTTGCCTTCACTGTTACAATTTTCAAAACATACTCTTATATTTTTTCATTTATATATCCTCCGCGGTTCCCTGTCCCCATGTTCAGACAACAGAATGCATTGAAAATTAAGGCAAATTCCTTTATAATTTAGGTATAGGGGGGCAAAAGTGTGAAACTGAAAAATAGGGTGAAGAAAATGAATGATGCAGGCTTTAAGTCCAGATTAATGATGCTGTCCCCTAATGAGTTGGCCGCGTTGCTTGCCGAGTATGATGCCATACACAAAACCCAAACGGCGCGCCGATACGCAAAGGAGAAAGAAGACGGTTTCACCGCCTTTATGGCGCAGCAGCATTACCGCATGACTTGCCCCGCCTGCCATGGCCACAGCTATTATAAGCACGGTATCTCCAACGGCAAGCAGCGATATCGCTGTAACACCTGCGGGCGCACTTTTGCCCCATTGAGCGGAACGCTGATACAAGGCTCATCATGGCCGTGGGATGTATGGGTGGACTTTGTTCACTGTACTTTATTGGACTATTCCTTAGTCGATATTCGGCAGAAATTTTCTCAGGATCACGGTCTGTTTTTGACCGAAGAAACCATTCTGGCCTACCGGCATAAGCTAATGAATGCGATTATTCTGCACTATGGGATGCCTGTCCTCAGGGGTGTAGTTCAGGTGGACGAAACATACTTTAGAGAAGCACAGAAAGGCTCACGGGCTCTTGTTAATGTCCTCCCCACAGTTGTTGCCGAACGGGAAGCCCGGACAAAACTGAAGCATGTTCCCGCCGTTTTGGGCACGAACAGCCCGGAGTTTGCGTGTGTGGTAGCGGCCATTGACAGCACTGGTCACGTAGTCGCCGTAGTAACCGGCTTAGGTAAAAGCTCATCACAGCCATTTGAAGAATATTTCAGCGAATACTTAGGAGATGTCGCTTTCCTTTGTACGGACGGCTATGAAGCGTATACCCGTTATTGTGAAGAACACGCGATCCCTCATTATGTCCAGCTTTCTGAGTCGCGGAGTATCATCCGTAAGGAGCAAAAGGTATGGGCGGAAAAGAACGGCGGACAGACCATAAGCGAGCAGGTCATCCGAAAAAGACTGTACGGTCTGCAATCGCTGGACTACTTGAAGAACTATGGCAGGCTCAGCTTTACCGAGTTTGAACATCTCAAAGCATCGAGGCGGCTAACTCTGGAGAATGTGGATCACTTCCACCGGCAGCTAAAACGGCATATCAACAAAGATATGGCGGGTGTTTCCACCGTCTATTTGCACCGCTACATCGGCCTTTATGTCTTTTTGCACAACTGGCGCATGGATCACGGTGCACCACCATCTTCAATGGCGGATGCGGAGCGGATTTTCTCAGAGCTGCTTGCCGCAGGCAATAACGCGTTTACTCGTGAAGATATGGAAAGGGGGGATATCCGCAATCTGCAAAAACCTCCCACCAAGTATGTCAATATGCTTGCAAAGCTGACCGATGAACTTCGTCAGCAATCCGGACAGCGCGGTTTTGTCATAGATGACAATGACCGGCTTTTGCGCTTTAATAAACGCCGTTATTTTGAGACAGCGCCGCACTATCAGTTAAAGTCTATCGGCAAGGAGTACCGCATCAAGGGCTATAGTGTCATGCGCCCTTACCAACTGGCGGCGGAGATATGTAAGCTGCCGGAAGCCAGCGGTATCTTTATGCGGCTGGTGGCCGCCGATGCCGTACACGCACAATATATGGATGACTTGGCGGCGCTGCTGAAAAAGAACATCGGCACAGAGTAAAGGGAGGCCTCAGGCAATATTGCCTGAGGCCTCCCTTTATATTAAATGTTATTTTTAAGTGTCGGATTTTGCCCTAAATTTTCCGGGGTCATATTTTTTGGCCATTTCGGCCCCTAAACGAGCCGAATTCGGGACGGGTTTTTCTAAAAGAGGGCCTAAGTGTCGGGTTCCCATCCTCGTTTAAAGGATCATGCAACAGAAAAAATTGCAGTATTCAAAATGTTTATGCCAGCATAGTCCTTGTATTAAACAGTGAAGAGAGCTTACTCTTTTAGTGCTTCTACTAATTGTATCACTAATGCAATTTTATCCGGGGTTAATCCATCCAGACTAATTAAATGCTGGCTTTCCACCGTACGCCTTCCGCTGGTTCCAAGGAGATAGTCGGCAGATACCGCGTATAAACGAACTAGTTTAATGAGGGATTCGTAAGACGGTTGCCTAATGCCGTTTTCGTAAGCAGAAATAACGGAAGCTGTCACACCGATGCGCTTTGCAACTTGCCCTTGCGTCCACTGTCTCTCTTGTCGCAACTCTCGTAACTTCCGCCCTAATTCAACCACTAGTATCACTCTCCTTTACCGAGAGTGTACCGCAATGCCGTATTCAATTGGATGAATAGAAAACTTGTAGTTGATATTAAATGCGTTACAGGGTATAATTGGTATGTCGTTAAGCCTATAGAAAAACAAATGGAGTGATTATTGAATGAGAAAAAAGCTACTATCATCTTTGCTGTGTCTCTGCGTTTTGCTAAGCTGCGCACCCATTGCTTCCGCGGCACAAAAGGATTCTTTTACTGACGGTGATTACACCTTCCAAAAGGCGGATATTGCCGTTTCCGGCTTGGGCAACAGCCACGCTCTTTTGGTGGATTCTTCCAAAGGGCTGCGCCCCGAAGATAACGCTTATTTCTCAGATGGGATGCTGCTGCTCTATGATTACAAATCAAATACCTACACCTATTTGGGTGATGACGGAAAGATTCATGATTTAAATCAGGGAAGGTTTATTTCCATGTGCCCCTTTTCCGAGGGTCTTGCCGCCGTAGTCGACAAAAACGAAAAGATGGGTTTTATCGACACCACGGGAAAGCTGGTCATACCCTGCCAGTTTGAAACCCCGATCAATCAGGTCTTTTCCCCGTATGGCTCCTACTTCCGCAACGGAACAGCGTGGGTCTTTCGTTATGCTGAGGGCTACGATATGGGAATCGGTATTTTTATGGGTGATTCCATGCCAGGCACGTTTACCAAAATCGATACTGCAGGAAAGCTGATCCCCGGCACGGAAGAGGATGTCTCCATGCGCTGGTCGGGGCCTGAATCTAAGGAGATTAGCACCTACGGTATTTTCTGCCCCGGCGGCTCGGCGAGAGGTGTTACGGGATTTACAGAGGAATGCAATGCCCCCGGCCTTGGCACCTTTAAGGCGCGTTTCGGCACGTCCGACACCGGGCTGGTGCAATTGCCGACCGGAACAAAGGATGAGTATGGCAATGCCGAAACGCAGCTTTATGTTGTGACGCGCAAGGCCAAGTCTCCGATCACCCTGTCTGTAATGGATAAGGATGCTGTTCTGGTGGATAACGGCTATGTTTATGACTATACCATAACCAATAACACTGCGACGGACATCAAGGGATATTACGCGCTTGTGAACTATTCCGCCAGAATGTCTAGGTTGGCATCCGGACGGGAGCACTTTGTGGGACAGGTGCATCGCTTTGAACTAGACCTTGCCGCCGGAGAAAGCATTTCGGGCGCAATGAAGTCGCAGACCGGAGGCCTGTCCACACAAGGGATGATTTGGGTCACCTTTGAGAATAAGGCAGAGCAGGATTCCTTTTTTGCAAACAGACAAATTGGAGAAAGCTCAGACCCGTCGACTTCAGACATTAGTTTTGGGTATTATTACATTGAAAGCGAAACATTTATGAAAGATACCTTTGGCATTACCATACTTCCGGCAAAATAAAAAACTGTGAGGGAGAATCTGATATGAAAAAAACATTGATTGCAGCTTTACTGTGCTTTGCCCTGTTATCCGGTCAAGCATTTGCATTTACCTTTGAAAAACTGGAGCCCTCTGACGTATTCTCGCCTGAAATTATAGAACAGGAAAGAGTCAGCGAGTGGGCGGAGAACGAAATTGAACTGGCGCGTCAGGCCGGACTGATTACGGAGCACACCTCAGACTATATGACCCGCAGTATCACACGCTTTCAGTTTGCGGAGCTGATTGTAAACCTGGCAGAGAAAGTTACCGGCAAGGAGATTGTTCCAGCTGCGGACAGCACCTTCACCGACTGTACGGAAACCGTCGTCCTCAAGGCCTACGCTGCCGGGATCGTCAGCGGAATTGGAGATAACCGGTTTGCTCCTGACACTACCACCAACCGCGAACAGATCGCCGCTATGATCTACCGAGCGGTTGCCTACATCAATGCCCAAGCAACGAAGCCGCTTGCTCTGGAAAAAGCGGATGTCAGCAAATTTACCGATCAGGCGCAAGTCTCATCTTGGGCTTTGGAGGGCATGGGAACTCTGGCCGCCAACGGCATTATGGCGGGTACCTCCGCAACTACCTTGTCCCCCAAGAACGCCTGCACCGTAGAACAGAGCATTCTGCTGGTCTATCGCCTATATCAGAAAGCAAGTTAATTAAACACACTAGACACCGGCAGGAGCGGCGCACAGATGTTGCGCCGCTCCTGCTTTTTGAGCAGTTGTTATAAAAGGATTGGGCAGAAATTACAAAGGTAATCGCAGGTTTTATAAATTAAATTCTATAATAATCAACAACAAACCCTATCGGATTTTTCGCTTTTAACTTGCACTTTACTTCGCCATTCCGCAACAAAAACCTTTTCCACATCATTTGCGAGTTATAGGCCATAGGTGCTTTTTCTTGACAAAAGCCTGAAAGACTCCTATGCTTGACTATCATAGTGAAAAGAGGGAGGCCGCGCCATGGAGAACAAGGTGTATGTGGTGAAATGCCCCGATTACACCCAGGCGGGGGAAAAGCTGGAGGAGCTCCTGGCCCTGGCGGGCGGAATGGAACGGTACGTGAAGGCGGGGGAAAGACTCCTCCTGAAAGTCAACCTTCTGGCCCCAGCGGCTCCGGAAAAGGCCATCTCCACTCATCCGGCGGTGGCAGAGACGGTGGCCCGGCAGGTGGCGGCGGCTGGAGGGAAGGCGCTCATTGCGGACTGTCCCGGCGCGTACCAGCACAGCGCAGGCTTGCTGAAACGGGCCTATGAGACCTGCGGCATGGCGGAGGCGGCGGCGAAGTCCGGCGCGGAGCTGAGCTACGACACCTCCAGCCGGGAGGTGAGCTATCCCCAGGGGAGGCTCATGCGGCATTTTGAGGTCATGTCCCCTGTGCTGGAGAGCGACGGGGTATTAAACCTCTGCAAGATGAAGACCCATATGTTCATGAGCATGACCGGCGGCGTAAAGAACAGCTTTGGCGTGATCCCGGGCCTTTCCAAGGCGGGGTACCATGCCAAGCTCCAGGACAAGGAGCAGTTCGCCGGGATGCTGCTGGACCTGTCCGACTTCGTTGCCCCCCGGCTTACCATCATGGACGCGGTGGTGGGCATGGAGGGGGAGGGGCCCGGCGCATCGGGCACGCCGAAGCCCATCGGGCTGCTGCTCTGCGCGGAAAACCCTTTGGCGCTGGACGTGGTGGCCGCCGCTGTCATGGGGCTGGAAAAACAGTATAACCCCGTCCTCCTGGCGGCGGAGAAACGGGGTGTCGGCCCCACGGAGCTAAGCGAGGTGGAACTGGTTGGCGCTGAGATGGATGACATCCGGGTGCCTGATTTCCGCCTGCCCAAGAACGTGAAGAAGAGCATGGTGGTGGTGCCCCATCTGCCGGGGCCGGTGAGCGCGGCCGCCAAAAGCCTCTTTACCCAGACGCCCCACGCCGACCCGGACCGCTGCGTGGGCTGCGGTCTCTGCCGGGACTCCTGTCCCGTGAAGGCCATCCACCTGACGAAGAAGAGGAAGGCGAAGATCGACCCGGGCAAGTGCATCCGCTGCTACTGCTGCCACGAGCTCTGCCCCCACAAGGCCATCGACGTGCGCCGGGGGCTGCTTTCGGGCAGGGCAAAATAACGGGAATGAAAAAAGGCTGACGAGAAAGGCACAGTCCCATAGGGACAAATTAAGGAATGCAAACTGAATACGAGAAAAAGAGGGATGATGAAATGCTATCATCCCTCTTTTTGCGTATTATATGTTCATAAATATGTACTTAAAGTATTGTAAGGTAATTGCTTTTATGATAAACTTAAATAAATTAAACTCTAATATAAAAGTAGGTGTATCTGTGTCTTTTAATTACAATAAACTGTGGAAATTACTGATAGATAAAAATATGCGTAAGGTCGATTTGCGTGATGCAATTGGCATTACTCCTGCTACACTTGCAAAACTATCCAAAAATCAAAATGTAAATATGGATGTACTTGCGAGGATTTGTAAAGAGTTAAAGTGCGATGTCGGCGATATTTTAGAATATGTGGAGGATAAGAAAAATGAAAACTAACTTTGACTTTTTAAATGAAAAGTTTCCTATTCTCTATGAAATTGGCTCTTTAGCCGAAAAACATCTTTATTCCGATGCAAACTCATGCCTAATTAAATTGGGAATGATGGGCGAAACCATTGTGAATCTGATGCTTAAATTGGATGGCATTAACCCTCCTGAAAGCGATAACACTCACGCAAATCGAATTCGCATTTTGAAAAAAGAAGGTCTACTCCCCCGTGACATAGATGATATATTATATGCTCTCAGAACCACAAGAAACGATGCCATCCATCAAAACTTTGCAGATACCGAGAAATGCAAAACCCTTATGGAGATGGCTCATAGCCTATCTGTTTGGTTCATGCAAACTTATGGAGACTGGAATTTTAACGCAACCAAATTTGCTTTGCCTTCTGACAATACCATTGATTTGACCGCTGTAATTCTCGAAAAGGAAAACATGATCGATGAGTTAACAAAGAGAATCAGCAATATACCTTCTCAAGATATTAGTAGCAATGCTCGTCAGAAACAAGCAAACAAAGCTGCATCACTTATTAATCTTTCCGAGAAAGAAACCAGGTACTTAATAGATGAACAACTCCGCCAAGTTGGTTGGGAAGTTGATACGGATAATCTAAGATACGCAAAAGGTACTCGTCCACAGAAAGGCAAAAATATTGCGATTGCAGAATGGCCAACAAACTCACAGCTTGGAAGCCGTGGCTTTGCTGACTATGCTTTGTTTGTTGGAACCAAGCTTGTTGCTGTTGTCGAGGCAAAAAAAGCTCTGATGGATGTGCCAAATGTAATCGATGTTCAAGGCAAAGATTATGCACGTAATATCAAAAAAGAAGATAGCGATTACATCATAGGACAATGGCAGGAATACAAAGTGCCTTTTGTGTTTGCAACCAATGGCAGAAAATATTTAGAACAGTATAGGGAGAAATCAGGGATATGGTTTCTTGATTTAAGAAAAGATAGCAATATCCCTAAGCCGTTGCGTGGCTGGGTAAGTCCACAGGGTATTTTAGAATGGCTTGAAAAGGATATTGACGCCACAAATCAGCAGCTTAAAAACACTTCTAAAGACCTTTTAACAGATAAAGACGGCCTTAACTTGAGAGAATATCAAGTTGAGGCTATCAGTGCTGTTGAAAATGCCATCATGGATGGTGAGGACAAAGCGTTGCTTTCTATGGCAACGGGCACCGGTAAAACACGAACAATTTTAGGAATGATTTACCGCTTTTTGAATTCCAAACGCTTTAACAGAATTTTATTTTTGGTTGATAGAACCGCCCTTGGCGAGCAGGCTCAAGATGTTTTTAAAGAGGTAAAACTTGAAGATTTGATGACTCTTGATGAAATCTACAATATTAAGAACTTAGAAGATAAAGATATCGACCCTGAAACAAAAATCCAAGTAGCAACCGTACAAAGCCTTGTGAAGCGAATTATGTATAATACAGGTGAAAGTATGCCTGCTGTCTCTGATTATGATTTAATCATTGTGGACGAAGCCCACAGAGGATATATCTTAGATAAAGAAGCCGGTGAAGATGAACTTCTTTACCGCGATCAAGATGACTTCGTCAGCAAGTATCGTACTGTAATTGAATACTTCGATGCTATCAAAGTGGGGCTTACTGCGACCCCTGCACTTCATACCACTGAGATTTTCGGCAAGCCTGTTTTTGAATACAGCTACCGCAGAGCAGTTGTGGAAGGTTACCTCGTAGACCACGATGCACCCCATAACTTAACAACAAGGCTAAGTGAAGAAGGTATCGTCTACGAAAAAGGCGAGGTTGTACCTGTGTATGACCCTGTTACCGGCGAAATTACAAACAGTGCAGAGCTTGAAGATGAATTAAAATTCAATGTGGAACAGTTTAACAAACGGGTTATCACTCCGAATTTTAATAAAGCAGTTTTAGAAGAAATTGCAAATGACATCAACCCAACAGGTATGGGGAAAACTTTAATTTATGCCGTTGATGATAACCATGCAGATATGATAGTAAATATTTTGCGTGAGATTTACGAGCCTTATGGAATTAGCAACAATGCAATTATGAAAATTACCGGAAAATCAGGCGATAAAAAGCGTGTGCTTGAACTGATTAGAGCGTTTAAGAATGAACAATATCCCAATATTGCAGTAACCGTTGACCTTTTAACAACAGGTATCGACGTGCCGGAAATTACAACCCTTGTTTTTATGCGACGTGTTAAATCTCGTATTTTATATGAGCAAATGCTGGGACGTGCCACTCGACTTTGCGATAAAATCGGTAAAAACCACTTTGAAATTTATGACCCTGTGGGTGTCTATGAATCCCTGCAAGATGTCAGCACCATGAAACCTGTGGTGGTCAATGCAAATGCCAGCTTTGTAGATTTATTAAACGGATTGGAAACACTGGACACAGATGCTCAAATACAAAATCAGATTGATATGATTGTTGCAAAAATCCGCAGAAAGCAAAAACGAATGACTACAAGGCAAAAAGAACAGTTTGAGCATCTTAGCGGAGGTAAAACACCTGCCCAGTTTATCGAACAGATAAAAACCTTACCACCAAGCGAAAGCAAAAATATACTTATGAACAAGCAAGAGCTATTTTATATGCTGAATGAAGGCGGTGTAGACGCAAGGCGTGCAGTGGTGCTTTCCGACAAAGAAGACGAGCTGTTGACCCATACAAGAGGTTACGGAAAAGGGCAAAAACCACAAGATTACTTAGAGGAATTTAAAGCATTTATAACCGAAAACGCAGATAAAATTGAAGCTTTACAAATGGTTTGTACTCGTCCGGCGGAGCTGACACGTTCTGCATTAAAGTCTCTAAGAATGGAACTTGACAGCAAAGGTTTTACAGAAACTCAGCTGAACAGTGCTTGGAAAGAAACCACAAACCAAGAAATTGCCGCAGATATTATCAGTTTCATTCGTTCTCATGCCATCGGTTCTAAGCTGTTAAGTCACGAAGAACGAATCAAAAAGGCAGTTTCAAAACTAAAATCCGCACACAACTTTTCAAAAATGGAGATGGACTGGCTGGATAGAATAGAAAAATTCTTACTAACCGAAACAGTACTTAATGAAGAAACCTTTAATCTCGGTGCGTTCCGTGACCAAGGTGGTTTCAAGCGAATAGACAAGCTATTTAAAAATAAATTGAAAGAATACATTATAGAGCTGAACCAATACCTCTATGATGATGGAGGCAAAGTAGCATAATGAGTAACCAAGAGATTGTACAAAAACTGTGGAATCTTTGTAACGTGTTGCGTGATGACGGTATTACCTATCACCAGTATGTCACAGAGCTTACTTATATTCTTTTTCTGAAGATGATGCAGGAAACTGCTCAGGAAGAAGATATTGCAAAAAACATTGTGGGTATCACCGAGCTTAGAGCAAAGGGCGATAAGCTGACCAACAAAGAAAAAGGCGAGCTTGCCGAAAAAGAAATCATTGCCGAATATTCTTGGGAAGTTCTTGTTTCTAAAAACGGAATTGAACTGAAAAAATATTATAATACCTTGCTTCGTTTGCTTGGTGAACATTGCAAAGGGCATATCCGTGATATCTATCGTGATGCAAGAAGTAATATTGACGAGCCAAAAAACCTCGAAAAGATTATCAAAAATATTGATGGCTTAGATTGGTACAGCGTAGATAAAGACGGCTTTGGCGACCTTTATGAAGGCTTGCTTGAAAAGAACGCCAACGAAAAAAAATCCGGTGCGGGGCAATACTTTACCCCTCGTGTGCTGATTGATGTAATGGTAAAACTGACAAAACCGCAGGTAGGCGAACTTTGCAACGACCCTGCTTGCGGAACCTTTGGTTTTATGATTGCGGCTGACCGTTATGTAAAAGAGCATAACGATATGTATGCACTTTCCGATAAGCAATACAGCTTTCAAAAGCACCAAGCATTTACAGGCTGTGAGCTCGTAGCCGAAACCCACCGCCTTTCTATGATGAACGCAATGATTCATGGCATAGAAAGTGATATTATGCTTGCCGATACCCTCTCCAACCAAGGTAAAACCATGAGCGACTTTGACTTGGTTCTGACCAACCCTCCCTTTGGTACAAAGCAAGGGGGGGAGCGTGCCACTCGTGACGACTTAACCTACCCCACATCGAATAAACAGCTTAACTTTTTACAGCACATTTACCGCAGCTTAAAGCAGGACGGTAAAGCCCGTGCTGCTGTTGTGCTGCCCGACAATGTGCTTTTTGCGGATGGCGACGGTGCGAAAATCCGTGAGGACTTAATGAACAAATGCAATCTTCATACGGTTTTGCGTTTGCCCACAGGTATTTTCTACGCACAGGGGGTTAAAACCAATGTACTGTTTTTCACTCGTGGCAAAACCAATGAGAACAACACAAAAGAAGTATGGTTTTATGATATGCGTACCAATATGCCCTCTTTTGGCAAGACAACGCCGCTAAAATCGGAGCATTTTGCAGATTTTATCAAAGCGTATGAGGCAACCGACAGAACAACTGTGAATGACGAGCGTTTCTCTGTTTTTACTCGTGAGGAGATTGAAAAGAAAAATAACAGCCTTGATTTAGGGTTAATTCGTGATGATAGTGTGCTTGATTATGAGGACTTGCAAGACCCCATTGAAAGCGGTGAAGAAGTGATTGCACAGCTTGAAGAAGCCGTTGATTTGATTATGAGTGTGGTGAAAGAGCTGAAAAGTTTAGGCGGTGAACGCTAATGGCAAAGCTTAAAGCTTCAAAAAAAGAAAGCCTTTCTTTTGAAGAAAGACTGGAAAAAGCCTTGGTGGCGGATTGGGAGCAACCTTATAAAGTGCCGAGTAATTGGGTTTGGACGAGGTTGGGTGAAATTGGAGAGATTGTAACTGGGAGTACACCAAGTAAAAGTAACCATGCTTACTATGGTGGGCAATTTCCCTTTGTAAAGCCTGCTGATTTAGATCAAGGAAGATATATGTCTTTTGCAAGTGAATATTTATCTGAAGAAGGCAAAAATGTTTCAAGGGTAATACGAAAGGGCTCTACAAGTGTGTGCTGCATTGGCAGTATTGGAAAAAGTGCGTATTTGTCTTTTGAAGCGACAACAAATCAGCAAATTAATTCTATTATCCCTAATATAAATGATTTGTTTATTTACTATTTGACTTGCTCTGAATATTTTATTCAAGAACTCTGGAAAAGGTCATCAGCAACAACCATTTCAATAATAAACAAAGGTAAAATGTCTGAAGTTACTATCCCTCTACCGCCCCTTGCCGAGCAACAGCGAATTGTTGACCGCATTGAAAGCCTGTTTTGCAAACTGGACGAGGCAAAGGAAAAAGCACAAACCGCCCTTGACAGCTTTGAAAACCGCAAAGCCGCTATTTTGCATAAGGCTTTTACCGGCGAGCTGACAGCAAAATGGCGAGAGGAAAACGGCGTGGGGTTGGATAGTTGGGTGAAGACGACTCTCTCTAAAGTAACGCATGAATTCAAATATGGGACATCTGAAAAAAGTGATTATTCTTATTTGGGAATGCCGGTTTTGAGGATCCCTAATATTACAAATGATGGTATAAAATTTGATGATTTAAAATATTTACCCCATTTTGATATTAACGAAGAAAACCAAATTCATGAAAGTGATATTTTGATTATTAGATCTAACGGAAGCAGGGAGTTAGTGGGCAAATGTGTTTTAGTGCCTAAATTAGATCAGGCATATGCATATGCCTCGTTCTTAATTAGGATTAAACTTATAGCGAACATTATTCCAAAATTTATAGTTTCATATTTGAATTCAAACGATGCGCGCAATCAAATGTTTAAAAAGGCGAAATCCTCTGCTGGAATTAATAATATAAATACCAAGGAATTAGGATCAATTACACTAAATATTCCAACCCATTCCGAGCAAACCGAAATTGTCCTCATCCTCGACAGCATTTTTGAAAAAGAAAAACAGGCAAAAGAGCTTGCAAGCGTTATCGAAAAAATCGACCTAATGAAAAAAGCAATTCTCGCCCGTGCCTTCCGTGGTGAGCTTGGCACAAACGATCCATCAGAGGAAAGTGCATTGGAATTGCTGAAAGAGATACTATTAAAAGAGCAACCAAAAGAAAAAAGAGTTGTAAAAAAACAAGCTATCATTCCGGATAACATTTTGAAGCAATTTAAAACTGATTTAGAAGAACAAGTATACAGATTTATATTTGAAAATCAAAACTCAACACTTAATCAAATATTATCTTGTGTTTCTTCGTCCAAACATCTTGATGCTATGGAAATGTTAACAGTTTTATATGAAAAAGGGTTGATAGATGAGAAAAACGATTTATTTTTTACTGTTTAAGGAGGGGGATAAATGCAAATACAATATTTAAAAATTGATGGGTTTAAAGCTCTCAACAATTTTGAAATAAAGTTTTATCCTCAAGAAACCGGGGATAGTCTAACTGTCCTGATTGGCGAAAACGGAGCAGGAAAATCATCGGTTTTGGAAGCTGTCCTTAGAATTTTTGGCTCTTTTTACTCCAGTAAAATTGCAAATGAATACCGATTTGATTTTGAAATCAAGTATATTCATGCTGTAAAACATGTCTATATCACTCGTATAGAAAAGCTATATTCAGTGAAAGTGTCAGAAAATAATGAGGTTTTATTTGAACAAACAGGAGCTTTGAATACAATAAAAAAGAAACTTGATAGCATGGAACTGCGTATTCTTCCTATGCGATTGGTGACATTTTATTCTGGTGTCAACGATAGTCTAAATTCTATAGTAAATATTCTCGAATCACCATATAAAAAATCATGGAGAACTGACGTACTAAGTAATTTAGATCTTGTTTACTCTCAAAATCCAGTAGAGATGGAAGTAGATTCAGCGTATACAAGATATGATAAAAAATTCATTCATTGTCAAGATAATTTGATTCCTATTTATTTAATTTCATTGCTTTTTGGAACAGATAGCAATAATAAAGGGTTTATAAAGAATGAGCTGAGTATAAGTGAAAATATTCGAATAAGGATTGAACTTAACTTAAAAAGATGGGAGATTATCAGAGAACGGAAATCAGAGGAGCCTCCTGAGGCTCCTTTAAACAAGGTGATGGAGGCATTATCCTTCATTTTAGATTATTTTGATGGAAAAAATGAGTTTATGGAAGCTCTCTACCATACTACAAGCAAAGCCCTAATTGATGATAAATTTATTATTGATATCGATGATCTTAGTCTTTTCAATGCACCACAGAGTTCTATATATAATTTTTTAGAACGACTTACTGCTCTATTTGACGCAAAAATTCAAACCAGAGTAGATGGCGTAAACGTCATGGATTTTAGTGAAGGTCAATTACAACTCATAAAAATATTTGGAATGCTTAGCATTTGCAAGAATGAAGAATGCTTAGTTCTATTAGATGAACCTGATGCACACATGAATCCCAAATGGAAATATTACATTAGAGACTACATAGATAGTGCAGTGGCAGGAGCAGTTAATACCCAAATTCTTCTTGCAACTCACGATCCCCTCGTCATTAATGGTATGCCTAAAGAAGGTATTAAAATATTCGGTAAAACCAATATGGGAGAAATAAAAATTTACGACCCGAACGATGATACAATGGGCATGGGAATAGATGGGCTTTTGCAAAGTGAGTATTATGGACTGAAGACTTCGTATGATAAAGAAACTTCGACCAAATACCAAGAACGTCAGCTGCTATATATCAAGCTAATAAATAATGAAATTACTCAGGAAGAAAAACAAAAGCTTAGACGTTTGACGAAAGAAATTGGCGCATTACCCGTTGCAAATAACACTATCGATTTTTTGTATGATGATTTTATGAATGTCTTTAGAAAGACAGAATTTTATAAGAAAGAATACCTTGAGTTTGACCAGTTAAGCGAGCGTCGTGAAAAAATCAAGGAAATCATTGCGGGATTATACGAGGATATAAAATGAGATATATAGATACGACTAATCTAATGGCTAAGCGTGCTCATTGGGGCAACGGAATCGAACTATGGAAAAATCCTACTTTAAAAATCGACTTTAAGAATTACTTTCATGGTAAGTGCTGGTATACCGAAATATTTTTTGCTGGATTTGACGTTGATATTGATCATTTTCGTCCAAAATCAGAAGTAGCCCAGTATAAAGACTGTTATTACAATGCCCCTTTAGAAAAATGCGGGTACCATTGGCTCAAAAATGATGTACATAACTACCGTGCATGTTGTATTTTTGCAAACCGACCTCGAGGGGAGGGTGGTAAGCGAACATGGTTTCCTCTTAAAAAAAACAGCCCACTCTTAACGGATGGTGGTACAGAAATTGAAGAACCTATGTTATTAGACCCATGTGTTAAGAGTGATGTAAACTTATTGTCTTTTATGGGCAATGAAATAGGTTGTACATCCACAGATCCAAATGAGCAAGAGAGAGTAAAAATAAGCAGTGTGATATATAATTTTATGGACACCGATATAAAACAAAAACGAATTAGAGTATGGCATGAGGTGGAAATTTTATTAGAAGAACTGGAATCTGGGGATATAAGTGAAGCAGCCTGCTTACGTAGATTAAAGGAAATGGTATCTTGCAAAGCAGAATTTTCAGCATGTGCTATTTCTGCAGTTAATTCTTTATTACCGGATCATATAAAACATCAATTAGACTTGGAGCTGTAAATTTGTAGTAGCTATTCCCATCTTCTTGTGGTATCCTTTGTGCTTACAAAGGAGGGCGAGAATATGCCAATACGATTAGATGACCTATACCACGAGTTCTTCACACCGTTAGAATTAGCCGAACTTAAATCTTCCATAGAGGACAATCACAAAATACTGATTGACCATCTATCAAAGGAAGACAGAAAAAGTGTTCTGCGAATCATTGATGCATTAGAAATGATTTGTAACTATCAAACCAAGTCGAGTTTTATCCAAGGCTTTAAGTTAGGCTTTGAGCTGACAACTGAATTACAAACCTATGATACCCACAGTTCTGAGATTGACTCTCAAAACTGTGGGTATTCTTTTATGCCAATGGAGGTGCAGAAAAATGAAGAAAAAAACTAAAATTAAACTTGCAGCAACCACACTCATGGCTCTTTCTCTGACGATAATCACTCCCCAAACCATGCCACAAAAACAGCCACAACAGCCCGAGGATCGCCCCGTGTCGGTGCTTGTCGATGACAGTAGGGGTAACACCCCACCCCCATCGGTTGAGCATCAAATATCAAAGACGCTGCCAAGCCAAAACGGTCAAAATGGCACTCTAAGTCAGCCTACTGACAGTTTGATAGCAGAACAAATTGTTATCCCGTCGGATAACAGCCCACCTCAGCCATCAGAAAAAGAAGAAGTGCCCAACACCCCGACACCAACCACACAAACGGCTACAAAGCCAACCACTCCACCAGCTCCAATATCAGCAGAACCTAAAATGGGCGATACCAGAATCATAGACGGCAAAAAGCAAAGCTACTTCTTAGGCTTCGGCTGGGTGGATGATATGGGTGAGAATAAATGTACCTTCGCAGCAGATATGTACGAGAACGGCAACAAAATCGGTAGCATGGGTGGTGGTACAGTAGGTCACAGCGATACCCAAGGGGCAGACTCTGGTGACATCAACAAGATGGTTGGTATTATGGATTAAACGACTATGTAAATATGCAGAGATGGCGCCCCATTTCGAGGAGCCATCTCACTTTGCTCAGCTACCAAAATGGTACTTGAGCTATTCTTTTTCATACTCTGTACTTTTAGAAAGCTGTTCTATCATCTCTTTCCCTGTGATATTACCCTCCTTGTATGCAAGCCGTAGCTGAGATGCTAAATATGACCATTGCTTAAATTCTTCTTCCGAAAGCTTGTTTGTCAGCCTATCGCTATCCCAAGCATCAATTCTGTAATAGCGAGAATACATACGGTTATAGATAGTCTGGAACTCCTGCAAAAATTCATCTCCCTCAACGGATTTGTTGAATTTCAGTTTTGCACCAATCTGCTTGCAAGTACGATTGCCCTTATAAACCCTGTCGCAGTATTCCCGTTTGCGTTTATCGGCAAGAACAAAATACTTGTCACATAAAGCACATCGCTTGATACGAATGCCACGCTTAAGCATTTCCATAAACTCTAAGTACAGCATTTCCTCCAATGTTTGAATGACAAAATAAATTGTCATATTAATTGGCGTTTGGCTATCTCTGTGGGTATCAGCCAGCACCTTTTTCATATCAACCTCGTCAGGATTAGCATAGCGGATAACTCTGCTTTTATCAAACTCGCCATAACTTATGGGTGCTATGCCATATCGTGTTCTAAGCATATAACGATTAAAGGTAGGAAAGTTGTTTCCGAAAAGCAAAAATCGCTCCGGCAAGGTGTATTCTTGCAGCATTTCATCTGACAAGCAAACCTCCAATGCGATGAGATAGGTGTTTTGCAAATCCACATAGTAATGAAACATATGGATAATAAAATCCACTTGTTCCTCTTTGCTTTTATCCGATCCATAAAAGGTCAGAACCATTTGGCTGTTAAGAAAAAACTGCACATAGGGGTGCTTGTCCTTCAATAAATCAACGATGTACCAAAACCTATTTTTAATCTCTTCAAAATTACTCGATACCATTTCGGTATTGAGTTTTTTTATTTCATCTAAACACTCCGAAAAATCAAGCTCGCAAAACTCCACAATACACTTGCCGATGTCCTTGAGTTGTACAAACTGATTGGCTGTGGGACTTTCGTCAAAGAACACATTTAGGTTATTGGTTTTGTCTGTAAAAACTCTTGCCAATGGATAAGTTGCTTCCATAAATTCACCACCTTGCAAAGAATGGATTTCAACTAATTTCAATTCTTTTAATTCGCGATATAAGCATATCACAAAAATTGTTAGGATGGAAGTACGGAAAGGGAGAAACTTTGAAAATTGAATGATCGGCTAAAGATGATACGGTTGCCAAGACCTCAAAAGAGTGAGCGACGTAAACGATGGAGAGAACCTCGGTCAGGAACGGTCTTTAGGTAGAACGACAGGAAAAAATCTTAAAAACAAAGGAGAATTAGAAATGAAAGAAAAATTACAAACCATGGACGCACAAACTTTAATGACCACACCAATGGAGTCTCTGAAATTTATTGTAGACAGTTTCATACCACAGGGGCTTCACATCTTAGCAGGCTCACCGAAAATCGGTAAGAGCTGGTTGTCACTTTGGATTTGCTTGCAAGTGGCAAAGGGCGAAAAAGTGTGGGAGTTTGAAACAACAAAAAGCGAGGTGCTGTATCTCTGTCTTGAGGACAGCTTCGCTCGTATCCAAAGCAGACTGTTTGAGATTACACACGAAGCACCATCCACATTACACTTTGCAATCATGAGTAATGCAATCGGCAACGGCTTGGAAAGTCAGATTGAAAATTTCATCAAAGAACATCCCGACACGGGACTGATTGTCATTGACACCCTGCAAAAGGTTCGCAAAACCGTCTCCGCAAATGTCAATCCCTATGCCGCTGATTACGATGACATCAATGCACTGAAACAAATTGCAGACAAATATAAGATTGCAATTATTCTTGTTCACCATCTACGAAAAACAACCGATGCTGATCCTCTTAACATGATTTCAGGCACCAGTGGTATTGCAGGTGGTGCTGATACCAATTTTGTTTTGCAAAAGGATAAACGCACTGAAAGAACTGCTACTCTTGTTTGTACCGGCAGAGATATCGAAAGCAGAGAATTGTTTTTGGAATTTAACAAGGACAGTTTTGTTTGGGAGCTACGAGAACCCATTGAAATTCAAAAACTTGTTATCCCAGATGAAATTTTACTTCTCTGTGATTATATCAAATCAGTTGCTACATTCACTGGAACAGCAACAGAACTGGTTGAGATTCTGAAATTAGAACTGCAACCAGCTGTGCTAAAGAAGAAAATCATCAAACACATGGAACAGCTCAGTAAAAACGGTATTCACTATTCTGAAAACAGAACCTTTGAACGCAGAGAATTTTCTCTCTGCTATGACGGCAATGACGATATGACGGTTTCAAACTCCCCCATAGAATTGCCGTCTTTGCCGTCAGCACTGTCAGTGGAGAGTAATATCGCAACCGTTGCCCACAGTTTGCCCCTGTGTAGAGAGATTGGGCAAGCAGTAGAGTAGTAATGCCAGAATTGGTTTTGAGAGCTGTTTGCCTAAGGGAGAGCCAAGGTCGGACAAGCTCAAACTATCCCACAGGGTAGTTGCGCCTATTGAAACTAAGGAGTCAAAAGCATAGCAGATAGCAAGCAATTTGAGCAAGGCACAGACAGCAGAAATATTGCCCTTTTCTGTTATTACAAGGTGGATTCGTATAGTGGTGGCTACGCTTTTCCCCACCTTAGGTGGGGCGAGCAGAGCAGGCGTGTATACGCCCGCAACTCGCCATTTTTCGGGCAGAAGCCCGTACCCACTTTACGAGAGTTGAGAACCGCCAAAAGTTAGGAGTTGATAAATAGCATGAAAGATAAATTTGAAACCTTTCGAGCCAGTGAAAAGGAACGACAAGAACTAAAACGCATGGCTAAGCGAGCCAAGATGAGCAAGTCGGATTATATCAGGCATTGCATTTTCAGAAAAGAAATCACTGTGATAGATGGATTAGATGAATTTTCTAAACAGCTTAAAGCTATTGGCAACAACCTAAATCAGCTAACCACCCGTGTCAACATGGGACATTTTGAAGCAATAAATCTACTTGAAACCAAGGAGAAGTTAGGCGAAATTTATGATTTGCTGGCAAGTCTTTGTAGACAAGAACCAGTAGTTGTAGCTGTTGCTGAAGAAGATATTATTCCAGTTTCAGAACCTGAAATTATAGGAAATCAAGAAATAATTTCCGAAAGAAAGTCGTTCCCATTTGGCAATCGACTGCACAATTTGTTCAAAAACTATGCCAATTCCAGCAACACCGATGGGAGGTAACAATGGCAACTGTAAACTATATCCCATACAAAAAACAGTCCGCATTTACCATGCGTGGCGTGATGATGTATGTATCGCTGAAAGAAAAAACTCTTTTTAATAACCAAAATTATCAGCTAATCACAGGAATTAACTGCTGTGCTGAAACTGCATTTTCAGAATTTACCGCAACCAAGGCGAGATACAAAAAGAATGATCAAGTGCAGTTTTATCATTACACACAGAGTTTTAAGGTGGGCTTAGATATTTCACCACAGAAAGCTCACGAAATTGCATTGGAATTTGCAAAGAAAAACTATCCCGGCTATGAAGTTTTAGTAGCCACGCATACCGATGCACCGCACATTCACTCCCACTTTATTATTAATTCTGTTAGCTTTGAGCATGGCAAAAAGCTACATCAGACACCGCATACCTTGCGTGAATTGAGATTATCCTCCGATGAAATTTGCATGGCACATAGCTTGGAAGTCCTGCCAACCTACACCTTTGGCAGAAGTAAAACCCCAAGCCGTGCTCAGCGTAAGGCTCAGCAGCGAGGTGATAGCTGGAAAGACCGGCTTCAACAAGCCATTGAGTTTGCCATGACACGAAGCTCTGATAAGGAAGCTTTTATTTTTAATATGGAACGACAAGGCTACTTCGTAAAGTGGACAGATACACGAAAAACAATTACCTACACTTGTCCAAATGGCAAATCTTGTCGTGACGATAGGCTCTTTGGTAACAAATTTTCTAAGGTCAATATGGAGCTTGAGTTTGATTACAGACAGAAGAAAAAAGAAATAGATAAGGAAAGTGGTTGGGAGTATGAACGTAAGCAATTTGAGAATCAACACCACCGACAGGCACAACAGGAGATTTACAAGCCGAGAAATACCAGCAAAAAGCTAACCAATGAGCTTTTGCATAACCTAAGATTTCTCGAAAAAGGTGTCAGTGAAGATGATGAGCTTGAAACCATTACCCGCCTCGCTGCCATTACAGCACTTTCGTTTGCAGGGGTTTACATTTTGCTTGAGGCAATGTCCAACAGCCACTCACAAGAAGAACTGGATGACCAAGATGTAATCGATTATATAGAAAAGTTAAAACAGGAGCCTGAAAACTATATCGACTATGAGGAAGAACAGGTTGAGGAACAAGGCTTTACAATGACCATGATGTAAGGAGATTGAATATATGAAGAAAAGTGAAAATATGAACACAGGATTTTACGAAGAAACAATGCCGTTGGTACTGAGTAATGGCGAAAATGTTCGAACAGTTTATCGTGATACAGCTGTTACTATGAGTGATACAGAATGTTTTACCGAGCGAAAAATGGTGGTCGATGGCAAGAACTTTTATGTGAAATCCATCTTCCCTATGATACCAAAATCCACACCAACAAAGGAGCTGCTTGCCTTGGTAGACAGCGAAAAAGATATGAAAAAATAATGATATTTAGATAGACTTGTGGCACTGAATAGGGTATGTTTGTGTTACCGTATTCAGTTTGTCGGAAAGGAGCTAATATGACACAGACAACTGAAAAATATACAATTTTATACGCAAGACTAAGTCAAGACGATGGCAGCCAAGGAGAATCCAACAGTATCAGCAATCAGAGGTTGATTTTAGAAAAATACGCAAAGGACAATGGCTTTGAAAATCTAAAATTCCTATTTGATGACGGATATTCGGGAACCAATTTCAATCGCCCAGCCTTCAAAGAGCTGATGGAGCTTGTAGAAAATGATGAGGTTGAAACCATCATCGTCAAGGATATGAGCCGATTTGGCAGAGAGTATTTAGAGGTAGGCAGATACACCGAAATCATATTTCCAAACTATGATGTGAGGTTTATTGCAATCGGTGACAACATTGATAGTCGCTATGGAGTTGATGATTTTGCCCCGTTCAAAAATATAATTAACGAACTTTACGCCAAAGATTGTAGCCGTAAAATTCGTGCAGCCAACAGGGCAAAAGCTGAAACCGGTGCAAGGGTTGGCACAAGGACACCATACGGTTATATGAAAGATCCTGCTGATCCAAAGCGTAAAATCGTTGTTGATCCCGAATCTGCCGAAGTAGTCAAGTACATCTTCAAGCTCTGTGTTGAGGGTAATGGTCCCAGTCAAATTGCAAAAAGGCTAATAGAAGAAAAGATTTTTATGCCAAATTACTATTGGTGTTCAAAAGGGATGCCGTATACCTCAACCACTGATATGAGTAATCCCTACAGATGGGAACAGACAACAATTCGGCACATTCTTGAAAATGAGGTCTATTTGGGTCACACCATAAACCTCAAAACAACCACAAAATCCTTTAAAAACAAAAAGAAAATTGATGTGCCAAAGGAAGAACAGTTGAGATTTGAGAATACCCACCCTGCTATTATCTCTCAAAAGGTATGGGATATCGTCCAAGATATTCGTCAGAATAAACGCAGACGAACCAATATGGATGAGCAGGATATGTTCTCCGGTATGGTTTACTGTAAGGACTGCGGAGCAAAAATGGTATTGCATCGTGCCAAAACTATGAAAGAAACTCAGTATAACTTTATGTGTGGCACCTACAAGAAAAAAGGCAAAGAGGTCTGCACCGCACATTTTATCAAAGAGGATCAGCTTGCAAAAATTGTTTTTGATGATTTAAGGCGAGTAACCCATTATGCAAGACAGCAAGAATTGATGTTCGCAGAGGTTGTGGCAAAGAAAAACAGCAAGGAAACGGGGAAGGAAATCACCTTGCTGACCAAAGAAATTGCTACTTTAAAGCACCGTGACGAGGAATTGACCAAGCTGTTTAAAAGGCTATATGAGGATAATGTCCTCGGCAAAATTCCCAATGAGGTGTTCCGAAAATTAAGTGATGACTACCTTGCAGAACAAAAAGAAATCCAGTCCACCATTCCCGTAAAGGAAAGCAGACTGGAAAAGCTGAAGGATTCGGTTGCTAATGTCAGTTCCTTCATCGAGGAAGCCAAGGAGATTACCGAAATTAATGTGCTAACGGCAACCATCCTCCACAGATTTATTGACAAGATTGTTGTGGGTGAACGCACTGAGAAATACTCACGAACAGCACTGCAAGAAATACAAATCCATTATCGCTACATCGGACTGCTCGACGATGTCATTGAGCAATCTGCCACAAGAGAGCAACAAGAAGTCGCTTAGAAACAGCAAAGGGCAGACAGCGAAAACTCACTGTCTGCCCAATACTGCACTGCTTAGCCGTAGTTTAGGAAATGTCCCTATGGGACTACGGCTAAATCGTCAGCCTTTTTGATGTGTATGAGGGGGGGTGGGTGCCGGAGGGGATAAGCCCCGGCCCTACAGGGTTTGCAGCCAATCTTCCAGGTAGAGGGCCACGCCGTCCTCTTCCACAGGGGCGGTGACGGCGTGAGCTGCATCCTTGACCTCAGGGGAGGCGTTACCCATAGCGACGAAAAAGCTGGTCTGGTTCATGGAGAGGTCGTTCCCGCTGTCGCCAAAGGAGAGAATGCGCTCCATGGGGATGTCGAGCAGCTCCCCCATGGCGGCCAGGGCGCTGCCCTTGCTGACTCCTGCGGCGGTGAGCTCGATATCAAACCCGGTGGTGGTGGCGGCCTCCACGTCCCCCCGGGCCGTCAGCTCCGCCAGGGCGTGGGCGCAGAGGGTCTCGGTGGGAAAGATGGCGTTGCACTTCTCTACCGGGGGTAAGCCCAGCTTTTTAAGCCGAGCCCCTGCGCTGCGGACAGACTGAAAGCTGGAGAGAAAATGCCGCAATTCCCGAAAGGAGAGATTACCCCTGCGGAGAAAGCGGCCGATGGACAGGCTCTTCCGCTCGAAGATGGGCATGTCCTCCAGAAAGACCTGCCAGGATGCGCCGGGATACGCCTCCATGAGGGAGAGGACCAACGCAGCGGGCATTGGCCGCTCCCGTATGGTCTCGCCCGTCCGAGAGAGAAAGACCCGCGCGCCGTTGGAGGTGGAGGCGTAGTCGAGCCATGGCCGGGCCAGCAGCTCGGGAGGAAGCATGGTCCGCCCCCGACCGGTGGAGACCGCCAGGAGGCAGCCCTTTTGATGGGCTGCCTCCATAGCGTTAGATACGCGGGGCGTCATGGGCCGTCCGTCCTGGAAGACGGTGCCGTCCAGGTCGAAGGCCACCAGATGGGAGGGCTTAGTCAAGCTCCGTCCCATCAGACGCGATACATTTCTTATACCAGAAGAAGGAGTCCTTGCGGCTGCGCTCCAGGGTGCCGTTCCCGTCGTTGTCCTTGTCCACATAGATAAAGCCATAGCGTTTTTTCATCTCACCGGTGGAGGCGGAAATGAGGTCGATGCAGCCCCAGGGGGTGTAGCCCATCAGGTCTACGCCGTCGGCCAGCGCGTCGCGCATGGCCTCCACGTGGGCGCGGAGGTAGTCGATGCGGTAGGGGTCGTGGATAGCGCCGTCGGCCTCCACCGCGTCGTCCTGGCCCAGGCCGTTTTCCACCACCATGACGGGTACGTTGTAGCGGCCGTAGATCTCGCCCAGGAAAATCCGCAGGCCCACCGAGTCGATGGTCCAGCCCCAGTCGCTGGCCTTCAGATAGGGGTTTTTAAGGCCCATCATCATGTTCATCATGCCATCCTTGTTATTCTCAGGGTCGGCGCTGACGCAGCCGGAGGAGTAGTAGCTAAAGGAGTAGAAGTCAACGTGGCCGACCTTCAGGGTATCCTCGTCGCCGGGGTAGAACTCCACCTTCGCGCCGCAGGAGTCCCAAATGCGCTGGGCAAAGCCGGGGTACGCGCCGCGGACCATCACGTCGCCGCAGTAGTAGTTGCCATCCTGCATCTTCTGCTGGTTGAGGACCACATCCTCGGGGGCGCAGGTGAACGGGTAGGAGGCAAAGCCCGCGATCATGCAGCCCACCCTGTTCTCATGGTCCACGCCGTGGGCGATCTGTACCGCCTTGGCGGAGGCTACGAACTGGTTGTGCAGGGCCTGGAATCGCCTGCTGGCGTCCTCAGGGGTTTCGGGCTTCATGGCGGCGCCAAACAAGGAGGTGGACTCTTTGGGCATAATGCCGCCCGCCATAAGGCCGCCGAAGGGCATGGCCAGGACGTTGATCTCGTTAAAGGTGAGCCAGTACTTGACCAGACCCTTGAACTCGGTAAAGCAGGTGGCGGCGTATTTCACAAAACAGTCGATAGTACGCCGGTCGGCCCAGCCGTCCCACTTCTGGGCCAGGTGATAGGGCATTTCATAGTGAGAGAGGGTGACCAGAGGCTCGATGCCATACTTGCGGCACTCCTCGAAGACACTGCGGTAGAACTCAATGCCGGCACGGTTGGGCTCGGCGTCGTCCCCGCCCGGGAAAATGCGGGTCCAGGCGATAGACATACGGTAGACCTTGAAGCCCATCTCACCGAAGAGGGCAATATCCTCCTTATAGTGGTGATAGAGGTCGATGGCATCGTGGGAGGGGTAGTGTGCGCTAGGGTCCAGCTCGGGGGTGAAGACGCGGGGGGTCTTCAAATCACCCGCGGTCATCATGTCGGCGGTGCTGACGCCCTTGCCGTCCACGTTCCACGCGCCCTCACACTGGTTGGCAGCGGTGGCTCCGCCCCAGAGGAAATTCTTCGGGAAAGGCTGTTTCATCATACGTTCTCCTTTCAATTTTAAGCGGATTTGACGGTCTGCTGTTTCCCCGCGGCACGGTACTTCCAGGCGCGGAGAGCGACGAAGACGGTGTAGGTAAGTATTGCGCCCATGGTGACGTCGCTGCCGAAATGGGCCCCCATTACGATGCGGCTTAACGCCACCAGCGCGACCCAGGCCCAGGCGAGGACCAGGAGCAGGGCCTCCTTCCCCTTCAGCTTGTTGATGAAGGCGGGCAGTAGGGTTATCCAGAGGAGGACGGCGGCGTTGGCCGTGTGGCCCGAGGGGAAGGACTTGAATTCCTCACCCGCCGCCACGCTCTGGGGCAGATACCAGGGAGTAAACTGGGCGGCCGGGTCCGTCATGCTGCGCAGCCGGGGTCGGCCCCAGCCGATCTTGATCAGGTTGATGACCACGATGGCGGCCACTAAGAGCAGGAGGCCGACGATTGCGGCCCGGCGGATCTCCGCCCGCTTGGCCATGTCCAGACGGGAGGCAAGGAAGAGGAGCAGCGCGAAAAGGACCAGCCCCTCGGGCAGGATGACGGCCATGGAGAGGTCGCCATGGGTCAGGTAGTTGTTGACCATCAGGGCCCCCATGAGGCTGAAGAGCAGAGCCAGGAGGCCAAAGCCCAGGACGGACAGGATATTCTTCCAGAGAGTTTTCCGGTCCCTCGTCACAAAGAGGGCGGCGGCTGAGAAAGCGCCTACCAGAAGGCCCGGCGTTTCGCCAAAAATCTCGAAGAAACGGCCGAAGGGACTTTTGAGGTTGAAGACGGCCTGGGAGAGGGGGAGATCCAGGAAGGTAAAGAGCAGAAGCAGGGCGGCAAGGACGGAGTAGGTGACGATCAGCTCACGTTTGGATGCCCGCATGAGGACACCTCCTGTTCTAATTTACTGAACGGCGGCAGCGGCGGTCTCTTTCTCAAGGAGCTGTTTCTCATAGGCCTTGAAGAAGGGAAAATAGCAAAGACCGTTGACGACGATGCCCACCACGGGGATAAAGATGTTCTGCCAGGCGAGAGAGCTTAAAAACTCGCTGACACCCAGAGGCATGACAGACATCATCATGATATAGCCCGGCTGGAAGAAACCCACGGCGTAGCCCGCCCACACCACGAAACCGGTGAGAACGGTACCAAAGATGTAGGGGATGGCGAGGATGGGGTTATACATGATGGGGAAACCGAAGGTGAGGGGCTCGTTGATGTTGAAAATGCCGGGGACGAGGGCTACCTTGCTGACGGCACGGAGCTGCTCGGATTTGCTGCGCAGGCCCATGAGCACTAGCGGGAGTGTGTTGCCGGTGCCGCCGGCGCAGGCCATGGCACCAAAGAGCATCGTGGCGTAAAACACGGGTGCCTGCCCGGCCGCCACGGCGGCGCCGTTGGCCATGACATTCTGCATCATAACGGGCATAATGGCCATGGCGACCACCATGGAGCCGTGGATGCCGAAGATCCAAAGGGTGCAGGAGAGGGCAACGAGGATCAGCATGCCGGGCACCGAGTTAAGGTAAGCCAGGGGGATGGAGAGGATCGCCATGATAGCCATGGGCAGAGTGAGGCCGATGACGGAGCTCACAATGGTACTGATGGCGAGCCACAAAATGGCGGAAAAGAGCAAGGGGAGCATGGCGGAGAATCCGTCGGACAGGAACTGGGGCACCACGTCGGGCATCTTGATGGTAATGTGTTTCTTCTCGCAGAACCAGGTGATGCGTACGGTGACGATAGCCACCAGGATCGCGGCAAAGAGGCCGGTGCCGCCCAGGGCGGAGGAATCCAGCGCGGCGAGAGTGGAGCCGTCGGCCAGGGTGACGGTCTTCACGGGAGCGGCCACCATCAGGAACATGAGCATACTGTTGATGCCGTTGACCACGGGCTTGAGACCAAGGCTTTTGGCGTAGTTGAAGGCCAGAGTGAACGCCATGACGACAGCCATGAGACCCATGGTCATGTTGTAGGGGGTGATCATGATCTGGTAGTACTGGCTGCTCTGGTCCGCCCAGCCGAAGATGGTGGGGACGACGGCGAGAATCTGGAAGATCGCGCCGACCATCGTTACGCCCATCATGCCCATCATTCCGCCGGTGAGGGCGGAGATGGCCTTGTTGCCGGCGACCTTCTGCCCTCCGCGCTGTAGGGCCTGCATGAACTTGCTGTCAAAGAAATTGCCCATAGATTACCTTTCCTTTCCTACTCTCGTTTTTTCCTGTTCTTACTTGCCGAGGAGAGCATTGACCTGCTTGAAGATGTTCTGGGCGTTGCCGATGGCGTAGTCATAGGGCGCGATGGTGTCAAGGGGCTTGCCGGTGTCTTTCTGGATGTCTGCTTTCTTGTAGGAGATCTGGGGTCCGAGGAGAATTACATCATAGTCCTGGTAGATGTCGGAATAGTCGCCCATGCCGCGGGCCACGATCTCCTCCAGGCCCATGTTGTTGTCGTCCGAGTACTTTTGGAGCTTTTTCATCAGGATGCTAGTGGACATGCCCCCGGCACAGATCAGCAGAATTTTCATACAATGGCGCTCCTTTCTAAAACTTATTTGCTATTGATCAGCCGGTACATGCGTACCAGCTCGGTCACAAGGTCGCGGGCCAGGGTGGCCATCATGAAATGGTCCTGGCAGTGGGAGAGAAGGATGTCTACCTGGGGCACCTTGCCGAGCGCGTCCAGCTGCAAGAGCTCCCGGTGGGAGCGCTGGGCCTCCGACAGGGCGGCGTCGGACTCCTTTAAAAGCACCTCCGCCTCGTCGTACCGGCCGGCCCGGGCCTCCTCCAGAGCACCGAAGGAGGCCCCTTTGGAGGCACCCGCGTTGGCGATGATGGTCATGGCTATCTCCTGTAAGCCCTCGTCCTGAATCATATATCCCTACTCCTTTCAAATCCTGCGGATGATGGTAATCATGGTGGCAAGCTCATCGTCGTTGAAGACCACGTTGAACGCCTTTTCCAACGGCTTGAGAATGCGCAGAACCGCCTTGTAGTCGGCGGGGTTTGCCTTGATAATGGCCTCCCGGTTCAAATTCTGGGGTTGGGGCTCCTTGCCTACCATGCGGTTGATGCTGCACGCGATATGGAGGAAGAGGCCGATCTCCGAGTCTAGGGCCAACTCCGTGAGGTCGGAGTTGATCTGCCCGATGGCCGCCGGGAGGAGGTTTTTAAGCTTCGCCATGTCCACATGCTCCAGGTGGTCCTCCAGGTAGTTGTATACCTCCGCGAAGTCTATGCGGCTGCGCTCGAGCTTTTTGAGGCGGATGATGGAGGGCACCTTGTCGGTGGGCGCTCCGAAGAGCTCGGTGAGCGGGATATAGGGCAGGTCCATGATGTGGGGGTCGATGGGACCGATGAGGCACTGGACCACGCCGTTCTCCATGACCTGCATCAGCATCTCCCGCAGGAGCTCATGGTCGGAAAAGCCAAGGGGTATGACACGCATATCGTCGTCCAGCTCGCCAAACTGCTCCACATACTGCTTTACTTGGTCTGCACCGCCCACGCCGGTGGCGCAGAGGGTGACGATGACCCGCCACACCGGGCGGCGCAGCTCGGCCAGGGAGGCCAGCACATTTTTGTGAAGGGTGTTCAACCCGCCGGAGAGGCCGGACTGCCGGGCCCACTCGATGCCAAGATTGGTAATAGGGAAACGGACCCAGCGGATCTCGATGCCGGTCTCCAGAGAGATGACGCGCAAAATGTCGCCCAGCATGGACATATCGTAAACCGCCAGTACCCCGCCGCCCCGGTCGGCCCGCTCCACCGCCGTCTTCACGGCGGCGTAGGTGTCCCGGTTGTGCTGATCGAAGGGTATGTCGCAGGAGAAGACGTTGCCGCCGTGGACGATGGCTTCCACCGTCCGGGCGAGGGCGGTGGATACCCCGTCCCCGTGGTATATAAACAAAAGGGTGGGGCTGGTGGTGATATCCTCCGCTGCGGGACGGCTGGCGATGAACAGAGTAAGGAAGGCGACCTCGTCGGTGGAGAGGTGAAGGCCCAGCTCCTGTTCTACCCCCGCGGCGAGCTGGAGGGCCAGGGAGTATTCCGCCCTGTTCTGCTCCACTACTTCCTTGAATCGGTCGGCGGTGAGCCGCCGATCCCGCTGCTTTCCGTCCAGAAGGCCCTGAATATGTAAACACAGGCCGTACACCACCGAGGGCGGCAGGGTCTGCCCGGTTTTGATCTGCGCGGTGTTGACGAAATCCTCTACGAGAGTGATAATGCGTTTGTCCACCAGACGGGAGAGCTGCTCCCGGTTTACCACCTGGGAGAGGACGCTGCGGCGGTACTGATCGAAGACGGCGGCCACCGTGGCGTTCATCATGGCCCCAATGTCCTCTTCCCCCAGCCCCATACTGACAAGCTCCTGGAACTTGCGGTCCATGTCGTCGTACATGGTTGCGGCGCCCAGTTTTTCCCGGTCCATGGGGGCCATCGCCACTGTGTCCTGATTGAAGTCGAAGGCGTACCCGGCGGGGACGATGCTCTCCACCTCATCCCGGTACTTTGCGTAATTGAGGAAACCCTTGCGTATGTCATTGGAGAAATCGCTCATATAGAGATGCAGAGGCTTGCCGCCGCTGCGCTCCCGCACATAGGCATTGGCGCAGCCCAGCTTGATGTCACCTTTGAGGCGGGTGAGGTTGTAGGGGCAATCGTAGAGGAGCAGGCAGCGCAGCAGCTCCCCTTCCACAAGAAATCGGCGCTTGGCCCGGGCCGACTCCAGAATAAAGAACCGCTCCACCAACTCCAGGCGCTCCCGCAGGGCGCGCTCCACCAGGCTGGGCAGGGGGATGGATACGGGCAGCCGCCGTTCGAACTCGGCGATCAGCTCCCGGTTCGCGCTGTCGCAGGTGACGATGAGCATGGGCTCCTCGGCCCGCTTTTCCCCGGCGGTGTGCTTGGCGGGGTCCAGTCGGTCGTAGATGAGGCTCCTCAACCGGACGGACAGTAGATGGGCGTTGTCGATGAGGAGCACGCTCGGCCCGGCTTCGAACAACCCGGGCCCCAGATCGCTGCCGAAGAGTTCCTGGATGGCCCGGGTCTCGTCCCCCTGGTAGTCCCGGCAGTTAAAGGTGAGGAGGGGCGCGTCGGCGCTCAGCACCTCGCTCTCCAAGGCAAAACGGTGAATGACCTGGGCCATAAAGCTCTTTCCTACGCCGTTTTCGCCGGAGATCAGGATGTCCAGGCTCCGCTGCGGATAGAGCACTGCCGCCTTTGCAAGCTGTACCGCCCGTCGCAGGCTCCCGTCCCAGCCGATCAGGTTGCGGAAGGCGTCGGCCATCTCCCCCTCTTGGATAATGTAGTAGAGGACCGGGCGGCCGTTCTTCTTGGCGATCTTCCCCTCTTCCACCAGGGCGTTAAGGATGCTGCTCACATTGGTACGCTGGATGCCCAGCGCCTTGGCAAGGTACTGGGTGGATACCCCCTCGCCTCCGGACGTGGAGCAGTGAAGCTGAATAAAGTCGTAGATCTGCTCTCTGTTGGTTTTCATACAGAACACCTCCAAAGAGAATATACACTGGCCGGGATGTGTTTACCATACACGTTCTTTACTAAAAGGTCAAAGCGGTGATGTTTATGCCTAAGACTCCTGAAAAGTCAACACTATATGGCGAAACGCGAAAAAATTGCACGGAATTTTGTGCGGTTTATACAGTCTGGCTTGGCGTACAGGCCAAGAGGGACAGGTTAGTGTATGCCTTTTTGGCATGGAAGAGGGGAAAGTGTATAGAGATATGGAGGGGACTCCAGGGGATTTTGTGTTGCGGTTTGCCTGGGTAGTGTATATGTGATGTGCCGTCCGGGCACGAAAAAAGAGCCTGCCGTCATTGACGGTAGACTCCGACCGCCATGTATGGCGGTCCTACGCTTAGGAGACACGGGGGAGGGCTGGGGAGTAGGGATGGCGGGATAGGGATAGAAAAAGGGCTGACGAGAAATCGTCAGCCTTTTTGTTGTATCGCTTTTTATTTCATCAGGGTCAGGATCAGGGTCAGGAGCATAAACAGAATGGCGACCCACTTGGTCCACTTGGCCAGCTTGGCGTCCCAGCTCTTGGCCTTGTTCTTCGCCATGAAGGTGTCCATGCCGCCGGCGATCGCGCCGCTGAGGCCGGCGCTCTTACCGGACTGGAGCAGGACCACTGCGGTGAGGAAGAGACAGGACAGCAGCTGGACCACGGTCAGAATGATTTTAGGAATGCTCATAATTTCATCGTTCCTTTCAGCCCGCAGGGGGCATGGCTCACAGAAAAAGGCGCAAAACGCCCTATCAAACGTGAGTAATATGATATCACACCCGACGGGGGATTTCAACCCCTTTTTGCGCCCCTTTTTGCGTGTCAGCGGGAGAGAAGGCTGTATACCGCGCCCTGGACGTAATCGATGTCCTCAAAGGTGACGAAGGGGCCGACGGAAAAGCGCACTGCCCCCTGGGGGAAGGAGCCCAGGACTCTGTGGGCCGCGCTCGCGCAGTGGAGACCGCAGCGGGTGGCGATACCATATTTCTCCTCCAGGAGGAAGGCCATCTCGGCGTTGTCCCGGCCTGTGAAGTCCACCGACACCACCCCCGCCCGTGGGGCGAAGGGGTCGTTAGGGCCAAGGATGCGCACGCCGTCCTCCTCCAGCTCGGCCAGGCGGCCCACCAAGTGCCGGGTGAGGGCTGCCTCCCGCGCCCGTAGAGCGTGGCCCTCCGCTTCCAGATACCGCAGCGCGGCGTTGAGTCCGCAGATGCCGGGGAGGTTTAGAGTGCCCGCCTCGAACCGATCGGGGAGGAAGGAGGGCATGTCCAGGCTGTCCGAGGCGCTGCCTATGCCTCCGGCGACCAAAGGGGATAGGGCGGTGGCCAGCGCGTCGTTAACCACCAGCGCGCCGATGCCCTGGGGCCCCAGGAGCCCTTTGTGGCCTGCCAGGGCCAGGCCGTCAATGGCCATGGCGGTCATATCGATGGGAAGGACCCCCGCCGTCTGAGCGCCATCCACCAGGAGGAAAACCCCCTTCTCCCGGCAGAGCCGCCCGATCTCGGCGACGGGCATCAAAGCGCCCGACACATTGGACGCGTGGGTGAGGGCTACTGCCCGAGCGCTGGAGGTGATAAGAGTCTCGGCGGCCTCCATGTCCAGCCGCCCGGCCTCGTCGCAAGGGAGGTATTCTAGCCGTACGCCCCTCCTCTCCAGTTGATGGAGGGGGCGCAGGACGGCATTGTGCTCAAGTGGGGAGGTCAGCACCCGGTCACCGGGCCGGAGCAGACCCTTCAAAAGTTGGTTGAGGGCAGCGGTGGCTCCGGCGGTAAAGATCACGTTCCGGGCATCGGGGGCATTCACCAAGGAGGCCAGACGCTCCCTGGCTTCCATCGCCAGCCCCGCCGCTGCGGCGGCTCCGGCGTAGGCACCACGGCCCGCGCTTCCGCCGACCTGGTCGATAGAATCCGCCATCGCCTTTCCCACGCCGGGGGCCTTGGGGAAGGAAGTGGAGGCGCTATCCATATACACGCTGCGCATCAGTTTACCTCGCCTCCCACCGCCAGTCGGATGGAGTACTTTTCCTCCCGGAGCCCGTCCACCAGCGCTGGGAGCGCGGACACGGTCCGCGGGCTGTCGTCGAAGAGGAGGCGGGCGGAGGTCTGCTTGCTGCCAACGGTCCGGAGCAGGGCGGCTGCGTAGGACGAGACCGAGCCGGAGGAGGAGGCCTGCACATTGCCGGAGTACACCGACCAGCCTGCGTCCTCCAGAGCGGAGACGTCGCCGCTCTCCACAGAGACGGTATGGGTGTTCATATGGGCGATGAGCTCCAGCAGGCGGTTTCCCTCCCGGAGCTGGTCCTCGATCTCCTCTGCCGTGCCCGAGACGGCAAGGCCCACCGCATGACCGCCGCCAACCATCCGGCGGATCAGGGCCTCGTTTTCGGCAAGGTTCTCAGTCTTAAAGAGGAAGAGGGCGTTGAGGTCCTCTTGCTCCACCCGGTCTAACAGGTTTGTGGTGGTTTCACCCCCCGTGCACCGGAACGCCAGGGAGACCCGCACCCCACTCTTATCCGGGGCCTCTCCACCCGGACTTGGGGAGACCGACGGGGAGGGGGACACGCTGGGGGACGGGGAGACCGACGGGGATGGCGAGGGGGACGGGTTCTGGCTTCGGGTATACTCCCGCAGTTTCTGGGCAAGTGTGCCAGATGCCGCATCAACAAAGATGGTGTTGTTTAAAATCACGCTGGGGGTGGTGAGGCGCAGCAGGTCCCCATAGGCCGTGGTTAGCTGGGAGGCGTTCAGCCCGTCCTCCGCGAAGTAACTCTGCACGGCGGAGAGGGGCAGGTAGACGATACCGCCCCGGGTTACGGCGCTTTTGTAGCTGTTGCCCTGCTTGTCGGTACAGGTGCCGGCATCCAGGTTATAGGTGAGCTGGCGGCGCTTGTTGTAGAGGATTACCGTATTGCTGCTGGCCGCCACCCGGATGCCCAGGTCTACTGACGTGTAGTTCATATCAAAGATGATATGGGGCACATAGTAGGAGTAATTGTAGATGATGGGCATAGTGCTGGCGGTGAGGTCGAGAACCTGCTCGTTCAGGGCGACGAAGATGACCTCGTCCGCCGCGCTGGCAGGGGGAGGCGTCAGGGATGCCGCAAGCAAAATCGCGCAGAAAAGCGCCAGAATCCGCCTTTTCCATTTCATACCCGCACCGCCCTTCCCTTTATGTGCTCAGACCCCATTATAGCATGATTTTACCCGGGGGTAAAGTAGGGACGTGCCACGCTTGCGCCGTCAATTAAAACCATGTATAATACCCTTACGATGTGACAAAAAAGGAGTATCCTCTATGGACTACGCGAAAGAATCCCTGCGCCTGCATGAGGCGTGGCGCGGCAAGCTGGAGGTCGTGCCCAAGATGGCGGTGACGAACCGAGAGGAGCTGAGCCTTGCCTACACCCCTGGCGTGGCGGCCCCGTGCCTGGAGATAAAGGCCGACGTGGACAAAAGCTATGATCTCACCGGCCGCTGGAACACGGTGGCGGTGGTGACCGACGGGACGGCAGTGCTGGGCCTGGGTGACATCGGCCCCGAGGCGGGTATGCCTGTAATGGAGGGCAAATGTGTCCTTTTCAAGGCTTTCGGGGGAGTGGACGCTATCCCCCTATGTGTGCGCAGCAAGGACGTGGGCGAGATCGTGGACACCATACGCCTGCTGGCTGGGTCCTTCGGCGGAGTTAACCTGGAGGATATCTCCGCCCCCCGCTGCTTTGAGATCGAGCGGCGGCTCAAGGAGTGCTGCGACATCCCTATTTTCCATGACGACCAGCACGGCACCGCCATCGTGGTGGCGGCCGCACTGGGGAATGCACTCAAGCTGACCGGTCGTAAAATTGGGGAGGTAAGGGCCGTCTTCTCCGGCGCGGGAGCGGCGGGTACCGCCATCTTCAAGCTCCTGAGTCACATGGGCCTTCAGCACGCGGTGCTGTGCGACATCGGCGGCGTGGTTTATCCCGGCCGGCCCGATCTGGCGGACAACCCCGCCCTGGCAGAGCTTGCATATATCACCAATCCCCGGGTCCGGGGCGGTCTCTCCGAGGCCCTGGCGGGGGCCGACCTCTTTATCGGCGTCTCCGCTCCCAATCTGGTCACGCCCGAGATGGTGAAGGCCATGGCGCCAAATCCTATCCTCTTTCCCATGGCCAACCCTGTGCCCGAGATCATGCCCGACGCAGCCCTGGCCGCCGGCGCCGCGGTGGTGGGTACCGGCAGGAGCGACTTCCCCAATCAGATCAACAACGTGCTGGCCTTCCCCGGCGTGTTCCGGGGTGCGCTGGACGTGCGGGCAAGGGATATCAACGACGCTATGAAACTGGCTGCCGCTCAGGCACTGGCCGACCTGGTGGGGGAGGATCTGAGCCCCCAGTGCATCCTCCCCGTCCCCTTCGACCCCCGGGTCCGTCCCGCTGTGGCTGAGGCAGTGGCCCGTGCCGCCCGGGAATGCGGCCTCGCCCGTGTGTAGAAAGGTTTTTAATTGAACTTTAAGAAAGTGTAAATGCCTTTTTAGCTCCCCTGCGGGTATACTGGAGGCACAAGCTGAGAAATTGTCCGGCGAAGGGGGCCAGGTCTATGTCCATATCCTTAGAGGAAGTAGAGAAATTGCACGAGAAGACGGGCGCGTCCTATGAGGTGTGCCGGGACGCACTTGAGAAGTCCGGCGGCGACCTGCTGGACGCCGTTATTTATCTGGAGCGGCAGGGACAGAGCAAGTCCTCCGGCAAGGGCGGGACCTATACCACCCAACCGGTGGAAAGCGCCGCCGAGGCGGTTAAGCGGGCCCTCACCCTCCCTGTGGCGAGCAAGGGGAAAAAGGGTAAGAAGACCGAGGCTGAGTGGAAGGAATGGGCCCGGGAAATCGGTGATATGGGGCGCGGCCTCCTCCGACACTCCACGGTAAATCAACTGGAGGTCTGGCGGCACGATAAGCTGATGACCTCAATTCCTATCCTCATCCTGGCCTTGCTCATCATTCTGGCGTTCTGGATTACGATCCCGCTCCTTATCCTCGGCCCGTTCGTCGGCTGCCGGTACCGTTTTGTTGGCCCCGACCTGGGCAAGGAGAGCATCAACGGCGTGATGGACAATGTCTCCGCCACCGTGGACGGAATGGTGGATCAGGTGAAACGGGAGTTTAACGAGAAAAGCAAGAAAAAATAGAAGAAGGCGCGTGGAGCTATGCAGGACAGCACGCGGAAGAGTGGATTCAGGAACATCGTCTTTCTTGGCCTCGTCAGTTTTTTTGCCGATATTTCAAGCGAGATGGTGTATCCGCTGATTCCGCTGTACCTGACGGCCGCCTTTGGCGCGACCCCCGTGCTGGTGGGTGTGATCGAGGGTATCGCGGAGAGCGTCGCCAGCCTTTTAAAGGTCTTCAGCGGATATATAAGCGACAAATATAACCGCAAAAAGCCCATTGCTTTCTGCGGCTACGCGGCGGGCCTCTTCTATAAGCTGGCTCTTTTGTTTGCCTGCTCCTGGGTCGGCATCCTCGGCGCGCGGGTCATCGACCGCTTTGGAAAAGGCGTCCGCACAGCGCCGAGGGACGTGATGGTGTCCGAGAGCGCAGATCAGGCGGAGATGGGCAAGGCTTTCGGCATCCACAAGACCCTTGATATGGCAGGCTCAGCGGTGGGGATATTGCTTTCATTCCTCCTCTTGAAACAGATTGGAGAGGGCGCGTACCAGACGATTTTTGCCGTGTCCATCCTCCCCATGCTCTTCGCCCTTGGCATGTTCGTATTCATCCGGGAGGAGCGGGGGCCCAGACCTGTCAGGCAGCGGGAAGTATTCTGGAAGAACATCAGGGGGCTGCACGGGAACCTCAAGCTGTACCTTCTGGTCGCTTTCCTTTTTACCCTGGGCAACTCCTCCAACACTTTTCTCCTATTGAAGGCGACTAACCTGGGGTTCTCCAGCGCCGACGCGATCCTCCTCTACTTTGTCTATAACGTGACCTCCGCGCTGCTCGCCATCCCTTTTGGAAAGTGGTCCGACAGGGCGGGGCGGAAACGCGTGCTGACCGCCGGGTACCTCATGTTTGCCGCGGTGTACCTCGGTTTTGCCTTTGTGACGGAGAAGTGGATGCTGGTAGCGGTCTTTGCCCTGTACGGATTCTATACGGCGATGGTCGCCGGTGTGGAGCGGGCCTTTATCTCCGAGATCGCCCCGCCCGACCTGAAGGGCACCATGCTCGGCGTGCACTCTACCCTCGTGGGCGTCGCGCTGCTGCCGGCAAGCGTGATCGCCGGGCTCCTGTGGGACAACATCGGGCCCTCCGCGCCCTTTGTGTTTGGCGCTGTGCTGTCTGCCCTCGCCGCGGTGCTGCTGGGGCTGTTTTTTAAAGCAAATAAAGCTCTGCCCGCGGAGGAGAACGGACACGCACCGGCGTGATTCTTCCGCTGATTCGAAACATTGTTTTTCAGGAGGCTTGCGCTTATGCCCGATAAGATACTTCTGGTAGAGGACGAGGAAAAATTGGCCCGCGTGGTAGAGCTGGAGCTTAAATACGAGGGCTACGAAGTGGAGAAAGCCTTTGACGGCCGCACCGGCCTGGACCTGGCCCTCTCCGGCGCGTTCGACCTCGTCCTGCTGGACATTATGCTTCCCAACCTCTCCGGCATGGAGGTGCTGCGCCGCCTGCGCCGGGAGAGCGCCATGCCTGTCATCATGCTCACTGCCCGGGACACTGTGGTGGACAAGGTGGCCGGGCTCGACTCCGGGGCCGACGACTACATCACCAAGCCCTTTGAGATAGAAGAGCTGCTGGCTCGCATCCGGGCCGCCCTGCGCAAGCGGGGCGATGGCCGCCAGGAGGGGGAGACTCTCACTGCGGGCCCCCTGATAATGGATGCCGAGCGGCACGAGGTCACCGTGAAGGGAGAGTCAGTGGAGTTGACCCGCCGGGAATTCGACCTGCTGCGCTACCTCCTGGAGAACAAGGAGAAGGTCATCTCCAGGGAATCCCTGCTGGATAATGTATGGGGGTTTGACTTCGTGGGGGAGACCAACGCGGTGGACGTGTACATCCGGTTCCTGCGGGCAAAAATAGACGAGCAATTCGACATTAAACTCATCCACACCGTGCGCGGAGTGGGATACGTCATCCGTGAGGATGGATAGAGGTCAGGGGGAGAACCTATGACACAAAGCGGCACCAATACGCCCGAGCGGGGAAAGCCGTCCATCGTTGCACGGCTGAACGCCCGGCTCTTCTTCCGCCTGCTGGGCATCTACGTGGGGATGGACCTTCTGTTGGCCCTCCTCTTCTGCGGCGGCCTCTTTATGTGGGGAGAGCGGCAGACGGCCGAGATCAGCGCTCTGGTGCAGGAGCGGGGTGTTCCCACCGCCGAGGCGACCCAGTGGATGGAGGCGGGAGATTATATTGTCTCTGCCGGGGATGCTACGCCCCCGGGGTATAAGCTGCCCTCCTGGCTCCCCCGGCCCGCCGAGACCCAGGAGGGGGACCGGTACGCAAACCCAGGCGGGGTGAGCTTTTTCGGCCTTATCCACTTCAGCGCGCCCGGCCCGGCAAGCTATTCCCTGCTGGTATCCAACGACGGTGCGCCCTACTCCATCACCTTGGACCTCTCTATGCCGGTCAAGCTTCTGCTCTTCATAAGCCGGGTGCTGCTGGTATGCCAGCTCTTCAGTCTGGTGAGCAACCTCTTTAAAAACGCGGGTACCATTAAAAAGACCCTGCGCCCCATCCAGGACTTGGCCTCCGCTGCTGCCAAGCTGGGCACGGTCTCCTCCATGTCCAAGGAGGAGCTGCAGCTTTTAGCGGGTAAGCTGGAGGAGATCAACGCCACCCACCTGGACACCCGTATCTCGGTGCCCGGCACCCAGCGGGAGCTCAAGACGCTGGCAGAGGCCATAAACTCCATGCTGGACCGCATCAACGAGGCCTACTCCTCACAGCTCCGTTTCGTCTCTGACGCGTCCCATGAGCTGCGCACCCCCATCGCTGTCATCCAGGGGTACGCCAATATGCTCAACCGCTGGGGCAAGGATGACCCCGCCACCCGGCAGGAGGCTATCGACGCCATCACCGCCGAGGCTGCCGCCATGAAGGAGCTCATAGAGCAGCTCCTGTTCCTTGCCCGGGGGGACAATGAGTCCATGCACGTGGAGCTGGAGAACTTCGACCTCACCGCGGTAGCCGTCGAGGTTCTGCGGGAGACGGAGATGATCGACCATACCCACCTCTTTACCGCCCAGTGGGACGGCTCGGTACCTATCCACGCAGACATCGGCCTTATCAAACAGGCCATGCGGATTCTGGTGGACAACTCCATCAAATACACCCCGGCCGGAGGGCAGATCCGCCTGGCTGCGACCACCGAGGGCGGGGAGGCCCGCCTCTCGGTTCAGGACGAGGGCCAGGGCATTGACGCGGAGAGCCTGCCCCATATCTTTGAGCGGTTTTACCGCACCGACCAGTCCCGAGCCCGCCAGACCGGCGGCACCGGGCTGGGTCTCGCCATCGCCAAGTGGATCGTGGACCGCCACGGCGGGCACTTCGAGGTCATCTCCCGCGAGGGTATCGGTACCCGTATGACGGTGGTGCTCCCCCTCGCCAAGGCCGAGGAAAAACCCAATGCCGAGTCCGATAAAAAGTTAGCGTAATAAATCCCCGCATACACTGTATGCGGGGATTTTTCTTATTCCGTAGGATACGACACCCCTGACGTGCCGCTTATCACGAGCAAAACCGATGTTTCCCGATGATCGTGAGCAGGGGCCTGGACCAGATCCACGCGCTGGTTGCGGTGGAGGGGTTAAAGTAGTAGATGGCCCCGCCGCTGGGGTCGGAACCGTTCAGCGCCTCCTGAGCGGCCCGGTAGGCGGAGTCGGACACCGGCTGGTTAAACTGCCCGTCGCTCATACAGGTAAACGCGCCGGGCTGGTACACCACCCCCGAGATGCTGTTGGGAAATGAGGGGTGCTCTACCCGGTTCAAAATGACCGCCCCCACCGCAACCTGTCCCGAGTAGGGCTCGCCTCTGGCCTCTGCCGAAATGACACGGGCCAGCAAATCAAGGCTATTCTGTTGGGAGGAGCCGGGTTTATCGCTCCCTGTGGTGGACATGCCCAGAGCTTTCAGTGTGGCGGGGCCGGCGACGCCGTCGGCGGTGAGGCCGTTCTTACTCTGAAAGGACTTGACGGCGGTCACCGTCTTGGGCCCGTAAATGCCGTCCACCCCGCCGCTCATATAGCCCCAGTTTACCAGTTTCTGCTGGATGGTGCGCACCGCGTCCCCGCTGGAGCCCTGCCTGTAGACCGCCGCCTGAGCGGTCTGCGCCAAAGCGATAACCGCAATGTTGACGGCAAAGAGCACTGCCAGTGAGAACACCAGTTTCTTGCGACTTTCCTGCATAACCTTGCCTCCGTTCTTTGTGATTAGTGTACGGCGGCGACGTTATTCCTATGCAGGAAAACAGTCAGGGAAAAACTGCCTTGAAAACTGTAAATCATGGAATAAGGGGCGTACCTTTGGGTCATACTGGAAACGCGGCCCAAGGGCTGACAGGAAGGATGGTGCTTCTATGGTAAAGGGTGTGGCCCGCCGGGTCATCGTGGTCAAGTCGCCGGACCGTCGCCTTTTCGAGCAGGCAATTTTTATCATCAAGGAGGACGCCTTTCTCACCGAGGGGGTTACCGCCGAGCAGGTGGTGGCGGAGGCCCAGCGCGTGGCGGACGGCTATGTCCGCCGCAACACCGGACCGGGCCGCTGGCTGCGGAAGATCCCCGCCCCCGCCTATGCCGTGGCAGGCGCGATCGCCGCTACCCTTGTCTGGTGCCTGGCAATCTTTCTATAAACGGAAATATAAAAAATCCGGTATCAAAAACGATACCGGATTTTGTTGTATAATAAACAGTTTTAGCGGCAGAAAGGGGGTACCTTGCAGGGATCAATCCTCACCTCGGCCCACACGTTCCCCACCACATAGGGCTCCTTGGAGAGCCACTCCTCCCGCAGGGCCTCTTCAGAGTCAAACTCCACGATCATAACCGAGCCGATCATCTTCCCGGCCTCGTCCACCAGAGCGGCCACATGGAGGGCCTTTTTGTCGAGGTACATCTCCCGCGCGCTCTTCAAGTGTGCCTCCCGGGCCGCTATTCTCCGCTCGTAAGCGCCCGCATCCTTCCCGTCGTATCCGGTGACTATAAATTGCATGATTACCCTTCCTTATCTTTTTCAATCTGATTTGCAGATAGATTGTACCACAAAGCCGCTGCAATTTGTGATATAATAGAGAAAAAAGAAAAGGAAGCGCGCGGTATGCATAATGAGCTGACCCAGAAGGACCTTAAGATCATGCGCGAGGAACTGGACCGCCGCCGGATCGAGCTGCGGCCCAAGCTGCTGGAGGCGGTGAAGGAAGCCCGGGGGTTCGGGGACCTGAGCGAGAATTTTGAGTACAAGGCCGCCAAGCAGGAGAAGAACCGCAACGAAGGCCGCATCCGCTATCTGGAGAACATGATCCGCACCGCCCATGTCATCTCGGACCGGTCGGACGCCGACGCGGTGGGCCTGTACGACGCGGTGACGGTCTATCTGGAGGACGAGGGGGACACCGAGACCTACCGAGTGGTCACCACCATGCGGCAGGACGCCCTTCACGGCCTCATCAGCAAGGAGTCCCCCATGGGGAAGGCATTGCTGGGGCGCAAGGTGGGAGAGCGGTTCCAGGTGTTGGTCAGCGAGAAATTCAGCTATTGGGGTCAGATCAAGGCCATCGATAAGTCGGCGGACGATGGGAGTATCCCTATTAACAGCTTTTGAAACCAGGGATACCACGTGGCCGTTATTTATAGATTGCCGTAGGCAAACTATAAATAAAAGCGAGACAGCGGGCAAAAAATAGGGCTTTAAGGAATGCCCTGTTTGCCCGCTGTCTTTTTTGCAGCACGGTGTTGACTTTTAAAAGAGAACTGGTATAATAGGGATATAAATAATAAAAGGAGTTGTTACTATTTATGAGTAACCTTTTTGATTTTACCGGCCGTGTGGCCGTCATTACCGGCGCCTCCAGCGGACTGGGGGCCGACGCCGCCAGGGCCTATGCAGCGCACGGGGCCGCCGTGGCCCTCCTCGCCCGGAGGAAGGAAAAGCTGGATGCCGTGGTGGCCGAGATCGAGGCCGCTGGGGGACAGGCCTTCGCCGTCGCCTGCGACGTGTCCGACGAGGAGAGCGTGAAGACCGCGGTGGATGCCGTCCTCGCCCACTACGGGAAGGTCGACATTCTCTTTAACAACGCCGGGGTTGCCCAGGGTGGCTCGGTAGAGGAACTGACGACAAAGCAGTGGGACGCATCCATGGACATCAACGTGAAGGGCATCTTTCTTATGAGCAAGTACGTGGTACCCCACATGAAGGAAAAGGGCTACGGCAGGATTGTGAACACCGCGTCGGTCAACGCCGTGGTGGCCGACAAGGAGTCAGCCCTGGTCCGCCACGTCTATAATACCTCTAAGGCGGCGGTACTGGGCCTGACCACGGGCATGGCGGCCTCCTACGCGTTCTACGGCATCACGGTCAACGCTGTGGGGCCCGGCCTTTTCGAGTCTGAGATGACGGCGGATACCCTCTTTAAGCATGAGGGGTTCATGCAGATGTACAACGCTCTCACCCCTGCCTCCCGCCCCGGAGCCCGGGGCGAGCTGAACGGCCCGGTGCTCTTCCTCTCCAGCGAGGGCTGCTCCTATGTCACCGGCCAATTCATTGTGGTGGACGGCGGCTTTACCCTGGTGTAAAATTTAAGATAGAAAAAGGACCTGCTGAGTATTCAGCAGGTCCTTTTTGCGCAAAAATTAGGAGTTTTTCAGTACGATGATCTCCATGCTGTCTGCCACGTGCTCGCAGGCATCACAGCAGTCCTCCAGCCGGTCGAAGAGCTCGCTCCAGGCGGTGACCTCGATGGGGTTGGAAACGCTCTGATAGAGGTCGCGCACAGCGTCCATATAGAGGCTATCCCCTTCTTCCTCGGCGGTGTTCACGTTGATGATGGCGGGAATGAGGGTGTTGGATCGCTGAAAGTTGGGGAATTCCGTAATTGCCAGCTGCAGGGCTCTGCAGCAGCGGACGATCACATCGGTAAAGGCAATGGCCGCCGGGCGGACCGCCTTGATGTTGTACATATACATACGGATCAGGATATCGTCGATTTTGTCGGTCACGTTGTCCAGCTCGTTGGCAAGCTGAATGATGTCTTCCCGGTCGATGGGGGTGACAAACTCCTTGTTCAGACGGGCCATCATGCTGTGCTTGGCCGCGTCGGCGGTGTGCTCGATCTGGTGCATCTCCTCCCGGCGCTGGTCCAGGGTGTCGGGCCGGTAGTCCGTCATCACTTTGTGCAGATACTCCGCCGCCTGGCAGGAGAACTCCGCCATAGCGATAAAATCATCAAAATAAGGGCTGTTTTTCTTTGACATTTCTTCACATCCTTAGTAAAAATCTCATTAGAGGAGCGCAACGAAGATCTTGGCGATGATGAAACCGATGAGGCCGCAGCCGGGGAAGGTGAGCACCCAGGTGAGAACCATCTCCCGAACCACGCTCCAGTCCACGCTGCGTATGCGCTTGGCCGCGCCCACACCCATGATGGCGGTGGTCTTGGTGTGGGTGGTAGAGACCGGGATACCGGTGAGCGAGGAGATGAGCAGACAGCCCGCGCCGGCAATATCAGCGGCAAAGCCCTGGTAAGTCTCCAGCTTTACCATGTCCATACCCACTGCCTTGATGATGCGGTAACCGCCGATGGAGGTGCCCAGGCCCATAACGATGGAGCATAGCAGGATGAGCCAAATGGGAATGGTGAAGGTGGCCGCGTCGGCCTGACCGTTGGCGAGGGCCATGCCCAGCAGGAACACGCCGATGAATTTCTGCCCGTCCTGCGCGCCATGCATAAAGGCCATGGCCGCCGCGCCGCCCACCTGAGCTTTCTGAAAGAAACCGTTGGTCTTCTTCCGGTTCGCCCGACGGAAAAGCAGCTCAATCAGCTTGACCACCACAAAACCCAAGGCAAAGCCTAAAAGGGTGGAGAGCACAAGGCCATAAATCACCTTGACCCACTCGCTGCCGTTGACGCCTGAGAGGCCGCCATGCATGGCGATGGCCGCGCCGGTGAGTCCGGCGATGAGGGCGTGGCTCTCGCTGGTAGGGATGCCGAATACCCAGGCCGCCACCGCCCAGAGTACGATGGCCACCATAGCGGCGCACAGGGCCACCAGGGCCTCGTGAGAGTTGTTGCCGAAGTCCACCATGTTATAAATGGTCTCCGCCACCGTCTTGTTGATGGTGGTCATAACCAAAATACCCAGGAAGTTAAAGACCGCGGCCATGATGATGGCAGGCCGGGGGGCGATAGCCCGGGTGGAAATGGCGGTGGCGATGGCGTTTGGCGCGTCAGTCCAGCCGTTTACGAGAATGACGGCCAGAGTAAGAATCACCGTGACCAGCAGCATCGGGTTTTGTACAAGCTGGGAGAGGAAACTGGCAAAGTCGATCATCCGCTATGCTCCTTCTATCTTTCTTTATTCAAGTCCGCAGCGGTGTTTGGCTACAGGCTCCTTTGGTAGTATAACGGGTTTGTCCACGCATTTCAATGACTATCTTGCACAGAAACTGTTTCTCCATGGTCCGGCGGGGTCCGTCTCATCAGCTGCCAGCACCCGAAAGCGCTGAGCGCGAAGAGCAGCAGATCCACTACGGCCCAGATCCCCTTGGCAAAGCCGGGAAAGACTGCCACCACCGACCCGGCCAGAAAGCCCAGCACCGCGTAGTACGCCACGCCGTGGAACCGCTTGAAAACCCAGTCCGCCGCGAAGACCAGTACCAAGGCCACGCTGCCGCACCCCACCGCTACGAAGAAGAGGATGGGGATGTCGAAGGTGGTGAGGGCCTCCAAAAACGGCTCGTAGATGCCAAGCTGTATGAGGAGAAAGGAAGAGCTGATGCCAGGGATCACCGTACCCACTGCGATAACCGCGCCGCCCAGGAGGGCGGTCATCGAGTTTAGCGGCAAGCCCGCGGGGGGCAGGACCCGGCCTACCAAAAGCTCCACAGAGAAGGCGAGAGCAAAGGTGGCAAGGCTCACCCCCAGCCAGCGCTTGCGAAAGCCCTTGGCGTTTGCCTCCTGGAGGAAGGAGGGGATGCTGCCCGCCACGAGGCCGAGGAAGACGTATAAAACCGTGGTTGGTGCCCGGACCATCAGAATTTTCATCAGGTTGCTGAAGAGAATGATGCCCGTCAGCCCGCCCAGGCCCAAGGGGAAGAGGAAATGGAAACCCCGGCGGAAGTCCTTATGCAGGTGAGTGAGGGCGTGAAGCCCCGGCTCGTACAGGCCGGCGGAGGCGGCGATCATGCCTCCGGACAGGCCCGGCGTAATACAGGCAATGCCGATGACCAATCCCATAAAAAAGCGGCGGAAGAACCTGGCCGCAGGGCTGCGGGCGCTGTGGGGAGAAGAATCATGTTCCGTCATAATGCAATTCCTTTGTTATCTATCGTTTAATTGGCGTTTTCCTCGTGTCCGCCATATATGGACACGTTAAAATTATTATATCATAGAATTCCCGGGTGGGAATATTAAATTTAAGTTAATATGCGCTGGAGGCATCCTGACTGGTCCGTTCTCTTATCCACGGGGGGAAAAGGTTTTCCCGCATCTGAAAGGAAACCTTATAAAATTATGAAGGAGCGGCAGCCTGCATAGGCCGCCGCTCCACGAAGAGTTAGGGATTGATAATGATTTTTTTGGCCTTCTTACCCATGATGAGCTTCAGGCCCTCACCGTAGCCCTCCAGGGGGAGACGGTGGGAGATGAGCTCATCCACCTGCACCACACCGCTCTCCAGGTACTCCAGAGCCCGGCCGAAGCAATGGGTCTGGGCGAAGGAGCCTAAGATGGTGTACTCCTGGCTGAAAATGTCGTAGGGGCTGACGCTCACCTTAGCGTCGGCGGCGCACACGCCGTAGGCCACGATCTTGCTGCCCATGTGGACGAAGTCGAAGCATCGCTCAAACACGCCCGCCGAGCCGGTGGCCTCGATGACGATGTCGAACCCCTTGGGCTGGAGCCTTTTGATCTCAGCGGTGTGCTTGGCGGGGTCAGCCTTGTCGATAACCACCAGGTCCTCAAAGCCGTATTTGCGCAGGATATCCAGCTTGTCGGCGTGGGGGTCCGCGATGACCATGCGTCCCGCCCCGGCCCGGCGGAGGAGCTGGGCCAGGATGATGCCGGTGGGCCCCGCGCCGAACATGAGGACACTGTCCCCAAACCTGGGGGCGATGCGGTCCACCCCGTGGACGGCGCAGGCGGTGGGCTCGGTAAAGGTGGCCTGCTCAAAGCTCAGCTTGTCGCTGATGGGGAAGACCTTGTCGTGGTTGATGAGCACATACTCGGCAAAGCCGCCCGACATGTTGCAGCCATGGCTGTCAAAGTTTTCGCAGTAGAGGGGTTTGTCGGCGCGGCAGGCGTCGCAGTAGCCGCACAGCTCGGTGTTGTCGGCGGTGACGCGGTCACCGGGTTTCCACTCGGTAACGGCGCTGCCCACGCTGTCGATCACACCGGCAAACTCGTGGCCGTTGATGAGGGGAAACTGGGCGAGGAAACTGCCGTCATGGATGCTCAGGTCGGTCTTGCAGATGCCGCAGGCCTTCACCCGGATGACCACCTGATGAGGGGCGGGCACGGGCTTTTCGACTTCAACCACGGAAAAGGTACGGGCGGCGGAGTACTGGATGGCTTTCATCGTTCTTACCTCCTAAAAGAAAAGATGGAAGTTAGTTCTTCTTGAGCTTGCCCAGGGTGTTTGCCAGCATGATGCCGTCAAAGACCATCCGGGGGGTAACGGGGAAGGGCTCCACGTCCCAGTAGGAGCGCATAGAGGCCTCGGCTACCGCCATGATGTCGGCCTCTGTGGCGTCGGGGATGCCGAGGTCCTCGAAGGTGGTTGGCAACCCCACGGTGTTGAAGAAGGTATAGAGCTGGTCGAGCTCCTCGGACTCTGCCCCCTCGACGATGAGCTGCACCAGCACGCCGAAAGCCACCACCTCGCCGTGGAGGAGGCGGGCGCAGGGAGGAAGGACGGTGATGCCCTCCGCGATGGAGTGGGCTCCGGCGCAGGAGGTATTCTGCACCCCCAGGCCGGAGAGGAGGGTGTTGGCCTCCACCACATCCTCCAGGTCGGGAGTGCACAGACCCAGCTTGGCGGAGTGGTAGGCGCTGACACCCTTGGAGAGGATGACCTCATGGCAGGCCTGGGAGATAACATAGCCCGCCACAGTCTGGCGGTAGCCGGAGTTTACGTAGTTGGGGGAGAAAGACTGTTCGTTGGCGCGGCACTCGGGAAAAGTGGCCAGCGCATCGCCCATACCAGCAACCAGGAAACGGACGGGGGCCTTAGCGATAACCTCGGTGTCCAGCAGTACGAGGTCGGGGTTCTTCTTATAGTGGCGGGCGCCGATGTGCTCGCCCTCCTCGGTGTAGATGACCGAGAGACCCATGGCGGGCGCATCCGTAGAGGCGGTAGTCGGGATGATAACGGTGGCCGCGCCGTAGTTATCAGCCACGGCTTTGGCAGTGTCCATTGTCTTGCCGCCGCCGATGCCTACCACCACGTCGGGCGTTAGGTCTGCCGCCACGTCTGTGCAGCGGAGGATCTCGGCCTCGGTAGTTTGGCCGCCAAACTTCTCACACAGAATCTCATTCTCGCTCCCGGCGTAGAGGGCAGAGAACTTGGCGGCAAAGGAATCGTAGAAGAACGCGTCGATGAGGAAGAACACCTTCTTGCCGTAGATGTCGGTGTGCTTCTTCATGTTGCTGAGCTCGTCGCGGCCTTGGACATAGCGGCTGGGGGAGCCCCAGGCTCTGGTGGTGTGAGATAGCATGGACATGGAAAAGGCCTCCTATGATATTTTGAATTTATGTATAGACATTTGTTTGGGTACTGCTAAAAGCTATATTAGCCCTCTTTCACCCACTTGGGATTATCGATCAAGGTGGGAACGCCGCCCCGGTCCACCACCAGCTTGCGATAGCCCTTACTCTCAATGGTGCCATAGTCATGGCCCGCATCGGAGCGGTAGACGAAGAACATGACAAGGGGCTCGTCGCCGGTATTGATGCTGCGGTGGGCCCAGCGGCCGGGGACGTAGAGGGCATCGCCCGGGCTGACCTCTAGGCATTTCACTTCCCCCTCGGGAGTCTCCATCATCATAAGGCCGTGGCCCGAGAGGCCGTAGTAGACTTCAGATGTGTCCAGAATGGTATGAAAGTGGCCCTTTGTCATGAAGTACTCGTCCCCCACCTTACCGGGGTAGAGGGTGGTGGTGCCGAACTGGAGTACGCCGTCCTCCGCGGGCAGCTCCAGCTCGTAAAACTCATAGAGCAGAGGGTCCCCCTCGGACTCCAGTTTTCGCGCGGCAGCCTCGTCGGCAAACTGGGAGGCCATGTTGGAGATGCGGCGGTAAGTAGGCTGCACCCTCCCGCTCTCGCAGCGCCCGGAGGACGGGTCGAAGTCCAGAACAAAGGGCTTGAGATCGGACATAGTAAACACTCCTTATTTCACGATTTGCCCCTTGGTCCTGCGGTCAACGGTGAGGGCGATGGCGATGAGCACGAAAGCGCCGAAGACGATGCTCTGCCAGTAGGCGTCCACGCCGATAAAGTTCATGCCGTTTTCGATGAGGGCCACGGTGAACACACCCAGAATGGTGCCCAGCTCGCTGCCCTTACCGCCCGCCAGGGAGGTGCCGCCCAGGGCGCAGGCCGCCACGATCTTCAGGGTGAAGGGGTCGCCGATGGTGGGGGCGCTGCTCTTGAGGTTGGCGGCCAGGAAGACGCCCGCCAAGGCGGCTAAAATGCCATTAATGGTGAAGACCAAAATCTTGGTGCGGTCCACGTTCATACCGGCGACCCGGGTGGAGCGCTCGTTGCCGCCGATGGCGAAAACGGTCTTGCCGAAGGCGGTGAACCGGGTGAGGCAGAAACAGAAGAAGATGATAATGACGGCCAGAATCAGGGGCAGGCCCACCACGCCGAAGGAGACGCGGTACCAGTCGATGGCGGGCCAAAGGGCCTTGCGCACCGATTCGGGGTTCTGGGTGATGAGGAGGGCGGTGGACTGCCACACCGACATAAAGCCCAGGGAGGCTATGAAGGAGGGGACCTTCAGTTTTACGTGGATAAAGCCCAGAGCGAGGCCTGAGAGCATGCCAAAGCCCAGGGAGATGAGAAGGCATACGAGGCCCGCCAGGAACGGAGAGGAGAAGTTGTCCCCGATGGCGAGGAGCAGGTGGACGTACATCACGTTGGAGACCGAGCAGGCCGCGCCCATGGAGAGGTCAATGGAGCCGAACATGAGCACCAGCGTCATACCCGCGGACATGATCATCAGGGGGGCGGTATCCCTGAGGAGGTTTGTCAGATTCATGGTGCCGAGGAAATTCTTCTGGGTGAGGGAGAGGACCACCAGCAGAATGATGATGGCCGAGAAACTGAAGTATTTCATAATATTCTCACGAAGGCTGAGTCGGACGGACAACTTTTCCGGTGTGTTTGTATGCATGGTCGCTTCCTCCTTACATCATCAGGCTGACAACGTCAACCTGGGAGGGCTTGTTGTCAACAGGTGCCTGGAATTCGCCGGTAATGAGGCCGTCCTTCATGACCAAAATGCGGGAGGAGAGGCCGATGCACTCGTCCAGGGTATCGCCCAGGACGATGACCGCCTTGCCCTCTTCAGTCATGTCACGGATGAGGGAGTAGATCTCCTCCTTCGCGCCCACGTCCACGCCACGGGTAGGGTGGTTCAGGATGACCACGTCCGCCCCGCTGGCCAGAGCCCGGGAGAAGACCACTTTCTGCTGGTTGCCGCCCGAGAGCTGCATCATCAGCTCCTTCGGTCCCCGTGTCTTGATGCGCAGCGTCTTGATCCAGTGCTCGGCCTGCCTGCGGACGGCCCTGGACGAGACCACGCCGCCGTGGGCCAGCTTGTGGGCGTTGGAGAGGGCGATGTTCTCCTCCACCGGCAGGGTGGAGACGATGCCCTCGAAGAGCCGCTCCTTGGGGATCATGAGCAGGCCTTCCTTCAGCGCTTGCTTGGGGGCGGAAAAGGAGACCGCCCTGCCCTTAATGCTGATGCCGCCGAAGGAGGGCTTTTCGTCGCCACAGAGAACCTCGCAGACCTCTTCCACTCCGGAGCCCACCACGCCGCACAGGCCCAGCACCTCACCCTTGTGGAGCTTGAGGTTCACGTGTTTAAATACGCCGTGGAGCCCTAAGTCGTCGGCCTCCAGCATAACGTTGTCCGAGGGGATGGTCTGGCGGTCCAGGTGGTAGTACTGGGTGGTGGTGCTCTTGCCCACCATCATCTCATAGAGCTTTGCCTCGGTAGCGTCCTTGGTGTCCAGGTCGCCCACGCTGGTGCCATCTTTGTAGACGTAGATGCGGTCGGTGATCTCCAGGATCTCGTTGAGTCGGTGGGAGACGAAGATGACGCTGTGGCCCTGGGCGGCGATCTTCTTCATCTGCTTGAAGAGGTTCTGGGTTTCGGCCTCGTTGAGCACCGAGGTGGGCTCGTCCAAAAGGATGAGACAGTGGTCTGACCCGCATTGCTTGGTCACGTTCATGACTTTGGCGATCTCCACCATCTGGCGAGTTGCGAAGTTGAGGTCGCAGACCTTTTTGGTGGGGCTGATGTTTGTAATATCCACAGCGGCCAGCACCTCGGCGGCGGCCTTGTTCATCTTGGCCCAGTTGATGACGCCTAACTTCTTAAAGTCCTTTTCATGGCCAAAGAAGATATTCTGGGCCACGTTGAGGTTGACGATGAGGGACTGCTCCTGGAAGACCATGCCCACGCCGGCCTTGTTGCCGTCCATGGGGTTTTTGGGCTCGTAGGGCTTGCCGCGCATCATCAGGGTACCCGAGCTCTGGGGCTGGGCGCCGATGATGATCTTCAATAGAGTGGACTTGCCCGCTCCGTTTTCGCCCACCAGGCCCACGATCTCGCCGGGGCGCACGTCCAGCTCCACGCCCCTGAGGGCCCGGGTTCCGGCGAAGGTCTTGACGATGTCCTTGGCGCTGAACAGGAGTGTTGGGTCGGCCTCGACAGTGTGGGAGGGCTCGGCCTGGACGGCCGCGTCTAATACTTCGTACTCACTCATGCTCTCGCCTCCTTATTTACTGATGATTTTGGCGCCTCGCGCCACGGTAAGGATGACAGACACCAGGATGATGACGCCCTGGATACCGGTACGGATATTGGGGTTGACGCCCAGCATAATGAGTCCGTTTTCCAGCACCGTCATGATGAGCACGCCCACGATGGTGTTGGTGACGCCACCCTTGCCCCCGGAGAGGGAGGTGCCGCCCACCACCACGGCGGCCTGGGCCGGGAACATTTTACCCGTGCCGATGGCCACCTGGCCCTGACCAAGACGGATGGCGCCGATGATGCCCGCCACGCCAAAGAGGAAACCGGCCAAGGTGAAGACGCCGAGCTTGACCTTCTCCACGCTGACGCCTACCGAGCGGGGGATGCTCTCGTTGGTACCCACCGCGTAGATATGACGGCCAAAGGCGGTATACTCCTGAATGAAGAAGCAAAGGGCAAACATGGCGATGGCGATCCAGGTAATGAAGGGGATGCCCAGGAAGGAGGTGGTGGGCAGGCTCTTCACAAAGGGGTCCATAATCGTGGGTGGGTGGCCCTGGTAGGAGATCATGCCGATGCCGCGGCAGATGTACATGAAGGCGAAGGAAGCCATGAAGGAGGGAATCTTTAAATATACGTGGCAGGCGCCGATGATGAGCCCACAGACCATGCTGACCAGGACCGTGAGTGCCGCGCTGCCCAGACCCATGTTAAAGCCGTTCTGGCTGTTGAGCACGAAGCAGGCAAACAGAGATCCGGCCATGCCCACCGAACCGTCGATAGACAGGTCGATGGAGCCCAGCATGATGACAAAGGTTAGCCCTAAGGCCACCACCAGGGGCAGGGCCATCTGGTTTAGGATGGCCAGGAGGTTACTGGGGCTGATAAAGGCGACGCCGCAGGTCAGCGTAAAGGCGATCACCAAGAAAAGCAGCACACAGATAGGTGCGTACTTCATTATTTTCGCAGTTTGATTTTCGCTGCGGACTTTGGCGGCAAACTCTTCCGTGATGGTTGCCGTGGGATTTAACTTAATCATAATCTTCGCTCCAATTCCTCATCGGTTGTTACGAGGCCGCCAGGTCTTCGGGGCTTTTAGATACCGGCAGGGGGAGTCGTCTTTTTCTGTTGAACAGGGGCTGGGACAACGATCCCAGCCCCTGTCGGTTTGTCGCTATCAGTACGCGATTACTGTACCTTGCACGCGAAGGGCTTGCTGAAGTCGAACTCGGGAGTACTGCTGAGGTAGTTGGCCGCGGCCTCGGAGGTGTCGATCAGCAGAGAGGGGGTGGCGAACACGCGGTAATCCTCGGGGAGGCTCTCCACATTGATGAGGCCGGTCCAGGCGGCATAGCAGATGGCCAGGGTGTACCCGCCCTGGAGGTAGCCGTTGGAGGAGACGGTGGCGGTGGCATTGCCGTCACGGACGGCTTCCACAATATCGGTGTTGGCATCGATGCCGACCACCCCGACCTTACCCTTGAGGCCCGCTGCGTCCAGAGCCTGGAGCGCACCGGTGGCCATGTTGTCGTTGGCGCACCACACGCCGCCCACGTCGGGGTCGGTATTCAGCCAGGTCTCAACCAGGGAGAGGGCTTTGTCGGTGGCCCAGTTGGCGGTGTCGTCATGGGCGACCACGATATCGGGGTACTCTTTGAGCGCCTTTTGCAGGCCGGCGTAGCGGTCGTTGGCGGCGGTGTTGCCCAGCATGCCCTGGCAGACAAAAATCTTGCCCTTGCCGCCCATGGAGTCGAACAGGGCCTTGGCGATGTTATAGCCGCCCACCACGTTATCGGGGGAGGTGTGGATGACCCAGTTGGGGTTTAAGTCGGTGGGACCCACATCGGCGGGCTTGTTCCACGCGGTTCCCAGGTAGCCGCCGGACTCGGCCATGGCCTCGGCGAGGGAGTAGGCGATGGTATCCTCGTTGGGGTCGGCGTAGGCGATGGCGTTGCCGTTGGCCTTAGCCGCGAACTGACGCATGTTGTCAACTTCCTTGGCGCTGTCGCCCTGGGAGTCGAGGACCTGCATCTCATACTTCTGGCCGATGCTGTCTAAGTACTTGGCGAACATCTCCATGCCGACCTTGATGGTGGCGATGTAGGGGTTCTCCAGGCCGCGGATGGAAACGGCCATGTACAGGGTGGTATCCAGCTTCTCCTGGGGGATCTTGCTGGGGTCGATAATGAAATTAGCGTAGTCGACGACGCTGTTGCTCTCGGCAGGAGCGGACTCGGAAGGCTTTACGGAAGTGCTGGCGGAGGGAGACGCGGGGGTGCTGGCGCCGGTGCCGCTGTTACCGCAGCCGGCGAGCAGGCCGACCATCATGGATGCGGCGAGGAGCATTGCGAGCAGTTTCTTCATTTCTTATTGCCTCCTTATTTATTATAGGTTGCTGCCGGTATCAAAAACGGCCCTATTTCGCGGCCGATTTTGCACAGAGAGGGAAACCGTCGAAGGCGTGGGGAAATTGCTTCTGTCGCATTGATACTATGTAATGACATTTTGTATTTACAAGTATATCGCCTTTGCTGCAATTGTCAACATAAAAGATGATGTGAAATAGAATATTGGTACACAATGCACTAGTTTATTTCTAGAGTATTGTGCAAAACATATACAGAATAAGAGAGCAAAGCTATAAAGGTTGAATTTATGCTGCAGCACGCTGCGGCAATTTATCTAAAATATACAAACATAGTGCACAAAAACTGGCGGGCAACACCACTGGTTTTGGTTGCTTTTCGGAGTTCATTATGTTATGATATTCAATATCAGAGAGCGCCTATACCCCATCCGACGGCGCATTCCATTATTTGCGGTTTGTCATTTAATGTCGTAACATTCTTACATAAAGACTTTGGACGAGCGTAATGGACAGCCGTATATTAAAAGGAGGAAAAGAGATATGAAAACACTGGTTATCGCAAAGGACGGAGCCCTCTCCATCCAGGAGGTCAATAAGCCCAGGTACAATGAGTATCAGGCCCTGGTGAAAACCATCGCCTGCGGCATGTGCGGTACCGACGTGAAGCTGATTCACCGCACCTTTAAGGGATTCCCAGAGTCGATGTATCCCATTATGCTGGGCCACGAGGGTGTGGGCGAGGTAGTGGAGCTCGGTTCCAAGGTCACCGGTTTCAAAGTGGGCGACAGGGTGCTCCTCCCGTTTGTAGACCCCGACGAAGAGAATCTGCCCGGCTTGGGCTCTGGCTGGGGTGCCATGAGCGAGTACGCCGTGGTCTGCGATCCCAAGGCGCCCTGGCCGGACGGCGCACCTGACTGTGCCTTTGCCCAGACCGTGTTGGACGACGATCTGGACAGCGTGGACGCGGTGATGCTGGTGACCTTCCGGGAGGTGCTCTCCTCCATCCGCTTCTTCGGCATCAAGCCCGCCGACTCGGTGGTGGTCTTTGGCTGCGGCCCCGTGGGGCTTACATACATGAAGTTCATGAGCCTGCTGGGGGTGAAGAACCTGGTGGCCTGCGACATCCTGCGCGAGAAGCTGGCCCAGGCAAAGGACCACGGCGCCACCCACCTCATCAACAGCAAGGAGAGCGACGTGCGCGAGGAGGTCCGCAAGATTTTCCCCGAGGGGGTAGACTTCGTGCTGGACGCCGCCGGGTTCCCGGCCATCGTCAACCAGGGCATGGGGCTCATCAAGGACCGCGGCACTGTTTTGTGCTACGGCGTGCCCGAGAAGGAAGAGATCACCATCGACTTCAGCAAGGCCGACTACAACTGGCGGGTGATCTACCAGCAGATGCCCCGCAAGCGTGAGGAGGGCGAGGCCCACGAGCAGGTACTGGCGTGGATGCGCTCCGGGGAGCTGAACATCAAAGACTTTATCTCCGACTACTTTGACTTCTCCGACAGTGTGGAGGCCTACGCCAAGCTTCTTGACAAGAAGGTGCTGAAGAAAGGCATCATCAAGTTCTAATCACCTCACGTAGTTTTTCACGCGCGGGGTGGATATCAAAAAAGGGAGACCAGTCATCAGACTGGTCTCCCTTTTTTATCTGGGGGAGATATAGTTCCTTTCTAGGATGCGTTACGGTTCTATGTCCAGCATTGCCATGGTGGCCGGCATTTCGTGGGCAGTATTGACCTTGTCGCCGCCTGTGACCAGATCAAAACAGGAGACGATGATTTTATCGCCCCAAACGCATGGCTCTCCCGGTTCATCCAGCTCGCCGTGGAGCCCATCGCTATCGGGGGAAACTGCAATGCGCTTCACTGCGCCGTCAGGGCTGATACGGGCAATGGCGTTGGCCGAGAAATCAGCAACATAGATATTACCGTAAGCGTCGACAGTCATGCCGTCAGTACACCTGAGATTGGCGCTGTCCTGTGCCCATTTCAGGTTTTCTTTTACAGAACCGTCGTCGTTAAAGATGATTTTATGAACCAGTCCGTCACCAAAATTTCCAACGTAGAGATTGCCTGCGGCATCAAAGACAATACCGTCCACCCCGTACTGGTCATCCGGGTTTTCTGTGATGAAGGTGAGAAAAATATCGGAGTCTGCCAGGGTATTGGTGCAGTGGATGTTCTCAGCATCCACAGGGAAGCGGTAGACGCAGCTCATGAGCTTGCCGCTATTGGTCTTTTGCCGGATCATGGTGCTCTGGGTGACATAGATGTACCCGTCCCGGATGCGAAGACCGTTGGGGTGTTCCATGTTGTCGGCTACCACGGTGGTCTTCACAACGCCGCTCTCGTCCACCTTCAGCCGTAGGATGCGCCCGGTGTAGACAAGGTCCTCCCGCCCGGTCCAGCCGGGATTGTCCACCAGGAATAGGTCCCCCTCGGGTCCAAACTCGATGCCCATGGCCCGTGCTTCGCCGGTATAATCGTTGACGGGCACGTCAAACCACTTTTTGATGTTGCGGTCCTTGTCAATCTTCAGTACACAACTAGGCATACTCATGTCGGCAAAGTTGGGGCAGGCTACGATGAGGTTGCCTTCGCTATCGACGGCCATGCCGTCGGGGGTGGAGACGTACGCCTCGGGCAGGAGAACAAAGAGCTGAGAAGTCTGCATAGTAGTCACTCCTTTTATTGTAATAGCGCCTTCATAAAACGGCAGGAATTGGCGGCCATGGCATCCATAGCCGCCTCATCTGCTCCGCCCGACAGGTCCCGCCAAACCTTGATGTCATAGGGAATGGTGCCGCCCATGAGGATGAAGGGTTCCATCACGGCAGCGCCCTGATAGCCGATCTCCTTCAGCGCGGCGGCCAGCTCCATCCAGGGGAGAGACCCCATGCCCGGCGGCTTACGGTTGTTTTCCCCCACGTGGAAGTGGCCAAGGTAGGGCCCCGCCATTCGGATGGCGGCGGCCATGTCGTCTTCCTCAATGTTCATATGGAAGGTGTCCAGCAGGAGCTTGGCGTTAGGGCTCTCCAGGCGCTGGACAAAGGCCACGCCCTCCGCAGCGGTATTGAGGAGGTACTGCTCAAAGCGGTTGACCACCTCGCAGCAGTAGGTGACGCCGTTGTCCTCGGCCACCTTCACGAGCTCTTTCATGGAGCCCACCGCCAGGTCCTCCTTGCGGCGCTTATCGTCCTTGGTGATGCCATAGCCAGGCATGGCCTGCCAGCCCGCGTAGCTCACGCCATTGAGGATGGTTGCACCCACCTTAGGCATGGACTTCAAGATCCGCGTGACATGGGCGACCCCTGCGGCACGGACGGCGCTGTCGTCGCTCGCCAGGTCATATTTGGGCTCCAGCCCGATGCTGTAAGTAAACCCCACGCCGTGGTCGTCGGCACAGGCCTTCAGCTCCCGGAGAACGGCCTCGCTATAATAGCCGAACTCGGCGGAGGCCACCTCACATAGGTCGAAGCCCAGTCGGGCCACCTTGCGGATGAGGGGGAGGTACTCGATCTCGTCCCAATTATGACTCCAAAAGCCATAGTGTATCCCAATCTTGTTCATAGGCGTCACCCGGCCCGGGCGGCCTTGATCTTCTCCACGAACTCCCTGGCGGTGGCGGTAATGGAGGCGTAATCCCCCGTTTTGGCCCCTGCGGTCAGGCTGCCGCCCGCGCCCACGGCCACGGCGCCCGCCTTGATCCACTCGGCCACGTTGTCCACGCTTACGCCCCCCGTGGGCATCAGCTCGGCCTGGGGCAGGGGGCCATGGATGCTCTTAATGATCTTGGGCCCGAAGAGCTCGCCAGGGAAAACCTTGATGATGTCGGCCCCCGCCTCCATGCCGGCGATGACCTCGGCAATGCTCATGGCGCCCGGCATACAGGCCACCCGGTAGCGGTTGCACATGCGCACCGTCTCCGCGTTGAAGGCGGGGCTTACTACGTACTGGGCGCCTGAGAGGATGGCCATGCGGGCAGTCTCTGGATCGAGGACGGTGCCGGCGCCGATGACGAAGTCGGTCCCGTCGTACTCCTTTGCCATCTTTTCGATGATGGGCAGTACGCCGGGGGTGGTGAAGGTCAGCTCAATACCGGCGCAGTCGCCCTCGATGCAGGCGTTAGAGATGCGCATGGCGTCGTCCGCGTCCTTGGCCCGAACCACGGCCACCAGGCCGCAGGAGCGGAGTTTGGAAATGACCTGTTCCTTTTTCATAGTAAACGCTTCCTTTCCGAAATTTGAAGGACCTTAGTGTCCCGCCAGATAGGAGTATAGGGGTTTCATGGCCTCGTAGCAGACCTCGAAGGCCTCCTTTACCGGGCCATAGGCCTTGACTGCCGCCGGGTCGGGGGTGACGGTATGGTTGATCTCGATCATTTTGTCGATCTCTGTAAAGTCCTTGAAGATGCCTATGCCCACGCCGCCGGCCATGGCGGCGCCCATGGAGGTGGCCTCCTCCAGAAGGACGGGCACGGTGATTTTGGCGTTATAAATATCAGCCATCATCTGGCACCAGACGGGGCCCTTGGCCCCGCCGCCGATGACCAACAGCTCGTCGATGGGCAGGCTCTTGCGCAGGATGTCCAAAATGACGTTCAGGTTCATGGTGACGCCTTCCAGAACGGCCCGGAGCATGTCGCCGCGCTGATTCTCCATCTTCAGTCCCAGCCAGGCGGCGGTGGCGTCGCTGTTCCAGCGGGGGGCACGCTCGCCCAGAAGGTAGGGCAGGAAGAAGACCCCGTTGGAGCCTACAGGGGACCCGGCGACCTCAGCGTTGATGAGGTCGTAGGGGCTGACGCCCAGCCTTTGGGCCTCCGCCGTCTCAAATTTGCACACCTGCTGCTTGAGCCAGTTGTACGCTCCGCCCGCCGACTGCATGGTGCCGGTGGGGGAGTATAGCCCGGGCACGATGTGGGCCCAGGTGAAGGTGCGCATCTCCTCGTCGAAAAGAGGCTTATCACTGGTGGTGGCGACCCAGGCGGAGGAGCCGACATAGCTGAAGGTTTTCCCCACGCTTACCGAGCCCGCGCCCACATTGGAGCATAGCCCGTCGCCCCCGCCCATGACCACGGGAGTGCCTGCCTTCAGGCCGGTCTGCTCCGCTGCCCGGCGCGTGACCTCCCCCGCCACTGTGGTGGAGGGGACGATTGTGGGCAGCTTATCGCCGTCGATGCCCGAGAGGTTTACCAGTTTTTCGGACCACTGGAGGGTGTTTAGATCGATACAGCCGTTGCTGGTGGCATCGGAGGGCTCTGTATAGAAGTTCCCGGTGAGGCGCAGGACAATGAAGTCCTTGGCATTTAAGGTCTTATAGGTCTTGGCATAGATTTCTGGTTCGTTATCTCGCACCCACATGAGCTTTTGCAGGCCATAGGAGGGGCTGTTGCGGTGGCCGGAGATGTGGTAGAAATCGTACATAGAGATGTGCTCGGCGATCTGAGAGGCCTGGGGCTGGGCGCGCTGGTCGGCCCAGATGATGGAGGGGCGCAGGGGGGTGCCCGCACGGTCCACGCACAGGCAGCCCATCATCTGCCCGGAGAAGGAGACCACGGCAACATCCCCGGCGTCGATGCCCGCCTTGGAAATGAGGTTTTTACTGGTGACGCAGATGGCCTGCCACCAGTCCTCCGGCTCCTGTTCGGCCCAGATGCCGTTGAAGTAGTGGCAGCCATAGCTGAAGACCTCACTGGTAACAAGCCGTCCCTCGGCGCTGAAGAGGGTGGCCTTGTTTCCCGAGGTGCCCAGGTCGTGGGCCAGAATATATTTCATCGTTTAACACCTCTCTATTTTCCAAGATCGCGCAGGAGGTTTGCGGTAGCCATGCGCCCCATGTTCAGGGAGGCCCCGGCGGTGGAGGCGGCGCAGTGAGAGCCCAGAACCACGTTCTCCAGAGCATACCAGCGCTGGTCGCTGGGGGGTTCCTCCGAAAAAGCGTCGATGCCCGCGCCGTAGATGCGCCCCGCTTCCAGAGCGTCCAACAGGGCGTTTTCGTCGATGATACCGCCCCGGGCTGTGTTAACCAAAATGGCGTCGGGGCGCATCTGCGCGATCTGCTCGGCGCCAATCATGTTTTTCGTCTCAGGCAGGAGGGGCAGGTGGAGTGAGATGATATCGCATTTTTCATAGATATCCTCCGGGGTGGCCCGGATAATATTATGGGCGACGGCATATTCCTCGTCCCATAAGGGGTCGTGGGCCAGGACGGTCATATTAAAGCCCTGGGCCCGCTTGGCAACAAAGCGGCCGATGGCCCCAAAGCCCAGAATGCCGATGGTGGCATGGCTCACGTCCCGGGTGGTTATTTTCTTCCAGTCCCCCTGGCGGCAATGGCTGTCGATGGCGACGGCCTTGCGGGCGACCGCCATAATAAGGGCCATGGCGTAGTCGGCCACCGCCTCGGAGTTGGCTCCCACCGTGCGGGAGACTGCGATGCCCCGGGCCTTGGCCGCGTCCATGTCAATATTATCCACCCCGACGCCGTATTTGGCAATGGCTTTCAGCTTGGGGGCGGAGGCGATGACCTCGGCGTCCATGGGATCCACGCCGACGACAACGCCGTCGCAGTCGGCCAGGAGGGCCTTCATGCCCTCCTTATCCAGGATACCTCCAGTCTCGTTGCGAACCACTTCGAGCCCGGCGTTTTGAAGCGTCTCAAATACCTGGGGATCGGTCTTCCCATAGGAGCGGGGGGTGACGAGCACTTTCATGATAAGCCTCCTTAGCCGCGCAGGCTGGCGGCCAGCTTATCGCACAGTGCCAACCGCTCGCCGGTGATGTCGATGTGGAAGACCTCGGCGATTACCTGGGTCCAGCCATGGATGAAGTAGGTCCAGCCGTCCTCGATGGTGAGGCACAGCTCCTCTTTCTGACCCTCGGCCTGGTGCATGAACTCCAGGGTGCCCCGGTAGTTGAGCTCCCAGATGATGCCGTTGCGGGGAAATTTACATTTTTCGGTGAGGGGGGAGCCGGGGCGGTCCTTCCCGAGGCCCGTGGCGTTGACCACCAGGCTCCCGGCGGGGAGAGCCTCCACCACCGCGTCGTTGAGCGCGGGCTCTTTGCACAGGTGGTACACCATGGGCACGTTCAAAAACTCCAGGATACGCACTGCCTCGGCAAGTCGGGGGGCGGAGCGGTTGGTAAACTGGATAGCAGAGGGGATGTCCTCTCCGTGCCGCTCCTCATTACCGAGGTACGCCGAGATAGACAGGGCCGAGCCCCCAGCGCCCAGCACACAGACCTGCGCGCCGGTTTTGAGCCAGTGGCCCTCGGGGATGAAGGCGTCCATGGCGAGACCAGAGGAGATGGGGTCCTTGGCGTGGGCGCAGAGCCTGCCGTCCAGCTTGGAGATGGAGGAAAGCTCACCAAAGCGCTGGGCATAGGGGTCTATGTAGTCAAATAGATTGCTGGCGGCGTTATACATATCGATTTTGTGGGTGGTAACCAGCGCGCCCAGGGAGAGGGGGTCGTGTTTCATAAAGTCCACCACCGCGCGGTAGTCCTCGGCGGGGGCGTGGATGGGCAGGTCAATGCCCTGGATGACGGCGTCAATGCCCAGGGCCTCCGCCCAGATTGGAAACACCTTCATGATGGAGGAGTGGCCGGTGGTGACACCGACGAAGTACAGGGTGGGGCGCAGGGCGGGGGCAGGGAGTTTGATCATATGGGACACCCTTTCTCTATGAAATCCGTTTTTATTTTAAAGCGCCGAAAAATAGCCTGCGGCAGTTGTTGACGGTCATCCGCTCCAAATCCTCCTCCGACGCTCCCGCCTCTCGTAGCAGGGGGAGGAAGGTATCCAGAATATACCCGAGGCCGGTGGGGCCTCCGTAGGAGGAGAGACGAGCGGCAGTGGTATCCAGCGCCAGGAGGAGCTGGGGACCATAACCCAAAGCCAGCATGTGCGAAACAAGGGCCACCTCCTCCTCATCGGAGTGGTACTTAATTCGGGCGATGGTGTCATAGTCGAGGTAGACCCCCGTTTGAGCAATGGATTCGTGGGGGGTGAAATCGGCTGCCTGGCGGTCCACATGGCAGACCACCATCCTGTGGGGCGGCAGGCCCATTATACCGCAGAGGGAGATGGCCTCCAGTGCGCCCATACCCGCTTCAGTGTGGAGCATGAGGGGGATATCCGCGGCGATGGCCGCGCGGGCGGCGGCGCGGAGAAGGGTAGCGTACCGCCCCACGGGGCCTTCCTTTGGAATGGCAGCCTTCACAAGTCCCGCGCGGGCCGCTGAGCGGCCCTCCGGGCGGCGAGAGGCGTCGCCGTCCCAGGGTAGCATGCCCTCCATTACTTCGCTGAGGTAGAGCTTAAAAAGTCCCTCCTCGTCGAGGGCGTGGACCCAGCAGTCCGGCGAATAGAAACCCAACAGGTGGTAGCCGGTGGAGGCGGTGATGGCGACGCCGCTCTCCCGGGAGAGGGCACACAGCATCTCCGCGTCCCGTCCGGCAGCAACGGGTTGGGCGTCGACCAGGAAGGAGCCGCCTTTTGCCCGGTAGGCCCTCAGCTCGGCCAGGGAACGGGCGTAGTCATCAAATTGGAGGGCGGGGTTTAGCAGGGCCATGGGTGTGTGGCGGACAAAGAGATGCTCATGAATCTGGCCGTGGCCCATCTCTGACGGGTCCAGTCTGCCTAAAACAGTCTGCAGGTATGACATATGGATACACCTCTCGTCAGCTCTTTATATGATTGTCCTTATGTCACTACATATAGCGAGATGAAAATACCTCTCCAGGGGGAGAGGTATTTTTTTTGTATGTTACTCCCGTGAAATCTCGACCTGGAACTTGCTCTGGTCGCCCCGGTAACGGGCGATGGAGAACTCCATCAGCTTACCGTACCGATTGTAGCCAAAGGAGTTGAAGTATTGGATGGGGCGGCCCCGCTTGATGCCGAGAACAGCCACGTCTTCGGAGTTTGCCGGGCGCGCCTCGCATAGCCGCTTGATGCGGGTGATCTTGGTGCCGTCCTGTGTGGAGAGCACGTCGTACAGGGACTCATGGGTGAAGTCGTGGTCCAGAAGGAAGCTGCAGGAGTCATAGGGCAGGTATGTCTCCACCCGGACGATGGGGTCGGCATCGGCATAGCGCTTGCGGTAGAGGTAAATTGCCCTGGTATCTGCTGCCAGATTCATCTGCACGGCGATCTCCTGGGGGAGCTGAACGGCCTTCAGGGCCAGCACCTCGGTGCTGGGCGTGCGTCCGGCGTGCATCACGTCTTCATTAAAGGAGAGAATACTCTGGATGAACTCCTGGCTGATCTTGGGCCGAGAGACAAAGGTGCCCTTGCTCTTGATGCGGTAGAGCTGCTCCTTCTGCACCAGGTCGGTGATAGCCTGGCGCACGGTGGTGCGGCTGATATCAAACATCTGACTCAGCTCTTTTTCGGTGGGGATCATGCTGCCCACCGGATAGGAACCGCCCTCAATTTCTTCTAAAATCAGTTTCTCCAACTGAAAATAGAGGGGGATCGGCACATTTTTGTCCAAAGTCTTTTCCTGTAACACAGCGTTCTCCTCGGTTTTCTCAATGTTTGGTGCTGCTAATCAGTAACCATCAGTTGACTAACCGCGTTTTGTCCTGTCTACTGGTGGTATTGTCATAACATTGTACATATTATAGTATATAGGCGTTTGCGTTTGCAATAGCTATCAAGAATTTCTCCAGAAGTACAAAAAAGGGGGTAAGGAAATTGTATATTTCCACTATAAAACAATGGTATGCCATACAAAAAGCCGTGAGTGGGAATAACTCCACTCACGGCTTTTTGCAGCATATGTACTTATAGAATCTGACCGAACTCTATCTTTTCCCGGTTGGGCCCCAAGATGTTGAAAAAACGCACGCCCTTCTCCCAGAAGGGGAGGAACTTAATTTCGTCTTCAAGTGGGACGTAGCCCGCAGTCTTCACGGCCTCAAAGGCGGCATCCACGTCATCCACGTCCAGGCAGAGATGGTCGATGGCGCCCGGCTTTTCCACGGCCTGGCCGTTCTCATAGGTCTCCACGCAGAGGCTGCCCAAAGTGAGAAAGCAGACCTTTTCGCCATTGTTCACAGTGCTATGGGCGAGGGTGAACCCAAGGGACTGGTAGAAGGTAAGTGTAGCCTCCATGTCGTTGGTGGGCAGGCCCAGGTGCTGCAGGCCCTTGGTGTGGGATGCAATGCTCATATCGTATGTCCTCCTCTAGCCGTTTGGGTCCACGTCTACCAGGACCTTCATGGTGGCCTCTTGGTTTAAATCGATGTAACGGTAGGCGTCGGCATAATCCGTAAAGGCAAAATGCTTGCTCATCAGCGGCGCAAGCCGGATTTTCCCTTCGCCCACGAAACGGATGGCATCCACATAATCATCATGACGGTACATCATGGTGGTGTTGAGATCCAGCTCCGAGTCGTTGAGTTTGGCCAGGTCGCAATGGGCGAGGCCCGCGTATACTGCCACCAAAATGATGGTGCTGCCCTTGCGGGCGTTCTGGATGGCCTGGTCCATGGTAATATCGTTCCCGGCGCAGTCATAGATGAGGTCGGCCTTGTCGGGGCCGAATGCCTCTGCCAGGGCCGTGCCGAAGTCCGTGCCGCGGGTGTTCACCACGTGGTCGGCCCCGCACTCCTTGGCAAGGGCCAGGCGGTAGTCCGAGATGTCGGTGGCCAGGACCTCCGCCGCGCCGAAGGCTTTAAGGGTCTGTACCAGCAAAATGCCGATGGGGCCGCAGCCAAGCACACAGACCTTCAGGCCCTTCACATCCCCTGCTCGCTTGGCGGCGTGGACCGTCACGGCCAGGGGCTCGATCATGGCCCCTTCGTCGTAGCTCATGGCGTCGGGCAGGAGGGTGACCTTGCCTGCGTCCACGGCAAAGTACTCGCTGGCAGTGCCGGGGGTCTGGAATCCCATGACCTTCAGGCTCTCGCACAGATTATACTTACCGTGGGTGCAGGGGTGGCAGTGGCCGCAATAGACCTGGGGCTCAATGGTCACCTTCTGTCCCACGCGAAGGCCCGTGACCCCCTCGCCAAGCTCAGCCACTTGGCCGGATACCTCGTGCCCCTGGGTGACGGGGTACTTGGTGTAGGGGTGCTTGCCGTGGTAGACATGGATGTCGGAGCCGCAGACGCCAATGCGCTTGATCTTGATCAGTGCCTGGCCCGGCTGGGGCCGGGGGATGGGTACCGTATCGAATCTGATCTCGGCGGGGGCGGTCATTATCTGCTGAAGCATAGTCCTTTCCATAAAACTCACTCCTTCACTTTATTGGCGGTTTAAGCCCATATTGGGACATAAAATCGGCAAAGTCAAGAAGAATTTATGCCGCAAACCGCCGCCCCTTGTGCTCCGGCTGTTTTTCCTATAAAATAGGAAAATAGAAAGAAGGCTGGAGTATATGATTTCAATCGACAAAGCGTTATGCATCAACTGCGGGCGCTGCGTAGAGAGCTGTCCCATGGGTATTTTTCGCCGGGGGGAGGATGAGCGCACGGAGGTGGGAAACGAAAAGCGGTGCCTAAGCTGTATGCATTGCACTGCCGCCTGCCCCGACCGGGCGGTTCGTTTTGAGGGGCTGACGGATGAGGAGACCTATCCCGCCCCCGGCGGGGACGAGGTGGCACGGCTTATCCAGAGCCGCCGCTCTATCCGCCGCTATAAGGCGGAGCCACCGGCGCGGGAGCTAATTCAGTCCGCGCTGGAGACTGCGGCCTTTGCCCCCAACGCCAAGAACCGGCGGCTCTGTCGGTGGACAGTGCTCTACGGAAAGGAGCAGACCGACCGGGCGGTGGAGCTGGTGCTGGACTGGGCGCGGGAGAGCCACAAGGCTCCAGAGCTGGCGCTCTCCGTGAAGGCGGGGAAGAACCCCATCACCTGCGGCGCGCCCTGTGTCATCCTCTGTCATGGGCCCAGAGAGCTGGGCGCTCTAGACGGAGCCATTGCCATGACCACGCTGGAGCTGCTGCTGGTCCGCGCCTGGCTGGGCACCTGCTGGGCGGGCTATCTCACCCGCATCGCGGACGAGGCCCCCGCCCTGCGGGAGTGGTTGGGCATCCCGGAGGGGGACCAGATCTGCTGCGCTCTTATGGTGGGTTACCCCGACGGAGACCGCTACCCCAATATTCCGCGCCGCACCTGCACCGAGACCCGCTGGATTGGGGCATAGACTCCTAATAAAGACAAATTTCGGGCCGCAATGCGGCCCGAAATTTTTTCTTGGAGAAGGAGGGTTCCGTGCTACAGCATATCCTCTACGACCTCTCTGAACTGGATGGGGGAGAGCTTATTTCTGGTAAAGAGGGCGGCCATCGTCTCGGCATCGTTCTGGCTGACCGACACGTCGTGGAGTACGTCTAGGACCTTCCACTCGTCCCCGACCCTCCCAATGATCTGGAGGCCGTAGGTGCGATAGTACCCTAACTCTGGGTAGTATGACTTCTCCTCTACCGCGCAGTACCACCATTGAAAGAGTACCGCGCCCGTCTGTGTGGCCTGTGCATCGCTCATTTGTAGTTGCCCCCCTCAATTTATTTTTTTGTTGAGTTTAGGTGATGGGCCGACCGCTGCCACAATCCGCCCCACTGAAAAAAGTATAGAGCTATCTTACCATTTCACCAGTCACTATAGCGGCGCTTTTTACTTCTTATTATAAATTTAATGACTGTGAATGGGGACTAATACTCTGGCCCAAGCAGAGGCCTGTAAACGCAGGAAATTGTGGATTTATCCGCATCGCATTTCCCAATCAAAAGATAATGCCCGCTATTTTGCTGTGCCAGTCTGCCGAACATTCTATATATAGTATATATTTTATAATAAAACAAAAAACGCCTTTATAGCGACTGGTGAAATGGCAAAATAGCTCTATAATTCTTTTCAGTGGGGCGGATTGTGGCAGCGGTCGGCTCATCACCTAAACGCAACAAAAAAATAAATCGAGGGGGGCAACTACAAATGAGCGATGCACAGGCCACACAGACGGGCGCGGTACTCTTCCAATGGTGGTACTGCGCGGTAGAGGAGAAGTCATACTATCCGGAGTTAGGGTACTATCGCACCTACGGCCTCCAGATCATTGGGAGGGTCGGGGACGAGTGGAAGGTCCTAGACGTACTCCACGACGTGTCGGTCAGCCAGAACGATGCCGAGACGATGGCCGCCCTCTTTACCAGAAATAAGCTCTCCCCCATCCAGTTCAGAGAGGTCGTAGAGGATATGCTGTAACACGGAAATGGCGCAACTGCTTTTCGCATATTTATGATAAGCCGCTAAATCGAAAGATTCAGCGGCTTTTATAAAACGAAACTTGTATGGATAAGAGAATATTCAGGTGAAAAAGAATAGAAAAAGTAAAAAGTCCTTCTGGCTATTTTGGAGAATTACGGTATAATAGGAAATATGATTAAAGCCGACGGGCTCCAGCGCGGGAGTTCGTATTTGGAGGGACAGCGTGGATGGAAGAGCCCATGAGCGAAATTATATTGGATAAAACCGTCCCGATCCCGCTGTATTATCAGCTGAAGAAGCAGATGCTGGACCTGATCGAGACCTCCAGGCTGAAGGCTGGGGACATGCTCCCGCCCGAAAACGAGCTCTGCGACTATTTAGGTGTAAGCCGCCCCACCATCCGGCAGGCGTTCCGGGAGCTGGTGGAGGAGGGCTATCTGGCCCGGTACAAGGGCAAGGGAACCTTTGTGGCGCAGCCCAAGGTGAAGGACCGTTTTTTAAGCAAGCTGGAGAGCTTTAACCAGGAGATGCTGGCCAAGGGCATGACGCCCAGCACCAAGGTGCTGGCCTTGGAGCGGCTCCCTGGCGATCCCGAGTGCAACGAGAAACTGGGCCTGTCGTTCGATGCGCCCCTCCTTCACCTGAGTCGTCTGCGGTCGGCCGACGACGTTCAGATGGTCTACGTGGACACCTACCTCTCCTACCGCAGCTACGCGCGGCTGATGGACGTGGATTTCTCCACCCGCTCCCTATACGAGGTGCTGGAGAACTTGTACAACGTGCGGGTCAGCCGCGCCCAGCGCGAGATTGAGGCGGTCAATGCCCGCCACCGGGAGGCGGAGCTGCTGAAGGTGGCCCCCAACAAGGCCCTGTGCCTGGTAAAGACCCTCTCCTACACAGAAGGGCTGGAGGCCCCTGTGGAGTATTCGGTGGCCCGCTACCGGGGCGACTTTACCAAGTTCAGCGTGGAGATATACCGGTGAGGCGGGGAAACGCAATAAGAAATAAAACGTGCGGCGGGCCGGCTATAAAACCGGCCCGCCGCTTTTTTGACGGTGTGATCGATCGGGGAGCGCTTACGCGGGGCGCCGGATATAGAGCACACCCAGAGTGCCTGGGCCACAGTGGCAGCTTACGGTGCAGCCGGCGTCAGTGTCGTAAATTCGAGCGAAATTGCCGAACGCCTGGACCGCGTCCCGGGCGACAGTCCGGACGCTGTCCGGGACCGGAGTGTGGGTGATGAAGACGCGGCCGCGATCTACGTCGGCCCGGCCCTCCAGCCGCGCACTGATATAGGCCCGGACGCAGCGAGCGAAGTCGCCCCGGTACTTCTTGCCCACCTGCATCACCCCGTGAGAAACCTCGATGCAGGGCTTGAGTTTCAAAAGATTGGCCCCCAGCGCCGCCACGGAGGAGCAGCGGCCTCCCTTGTGCATATAGTCCAGCCTGTCGAGCAGGAAGCTGGCCTCCACCCGCTCCGCCGCTGCGCGCAGCTCGGCGACCATGGCAGCAATGTTCTGGCAGGAGGCGGCAAGGTCGCAGGCAGTCAGCACCAGCAGCCCCTGCCCGGTGGAGAGGTTCTGGGAGTCGACGACGCACACATTAGAAATTTCCTGCGCGGCGATGCAGGCGTTCTGATAGCTGGAGGAAAAGTTTGCCCCCAGCGAGATGTGGACCACCGCATCGTACTCCTTCGAGAGGGCGTCGAACAGCTCCGAATAGGCGTGGAGGCTGGGGGCTGCCGTTTTGCACAGCTCGCCGCCCGCAGCCATGTGGGCGAAGATGTCCGCCGGTGTGATGGTGACGCCGTCCAGATAGGAGCCGTCACCCTTGATGATGCTCAGGGGGACGATGGAGATGCCGTATTCCGCGATCAGTTGTGGAGAGAGGTCGCAGGTGCTGTCGGTGGTTATTTTGATGTTCATGATCCGGACTCCTTTTGTCTAAAACTCCTTGACGAAGGAACGGGGAGACAGAATACTGACATCAGTATAAGTCAAATCACCAGTAAATTCAAATTGTTTTTGCACTATCAAGTTTATTGGAGCGTGGCACTCTGGGACTCCTTCCAGCGTTTCATGCTCTGGTGGCGGAGAACAAAGTAGAGGGCGCACAGGCCCAGCAGAACTGCGTCCGCGGCAATAACCGCCGCGTAGAACCCGTAAGGGACGGGGGTGGCGGAGATCTCCAGCGCATTGCTGTTGGCGACGGTGTAGAGGATGTTGTGGGTGGAGGCACGCATGGCCTGACGGCCGGTGGCGGTGCCGGTGGTGTTCTCGGTGAGACTGTTGAGGTTCATCAGTGCCAGCTGCAGATCGCACCCCGCCCGGACGCACTGGTCGGCGTCCACATAGCTCAGCTGCATGATGCAATCGGTGATGACGGTTCCCCGGAATCCCCACTCGCCCCGCAATACGTCGGTGAGGAGCTCTGGGCTCTCGGCGCAGTTGGTGGTGCCCAGGCGGTTGAAGGCGGCCATCATGCCCAAGGTCCCGCCCTCCTTCACCGCCAGTTCAAAGCCCTTTAGATACACCTCGCGCATGGCCTGCTCGTTGACCCAGGTGCACAGGCCGCCCAGGTCACGGTTGGTCTCCTGGTCGTTGACGGCGAAGTGCTTGGCGTAGCAGTACACACCCTGGGACTGAATCCCCTGGATCTCGGCAGCGGCCATCTTGCCGGTATGCAGGCCGTCCTCAGAGAAGTACTCGTAGTTGCGCCCTGAGAAGGGGGAGCGGTGGATGTTCAGGCCAGGGGCATACACGCCCGAGCAGTTGAAGGCCGCCAGCTCCTGGGCGTAGGTAACGCCCATCTCACGGGCCAGCACCCGGTTCCAAGTGCAGCCCAGAACCGACTGCCCGGTGTATTGGTTGCCGGTGATGCCCGCCATGATGTTGTTTAGCCCGTTGGGACCGTCCACCTCGGTGTAGCGGGGTTTCTGCACCGAGGGCACCGCCTCGGTGCACCAGCCACCGTTGGAGATGAGGTTGCTCATCTCCTCCACGCTGACCTGCTCGAGCAGCTTTTCCCACTGGGGGTCGTCGTAGGCGAGACCCTTCATGCCCGCTAGGGTGAGGCCGTTATCCCGGACGACGATGTCCGTATCGCCGGGGTCGTTTGCATACTCCGTGGTGGTGAGGGCGGCGACGATCTCCGCCCCAGCCTCCCGGCTCTGGGGAGCACGCTCGGTGGGCATGGTGCCCGCCCAGTCGGCCCGGGAGACGTAGGTCAGGCCCTCGCCCCAGCTCGCGTTGTCAAAGCGGTTCACCGCTGTGACGCCGTCGGTCGCCCGGGGGCCCTCTCCGGCATCGTTATAGACCACGTCGGCCAGAACATGGACAGCGCGGCTGTCAAGCACGTCGTGGGCGTTGGCCATCAGCTTGATTTCGTAATCGCCTTTTTCCAGCACGTACGCGCCGCCCTGGACCTTGACGCCGCTATAGTCGTAGGAGGCCATGTCCTCGTACGTGAAGGAGAGAGTGACGGTCTCGGACGCGCCGGGCGTGAGAACGCCGGTCTTGCCGAAGTCGGCAAGGACCACGTGGCTCTTTTCAATGCCGCCGGGGGTATAGGGCGCGGTGTAGTAGACCTGCACCACATCCTTGCCCGCGGCGCTGCCTGTGTTGGTAACGGAGACCGCCAGGGTGATGGACTTCCCGTCGTCCTCAAAGCCGGTGATCTTCTGCTCAAAGCTTGTGTAGGAGAGGCCGTACCCAAAGGGGTACTGGACCGTCTTTTCGTAGTCGATGTACCCGTCGGCCGCCGCCGTCTCGTAGTAGCGGTACCCAACGTAGATGCCCTCGGCGTAGTCTACATAGTGGTACGCATCCGGCTCCTTGTCGGCGGCGATGGGGGACTCATTTACGTAGGTGATATTTGTATAGTCATAGTCGCCCAGGTGGTAATAACTCGGGGCGCTCTCCACCGCATAGGCGAAGGTGCCGGTGGTCCGGCCCGAGGGTGCCGCCGTGCCGGAGAGGACCCGGCCTGCCGCTTCGCAGCCAGTGGAGCCAAGGCAGCCCAGCCACAGCGCCGCATCAATATCCTCATCCTCCAGGAAACCCAGCTCCATGGCGTTAGCGGAGTTGAGCAGGACCACTACGGTGCCGAAGTTGGCCTTGACCAGCTCCAGCATATCAATCTCCACCTGCTGGAGCTCCAGGTAGTGCTTGCCCGCGTCGCCGCCGGGCGTGGCGCTCATGTCCATGGGCAGGTCAGCTCCCTCGCCGCCCAGACGGGAGATAACCACCAGAGCCACATCGGAAAAGTCTTTCGCGCTCTGAATCAGCGCGTCGGAGTAGTCGCTCACCGGGGGCTCGTTCACGTCGAAGTTATTGCCCGTGTAGCCCACGCCCTTGCGCTCTTTGAACCGGGCGGCGTAAAAATCTACCAGCTCCTGATTGACGGTAAAGCCCGCGTTCTGGAGGCCCTGAGCCATGGTGACGTTGTTGGTGCTGTCCCCCGAGCCGGAGCCCGAACCGCCGTACACCGTGTCCCGGGAGCCATACCCGAACAGATTGACCGGGACGCCCTGGGCCAGGGGCAGGGCGCCGCCCCTGTTCTCCAGCAGGATGATGCCCTCGGCCGCCACCTGGCGGGTCATGTCCGCCGAGGCGGCCATAGCGGCTGTTACCGCCTCGCCCTGGGGTCCTTTGCTGAGAAAATTGTTGATGAGACTGAAGTTTTTCGGTACCAGCACCGCCGCCGCGGCATTGACCGCCAGCAGCAAAGCCAGCAGCACGCACATCAGCGCGAAGATCGCTTTTTTGGGCCGTCGGAGCATCTTTCTTTCCTTCACATGAGATTCCTCCCTCTCAAATCTGTGCCCGTACACGGGCCTTGGAGGGAGTATATCAGGCCGCGCTCCGGAGGAGCGCGGCCTGATACCAACTCTGTCGCTTTCGCGGCGTAACTTGCAGCGGAACCGGGCCGGCGCAGTGCGTTTCAACCGTCCCTGTATCGGGGGATGGTCACCCGGAGGAGGAAGATATCGTCCTCGGCCTGGAGGGTGAGAAAGCCGCCGTACTTCTCCGCCGTGTACCGGATGCTTTTAAGGCCAAAGCCATGATTGCCGTCACGTTCCTTGGTGGTGACGGGTAGCCCGTCCCCAAAGACCAAGGAGCCCTCGCAGTAATTCTCAAGCTGAATGAACAAAAGGTCGGCGCGGGAGAAGACCGACACGGCGATGGTTCGCCGCTCCACGTCCGCCAGGACGCTTACGCACTCCACCGCGTTGTCCAGCGCGTTGCCGAAGATGGTGTACAGATCTACCGCGTCCATGAAGGAGAGGCACTGCCCGTCCGCCACGCAGGTGAGGGTGATGCCCCGTGCCTCGCACAGGAGGCTCTTTTCAGTAAGAATGGTATCCAGGATGTGGTTGCCGGTCTCCACAATGGAGTCATAGATCATCACCGACTCCTCCAAAGCCTGGATAGTGGCCTCCCGCTGGGACTGGTCGGAAATCTGACGGAGGGCGGCGATCTGGTGCTTTAGGTCGTGGCACTTGCGGTTGATGAGCTCCACATTCTCCGCCGTCAGCTCGTACTGGCCCTTGTGCTTGAGCCAGAGCTGCTGCTGCACGTCCAGCTCATGCTGGAGGGCCAGCCGCCTGTGCTGTCCTACCTGTCCCCAGAGCACGTAGAAACTGCAAAACATAGCGTACAGAAGGCATATGGGGTAGAGGGGGCCGCCCCGCTCCGTCAAGTGTTGGGCCACGGCACTGAGGACCAGCGCGATGGACAGCGCGCTGACCATCGCCCCAAGGGAGTGGGAGAGCTTGATGTTATATCGTTTCTCCTCCGCCAGCCTGCGGGCGATGAAGAAGTAGGCCAGCGCGTAGACCGCGACGTAGATGAGAAGGTACCAAGCATCATAAGTGCTCATGACCGCGCTGTCCGCGCCGGGGCGCAGGAAACGGTGCAGGCAGTAGGTGAAGTGCTGTGTCAGGTAGGCACAGGTAGCGCAGTAGAGGGCCTCCCGGACGGAGACAGCGCAGCAGGCGAAGGCGAAGATGGCTCCAAGCAGGTAGGAGAGGGCCGAGTAGAGCAGGGTATAAGCCAGCATGCCGTCGGCGGAGCCCTGCAGCGCGGCGGACAACTCCCCCAGCGGCAAGACCAGGGCGTAGGGGAGGGCAAGGAGGAGACCGGCGGCCAGCACTGCCCGCGGGGGGAATGCCCGCCGCCGCCGCAGGGGCAGGGAGAAGAGAAAGGTTGCCGTCAGCACCTCGGCGGGAAGAATGTCCAGCAGCAAGGCGGACGGGAACGAAAGATTCAACGGAATCCACCTCCCAGATAGTCGGACAGGGCCTGTAAAAACTCCTTCCGCTTGGGCCTGCTGATGGGTAGCTCGTATCCGGGAACCAGCACCGTGTCCTTCCGCACCCCGACTACGTTGCGCAGATTGATCAGGTAGCTGTTGTTGCACCGGGCAAATTTGAGGCCCGAGAGCTGCCGCTCCATCTCCAGCATAGAGCCGGAGCGGACGAAGTCGCCCTCCCGGGCGTGGACGTAGAGGCGGTGGTTCATCACCTCTACGAAGAGGACGTCGTCAGTGGAGACACGCTGCTCCGTCCCGTCTTTGGGCAGCAGCAGGTAGCGCCGTTCCCGGCCCGCAAGAAGGACCAGCGCCTTTTTCATTTTCATGGAGAACTGGGCGTAAGTCATGGGCTTGAGGACGAAGTCCAGCGCGTCTACCTCGTAGCCCTTGACGGCGTAGCGGGCCATGTTGGTGATGAAGATGATGACCACGGCGGGGTCCACCGCCCGGATGCGCCGGGCAGCCTCCAGCCCGTCCATATGGGGCATCTCAATGTCAAGAAAGAGGATGTCCCACACCGGGCGGTACCCCTCCACCAGCTCCAGCCCATCGGGGAAGACGGAGGAGTCCACGGCGGCCCCATTTTCCCTGGCGAAACGGTCCAGATACTCCCGGGTCTCCTGGGCACAGCGCGGCTCATCCTCCGCAATGGCAACACGGAGCATCTCTGCTCTCCCCCTTTTTGCGTATGAATCTGTTTGCTCATCATATCATAGACCGCGATAAAAACACAATAAGGCCATACCGCATTCTTTTCTATGAAACCAGCATCTGTACCCCTCATAATTTTTCGGCTTGACCGCAGCCTCATTTTCCTTTATAATTATTGCATTACTCTTTTGGTGCATATGATGCGGACGGACATTGCGCTTTGGGCGCGGGGGCCGCTTGGTTCAATAACCTATCTCAACAGTGCCATCACCTCAGGGTGTATGGCGCTGTTCTTTACTATATTTAAGGTTAGAGGTATGTCATGAAACTGATTATAAAGTACACCTGGCGTTACAAGAAATACCTGCTGCTCAGTCTTCTTGGCGTCGTAGGTTTCGTGCTCATTCAGATGGGCATGCCCACCCTGCTCAAGTATGTAATCAACGACTCCCTCATGGCAGACAATCCCACTGTGTTGTTGCCTATCATGCTGCTGATGCTGGGCATTACCGTGGTGGGTATTGGGGGCGAGATCTGTATGTCCTATGCAAACAGCCGCATCGCCTCGAACGTCATCCGTGATATCCGCAGCGATATGTTTGTGAAGACGCAGAGCTTTTCACATGCCGAATTCAACCAGTTCAGCGTTTCTTCACTACTGACCAGCACCACCAGCGATGCCTATCAGATCATGATCTTCGTGCAGAGCATGCTGCGCAGTGCTTTGATCACCCCGGTGATGACAATCAGCGGCTTTATCCTCATTATCAATACCAATCCCCGAATGTTCTGGGTGGTGCTAGGGGCCACCCCTCTGCTGCTGTTGGGCGTGTACATCGTCAGCCATAATTCCATGCCGTATTCCCGTGCCCAGCAATTGGGACTGGATAAAATCAACCTGAATATGCGGGAGGGGCTCTCAGGCCTGCGGGTCATCCGTGCCTTTGGTAACGAGGGGTTCCAGGCGAAACGGTTCGAAGCTGTAAACGAAGAATACTGCGGGGTATCCAAGACGGTGTTCCGCATCATGTCCATCGCCCAGCCGGGTTTTTATCTGCTGTTCAACGCCATGATTGTCATCATTTTGTGGACAGGCAGCCAGGCCATCGGCCACGGTACGCTGGACGTGGGCACTTTGAACGCGTCCATTGAATATGTGTTTCACATCCTGTTTTCCTTTTTGATGATGGCAGTTCTTTTCATCATGTACCCCCGGGCTTCGGTGTCGGCGCGCCGTATCCAGCGGGTGTTGGAAAGCACTCCTAGCGTTCAGGAGAACCTGGAGAGCGGTGTGACCGAAGCCATGGAAAAGGGGACTGTCCGGTTCGAGAATGTCACCTTCTCCTACTCAGGATCTGAGGAGCCCGTACTGAAACATATCAGTTTCACAGCCAAGGCAGGAGAGACCGTTGCCTTCATTGGGAGCACCGGCAGCGGGAAGTCCACCCTGATCCAGCTCATCCCCCGTATGTACGACGTGACCGAGGGCCGCATCCTGGTGGATGGGGTGGATGTAAGGGACTACAACATTCATGCTCTGCGCGACCGCATCGGTTACATCCCGCAGAAAGCCCAGCTATTTACCGGCACGATCGCGGACAACCTGCGTCTGGGTAAGCGGGACGCCACACGGGAGGAACTAGAGCACGCTGCGGAAATTGCTCAGGCGGCGGATTTTATTGCCCAGAAGGAGGGCGGGTTTGATGCGGTGCTCTCCGAGAGCGGCAGCAACCTTTCCGGTGGGCAGAAACAGCGCCTAGCCATTGCCCGCGCCATTGTCAAGCAGCCGGAGATTTATATCTTTGACGATTCCTTCTCGGCGCTGGATTACGCTACTGACCTAAGGCTGCGCACTCGGCTGCGGGAGGAGATTACCGACGCGACCATGCTCATTGTGGCCCAGCGTATCGGCACCATCCGCCATGCGGATAAAATCATTGTGCTCAACGAGGGTGAGATGGTGGCTGAGGGCACCCACCAAGAGTTACTTAACGCCAGCGGCATCTACTACGATATTGCGGTTTCACAGCTTTCAGAGGAGGAACTGAGGTGAGGCAGACGACGTTTCACAAAGCCGGCAAGCTCATGCGCCTGTGCTTTGCTCCGTATAAGGCACAGTTCATCCTGCCTGTTGTATTCACGGTTGTCGGCAGTATTTTGGGTGGGCTCAACCCCTTCATCATCGGTCTGGGCATCACTGAGCTTGGGAAAAATGTAAAGGCCATGGCTGCAGGGGTGCCCGGCGCGGGTATCAACACGCCCTACATCCTGTTTGTGGTCCTTTTGCTGGGTGGCTCCGCCCTGCTGCGGCAGGGAATTACCTACCTTGCCAGTTATTTAATGGGCGGCGCCGTGCAGGGTGCGTTCAAGGACCTGCGTACCCACATCAACAATAAGATGAACCTGCTGCCCGTCTCATATTTTGATCGCCACCAGCAGGGTACCGTGCTGAATACTGTGACCAACGATGTGGACGCGGTGAGCAGCGCGGTGCTGCAGTCGGTTTTGCCCATGGTGTATTCCATCACCAGCATCATCATCACCTTTACTATGATGCTCTATATCTCGGCCCCGCTGGGACTGGCTTCTATGCTGATACTGCCCGCGGCCTTCCTGCTGTCCCGTTCTATCATGAAACGCTCTCAGGGAAAGTTCTTAAACATGCAGAACACGCTGGCACGGCTCAACGGCTATGTGCAGGAGCGGTATACCGGTTTCACGGTCATTAAGCTATACAACAACGAAGAAGAAACGGTGGAAGGGTTCCGGGAGATCAACGATCACATGAATCGCACGGGTTTCCAGGCGAATTTCATGTCCTCCCTGCTCTCACCTTTAATGGAACTGCTGGTGAACCTCATCTACGTGGTGATGGTGCTGCTCACCGGGTACTCGGTACTGTTTTCCGGCATGACGCTGGGCAACATGCAGGCCTTTGTGCAGTATATCTGGCTTATTTATGAGCCCATGGGTCAGATCACTCAGCTTTTTCCAGCTCTGCAGAGCGCCACGGCTTCTATGGAGCGCATCGTGAACTTTTTGGAGGAGACCGAGGAAAGCGCTGAGGCGGATAAATCCGTAAAGCTGGAGCTGGAAACATACAGTGGGCATGTGCGGTTTGAGCACTTGCGGTTTTCCTACGACAAGAAAGCTCCGCTTATCAAGGACTTTACCCTCGAGGCGAAACCTGGGCAGAAGATCGCCATCGTGGGGGCCACCGGCGCGGGCAAAACCACCATCATCAACCTGCTTATGCGCTTTTATGACGCCGACGCGGGCGATATTCTCATCGACGGAGAGAGCGTTTACGATATGCGCCGCGGTGCCGAACGAACCCTGTTCGGTATGGTTTTGCAGGATGCCTGGCTGTACCATGCCACCATCCGGGACAATATCCGCTTTGGCAGGCTGGATGCAACGGACGAGGAAATCGTGCAGGCGGCGAAGGACGCCAACGTGCACCACTTTATTAAGACCATGCCTGGCGGGTACGACATGATGATCAACGAGGAGGCCGAGAACGTTTCGCTGGGGCAAAAGCAGCTGCTTACCATTGCCCGGGCACTGCTGGCTAATCCCCGCATCCTTATCCTGGACGAGGCTACCAGCAGCGTGGATACCCGTCTTGAAATGCTGATCCAGGCGGCCATGAAACGGGCCATGCAGGGCCGCACCAGCTTTGTGATCGCCCACCGGCTTTCCACCATAAAAGATGCAGACCTTATCCTGGTGATGGAGGCTGGAGATATTGTGGAGCAGGGCACGCACCAGGAACTGCTGGCCAGAAAAGGCGTTTATGAAAAGTTGTACAACAGCCAGTTTGACAAAAGCTAGGCAGTGCGCCGTTTTGCGTTTTGGCACAGCGAAAAACCGTTCTTGTAGCCGATAAACGATACAGGGTTTAAAAAGCAGGCATCCTTTACACGCTTCTGTGAAGGGATGTCTGTTTTTTCTCTGCACCCTAAGGGGTGTATTTGAAGTGGACCTGCTGCACCGGGCGGCCTCCAGTCCATCCATGTCAGGAATTTTCCTTCCCCATTTTTCGCGTATGAACCTTTTTGTTCATCCTATTGTAGACGGTAATAAAACACCAATTATGTCACGCTGAGCTCTTTCCATATCAAACCAGTATTGCCTGCCGCATATGGAAAAGAATCCTGCAAATAATAGTCGTGTCTAAAGAAACAAGACCGCAGGAGGAATTCATATATGAAAGCAACCGGCATCGTGCGCCGCATCGACGATCTGGGGCGCGTCGTCATTCCAAAGGAGATCCGCAGGACCATGCGTATCCGCGAGGGCGACCCGCTGGAGATTTATACAGACAAAGAGGGCGGCGTCATTTTTAAAAAGTACTCCCTGATGGGCGGACTGAGCGACTTCGCGGGCCAGATGTGCGAGACCATGAACCGAACCACCGGGCAGATCGCCGTCATCACTGACCGGGACGCCTGTATCGCCGTGGCGGGAGCCGCGCGGCGGGAGCTGGCGGACAAGAGGGTCTCCTCCGAGCTGGAGCAGATCATGGATAACCGCCAGATCTACCAGTTCCGTACCGGAGAGAGCCCTCTGCCTGTCTGTGAGGAGGGGGAGAAGTTCTTCATCGCCACCGCTGCCCCCATCCTCTCGGAGGGAGATGTACTGGGCTGCGTGCTCTTCGCGGGCACCGGCAGCGACATGGCCCCCGGTGAGGCCGACTACAAGCTGGTCCAGACCATCGCGGGTTTCCTCGGGAGACACATGGAGGCATAACGCAAAATCTCCGCCAGGCGCAAGCCGGCGGAGATTTTTTATGGATTTGCCGCAGGTAATCTATAAAAAGAGGCTCTTTGCGCTATTTATATTACATCGCCCCCGCCGCAAGAGCGGCGGGGGCGATGGTTTACTGCTGATCGGGCAGGTATTGAAGAGGGTCGGCGGGGCTGCCGCTCTTCAGGAACGCCAGGTGCAGGTGGGCGGCCTGGCTGCTCTCCCCCTTAGCGGTAGAGCCCACCGCACCGATGATATCGCCCACGCTTACGCTGTCTCCCGCGCTGACAGTGGGCAGCTCGCTGAGGTTTGCGTACACGCTGACGAAGTCACCGCCGTGGTCGATGGTGAGGACGGTGCCGAGAAGATCGTCGGTCTCCACAGAGAGAACGGTGCCCTTGGCGGCGGCCTTCACCTGAGTGCCAACATCTGCGGCAATGTCGATGCCCGCGTGGGTCCGCCAGTCGCCCATGGTTACGTCATAGCGCTGCTTGTCAGGGGAGTAGGCATCTAAAATCGCTCCCTTTACCGGCCAGGTAAAGACGGTAGCGGCGGTAGAGGTGGCTTTCGTGTTGCTGGAGGAATTGGGGCTTACAGAGGGTGCCACGGAGGGGTTCGCGCTGGGGGACGGGCTAGGAGAGGGCTTGATGGGGTTCACGGAGGGTTTCACCGGTGTGGCGCTGGGGGAAGTTGAGGCCGAGGGGGTGACGGAGGGGGTCACCGTCACCTGGGCGGTGCCTGATACGGTGGCGGTGTTCCCGTCCCCGGCCAGGGAAGAGAAGAGGTAGTAGCCCGAAACTCCTATCGCGGCGACGCAGAGGAACAGGACGATGTAAAAGCCCTTCCCCGCCATAAAGTCACCGAAGCGGTCAGTCCACGGTTTTTTCATGACAATGCTCCATTCCTAAGATGTTTGGAGGCCCCGGCGCGCCGGGGACATCCCTTTCGTGCCTATTGTGGACAGGGTTTGGGGCGGATATACATTTCAGGTGGGAAATTTAAGAAAAAATATGGGTCACAGTTGATCTTTGACTCCAATTTTAAGCAAAAATTAATCTTCCATTTCCTCTTTATTTAGATTGAGCTGGTAATATATAGCGCATAGGTACCCTCGCGCGGAAATGTGAACAATCCAAGAATTTTCCTTGGGCATGGTTGACATGTGACAACTTGTCACATATACTGAGCATCGTTCGACCAAACGACCCGTCAGTGAGGTGAAGCCATGCCCACCACCACCTTCTTCAACCTCCCACACGAAAAGAGGGAAAAGCTCCTGCGCTGTGCCCGGGCGGAGTTCGCACGGGCCCCCTTCGCGGACGCTTCGGTCAACCGCATCATCCGAGCCGCCGGGATCCCCCGGGGCAGCTTTTACCAGTACTTCCGGGACAAGGGGGATCTGTTCCGCTACCTTCTGGGCCAACTGGGGGAGAAACTGGTCGCCATCATGGAGAATCTGTTGGACCGGCGGGAGGGCGACCTCTTTGCCGCCCTATTGGACCTCTTTGACCGTGTCCAGGCCGAGTGCAGAAACCCTGCCACCCGGCCGATCTATGAGGATATGATCGAGATCGCCGGGAGGAACCCGGACCTGGGGAAGACCCTCTTCACCCCGGACGGGGCGCAGGGCCGTGAGCTCCAGCGTCTATGCACGCGGGTGGACGGAAAATTGCTGGACCTGCGGAGTGACCGTGACCTTGAGGATATTTTGCGCATCCTGGCGGGGGTCACAGGTCCCGCTATTATCAACAGCGTCTTGACCGACGACCCAGCCGAGGTGCGGAGGACCTACATCAACAGCTTAGACCTTCTCTCCCGCGGCATGGCCCACAGAAAATAGCTTGGAGAGCTATTTTTATGGGCATTTGCCCGCTCCACGGGCAAGCCTATTTAAACCGTCGGCGGGACGCCGACAATTATCCAACCCATAAAGGAGTAGCAACATGGAACAAACAGACGTCAAGCAGGAACAGACCGTTTCCCCGGCCCAGCCCGCGCAGAAAAAGCCAAAGGCTATTATGCCTAAGAAGAAGAGAAAGTGGCCCAAGCGCGTCATCTCCCTGGCTGTTGTGGCGGGGCTGGTTGTCGCTTTCGTCCTGTGGCGAGGGTCCTCCCCCAGCCAGGCCGTCAATCTGGGGTATATCCCGGTCACGGCCGCGATGGGGGACCTGACCGTAGCCGTCACCGGTACCGGGACTGTCCAGCCCATCGACTCCTATAAGGTCACCGCCCTGGTGAAGGGCGAGGTGCTGGAGGCCCCTTTTGAGGAGGGGGACACCGTAGAGAAGGACGACCTGCTCTTTCGCATTGACGCAAAGGATGTAGAGACCAGCATCCAGCAGTCTCAGTTGTCGGTAGAGCAGGCGCAGCTGAGCTATAACGAGACCGTGAAGAGCAAGAGCGACACACTGAAAAATGTGGACATTAAGGCCAACGCCACCGGCGTGGTGCAGGAGGTCTACTATAAGGTGGGGGATATGATCTCCGCCGGCAGCCCCATCGCCGATATCCTGGACCGGGATAACCTCATCCTCACCGTGCCCTTCCACGCCGCGGACGCGGCGGGCTTTTACGCAGGCCAGACCGCCCAGGTTTTTGTGGACGGCACTTACGAGACCCTCAGCGGTACGGTGGACTCCGTCGCCGTCTCCGACCAGACCGGCGCCGGCGGCACGTTGGTGCGCGAGGTCAAAATCAAGGTTGTCAATCCCGGAGCGCTGGGCAGTACCAGCACCGGTACCGCCAGCATCGGCACGGCCGACTGTGCCGGCGGCGGCGCCTTTGCCTATGCCGCGCAGAAGACCATCACCGCCACCGCCGGCGGGGAGCTGGCTTCCCTCTCCATCAAGGAGGGGGACCGTGTCACTGACCGGCAGGTTGTGGGTGCGTTCAAGGCCACCGACATGGACGCCCAGATAGAGAACTCACGCATCGGGCTCCAAAACGCCCAGCTGGCGCTTCAGAGCGCACAGAACCAGCTGGAGAATTACACCATCACCTCTCCAATCAGCGGCACCGTCATTGAGAAGAACTACAAGGCGGGGGACAATATTGACGCCACCTCCTCCACCGCCGGATATATGGCCATCATCTACGACATGTCCACCCTCACCTTTGAGATGAACATCGACGAGCTGGACGTGGGTAAAGTCAAGGTGGGCCAGGAGGTTGAGATCACCGCCGCCGCTCTGGAGGGGCAGTCTTTTACCGGTCGGGTGGATAAGGTCAGCGTCAACGGAACCACCGCCGGTGGGGCTACCTCCTACCCCGTCACCGTGGTCATCGACGATCCTCAAAACCTTCTGCCAGGCATGAACGTCTCTGCCAAGATCGTGGTGGAGCGGGCCAAAAATGTCCTCATTGTCCCGGTGGAGGCCGTCACCCGCGGAGCGGACGGCGGCGAGGTGACTGTGGCGCTCTCCGGAGCGCTCAGCGAGGACGGGACTCTGGTTGTCGACCCCACCAGACTGGAGACCCGTGCGGTCAAGCTGGGCAGGGGGAACAGTGACTACATTGAGATTACCGAGGGGCTCGAGCTCGGCGAGAAGGTCGTCTACCAAAACCAGGTTTCCAGCTTTATGGACCAGATGATGGGGGGCTAAGCACCGTGGAGCACCTCATTGAACTGCGCGATGTATATAAGATTTATCAGATGGGCTCCGAGGCTGTCCACGCCCTGGATGGGGTGGATATCACCGTCGACGAGGGCGAGTTTGTCGCTATTGTGGGCCAGTCCGGTTCGGGAAAAAGTACGGCCATGAATATCATCGGCTGCCTGGACGTACCCACCAGCGGCACCTATCACCTGGGCGGCATCGACGTGTCCACCATGGATGACGACCAACAGGCCGAGATACGAAACCGGATGCTGGGTTTCGTCTTCCAACAGTATAATCTGATCCCCAAGCTCAGCGTGCTGGAGAACGTGGAGCTGCCCCTCCTCTATGCGGGCCTCTCCACATCTGAACGGCGGGAGGCCGCCATGGCGGCCCTGGAGCGGGTAGGCATGACTGACAAGTACCGCAACCTCCCCTCCCAGCTCTCGGGCGGACAGCAGCAGCGGGCCAGCATTGCCCGCGCCCTGGCGGGTAGCCCCTCGGTCATCCTGGCCGACGAGCCCACCGGCGCGCTGGACTCCCGCACTGGGCGGGAGGTCCTCACCTTTCTTCAAAAGCTCAACGCGGAGGGAGATACGGTGGTTCTCATCACCCATGATAACTCCATCGCGGTCAAAGCAAAGCGGATTGTCCGCCTGCAGGACGGCAAGGTCACCTACGATGGAGACTCCCACGATCCCCGCGCCGTGGTGCAGGCCAGTGACGAGGAGGAGGGAGCCGCCATATGAATTTCAGCCAATCCTTCCGCCTCGCCGTCAAGAGCCTGCTCACCAGCAAGATGCGGGCCCTCCTCACCATGCTGGGCATCATCATCGGCGTGGCCGCCGTCATTGTTATCACCAGCCTCGGCAACGGTATGCAGCAGATGATGAACAGCGAGTTTGACAAGCTGGGGGCAAACCTCATCCAGGCACAGGTATGGGGCCGGGGCAGCGACTCACGCAACATTACACCGGAGGATATGTACGCACTCCAGGCAAAGTACCCCCAGTACATTAGCGGAGTGACGCCCTACGTGCAGGGGAGCGTCAAGGTGCGCGTCAAGGACACCGAATTTAAACGCACCAGCCTCTACGGTGTGAGCGAGGTGTTTTACGACCCGCAGAGCAATCTCACCATGAACGGTGAGGCGCTGAGCGAGGGGCGCTTTCTCCAGTATACCGACGTGCTGCGCAGCCAGAGCGTCTGCGTCATCGGGGCCTATCTGGCCCAAACCGGATTTCAGGGCAGCGCGCTGGGCAAGACGCTGACAGTGGGCGGCGTGCCGTACACCGTGGTGGGTGTGCTGGAGAAGAAGGCCGACCTGACGGAGGGCAGCGGGGACGACGCCCTCTACCTTCCCTACGGGGGTATGCTGAGGTTGACAGGCCAGGCCGAGGCCGGGTTTTATCTCTTCACCACAGTCGGGAAAGAGACCTCCACCGTGGCCAAGGGCCTGATTGAGGCCCGCCTATATCAGACCTATCAATCCTCGGACTACTATTACGTTATGAGCTCGGCCGAGATGATGGACGCCATGAACACTATGATGAACACCATGATGGTGGTGTTGGTGGCCATCGCCGCGATCAGCCTGCTGGTGGGCGGAATCGGAATCATGAACATCATGCTGGTCTCGGTCACCGAGCGCACCCGCGAGATCGGCATCCGCAAGTCCCTGGGCGGTAAACGCAGGGATATCCGCAGCCAGTTCATCATTGAGGCGGGAACTACCTCTGCCATCGGAGGGCTGCTGGGCATCCTGGTGGGAGTCGGGCTGGCCCAGGCCGCGGGGTTGCTCATCGGCGCGATCATGGTAAGCCAGATGGGGGGCGGTACGTTCAATGCCGTTCCCACCGCCGGGTCGGTGCTGATTGCCTTTGGGGTGTCTGTGGCTATCGGTATTGTATTCGGCTACCTGCCCGCCAACAAGGCCGCCAAGCTCAACCCCATCGACGCCCTGCGTTATGATTAAAGGAAGCATTAAGGAGCAATGGATATGAAAAAAAGACTGCTTTCCGGCCTTGTGTGCGCCGTGCTGCTGCTGAGCCTCGCCGCCCCCGCCTTTGCCGTGGAGACTCAGGTCACCCAGCAGGAGGCCGCCCAGGTCCTGGCCGCGCTGGACATCATGACCGGCGACGAGAACGGTAACCTGCGCTTAGAGAAGAACGTCACCCGCGCCGAGTTTGTCAAGCTCACCGTGGCGGCCTCGGCCTACGCAGACAGCGTGGGCCCCACCGCCAGCGTCTCCCCCTATCCCGACGTGGCGAAGAGCGCCTGGTACGCCTCCTACATCCAGGTGGCTAAGGAGAAAGGCGTGGTCCAGGGCAACACCAAGGGCCTCTTTGATCCGGACCGGAACATCACGCTGGTAGAAGGAGTCACTATGGCCCTGCGGCTCCTGGGCTATCAGGACAGCGACTTCTCCGGGGCCTGGGGGTCCGGCCAGATGGCCATGTACCGCACACTCAAGCTGGACCGCAACATCTCCGCAGCCCAGACCGACGCCATGACCCGGCAGGATTCCCTCTGGCTCTTCTATAACCTCCTCACCGCAGCCAACAAGTCGGGACAGGTCTACCTAACCACCCTCGGATATGGTCTCACCGCCTCCGGCGAGATCGACCGGGTGGCCCTCATCAACTCCGCTATGGACGGACCTGTGGTGGCTGAGGCGCTCTGGCAGTCCTCGGTGCCCTTTGACGTCAATAGCGCCACCGTCTACCGGGGCGGCTCCGCCTCCACCCTCGCCGCCATCCAGAGCACCGACGTAGTCTACTGGTCCAAGTCGATGCGTACCCTCTGGGCCTACACCGGCAAGGCGACCGGGGCTATCCAGGCCCTCTCTCCCAGCACCACCGCCCCCACCGCTATCACCCTGGGTGGACAGACCTACGCGCTGGAGACTGCCACCGCAGCCTACGACCTGTCCGACTTAGGCTCCTTCCGCACCGGGAACATGGTCACCCTCCTGTTGGGCCGCTCCGGGGGCGTAGCCGCCGTGCGCAAGCCCGGCCAGAGCGCGGGTACGGTTTATGGCATCGTCACCGCCACCGGCACTGGGAGCTACCTGGACGCTGACGGTAAGAGCTACACGGCGGGCACCGTCACCGTTACCGCGACCGATGGTGGGACCTACACCTACCAGTGGGAGAACAAGGACAAAAAGTTTGAGGCCGGGGACATGGTACAGGTGGCCCTCTCCTCCTCCGGCGCGGAGATCAAAAGGCTGTCCAAGACCGCTCTCACCGGAAAGGTGAATGACGCGGGTGACAAGATCGGCACCTACGCCCTGGCCGATGACGTGGAGATCCTGGACACCTACGGTGACTTGACCACCGGCAGGATCTATCCCTCCCGTCTGGCGGGCGTGACGATGAAAGATGACATGGTGCGCTATTACACTCTGAATACCCAGGGCGAGGTAAACCGCTTGATCCTCAACGATGTGACCGGTGACCTGCACCAGTACGGCGTCCTCACCGACGTGACCGAGGTATCGATGGGCACGAGCCTCATGTCGAGCTACGTCTACGATATAGGCGGCATCACGGTGCCCTATTCGACGGAGAAGTACATCTGGAACCTGAAAGAGGCCCCCTGCCAGATCAAGTACGACGGCAAGACACTGGATCGCATCTATAACCTTACTGAGCTTAAGCTCACCTCCGTGGAGGGCAACAAGGCCAACGCCGGCAACCGGGACTATACCCTATCCGACAGCGTGGCCGTCTACGAGCTGCGGGACAAGACCTATTACCTTACCGAGCTCTCCCGCGTTACCGGCGGGAGCTACACCCTTACCGGCTGGTACGACAAGGCCGAGGCCGACGGTGGCCGGATCCGCGTCATCATCGCCAAGGGGATTTGAATGAAGAACACGGGAACAGCCATAACGCCGTTCCCGTGTTTTTTTGTTACGAGGAGGGAGACTTCGCGGTCGTTTCTGCCGCCCGCTTTTCTTGACAACCCCTGCCCCGCGCATTAAAATGGACGGAAAGAAAGCGAGGAATCTGCCTATGACATGGGAAACGCTGCGCTGCGCCCTCTCCGGGGTATGCGCTTACCGGGCCTTACTGGCCCGCCCACCGCTGGCTGCCGCCGCCCGTCTGCTGAACGCACTGTCCCGAGGGGACGGCCCTGCCGCGCTGGAGGCGTATGCCGGGCTTTTCTACGCCGTCCGGCAGGAGGGGTACGACAGCCTGGGGACCTGGCTGGGGGATGCCCTCCGCTATGAAGAGGGGCCTTATCCCCTTCTGGTGGAGCAAAGCGGGGATGACCCCGCACTGGAACTAGCCGCCCGGCGGGACGTGGACACCCTCTCTCTGGTGGCCGGGCTGAATGGAGACGCCCTCTTTGCCGAGCTGGCCGCCCTTCTGCCCCCAGAGTTTTCCCCCCTGCTGGCGGAGTACCCCCGCTGGGCGACAGGGGAGGAGCTGGACTTCGAAAGCCTCAAGCGGTTCTACCACTCCAACGGTGCGGGCCTCTTCGCCCGTTACCGGGCCTTCCTCTGGCAGGAGGGGGCTCTGCGCCCGGTGGCCGACCCGGACTGTATGGGCGGCGAGGAGCTCATTGGCTATGAGCGCCAGCGCAATCAGGTCATCGCCAACACCCGCGCCATGCTGGAGGGGAATTTGGTCAACAACGTGCTCCTCTACGGGGACTCGGGGGCAGGCAAGTCGGTGACGGTGAAGAGCCTGCTGGCGGTGCCGGGCTTTGAAGACCTGCGGCTAATCGAGGTGGACAAGGACGACCTGGGTGACCTGCCGGATCTCATCCGCATCCTGGCCCCCCGGCGGCAGAAGTTTATTCTCTTCATCGACGACCTGGCCTTCGACCAGGATGACCGGACCTATTCTGTACTCAAGACTATTCTGGAGGGCGGCTTGGAGCGGCGGCCCGCCAACGTGGCGGTGTACGCCACCTCCAACCGCCGCCATCTGGTGCGTCAGACCTTTTCCGACCGGGCGGGGGACGAGGTGGACGCTACCGAGACCATCGCCGAGAAGACAAGCCTCTCCGACCGTTTTGGACTTCGCATCCCCTATCTGAGCATGGACAAGGCGGAATTCCTCGCCATGGTGGAGCGGATGGCCCAGCAGTACGGCATCACCATGGAGAGGGAGGAACTCCGCGCAGCCGCCGTCCGGTTCGAGGCCCGCCACCCCGGGCGCACCCCCCGTGTGGTGCGCCAATTTATTGCCAGCCTGAAGATGTAGAGGTGGCCTGGACCTGGGAATTCCATGTTGTGGTACAAGCTCCCTTGATGTGCAATCCTTTGGTGCTACTCATACCCTCTCGAAGGACCTTATGCCTACCAGAAGGGACAGGGTCATATTGTGCATGAGCTAAAATTCCAATCTCCCGCATCACCTTCCGGTGATATATCCGCGGTTTGGAAGGCTAATTGTAAATTTTTCTTGAACTCCCTTGAAATTTACTATGCGAAGAGTTATCATAGCGTTAGCACTCAAATAAAATGAGTGCTAACGCTATGAAATTTTTACGGAGGCGAAGCGAGCAATGGCAAAAAAGCAGTTCAAGGCTGAGTCCAAGCGGCTTCTGGACCTGATGATCAACTCGATTTACACCCACAAGGAGATATTTCTCAGGGAAATCATCTCCAATGCCAGCGACGCGGTGGACAAGCTGGCCTACCGTGCCCTCACCGATGACAATGTGGACCTAAACCGCTCGGACCTTCAGATTACCATCATCCCCGAAAAGGAAAACCGTACCCTTACCATCTCCGATAACGGCATCGGCATGACGAAGGAGGAGCTGGAGCAGAACCTCGGCACCATCGCCAAAAGTGGCTCTCTCCAGTTCAAGCAGGAGATGGAGGACAAGGGGGATACCGACATCATCGGCCAGTTTGGCGTGGGCTTCTACTCCGCGTTTATGGTGGCTGACAAGGTAAGCGTGACTAGCCGGGCCTGCGGCGCGGACGAGGCGTGGCGGTGGGAGTCCGACGGGGCGGACGGGTATACCATCACCCCTGCGGAGAAAGAGACCGTCGGCACCGAAATCGTCATGGTTATGAAGGCCGACACCGACGAGGAGAACTACACGCAGTACCTGGAGACCTATAAGCTCACCGAGCTTATCAAGAAGTACTCCGACTATATCCGCTATCCCATCCGTATGGAGCTGGAGCACAGCCACCGAAAGGAGCGCCCCGCCGACGCCCCCGAGGACTATCAGGACGAGTACGAGACCCACCGGGAATGGGAGACACTCAACTCTATGGTCCCCCTCTGGCAGCGGCCTAAGGCCGAGGTAACCGAGGAGGAGTACAACAGCTTTTATAAGGAGAAGTATGGTGACTGGGAGCCCCCCCTCTCCGTGGTCCACGTCTCCGCCGAGGGCCAGGTGGAGTACCGTGCCATGCTCTACGTGCCCAGCCACGCTCCCTACGACTTCTACACCAGGGAGTTTGAAAAGGGTCTCCAGCTCTACTCTTCCGGCGTGCTCATTATGGACAAGTGTGCCGATCTGCTGCCCGACTACTTCCGTTTCGTTCGGGGCGTGGTGGACAGCCAGGACTTCTCCCTCAACATTTCCCGTGAGGTGCTGCAGCATACGCGGGTTTTGAAGGTCATCGCCGCCAACCTGGAGAAAAAGATCAAGGCGGAGCTTTTAAAGATACAGAAGGATGACCGGGAGAAATACGAGAAGTTTTGGGCCTCCTTTGGCCGCCAGCTCAAGTACGGCGTGATGGAGGACTACGGTGCCCATAAGGACCTCCTCAAGGACCTGTTGCTCTTCTACTCTTCCAAGGAGGAGAAACTGGTGACCCTCGCTGAGTACGTATCGCGCATGGCAGAGGACCAGCCCTTCATCTACTACGCCTGCGGCGAGAGTGCTGTCCAGATTGCCCGCCTGCCCCAGGCGGAGCGGATCTTGGAGAAGGGGTACGAAATACTCTACCTCACCGAGGAGCCAGACGAGTTCATCATGAACACTCTGGGTGCATGGGAGGAGAAAGCCTTTAAGTCCATTGCGGACGACGACGCCCTGCCCCAGACCGACGAGGAGAAGGCCGAGGCTGAGAAGAAGACCGAGGAGAACAAGGACGTGCTGGATTTTGTCAAGGAGACCCTGGGCGACCAGATCAAGGAGGCCCGTGTCTCCCGTATCCTCAAATCAGGAGCGGTCTGCCTCACCGCTGATGGGCCCATCACTTTGGAGATGGAGAAGTACTTTGCCAAAATGGAGCCCGAGCGGGCCGTGGAGATGAAAGCCCAGCGGGTTCTGGAGCTCAACCCCGACTCCGGGGCCTTCGCCGCTCTTCGTGGCGCGATGGAGGAGGATAGGGTGAAGGCGGCCAAATACGCTCAACTCCTCTATCACCAGGCCCTTCTGATTGCGGGCCTCCCCATCGAAGACCCGGCGGCCTATACCGAGCTGGTATGCGGCTTGATGGTCTAAGAAAAGCGGTTCTTCCTAAGAAAAGACTTCCATATGGCGTTGAATTTGTAAAAAAAATATCTTTCCAAAGCCGAAATTTTGCGATATAATGACGCTGCACCGAAAGTAATATATGGCAGCCTACAGTAAGGAGGAAATTTGTCATGTTTATTGTCAAGCAGTTTAACTCCGTCAATGAGCTTCAAATGCTTCAGCGTCTGGCCTGCAGCACCGACGAGGACGTATATATCCATTCTATGGACGACTCCGTTATGGTGGACGCGAAATCCTTTATCAACCTCTTTACCCTGGATTTTTCTAAGCCTGTGAAGATCGTTACCGAGTCCGCTTTTGTGGCTAAAGAAGTGGAACGCTGGCTATAAAATCCACAAAACACCCAATTCGCGCCGAAGGAGCTTAAAATCGCTCCTTCGGCGCGTTATTTATGAGAATTGAAATTTGAAAAATGGTTTCGAGGATATAGCAGTAATAAAGAGATAACGCGAGAAAAACGAAGATTTCGTATTTGTAAATTAAAAAATTGAAAAAATACATTGACAGGGCGAAAGGGCTGGATTATAATACAAACCGTTCCGTTCCCGTACGAATGGACGTTTCTTTATGTTTATCCAAGATGGAAGATAGAATAAATGGAGGTTTCACCTATGTCCACTTTCATGGCCAACAAGGGGAACATCGTCCGCAAGTGGTACATCCTCGATGCGGCCGGCAAACCCCTGGGCAAGACCGCTACCGCCGCCGCCACCCTGCTGCGCGGTAAGCATAAGCCCGAGTACACTCCCCACGCTGACTGTGGTGACTATGTGGTCATCATCAACGCCGAGAAGGCCGTTCTCACCGGCAATAAGCTGGAGCAGAAGTACTACCGCACCCACTCCGGCTGGGTAGGCGGTCTCAAGGAGACCAAGTATCGCATCCTCATGAAGGACAAGCCCGAGCTTGCAATGAAGGTCGCTATCCGCGGCATGATGCCCCGCAACATCGTCACCAAGGACTCTCTGACCCGGCTTCACATCTACCGTGGTGCTGAGCACAGCCAGACCGCCCAGAAGCCCGAGCCCTGGACCGCGGAATAAGGAGGATTTTGAAACATGTATAAGAGCAAGAAACCTTATCTCTACGGCACCGGCCGCCGGAAGTCCTCCGTCGCCCGCGTGCATCTCTTCCCCAATGGCACTGGCGCCATCACCATCAACGGCCGCGACATTGATGACTACTTCGGTCTGGAGACTCTCAAGCTCCTGGTCCGCCAGCCCCTGGTCACCACCGGCAACCTGGGCAAGATGGACATTGAGGCCACCGTCATGGGCGGCGGCGTCACCGGTCAGGCCGGCGCGATCCGCCACGGCCTCGCCCGAGCCCTCCTGAATGTGGACCCCGAGTACCGCGCCGCTCTCAAGGCCGCCGGTTTCCTCACCCGCGATCCTCGTATGAAGGAGCGCAAGAAGTACGGCCTGAAGGCCGCGCGCCGCGCCCCCCAGTTCAGCAAGCGCTGATTTTACTGTCGGCTATTGCAAGAGCGCCGCTCCAAAGGAGCGGCGCTCTTTTTAGTGTGTATCGGAAAGAGACAAAATCCCACTTGGCTATGTCGGGAGCACCAACAGTGGGCAACTGGAAACTCTACATCCGTGCCCCGCGCTGGGTGCGGAGAGTGTTCATCCGCTCCACCATTATGAACATGAGGGCGACAAAAATCACCAGATAGACCGGATAGAGGCTGATGCTCACATACTGGGCGAGAAAGCCGAAGACCGACGGCATGAAGGTGCTGCCCACATAGGCGCAAGCCATCTGCATCCCCATGATGGCCTGGGAGTTGCCCGTGCCAAAGTTCTCAGGCGTCTCGTGGAGAAGGCTGGGGTAGATGGGCGCACAGCCGAGCCCGATCATGCCGAGCCCCGCGAGGGTGACGCCGCCTCTCAGCGGGAGGAGGAGCAGTACGACGCCCAGGAGGGCGATGGCCTGCCCGCAGCGCACCATGGTTTTGTCGCCAAATCGGTCGGTGATAAAGCCGCAGAGGAACCGGCCCACCGTGATGCCAAGGTAGAATAGGGAGGCCCACTTCGCCGCTGTCTCCGTACTGAGACCCTTGTGGAGAGCCAGGTAGCTGCTGGCCCAAAGGCCGGTGGTGGCTTCCAGCGCGCAGTAGCAGAAGAAGGCCGTCAAGATGGCCTTTGCACCGGGGAGAGCAGCGACCTCGCCGATACGGAGAGCTATATGAGCCTCGGCCGTTTCCTCGACCCGGGCCTCCTTGCTCTTCCACAGGGGCAAGGAGAGGAAGAGAAATGCCATCAGGACGACCTGGATGAGGCCGATGGTCAGGTAGCCGGAGTTCCACTTCAGTCCGTTTGTGAGGCACAAACCCATGATGTAGGGGCCTAAAGTAGCGCCGATGCCCCAGAAACAGTGGAGCCAGCTCATGTGCCGGGACTTGTAGTGCAGGGCCACGAAGTTGTTCAGGGCCGAATCCACGCTTCCAGCCCCCAGTCCATAGGGAATGCCCCAGAGACAGAGCTGCCAGAAAGAGTGGGAGAAGGAAAAGCCCAGCAGGGCGACGGCGGTCATGGCGACGCTGACGGCGGTGACCAGGCCGGTGCCAAACTTCCGGATCAGCCTGTCGCTGAGAAGGCTGGACACAATGGTGCCGCCGGCAATGATCATGCTGATGAATCCCGCGTAGGATACCGCCACGCCCAGTTCCCCGTACATGGTGGGCCAGGCGGAGCCCAGCAGGGAGTCGGGCAGACCGAGGCTGATGAAAGCGATGTAGATGATGACAAGCAGTAGATGGACCATGGTTCCCTCCCGGCATTTCTAAATATATTATAAGAATACCGCCTTTTTTCTCTTGATGCAATCTGAAAACAGACCTATAATATAAGAAAAGCGACGAATGAAAGCGAGGGAACGCTGATGGGCCTCCAGACTTGCGGACTGAACCTGAACCAGGCGTATCGGGAGCTTCAGCCCCACGGGACTCGGGAATTCCCCTGTGCGGGATACCGGGGGAGGTACACCGACCGTCTGGAGGACGCGATCCCCTGGCATTGGCACGAGGAGATTGAGGCTATCTTCGTGGCGTCGGGCGGGCTGCGGGTGCAGGTCCCGGGGAAGACCTTTCACCTGACGCGGGGAGAGGTATTTGTCATCAATTCCAACATTCTTCACTTTGCGGCCGCCGAGCCGGAGTGTGAGCTCCGCTCCCTGGTGTTCAGTCCCCTGCTGGTCATGGGGAGCGCCGACTTGGTCTTCGCGGCCAAGTACCTCACACCGCTCTGCCGCTGCGCCGCTTTCGACGGCTGTCTGGTGGAGGAGGAGGGGGCGCCAGACTGGTTTGGGGCGGCGTTTGAGCCTCTCTGCCGGGACGAGCCGGGCTATGAATTTGCCGTCAGGGAGGGGCTGTCCCACATCTGCCTCGCCCTCTGCCGGAGGTACGAGGGGGAGCTGGGGCCGGAAGACGCTCAGCTCGACCAGGACAGTCTCCGCCTGCGCAGGATGCTGGACTACATCCATGGGCATTTTTCCGATCGACTGGAGCTGGCCCAGATCGCCCGAGCCGCCGACATTGGTGAGCGGGAGTGCCTGCGCTGCTTTGGGCGGGTGATGCAGATATCCCCGGTGCAATACCTCTTGAAATACCGGGCTACCCAGGGGGCGTCCCTGCTGCTGGGGAGCCGGAGCAGCAGCATCGCGGAGATTTCAAACCGGTGTGGGTTTGACAGCCCCAGCCATTTTTCCCAGGTCTTCAGGCGGTTTTATGCCTGCACGCCCAGGGAGTACAGGAAAAAGCAGCTTTGAGAAAATAATTTAAAGCTCAGGCTCCGCCATGCGGCGGAGCCTGAGCTGGTTTTTACAAGGATTTAGAAGTACTTCTTCACGCCGTCGGTTGCGAGAGAGCTGTCGGCGCTGATGGTGACGGTGAACTTGATGTTGTTCTTCTCACTGAAAGAGCTGAGCCAATCCAGGAAGTTTTCTACCGCCGGGTCGCCGGGGTCGGAGGGGACGATTTTGGTCAAGCTGTCGATGAACACATGGGAGAGGTCGAAGTTGCTCGCGTAAAGGCCGCTGATAAAGCCGCGCAGGAAGTCGTAGTTTGACATATCATAGTGGCTGGACTCAACCAACCGAATTTTGTAATGGATGTCATAGGTCAGCTTGGGGCCGCGCTCAATACAGACCACATTCCCATTCTCGCTGTGGACAGCGGAATTAATGAGCTCGATCATCTGCTTGGTCTTGCCGGTACCCTTGACCCCCATGATCACTCTCACCATAGTAAATCACTCCTTCATTGTCGGCCGGAGCGTCTCCGGCTTGTGAGTATATGTTACCATTTCTCTGTGCGGATTGCAACCGATTTGAACAAGTTCACTAAAAATTCATAATGAAAATCTTAACGATTCGGGCGCTTTTGAATAAAGAAGAAAATAACGCCCAGGGGCCGCCCTCGGCCCCTGGGCACAGTTGCTACAGTCGCTTTTCTAATTCTGCTTTTTTCTCCTCATAGCCAGGCTTACCCAGGAGGGCGTACATGTTGACCTTGTAGTCCTCCACGCCGGGCTGGTTGAAGGGGTTGACCTTCAGCAGATGGCCGGATAGGCCGCAGGCGTATTCGAAGAAGTAGATGAGCCCACCGGCGGCACGGGGGCACCGACTGGAGACGGTGACCGTCAGGTTGGGTACGCCGCCATCCATGTGTGCCAAAGTGACGGCCTGGAAGGCCCGGTCGGAGACAAAAGACAGGCTCTTACCCGAAAGAAAATTGAGCCCGTCCACGTTGGCGGGGTCGTTGGGGATTGCAATTGTACCATCGCTCTCTGCAAAGCGGACCACAGTCTCGAAGATGTGGCGCTCGCCCTGCTGGATATACTGGCCCATGGAGTGGAGGTCGGCGGTGAATTCCACGCTGGCGGGGAAAATGCCCTTGTTCTCCTTGCCCTCACTCTCGCCGTAGAGTTGCTTCCACCACTCGGCGAAGAAACGGAAGGAGGGCTCATAGCAAGCCAGGATCTCGATTTTTTTGCCCAGGTTGTAAAGACCGTTGCGGGCGGCGGCGTACTGCCAGGCGGGATTCTCGGCACCGGGGACGGCCAGGGCCTCCATAGCCTCAGCAGCGCCCGCCATCAGGGCGTCAATATCAATGCCCGCTACGGCAATGGGCAGCAGGCCCACGGCGGTGAGGACGCTGTATCTCCCGCCGATGTCGTCGGGCACGACGAACTCCTCGTACCCCTCCGTGTCGGCAAGGCCTTTGAGGGCGCCGCGCTGGGCGTCGGTGGTGGCGTAGATGCGGCTCTTCGCCCCCTCCTTGCCGTATTTCTCTTCCAGCAGGTTCTTAAAGATCCGGAAAGCCACCGCGGGCTCGGTGGTGGTGCCTGACTTGGAGATGACGTTCACTGAGAAGTCTTTATCCTTTACAAGCTCGATGGTCTCGAGGATCGCGTCGGTGGAGAGGCCGTTGCCGGCAAAGTAGATGGCCGGGGTGCCATTGCGCTTGAGGTTGTAGTTGGAGCCGCCCAACAGCTCAATGACGGCCCGGGCACCCAGGTAGGACCCGCCGATACCGATGACCACCAGAGCCTCGGAGTCGCTCTGGATGCGCTTGGCGGCGGCCTTGATGCGCGCGTACTCTTCCTTGTCGTAGTTGGCGGGCAGGTTGACCCAGCCCAGGAAGTCAGAGCCGGGGCCGCGGCCCTCCCGGAGCATAGCTTGGGCCTCGGTCAAATCGGCCTCCCGACCAGTGAACCAGTCGGCGGGCAGAAAGGGGAGGGAGCTATTGACGTCTACCTTAGTCATAGAGGTATATCTCCTTCTTGTAAATGATTCGATAGGATGGAAAAAGTATACACCAAATAAGTTGATTTTTATATAGAAAAATCAACTGAAAATATATAAAAAGGGACCGCACCTTTTCGTGCGGTCCCATGAGACGGGGGTTACCGGTTTTGCAGCTTTTGGTTTACTGCCCGAACCTTCCTGCGTACGGCGGCAGTAATGGAGAGCCAGATGACCAGGTAGATGGCCGCAAAAATACCGAAGTAGCTCAGAAGTCCGCCGGGGATATATTCTGTCCAGTGGCAGATCCAGGCCACGGGGAAGGTGCCCAGAGAGATGAGGGAAAAGTGGCACACTGTCTGGGCTGTCAGGCTCCACCGCTCAAACTGCCAGACGGCGGAGGCGGCCGCAAAGTCATAGCCCATTAGGGCCGTGAGAAAAAATTGCAGGGCCACCGCGCTGCTCTCATTGCCCATAGCGTTTACAAAGGCGGGTGTGACGGGGGAGTAGAGCCCCCCGCCCCAGAAGAGAGAGGTAATGATAGTGATCGCATAGGATAAGGTCACCATGAGGGGAATGCCGACGAGGCCGCGCAAAAGCGCCTTTTTCAGCGTCATATCAGGAAAACTCCTTTCCAATCTAAATACCCAGATAAGACTTGATCTTTGCCATATACCGCCGGGAGACAAAAACGGCGTCGCCGCTGTCCAGCCGCAGGCTCAGCGCGCCCGCCATGCTGAAATCCAGGCTTTTTACATGGTCGAAGTTGACGATCTCGCCGTGGGAAACGCGCAGGAACGAAGAACCCGCCAGGCGGTCCTCCAGCTCGTAAAGCCGAAGTTTCAATGAGAAGGTTGCATTTTCCGTCCGGGCCAGCACGATCTGCTCCTCGGCCCAGATGCGCCGAATCTGCTTGGGGTCCAGAAGAAACACCTCCCCATCCTGCCAACCGGGCAGAAAGCGCAGCTCCCCGGAAGTAAGACGGCGAGCCAGATCGGCGACGGCGGGGGTTATCTCACCCGTAAGGATGATGACTTTGGGCTCGCTCCTACCTGGCTCCAGATTAATTTCAACCTCCATAAGCATCCTCCTTTCAATGCCACAAGGATAACACGGAGAATACAGGGTGTCGAGGGATTTTCGATAAGTGGTTGGGAATGGCATACAGACGGCAAAAAACGCGGGCCGCCCAATTTGGACGGCCCGCGTGGTATATCAGTTTTTCAGGCTTTGCAGCGGGGCGGGAATCCGGCCGCCGCGATGGATGAAGTCCGCGCTGGACTCTTTGTGCACCGGCATCACCGGGGCGGAGCCGAAGAGCCCGCCAAATTCCACCTCGTCCCCCACGGTGAGGCCGGGGGCGGGGATGATGCGCACGGCGGTGGTCTTGGAGTTGACCATACCGATGGCGGCCTCGTCCGCGATGATGGCGGAGATTGTCTCGGCGCTGGTGTCGCCGGGAACCGCGATCATGTCAAGCCCCACGGAGCATACGCAGGTCATAGCCTCTAACTTGTCCAGGGTGAGCACGCTGCTCCTCGCCGCGGCGATCATGCCCTCGTCCTCGCTGACGGGGATGAACGCGCCGCTGAGACCGCCCACGTGGGAGGAGGCCATGACGCCCCCCTTCTTCACCGCGTCGTTGAGGAGGGCCAGGGCGGCGGTTGTGCCGTGGGTGCCGCAGACCTCCAGGCCCATCTCCTCCAGGATGCGGGCCACGCTGTCGCCCACGGCGGGAGTGGGTGCCAGGGAGAGGTCCACGATGCCGAAGGGCACTTCCAGCCGGCGGGAGGCCTCCTGCGCCACCAGCTGGCCCATGCGGGTCACGCGGAAGGCGGTCTTCTTAATGGTCTCGGCCACCACGTCGAAGGGCTCGCCCTTCACGGCCTTGAGAGCATGGTGCACCACGCCGGGGCCGGAGACGCCTACATTAATGACACAGTCTCCCTCACCTACGCCGTGGAACGCGCCCGCCATGAACGGGTTGTCCTCCACCGCGTTGCAGAAGACCACCAGCTTAGAGCAGCCGTCCCCGCCCCGCTGGGCGGTCCGGGCTGCAAGATCCTTGATGACGCCGCCCAGCTGGGCAACCGCATCCATGTTGATACCGGCCCGGGTGGAGCCCACGTTCACCGAGGAGCACACCCGCTCCGTGGCCGCCATGGCCTCGGGGATAGAGGCGATGAGTTTCCGGTCCCCGGCGGTGTAGCCCTTCTGCACCAGGGCTGAGAAACCGCCAATAAAGTTGACGCCCACCGCCTTGGCCGCCGCGTCCATGGCCTGGGCAAAGGGGACGTAGCTCTCGCATCCGGAGGCGCCCGCCACCAGAGCCATGGGGGTGACCGAGATGCGCTTATTGACGATGGGAATGCCGAACTCCCGCTCAATGTCCTCGCCCACCTGGACCAGATGAGCGGCCCGGCGGGTAATCTTATTATAAATTTTCTCACAGGCCACCTTGGGGTCGGCGTCACAGCAGTCCAGAAGAGAGATGCCCATGGTGATGGTGCGCACGTCCAGGTGCTGTTGGTCAATCATGTTGAGGGTATCGGAAATTTCTTTACTGTTCAGCATTGTGGTCACCCCTTAAATGCGGTGCATGGCGATGAATAAATCCTCGCGCTGGGCGTGGATGGACAGGCCCAGCTTTTTACCCGCCGCCTCCAGCGCCACCACCAGATCGGCAAAGGGGATGTCGGCCTTCTCCGCGTCCACCAGCATGGTCATGGTGAAATAGCCCTGGAGGATTGTCTGGCTGATGTCGAGTACGTTGACATTGTGCAGGGTCAGCAGAGTGCAGACGGTGGCGATGATGCCCACTTGGTCCTTGCCGTTGACGGTGACGATCGCGCGCATAAAATCAAATCCCTTCCCTTTTGTCGCTATTGAAGCTCATCCAATGTCAGCCCGAAGGCGGGTAGAAAATGCTCCATGAAATAGCCCGCCTCGGGCAGACCCATGGCCTCCACGGCGGCCCGGGTCTGTTCGGCGGCCTGCTGGAATTCCCGGTTCCCGGCCTTCAACTCCTCCAGACACTTGATATGGGCTGAGAGCTTGTCCGCCGCCTTCACCAGTGCCTTGGTGCCCTCGTCGTAGTCCTCGTGGAGAAGGTGTTCATAGGCACCCCGCAGCTCCTCGGGCAGCATGGCCAGCAGCTTTCCGGCGGAGACGGACTCCACCTCCCGGTAGGCGGTGCGGATCTCGGGGTTATAGTACTTCACGGGCGTGGGCAGATCGCCGGTAAAAATCTCGGGCGCGTCGTGGTAGAGGGCGGCGGTGGCAGCCCCCTCCGGGTCGGCGTCCTGGTGGAAGACGTCCCGCCGGATAACGGCCAGCGCGTGGGCCAGCACCGCCACCATATGAGAGTGCTCCTGAATGTTCTCCTGCTCGGTGTTGCGCATAAGGCCCCAGCGGCTGATGTAGCGCATACGGGAGATAAAAGCAAAGAAACTGTATGCCATGGACAGCCCTCCCTCTTTTTATAGAAAACGGAGTCCCCATGTCGGGGGCTCCGCCGATGGTGGTGCCGTTTTTCTCGCTTACCCCTGGGTAATGGAGGAGGCGATCTCCGTCTGAAACGCGGCGCACTCGTCGTCGCTGCCGTGGAACTCCACCTGGACGGGTTTCTGTAAATCCAGGGAAAAGAGGCCCATAATGCTCTTGGCGTCGATGACGTAGCGGCCCGAGAGCACGTCAATCTCACAGGCGCAGCGGGTGGCCGCGTCTACAAAGCGCCGCACGTCGGGGATAGAAGACAGGGTGACAAAAAAGGTCTGCATAAGAGGTACCTCCATGTTTTGGTCTATACAATTTGGAATTTGGCTGGTAAAATAGGAGCGGTATCTTAGTATTATATCACCGGTAAAAAAAAATACAACGGTGAAAAGCCACTGAAATCTACCGGCATTTGTGAGGGAACGCTATGCGCATTGCGATATATACCCTGGGCTGTAAGGTCAACCAGTACGAGACCCAGGCCCTGGAGACCGAGCTTGTAAAGCGGGGTCATACTTTGGTCCCTTTCGAGGGAGAGGCCGAGGCCTATGTCATCAATACCTGCACCGTCACGGCGGTGAGCGACAAAAAGTCCCGCGCTATGATACGCCGGGCCAGGAAGAGCCGCCCGGATGCCGTGGTTGCGGTCTGCGGCTGCTACGCCCAAACCGACCCGGAAGCGGTGGTCGCCTTGGAGGTTGACCTGGTCATGGGCACCGCCGACCGGATGGCGTTCCTCGACGAGGTGGAAAAACTGGTGGAGCATAAGGCTGCCGCCCCCGAGGTGCGGGTGGACAACATTATGACCCACCGCGCGTTCGAGCATCTTCCAGCCGGAGGGTTGGAGGGCCGCACTCGAGCCATGCTCAAGGTAGAGGACGGCTGCGTCAACTTCTGTTCCTACTGCATCATCCCCTACGCCCGGGGGCCGGTGCGCTCGCTACCCTTGGAGGCTGCGGTATATGAAGCAAAACGCCTTGCCAGAGATGGCTACCGGGAAATCGTCCTCACCGGTATCGAGATATCCTCCTGGGGACAGGAACTCCGGGACGGGACGGGGCTAATCGACCTCATCGAAGCAGTCTGCGCCGCCGCGCCCGGCCTGCGGATCCGCCTGGGCAGCCTGGAGCCGCGCACCATCACGGAGGAATTCTGCCGCCGATCGGCGGCTCTCCCAAACCTCTGCCCGCACTTCCACCTGTCCATGCAGAGCGGGAGCGACGCTGTTCTGGCCCGAATGAACCGGAAATATGATACCTTCTGGTATTATAAAAGTGTTGAATTACTTAGAGAATACTATTCTGACCCTGCTATCACTACCGATCTGATCGTTGGCTTTCCCGGCGAGACCGAGGAGGAGTTTATGGAGACTCTGGCCTTCGTGGAGAAGTGCGCCTTCTCCTCAATGCACATCTTTCCATACTCCCGCCGGGAGGGGACACCCGCGGCGGGGATGGGGGAACAGGCATCCAACGCCATCAAGGAGGACAGAGCCCGCCGGGCAGGCAGCCTGGCGGATCGGTTGGAGGCGGATTACCTCACCCGCCGGGTGGGGGAGACTCTGCCCGTCCTCTTCGAGGAGGAGAAGGGCGGCCTCTGGCGGGGCCACGCGCCCAACTATGTGGCTGTCTATGCCAAGGGAGAGGCCCTGCACAATGTCCAGCGGGACGTGAAAATCACAGGCCTCCACGCCGACGGGCTGGTAGGGGAGATCGTCACACAGGGGTGATTTTTGCGGTTGCCTGCTGCCTTCTATCCCCTTCTTCGGCCAGTCGCAATGTCATTGCGAGCAGTTTTCAAACCGATGAGGAAATAAGTATTTTCATCCCTGCATTTGGGGGTATTGTGCCCCAATATGAAAACTCCTAAGGCCAAGTCCACGGCGATTTTTACCCCTTTTTGCGGAAAAGGGGTGCACCCGCCGCATAGGCGCGCTCCCCTCAGGGGGAGAAATCGCAGCCTATCGCTTTACCCCTGCCGCCGCGCTGCTTGGAAGGCCCGCCAGCGGTCAAGCCAACGGTCCAGCCGCTCGCGGGGGAGGAGCAGGTTGATGCCTAGGGAAACCAGCACGCCTAAACCAGTGTCCACCATACGGTGCAGCGCGTAGGAGATATAGGTGCTCTCCGGCGTATTAAAGAGGATGATGCACAGCACTACTCCGCCGGGCTGAATGGCCCCGGGCCAGCGGAAAATCTGGGAGGCCACGATCAGCGCCACCACCCCGACGAAAAGCAGGGTGAGAAGCCAGGCCCGGCCCCCGTGGGACTCCAGAGAGAGGAAGACCCGGAACAGCCCCATGCCCAGAAAACCGCCGATGACAGTGCCGATCAGCCGGTTGCCGCCGTTTTTCCAGGAGTCCTCCATGTCGCTGCCCATGCCGAAGATGGCACCGATGCAGGCGAAGGTGGGGTTCGCGTCAAAGATGGCATAGAGCGCAGCGCAGAGGGTGGCGGAGAGAGCGGTCTTTAAGTTGCGAAGACCGACCTTGGGGAGAAGGGAAGGTGTTTCCTGTGACAAAGATAATCGCCTGCCGTTTTATAGACTTGAGTTTTTATTGTACCATATATTTTTCTCTCCGCAACGCTTTTTCTTGTTCTAAAATCATGGTACAATAGGAAAAAACTCAAAGGAGCGCGCTATGAGCTACGCCGACGCTTTATTCATCGAAAACTGTAAGGACATTCTGGCGCATGGGACCTGGGATACAAGCTTGCCCGTCCGCCCCAAGTGGGAGGACGGTACAAGCGCCCACACAGTAAAGAAATTTGGCATCGTCAACCGCTACGACCTCAGGTCTGAGTTTCCCATCCAGACCATTCGTAAAATGGCCTTTAAGAGTGCAGTGGACGAGCTTTTATGGATCTGGCAGATGAAGTCCAACAATGTAAAGGACCTTTCCAGCCATATCTGGGACGCCTGGGCCGACGAGAGCGGCTCCATCGGCAAGGCCTACGGCTATCAGCTGGGGGTAAAGCACAAGTACGCCGAGGGGGAGTTCGACCAGGTGGACCGGGTGCTCTATGACTTAAAGCATAACCCGGCGTCGCGGCGTATTATGACCAACATCTACAACCATGCCGACCTCTCCGAGATGCACCTCTACCCCTGTGCCTGGTCCATGACCTTCAACGTCAGCGGGCGGACTCTCAGCGCCATACTCAACCAGCGCAGCCAGGATATGCTCACCGCCAACGGCTGGAACGTGATGCAGTACGCAGCCCTGGTCCATATGCTGGCCCAGGTATCGGGCCTCATCCCCGGCGAGCTGGTCCACGTCATCGCTGATGCCCACATCTACGACCGCCACGTTCCCATCGTGGAGGAGATCATCGCCCGCCAGCCCTTCGACGCGCCCAAGCTGAGTTTAGACCCCGCAATCACCGATTTTTATGCGTTTACCAAGTCCAGCTTTTCGCTGGAAAACTACAGGAGCCACCCGCTGGACGAGAAGATTCCCGTGGCCGTGTGAGGATGAATGTGCTCATTTCGGCGTGTCTGCTGGGCCTCCCATGCCGGTACAGCGGGGACGGGTATCCCATCCCGGAGCTGGAAACCATCCTGACCGACCAGCGGCTCCATCTGGTTCCGCTGTGCCCGGAGCAGCTTGGGGGTCTCGCTACGCCGCGGCCTCCAGCCGAGCGGGTTGGAGCACGCGTTCTTACGAAGAGCGGGAAGAATGTAACGGAGGCCTACCGCCGGGGGGCGGACTGTACTCTGGAGCTGGCGGCGCGCCTAAATTGCCGCTGCGCGCTGCTCAAGGCCCGCAGCCCCTCCTGCGGAAGCGGAGTCATCTATGACGGGACTTTTACCGGCACGCGGATTCTCGGCGACGGTGTGGCTGCCGAGGTGCTGAGAGGATCGGGTATGCCGGTCTTCGACGAGGAGCACCTCGCGGAATTATGGGCCTTTGTGGACAAGGAGAACATACAATGAAACTAATTGTCGCTGTAGACCGAAACTGGGCAATTGGGTACCGGGGGGAGCTGTTGGCGCGGGTCTCCGCCGACCTGAAACGCTTTAAAACCCTTACCCTGGGCCACCCCGTGCTGCTGGGGCGCAAGACCCTCGCCACCTTTCCCGGCGGGCGGCCCCTGCCGGGGCGGGAAAATTTTATCCTGTCTACCGACCCGGACTTCCGGGTGGAGGGGGCTGTGGTGCTCCGCTCCGTGGAGGAGGCCCGAACCCGCTGTCCGGAGGACACCTTCGTCATCGGCGGGGCCCAGATCTATCGGGCGCTGCTGAATGGCTGCGATACCGCCTACGTGACGAAACTCGACGCCGATTTCCCTGCGGACACATGGTTTCCCAATCTGGATGCCTTGCCCGGCTGGGGTATCGCGGAGGAGGAGGGACCTTTCGCCGAGGACAGCCTCGCCTTTCGCTACGTGACCTATAAAAGAGAGAAGTGACGAGGCATGTACGCCGATGAGATCAGGGCCTACGCACCACAGAGCGAGCAGGAGGCTGCCGACCAGCGCATCATCCTGGAATATATCGACCGGTACCCGGGTTCGGTGCTCACCCGTGAAAACGAGTACGCCCATATCACCAGCTCAGGTTTCGTGGTGAACGCCGACGCCAGTAAGGTACTGATGGCCCACCACAATATCTACCGGGTCTGGGCCTGGACGGGGGGGCACGCCGACGGAGACGGGGACCTCCTCGCCGTCGCTCTCCGGGAGGCACGGGAGGAGACCGGAGCCGCCCACATCCGCCCTTTGGGGGATGGCATCGCGTCGCTGGACATCCTCCCCGTCTGGGGCCACGTGAAGCGGGGCAAATACGTTGCAGCCCACCAGCACCTTAACGTGACCTACCTCCTGGTGGCCGATGAGAACGACGTCCTTACCGTCCGGGAGGAGGAGAACACCCGGGTAGGATGGCTCCCCGCCGAGCGGCTTTTAGAGTATACCAACGAATGGGAGATGGACGGGGTGTACGCCAAGCTCCTGGCCCGGGCCAGGGAGAGGCTCAAAGAGGGGATTGGACGATAGAGCAAAAATAGACGCGGCCGGTATCGTCAGCGATACCGGCCGCGTTTTTATACCATCAGGCTCGCTCCACGGGGTGTTTCCAATGGAGCACTGCCATGGCCATCAGTACGGAGAGGATGCCCAAGGCGACGCAGACGCTCAGCATGAGGGCCGCCCCGCCAAGGTCCAGCAGGCGGCCTCCCATCAGGCCTGCCAGCATACCACCCAAGCCGTTGGATGCTACCATCATAATGGTCTGTCCCCGTACCCGGTCCGCCGCGGGAACCGACTCGTTAACGAAAAAAACCGACGAGGGGGTAAAAAGTCCGTACCCCAGCATCTGCAGGGGCTGGACCAGCAGAACGGCGGCGGGACTGAGCGCCATCGAGACGGCAACAGCCTTCAGCGTGACGAAGACCATGCTGAGGAGCAGGAGCTTTCCGCTGCCGTACCTGCGCAGCAGGCGCTGGAAGAAGAAGGCGGTGGGCAGCTCGAACGCGGCCATCATGAAGAGCGTGGGGCCCAGGTCGGAATTGCTGCCGCCCTTTTCCAGGAGAATGTTCGTCATATAGTTGGACATAGGGAGGCAGGCCGTCATGCCAAGAAGGATGGCCACCAGCATGAGGGTGAAACGGGGGTTGCCCCTCAGGAGGGAGACCACGGATTGAGGCATTTCCTCCTGCACGCCCGACTGGCGGGGCTGGGCACGGAAGGTGGGGTATGTAATGCAGAGGAGGGCCACGAGTACCACAAGAGCCGCGTGGGTGAGCAGGGTGCTCTCCACCCCGGCGGTATCGGACTGCAGCCCCAGCACCACACAGGAGATCGCATAGGAGAAACTGCCAATGCCCCGGCCCAGGCTGTACCGGATTGGGACCCCGGCGTTGATGTACTGGATCGCCATGGCGTCCATCAAGGGATAGGCCGAGATCTCAAACCCACCCAGCACCACGAAGACCGCCAGCGTGCCCCAAAGACCCATGGGGACGAAGGTAAAGAGGAGCCCCACCAGCAGCGACAGGGTCAGAGAGGCTGAGACGATGAATTTTAAGGGAATGTTGGGGTGCTTGTCGGCAAAGCCTCCCAGCAGGGGCTGGCAGAAAATGCCCGCGCCACAGCGCACGGCCACAACGAAGCCGACCTCGGTGTTGGTAAAGCCACGGGCCTGGAGAAGGGGCGTCTGGAAGGCGACGATGGAGGCGAACATGGCCCAGAAACCCGCCTGCATGGCAATATAGTGCCAGTTGAGTTGCCGGGAGGAGGGGAGGTTGTGTTCCACGAAGGCACCTGCTTACTGTTTGAAATAGTCGGTGAAGGGGTACATCTCGTCCAGCCGGGTGGCGCTGGCCGAGTACATCACCAGGACGAGGTCGGGATTCAGCCAGTCGAGATAGCTCGCCAGGTCGTCGGTAAAGTAGCGCATGTCCATGGTCATCAGCTCCCCGCACTGGAGGGCCAGGAACGGGGCCAGGGCGCAGGAGAAGGAGTCACGGATGAGGAGGATGCGGGGGCCGTCGGGGTTTAAGTTATTGTACATCCGGGCCAGGGGGTAATCCCCACCGGAATAGAGGGTATAGGGGTTGCCGCCGAAGTAGTCCTTGGGCTCCAGGCGCTCGGGGAAGAGGAGGGAGGTCTCAAAGGGTCCAGTGCGGTCGTCGAAGAAAGCAGGAGAGGAGTATGTGAAGTCGGTGGCGAATCTGGGTTTCCAGAGGTTGATGCTGTCCACCCCGCCGTAGAGAGTGCCCACCCGTTTGCCCTGGCTGCCCAGGAACCAGTCGTCATATGTGGTGACCTCATAGCTCGCCGTTTCAAGGAACTGGGGGTCGGCGGCGTAGCCGTACTTCTCCTTCAATTCGGCGGAGAGGGCCTGGTACCCCAGAAAAGCCCCCTCAGGGGTCCAATGGTGGTCGGTATTGAAGTAGAGGGCGGGTGTTTCCGGGTCCCTCGCCGCATCCTGAAGGGCAGGGCGCAGATCCAGTGTGTCCACATCAAGATCAGAGAGCGCGTCTAAAAGTTGGTCGGCGTCCTGGTTGCCGTAGTTTTCCATGCCGTCCGGGAGCTGGTCCGTTTCAATTTTCTGGGGGGCCTGGATGTAAAGGAGGGGTGCGCCCAGCTCCTCCTCCGCGTAGTCACGCAGGTCGGCGATGGCCCGGGCGTGTGCGGTCTGGTCCGAGGGGGCGGTGGTCAGGTTCTGGAAGGCCAAAGAACCGTCGTTCAGCCGGGCCACAGTGTAGTCCGGGTCGGCCATGTCCACCACCATACGCCTCCCGGTAATTCGCTGAGCCCCGCCATAGAGCTGGATGAACAGGTGGGTTCGGTCAAGGTCTTGGTTGGCGGCGCCCTCGGCGCTGACCAGGAAAGACTTTAAGCTGCCGGGATTCTTTATGACTGCCCGCACGGCGGACTCCAAATGCCCCTCTCCGCCGAAAAAGGAGGAGGCCAGCATCACAAATCCTGCCGCCAGCGCGCAGAGAAAGAGGACGGCGGTAATGCTCTCTTTTCGTTTCATGTCCCGTCCTCCTTAAAAGTTAAAGTAAATGAAGGGGTTGTAGGTCCCCTTGACGATAAAGGCCACCGACAAAACAAAAATCGCCAGCAGGCAAACCGCAGAGGCCCCATCCCACAGGGGGAGGAGCCTGCCGTCCTTCCATCCGGCCAGCTTTCTGCGTGCCCAGGTGGCGGTGGGGGCTGCGCAGACAAAGGCGAACAAGATGATGGGTGCGTACTCCCGCAGGTAGAGGATGAAGTCCCCCGAAAAGCCGGGTACGCCGATATGGAGAAGGGCCTGGAAATAGGACCCTGCCTCGCCGATGGAGGCGGAGCGGAAGACCACACAGGTGAGGAGGAAGGCGATGAAGACATAGATTCGCCCGATCCATTTGGGGAAATTCCGCGCAAAGCCCCCGTACTTTTCCGCCATCAGAAGGGCATAATTCAAAAGGCCCCACACGATATAGGTCCAGTTGGCCCCGTGCCAGATGCCGGTGAGCAGCCACACGACGAAGAGGTTGCGTACCACCTTCCACCGCTTGTCCACACGGCTGCCGCCCAGGGGGATGTACACATAATCTCGAAACCAAGTGGTAAGGGAGATATGCCACCGCCGCCAGAATTCGGAGACCGAGGTGGCGGTGTAGGGATAATTGAAGTTTTCAAGGAAGTGAAAGCCGAACATACGCCCCATGCCGATTGCCATGTCGGAGTAGCCGGCAAAGTCATAGTAGAGCTGTAGGATGTAACACGCGCCGCCCAGCCAGGCGAAGGCGGTGGAGGAGGGGTGCCCGTCCTGAAAAGCCATATCAGCCACCACAGCCAGCTGGTTGGAGAGGAGGACCTTTTTTCCCAGGCCCACCAGCAGCCGCCCCACGCCGGAGGAGAAGTCAGCCCAGGTCTCCCGTCGGTGGTCGATCTCATCGGCCACGGTAGTGTACCGCACAATGGGTCCGGCAATGAGCTGCGGAAAGAGAGATACGTACAGCCCCACCTTGAAGACCGAGGGCTGCACCTCCGCGTCCCCCCGGGCCACGTCCAGCGCATAGCTCATGGCCTGGAAGGTGAAGAAGGAGATGCCGATGGGCAGTTCGATGACGGGGATCATAAACTGAAAGCCCAGCAGATTCAGGTTGGTCAGCACGAAGACCAGGTACTTGAAGATGAAGAGGATACCCAGGTTGAAGATTGCGGTGCACACCACTGCCATCCTAACACTCCGCCCCGCCGCCCTGGCCCGGCCCGCCCAAAGGCCGAAGACCCAGTTGGCAACGATGGAGCCCATCATGACCAGTACGAACCAGGGCTCGCCAAAGGCGTAAAAGAGCAGAGAGGCGATCAGCAGCAGTATATTCTGTCCCTGACGGTGGCGCCGAAAGGGGATATAATAACAGAATAGGACGATAGGCAAAAAGAGGAAGAGAAAAACTGAGCTTGAAAACAGCATAGGAGGCCCCTCGCTTATTGTTTAGTGGTCGGCGGGAATGATCTCGATCCAGTACCCGTCCGGGTCCTCAATGAAGTAGATGCCCATGGCAGGATTCTCAAAGCAGACGCAGCCCATGGCCTTGTGCCTGGAGTATAGCTCGTCGTAGCGGTCGGTGACGAAGGCAAGGTGGAATTCGCACTCGCCCAGGTCGTAGCGCTCGGCGCGGTCGCGAAGCCAGGTCAGCTCCAGCTCGAAGCCGGTCTCTCCATCCCCCAGATAAATCAAAGTAAAGGAGCCGTCCCCGGCCTCCTTCTTGCGCACGGGGACCAGCTCCAGGGCGTCCTTATAAAAGGCCAGGGAACGATCCAGGTCCAGGACGTTAAAATTGAAATGAGCGAAACGCAGCATTCATGGTCAGCTCCTTATCTCCGATTTTCGACAATACGCCTTAGTATATCATGCCGGGGCGGGGAGAGCAAGACGCGCGTATATCTGTCCCCGCTTAGACGTAGGTCCGGCCGGCTATGCCAGATGAGGGGAAGCGGCTACCCAATGACAGTTACCCCCTTAAATTCTCCTTTACCCTCCGACCAGTGGGGGTGGCGGCCAGCCCACCTGCCCCGGTCTCCCGGAGGGAGGAGGGCAGAGCGTCGCCCACGGCGCGCATGGCATCGATGACTTCGTCGCAGGGGATGGGGAACGTCACCCCCGCCAGGGCCATCTCCGCGCAAGAGAGGGCGTTCACCGCCCCCATGACGTTGCGGTTCACGCAGGGGACCTCCACTAGGCCGGCCACCGGGTCGCAGACCAGACCCAGTGTATTGCTCAAGGCCATGGCACAGGCGTGAGCCGCCTGGGTGGGGCTGCCGCCCATCAGGACGGTGAGGGCCGCGGCCGCCATGCCGGAGGCGGAGCCCACCTCGGCCTGACAGCCCCCTTCGGCCCCCGAGATGGAGGCCCGGGAGGCAATGACCTGCCCGAATCCGGCGGCCACGTAGAGGGCCTGGGTCATCTCCTCGTCCGAGCGGGAATCCCGCGCCTGAAGGGGGAGGAGCACGGCCGGCAGCACCCCGCTGGCCCCCGCCGTGGGCGCGGCCACGATGCGTTTCATACAGGCGTTGCACTCGCCGGTCTTCAGCGCTGTGGCGATGACAGCCCGGAGAAACGGGCCGCACAGCGCGCCGGGGCCGCTTTCCACCGTAGCCCCCGCCCCGCCCACCAGGGCGCTTGGGGAGCGGAGTGAGCCGTCGTACTGGGCAGGCGCGGCCTTCATGGCGTTCCACAGCTTTGTCATCTGAGCCCAGGAGCTTTCCGGGCTTGCGCCCCGGTCGGCGGCGTCGTCCAGCTGCACCGCCTGCCAGAGGGGAGCGTGCTCCCCTGCGCGAAGGAGGCTTTCCACAGAAGTAAAGGCCATATTAATTCTCCTCCCCCTGCTCCATCTCAAGATAGGTCACCCGAACCACGCCGGGGCATGCGCGCAGCTCATCGATGGCGGCGGCCCAGACCGACTGGTCGCTCTCCAGCACCATGACCGCCAGGCCGCCCCGCATGTCCCGGTATAGCTGCATGGTGGCAATGTTCACGTTCCGGCGGGAGAGAATGGCGCTCACCTCGGCCACCGCGCCGGGCTTGTCCTCGTTGCGGATGATGAGGGTGGGGTGCTCGCCGGAGAAACTGGCCTCCAGACCGTCGATGGCGTTCACCCGTACCCGACCTCCCCCCAGGGAGGAGGCGTTGACCTCCAGCTTGTTTCCCTGACTGTCCTCAACCCGGAGGAGGACGGAATTGGGGTGGGCCCCCCGGAGTACGATGGTACCCACCGTCACCTCCATCCCCCGATCCTCCGCCAGAAGGAAGGCTCTGGGGATGCCGGGATCGTCGGGCTGCATCCCCAGGAGACCTGCCACCAGCCCCTTGTCGGTGCCGTGGCCCTTGCCCGTGGCGGCAAAGGAACCGTGAAGCAGCAGCTCGGCCTTCGCCGGCGCTCGGCCCAGCAGCTTGCGGGTAATAAGCCCGATCCGTACCGCGCCGGCGGTGTGGGAGCTGGACGGCCCCACCATGATGGGGCCCATGATATCAAAGATGGTCAAGGGAAATCACTTGCCTTTCAAATAAGGAAAATAGCGGGTGGGGGGCGGCCCCACTATGATGGGCCCCATAATATCAAAAATAGTCAAGGAAAACCACTTGCCCTTCAAAAACGGGCGGAATCGATCCGCCCGAGCTGATAAAACGTAAGGTGCCCTTACAAAAAAATTATATCATAGTTTGCCTTTTTTTGCACTTCTTAATGAATTTTTCTTAAACCTGTGTTATACTATCTTAAATGTAGGCCCAAGGTCTATTATTTTAAGGAGGAATCACCTTGCCATCGGACCCTATATGGCCCCAATTATTGCTTCAGGTTGTACTCATTCTCGTCAACGCATTCTTCGCCGCAACGGAACTGGCTGTCATTTCCCTGAACGACAACATTCTGCGCAAGCAGGCTGAGGAGGGGGATAAGAAGGCCATAAAGCTGCTCAAGGTTGTGGAGAGTCCCACCCGTTTCCTCTCCACCATCCAGATCGGCATCACTCTGGCCGGTTTCTTAGGTTCCGCCTTTGCGGCCGGAAACTTTGCCACCCGGCTCTCGGGCTGGGCAGCGGAGCGGTTTGCCCTCAGCCCTGCCGCCCTCGGCGTGGTGGACACCTTGGCGGTGGTCATCATTACCATCGTGCTGTCCTTCTTCACCCTGGTGTTTGGCGAGCTGGTGCCCAAGCGCATCGCAATGCAGAAGGGCGAGAAGATCGCAAACTTCGCCTGTGGGGTTATCTCGGCCATCGCGGTGGTCATGCGGCCCATCATCTGGCTCCTCACCGTTTCCACCAACGGAGTGCTCCGCCTCCTACATATCGACCCCAACGCCGAGAGCGAGGAAGTCTCGGAGGAGGAGATCCGTATGATGGTGGACATTGGCGAGGAGAAGGGCGCCATCGAGACCGGCGAGAAAGAGATGATTGAGAACATCTTTGAGTTCAACAACATGACCGCTGGGGACGTGATGATTCACCGAACCGACGTGGTCATGCTCTGGGCCGACGACAGCGACGATGAGATTGTCCGCACCATCGAGGAGACCGGCCTGTCCCGCTACCCGGTCTACGAAGAGGACGCGGACGACGTGATTGGCATCCTCAATAGCCGCGACTACTTCCTCAACACCCGCAGGGAGAGCCCCCGCCCCGTGCGGGAGCTGCTGCGCAGTGCCTATTTTGTTCCCGAGTCCGTGCGCACTGATGTGCTCTTCAGGGATATGCAGGACAAGAAGGTTCACCTGGCCATCGTGGTGGACGAGTACGGCGGCACCAGCGGTATCATCACCATGGAGGACCTGCTGGAGGAGATCGTGGGCAATATCTACGACGAGTTTGATCCCCAGGTGGAGCAGGAGATTACCCAGTTGGAGTCCAACCTGTGGAGGATATCCGGCTCGGCGGACCTGGACGATGTGGCCGACGCGCTGGACGTCCACCTCCCGGAGAACGAGGAGTACGACACCTTGGGTGGCCTGGTTTTCGCCCAGTTCTCGGTCATTCCGGGGGACGGCAGCCATCCCGAGGTAGAGGCGTTCGGCCTACACATCCGCGTGGAGGAGCTGGAGGACCGCCGGGTTGAGTGGGCCCTGGTGTCTAGGGTGACGCCCAAGCCGGAAAAAGAAGAGGAATAAACGCGAAACTGCCTCTCTAGGGGAAATTTTCCCTGGAGAGGCGTTTTTAACGGTTGACATCTTTGTAAAGCGTGCTATACTTTATATAATGACTGTAAAGCCAACTATACATATCGGAAAGGGACCTGCTCTATGAAAAAACGCAAGCTGCTCTCCCTGCTGCTGGCCCTGGCTCTAGCCGCGGGCCTTGCCGTCCCGGCGTTCGCCGCTGAGGAGGCAGAGGTCCAGCTCCCCTCCCCCTGGGCCGTGGAGTCTCTGGCCGACTCTTATGCTTTGGGTCTTGTGGACGATAACTATACCTCCTATATCCAGAGCCCCCTCACTGCGGACGACCTGTCCGCCTTGACCGCTGTGGTGGCTGGCAAGCTGGCCCTGCTGGGGCTGGCGGCCAATACTCAGCCTGCCAGCGAGTTAGTCATCGACACCACCCGCGGCGGCGTGATGAACGCCCTTTACCAGGAGGCCGCGGCCTATGCCCTGCCCGGCATTGAGAACGCTCCCACCGGCTATCTGACGGCCCTGGGTGTGGTAAAGGGCGGCGCCAACGGCGACCTGATGCTGGATCGCCAGTGCTCCTATCAGGAGGCTATGGTGTTGGCCCAGCGCCTTATCCTCGCCCTCTACGACCAGACCGACGCCGGGTCCAAGGGCCTTCTGTGGAAGGCCACCAACGGGGGCAACACCCTCTACCTGCTGGGCACCATACATATGGACCGCAGCAACGTCTATCCCTTCCACAAGTCTCTGCGTGATGCCATCGCCTCGTCCCAGGAAGTCATCTTCGAAGTGGACCTCAACGATGTGGAGGGGATGGCCGAGTTTGCCGCCCTGCAGACCTATAACGACGGCACCGGCCTGAAGGACCATATCTCCGCCGAGCTGTACGCCGACACGGTGAACGGCTTTTCCATGCTGGGCATGACGGAGGAGCCGGTCAACGCATATAAGCCCTGGGTGCTCATGCTCATGCTGAATAACTATTTTACCACTGACGACAGCACCGGCGACACCGCCATGGCGGTGGATGTGTATATCAACGCTTTGGCGGTCAACTCGGGTAAGACCATCGGAGCGGTGGAGAACCTGGCGTTCCAGGGCGGCATCTTTGATAACCTCTCCCACGAGTATCAGACTGAGGGCCTTGCCGCATACCTTGCCATGTTGAAGTCCTCCCTCTCCGGGGAGGAGCCCACCGACGACGAGCAGCAGGCTATCCAGGATGCTCTGGCCGCTCAGAGCCAGACATATGACGACATGATGGCCGCCTGGAAGGACAGCGACCCCGACGCTATGAGCGCAATTCTGGACAAGGCGGCCGTGGTGAAGAGCGACGACGAGATGAGCGCCCGCCTCTTCACCGACCGGGATCCAAACATGATCAAGGCTGCCGCCGCGTATCTGGAGACCGAGGGTGAGAACACCTTCTTCCTGGCCGTCGGCGCCGGCCACATGCTCGATCCAGGCGGAATCGTCAGTGGCCTGCGGGAGCTGGGTTATACGGTAGAGCTGGTGAAGTAAACTGCCGCAAAAGAGGGAGCGCAAAGCGCTCCCTCTTTCTTTTTATGTAAAAGCGTGTTACAATAACCTCGACTGGTCTCCAATCCAGTCCAACCGGTGAAAAGAATGCCGTCCGGGGGCGCTTATGCGCCATACCCCCGGGATAAGGGACTTTCACCGCTGTGCGCAGGCGCGGCGTACTCTAAACAAAAGTGGAGGTTTGTTGTTATGCGCAAATTCACCGTTAAGGACCTGACCCTGGCCGCCATGGTGGCGGCGCTCTATGCCGTGATGAGCTACTTCGCCAATATCTTCGGTCTGGCCTACGGCCCCGTCCAGTTCCGATTTGCCGAGGCGCTCACCGTCCTGCCCTTTCTCTTTCCGGCCACTGCGCCGGGGCTCTTCGTGGGCTGTCTAATTGCCAATCTCCTCTCACCCTACGGTTTTTTAGATATCATTTTTGGTTCCATCGCCACCCTTTTGGCCGCCCTGTGGACCATGAAAATGCCATCTAAATGGCTGGCCCCCCTGCCCCCCGTGGTCTGCAACGTGGTCATTGTCAGCGCGGTGATCGCGTTTCAGCAGGCACAGGGCGGCGAGTCGTTCTGGCCCGCCTACTTCTTCAACGCGTTTACCATCGGCCTGGGCGAGGCGGTGGTCTGCTATGGTCTGGGCCTGTTGCTGCTCCGTATTCTCCCCAATATTAAATCCCTTCGGTCTATGATGCCGGAGGCCCACATGTAAAAGGAGGACCCGCTCCATGAAAGTCCGCAAAGCAGTTATCCCCGCCGCCGGCCTTGGGACCCGTATGCTTCCCGCCACCAAGACCGTCCCCAAGGAAATGATCCCTATGGTGGACAAGCCTGTGATTCAGTATATCATTGAGGAGGCGGTGGCCTCCGGCATTGAGGACATCCTCATCGTCACCAACCGCGCCAAATCCGCGATGGACGACTACTTTGACTACTACCCCGAGTTGGAGACCCGTCTTAACCAGGCGGGCAAGGACCGGGAGCTATTTGAGGTCCGCCGGGCCGCCGACCTTGCCAATATCTTCTACGTCCGCCAGAAGGAGACCAAGGGGCTGGGCCACGCCATCTCCCGTGCAAAGCGCTTTGTGGGGGAAGAACCTTTCGCCGTCCTTCTGGGGGACGACATCATGCGGGCAAAGAAGCCCGTCATGGGCCAGCTTATCGCCGCCGCGGAGAAGTACGACGCCTCCTGTGTGGGGGTGCAGCGGGTCTCCACCGAGGCGATTTCCAAGTACTCCTCCGTGAAGATTTCTCCTCTAGAGGAGCGGATCTTTGCGGTCTCCGATATGAACGAGAAACCCACCCCCGCCCAGATGTTCTCCAACTATGCCATCCTGGGCCGGTACGTCCTCACGCCCGAGATTTTCGATATTTTGGAGAACCAGGCCCCCGGGTACGGCGGAGAGATCCAGCTCACCGACGGGCTTCAGGTGCTGTGTAAGCGCAGCAAGATGGTAGCGGTGGACTTCGAAGGGCGCCGGTATGATACCGGTAACCTCAAGGGTTTTCTGGAGGCCACCATCGACTTTGCCCTCGACCACCCCGAGACCGGCGACTGGCTCAAGGGCTTTATCAAGGAAAAGGTCGGGACGATTTAAAAAATATAGTGAAAAACGTGGGCGTTCCCTTGACAATTCGCGTTTTTCCTATATAATAATATAGCTTGTCTGCAAATAATCGCGGGCAGCGTCATCCTTGCTCTCGTCTATGAACGAGAGCCATATGTCCATAAGGAGGTGCACAAAAAATGGCAAAGTTAAGCGCAAATTATGAGGCGGTCTACATTCTCAACCCCGAGCTGGGTGAGGAGGCCACCGCCGCTCTGGTGGCGAAATTCAAGACCTTGGTGGAGGAGAACGGTACCCTCGCCGAGGTCGACGAGTGGGGCAAGCGTCGTCTGGCCTATCCCATCAACGACTACAACGACGGCTACTATGTTCTCATGACCTTCAGCTCCGTCCCCAGTTTTCCCCTGGAGTTGGCGCGTATCTTCCGTATTACCGACGGTGTGATGCGTTCCCTCGTCGTCTGCAAGGACGAGGACTAAGGGAGGGCTGAAAAATGCTCAACAAGATCATCCTCATGGGCCGCCTGACCCGTGACCCCGAGCTTCGGCACACGCAGACCGGGACCCCTGTGGCCTCGTTCTCCCTGGCCGTGGACCGGGACTTTAAGGACAAATCTACCGGCGAGAAGGCCACTGATTTCATCGACGTGGTGGCTTGGCGGCAGACGGCGGAGTTCGTCTCCCGTTTCTTCACCAAGGGCCGTGTGGCTGTGGTGGAGGGCCGACTGCAGATCCGCGACTGGACCGACAAGGACGGCGGCAAGCGCCGCAGCGCCGAGGTCATCGCTGACAACGTCTACTTTGGCGACTCCAAGCGGGACGGCGAAGGCGGCGGTGGCTTTTCTGGCGGAGGCTACGACCGTGGCGGCAGCAGCTACCCCGGGCCCACCGGCGGTTACGCTCCCCCTCCCACCGGCGGCCCCTCCGGCCCAAGTGGGAACGAGTTCGGTGATTTGGCCGATGATGACGGCGAGTTGCCGTTCTAAAAAAATGAATCCTCCCCTATGGGGGAGACGATTACAGGCTTTGCCTTATGAAATGGAGGTTATTCGCTATGCCTATGGAGAACAGAGAGCAGCGCCCCCGCGGCCGTAAGCGCCGCAAGGTCTGCACCTTCTGCGTGGACAAGGTGGAGCACATCGACTATAAGGACGCGGTGAAACTGCGCCGTTTCCTGTCCGAGCGCTCCAAGATCCTGCCCCGCCGCACCACCGGCACCTGTGCCATGCACCAGCGCCAGCTGACCGAGGCTATCAAGCGGGCCCGTCAGATCGCCCTGGTTCCCTTTGTCACCGACTAATTGGTGTAGAGAGCACACAAGACCTCCTCGACTTAGAGGGGGTCTTGTTTTTTTATGGTTCACAATGACGAGGGCTCCTCCGAAACATAAACGAAAGGGCCGCACATATCATGCGCGGCCCTTTCGCTATCAATGGTAGAGCTTATTGGTCTCATACTGGGGCTCGCAGGTGAGGCGCAGACCCAGCTTGCCGTAGGTGGTGGAGTCGGCGGGGGAGAGGATGACTGTGGCGTGGGCCTCACACCCGCGCAGAGCGGAGAGCTGAGCCAGAGCCTGGGCAGCCAGGGGATTGGTGGAGGCAGAGATGGCCAGGGCAATCAAGATCTCGTCGCTGTGGAGCCTGGGGTTTATAGACCCCAGATGGTCCACCTTGACAGTCTGGATGGGGGCGATGGCCTCAGGGGAGATGAGGTGGTGCTCATGGTCGATACCGGCCAGGCGCTTAAGGGCATTGAGCATGGTGGCGGAGGAGGCCCCCATAAGGCCGGTGGTCTTGCCGGTAATAATCTCGCCGTCGGGCAGCTCGATGGCCCCGGCGGGATTTCCCGTCTCCTCGGCCACGCGCAGCGCGGAACCCACTACGGGACGGATTTCGGGGCTCACCTTGGCCTGCTGCATGATATTCTCAAGCTTGTAGACAGTCTCATCCTCGCACAGGCCCTGGCGGCGGTCGCACAGGGCGGTGTAGTAGCGGCGGACGATCTCCTGCCGGGCGGCATCCTGCACCGCATCCTCGTCGAAGATACAGTTGCCCGCCATGTTCACCCCCATGTCGGTGGGGGACTTGTAGGGGCACTCGCCGATAATTTTCTCAAAGATGGTGGAGAGGACGGGGAAAATCTCGATGTCACGGTTATAGTTTACTGTTGTGATGCCATAGGTGGTGAGGTGGAAGGGGTCGATCATATTCACGTCCCCCAGGTCGGCGGTGGCGGCCTCATAGGCCAGATTCACCGGGTGTTGGAGGGGAAGGTTCCAGATGGGGAAGGTCTCGAACTTGGCGTAACCGGCCTTGGCGCCCCGGCGGTACTCGTGGTAGAGCTGGGAGAGGCAGACGGCCATCTTCCCGCTGCCCGGCCCGGGGCCGGTGACCACCACCAGAGGGCGGGTGGTCTCAATGTAGTCGTTCCTGCCGTACCCCTCGTCGCTGACAATGTGGGGAATATTGTGGGGATAGCCGGCGATGGGGTAGTGGAGGTAACAGCGCACGCCCAGATTCTCCATCCGACGGCGGAACGCGTCGGCGGCGCTCTGCCCTGCGTAGCGGGTCACCACAACGCTGCCCACATAGAGGCCCTGGGCCCGGAACGCGTCGATCAGGCGGAGCACGTCCACGTCGTAAGTAATGCCTAGGTCGCCGCGAACCTTGTTCTTCTCGATATCGTTGGCGCAGATGGCGATGACGATCTCGGCGGAGGGACCCAGCTCCTTGAGCATCCTGATCTTGCTGTCCGGCTGAAAGCCGGGCAGGACCCGGGAGGCGTGGTAGTCATCGAAGAGCTTGCCGCCGAACTCCAGGTAGAGCTTGTTGCCAAACTGGCTGATCCTCTGCCTAATGTGGGCGGATTGGGTTTCCAGATATCTCTCGTTGTCAAATCCGATCTTTTTCATCATCCTAGGCCACGCCTCCACCCGGCGGGACCCTCCATCCCCTCTATATAATCTCGCAGCAAAACAAGTGCTATTGTATCACAAACGCGCAGGCCATTCAAACCCCTTTCCCCAAATTTATGGAGCGACGTTTTCCGCCTTTTGGCGCATATCCGCTATCGACGCGGAAGAAAAAAAGTGGTATGATACACCCATAGGGCGAATACCAACAAAAAGGAGAGAGCATATCATGATCGAAATCAAAGGACTGCCGGGCGCAACCGGCTGCGTGGCCGGCACCGCCGTGGTGTTTGAGACCCGCGCTATCACCACCGAGCGCAAACCTATCACCGACCCTGACGCCGAGATCGCCGCCTTGGAGGGGGCCCGCGCCCGCTACGGGGCGAGCCTGGTCAAGCTGGCGGACCAGGCCCGCGTTGAGCACGGGGACGAGGGAGCCGCTATCTTCGAGGCATATCAGGAAATTTTAAGTGACGACTTTTTCTTCGATGGCGTGAAAGAGCTCATTTCCGCCGAGAAGGCCTGTTCCTCCTGGGCCATCGACCAGAAGAGGGCCGAGACCGAGGCTATGTTCCTAGCTGTGGACGACCCCTATCTCCAGGCCCGGGCCGCCGACATCAACAACGTTTGCCAGGAGTTGACCGCGGAGATACAGGGTATCGTCACCGGAGACCCCTTTGCCGGGGTGGAGGGAGAGGCGCTGGTCATCTTCGCCGAGGACCTGACCCCTGCCGACACCGTCCGTATGGACCGCTCCCGCCTGGCGGGCATGGTCACCGAGCGGGGCGGCGTCACAAGCCACACCGTCATCTTAGCCAAGGCCCTGGGTATCCCCGCCATCGTGGGCGCGGGGGAGATGCTTGGCAAGGTACGCACCGGGGACGGCGTGCTGGTGGATGGCGCCGCGGGTATCGCCCTCCTGGGCGCGGACGAAGCGGCCAAGGCCGACTTCATGGCGCGTAAGGCTGCCTCCGACCAGCAGAAGGCCCTCTTTGACGCTTGCAAGGCCCAGAAAGCCCTTACCAAGGACGGGCAACTGGTCCGGGTAAACGTAAACTCCGGCGACAAGGAGAGCATCGAGAACTTCAACGCCGAGACCTGCGACGGCGTGGGCCTCTTCCGCACCGAGTTCCTCTACATGGGCCAGACCGACTACCCCAGCGAGGACTTCCAGTACGAGGTCTATAAGGACCTTGCCGTGAAGACCGCGGGGAAAGAGCTCATCATCCGCACCCTGGACATCGGCGGGGATAAGCAGCTCGACTATATGGACATGCCCAAGGAATTTAACCCCTTCCTGGGTTATCGTGCCATCCGCCTCTGCCTCGACCGGCCCGAGGTATTTAAGACCCAGCTGCGGGCCATCCTTCGTGCCGCCGCTCATGGCAACGTGAAGATCATGTTCCCGATGATCGTCAACCTCGAAGAGTTGCTGGCCGCAAAGGCCCTGCTGGAGGAGGCCAAGGCTGAGCTGACAGCCCGCGGCGCTGCGTTTAAGGCCGACGTGCCCGTGGGCATCATGATCGAGACCCCCGCTGCCGTTCTTCTGTCCGACCACCTCGCCAAGCACGTGGCGTTCTTCTCCGTGGGGTCCAACGATCTCATTCAGTACACCACCGCCACCGACCGGCAGAACGAGCGGGTGCAGTACCTCTATGACAGCTGCAACATCTCGGTGATCCGGGCCATCAAGCTGGCCTGCGACAACGCTCATGCCGCCGGCGCGGAGATTGGCATCTGCGGCGAGACCGCGTCCGAGCCCCGGCTTATCCCCCTATGGGTCGCCATGGGCATTGATGAGCTCTCCGTGGCCCCCGCTCTGGTGGGCCGCACCAAGTATATCGTGGGCCAGCTCTCCAAGAGCGAGCAGCAGGCCACACTCAGCGAGGTGCTGGCCTCCGGCAGCATCGACGAGGTGAAAGCGAAGCTGGCTGCCGTGCAGGAGAGCATCGGATTGTAATTGAAAAGAAGTAAAACCCCTGCCCCGGCTCACCTGAGCCGGGGCAGGGGTTTTTTATTTGCCGTAGTAGACCTCCAGGAGGAGTGCTTTCATCTCCTCGGCGGAGGGTTTCCTGGGGTTAGAGGGAGTGGCAACGTCCTGAAGCGCCCGCTCCGTCAGGTGGTCCAGCTTGGAGAGGAAGTCCCCTTCGTCGGGGACTACCGCACCCATAGCGTTGGGGATGTCCAGCCGCTCCCGCAGGGCCAGGATGCCGCTCAACAGATCCCGCTCCCCCACCAGGGCTGCCAGGTCGTCGTACCGGGCCTTTACCTTGGCGTCGGCGCTGTTGTACCGGATGCCGTAGGGCAGGACGATGGCGTTAGCCAGGCCGTGGGGGATGCCGTACTCCGCGCCGAAGGTGTGGGCGATGCCGTGGACAATGCCCAGTCCACAGTTGGAGAAGGCGATACCGCCCATGCAGGCGGCGGCCAGCATCTTTTCACGGGCCTCAAGGTCGTCCCCCTGCTCATAGCACCGGGCAAGGTTCTGATATCCATAGCGGAAGGAGGCCAGGGACATGGCGTCGGAGAAGGGGTTGGCGCCGGGCGTGACGTAGGATTCGATGGCGTGGGTGAGGGCGTCCATGCCGGATGCGGAGGTGAGACTTCTGGGCATGGTGATGGTGAACACCGGGTCCAGCACCGCTACGTCGGGAACCAGGCGCCCGTTCATGCAGCGGATGGAGTACTTGCGTTTTTTCACCGTATCCTTGATCAGGGCGGCGCGGGTGGCCTCGCTTCCGGTTCCCGCCGAGGTGGGGATGCAGGCAAGCCGTGCCTTGACCCGGAGGTTCTTAATTACATGGGGGGGCATCACGTCGTCCAGCTCTTTGTACTCAGGATTCTCATAAAAGACCCACATGGCCTTGGCAGCATCCATAGCGGAGCCGCCGCCGAAGCCGATGACCCAGTCGGGCTCGAAGGCGGCCATGTCGGCCGCACCCCGCAAGACGGTTTGAAAGCTGGGCTCAGGCTCCACATCGGTGTAGCCCTTCCAGGTGAAACCGGCCCGCTCCAGCACGTCGGTGACGGTTTTGAGCTGGCCCAGCTCCTGCTGGATGGTGCCGCTCATGACGATATAGGCCCGCTTGCGTTCGGCGGGCAGCTCAGCAAGCCGTTCCACAGCGCCCTGGCCGCAGTACATATGCCCACAGCCGAGTTTGATCGCGTACATAGGACTACCTCCTAGTCGTAAATGATACAATTTTTGATGACGGAGCCGGAGGCGTGCTCACGGATGGCCTCCTCCAGCCGCTCCAGCGGATATTCGTGCTGAATAAAGTCCTCCGCAGAGATGACCCCCAGATTCAAAAGCTCCAGGGCGGCGGCTACATGGCGGGGCGTGGTGTGGAAGACGCCCTTAATGGTGATTTGGGAGTAGTGGAGCAGCGTGGCGTCCACATGGAGGACGCTGCCCCCCTTGGTGCCGCCGAAGAGGAGGACGAAACCGCCCTTGCGGGCCATCCGCACGCTGGTCTCCCAGACCTGGATGAGGCCCGTGGCCTCGATGACAATATCGGCACCCCGCTCCCCCTTGGTGAGGGACCGGACGGCGGCAACGCTGTCCTCCACGCCCGTGAGGTTCAGGGTCTTCCACACGCCGAGGCGCCGCGCCGTCTCCAGGCGGCTCTCCACCATGTCTGTCACCAGCACCTTGGCCCCCCGGAGGACGGCGAGCCTTGCGAACATGAGGCCGATAGGGCCCGCGCCGTTTACCACCACCACATCCCCCAGGGCGATGGGGCAGTTTTCAATGCCGTATACCGCGCAGGAGAAGGGCTCCATCAGAGAGGCGGCCTTGTGGGAGAGGCTGTCGGGGATGTGAAACATGTTTTGGGCTACAATGGGGGCGGGGACCCTAACGTACTCGGCATAGGAGCCCCGGCAAAAAGTCAGGCTTTCACACATGGAGGGTTGGTCATGCTTGCAGTAGTAGCAGTGACCGCAGGGAGCCGTGTTGTGGACGGCCACCCGGTCCCCCTCCTTAAAATTAATGACGCCGGGACCTACCGCAGCCACTACGCCGGAGAACTCGTGCCCATAAGGATGGGGAGGCTTGAGCAGGGGGTAGCCCCGCTTGAACGTCTTTACGTCGGTGCCGCAGGTGGTAGAGACCTTGTTCTTTACCAGCACCTCGCCGGGGCCGGGGTCGGGGATGGGCTGCTCTACGATGCGGATATCCTCCACCTCATAGAGCATGGCCTGTTTCATGGTTTCGTTCATAAGCTTAATACCCGACCGTGTCCTTAACCTCGCCGGGCTTTTTGGCCTGGCCGTAGCTCTGCATCCGCACACGGACGTCAGCCATCTCCTCGCCGGTGAGGACGGCAGGGGTGCCCACCGCCATGGCACGCCACTGCATCTCAGCCACGAACTCCATGTTCACAGCCAGGCCGAAGGCCTTGTCCATGCTGGGCCCACAGGTGACGAGGCCGTGGTTGGCGAGCAGAAGTGCCTTGCTTTCCCCCATGGCCTTGCCCACGTTGGCGGCCAGCTCTGGGGTGCCGAAGGTGGCGTACTCGGCGCAGGGGACTTCGTCCACACCAGCGCCCGAGATGACATAGTGGACGGCCTTGAGCGGCTGGCGGAGGCAGGCGAAGGTGGTGCAGAAGGTGGAGTGGGTGTGGACTACGGCGCGGGCGTCGGCGCGGTGCTTGTAGACGGTGGCGTGGAGGTCGTGCTCGCTGGAGGGCTTGCGGCTGCCCTCAATGATGTTGCCCTGGAGGTCCATGACCACCACATCCTCAGGGGTGGTCTCGAAATAGCCCAGGCCGGAGGGACCGATAGCCATGTAGCCGCTCTCGGGGTCGTAGCAGGAGAGGTTGCCGCTGGTGCCCTTGGAGAGGCCCTGGCTGCTCATTTTCTTGCCAAACTCAACGATTGCGATCCGTTCTTTTTCCATCAACATAGTAGTGCGCTCCTTTTTACTTTAAATTTTTTAGATTGACCACCATATCGCTCTTCCCGGTGGCCCAGTAGTCCAGAATGGTCTTGGCTAGGAGTAGGGGGGACTTGGGCAAGGCGTCCACCACATTGCCTGCGGTGTGAGGGGTCATGGTGAGGTTATCCAGTGCGATAAGGGGGTCGTCTGTGGGGATGGGCTCGTCCCAAAACACGTCCAGGGCCGCGCCGCCGATGCTCTTATTCTGTAGGGCGTCGATAAGCGCATCCCGGTCCAACACGCCGGCACGGGAGGTGTTGATCAGGTAGGCGGTGGGCTTCATCATACCCAGCAGCTCCTTGCCGATGCTGTTCTTGGTCTCAGGCGTGAGGCGCATGTGTAGGGAGACAATGTCGCAGGTGCGGAAGAGCTCCTCCTGGCTCACCAGCTTCACGGGCAGCCCGATGGCGTCCAGAGCCTCCTGGGTGACGTAGGGGTCGTAGGCCAGGACCTGTTTCATGCCGATGCCCGCGGCCTTTTTTGCCACCAGCTTGCCGATGTGGCCCAGGCCCACCAGGCCTAGCGTCATCTCGCACATGGAGGTGGTGTAGCCGCTGTTCACATAGTCCTTGCGCCAATTACCCTGCTTGATGGCGGCATGGGCCCGGGCAATGTTGCGGGTCTCGGCGAACATGAGGCCGATGGCAAAGTCGGAGGTGCACTCGGCATTGCGGATGCAGTGGATGACCGGAATGTTTCGCTCGGTAGCGTGCTGCACGTCCACATGCTCCATGCCGCCCCGGCAGGTGCCGATGAGCGTCAGATTCTTCCCTGCGTCAATGAGATCAGCGGGTACGGGGCAGAAGTGGGTGAGCAAAATGTCGGCGTTGGCCACCTCGGCATAGGCCTCGTCCGGCACCTTCTCGGCAGTGGGGCCGTTCTTCTCCAGGTTCAGGCTCCGCCGCTGGAATTCTTTGCGGTCCTCACAGGGCCAGAGGATGGATTTTACGGTATGCTCCTTGTCCCCGGCCAGAGAATGGGCGGCTTCCTCCAGCAGGGCGCAGGGGACGACGATGTCCCCGATTACGACGATTTTCATGCTGTTTCCTCCATGGTTTGATCTAAAATTTGGCCTGAAAAGGGGCGCCCGCCCCGCCGGCGAGCGGACGGAACGGGCGCCCTTTCCAAGGCTGGATATTAACGTTACGCAGCGGCGGTTTCGCTGGGGTTCTTGAGAGGCTCGCAGCCGGCGCCTTTCTCAAGATAGTTCCACACGGCGTACTTATTCTTTTTGAAGAGAACGAAGAGAACCACGTAGACGGCAATCACAGCCGCGATGATAATTGGGTTCATGGTCAGGAAGGCCATGGTGATGACGCCTGCGGTGCAGTTGGACATGATGAATCCGATGATGAGGGTACCGCCCGCCAGAGCGGTGACGGCGGCGTCAAAGCCGGCCCCGGCGGCGACCTGGGTGAAGGTGGCCGCCCAGTAGGAGGCCATCATGATCTTGGCGACGAACACGATGCAGGCCATGACCCAGGACTTCACGATGTTGCCGCCTGAGAGGGAGACAGGTACCTCGACCATGTAGGGCAGGGAGGGGAGCACCATGACGGGGATGACGATGTTGCCCGGCATGATAAAGGCCAGCAGTACGGCGAAGGGGATGACCAGCAGGCCGGTGGTGAGAGTCGCGGTTTCGCCGTAGCCCAGGGCATCGTTGACCGAGATGATGAACTCGCGGTCTTTGCCGAATTTGCTCTTCTTCAGCTTCTTGCGGGAGTAGTCGGTGAGGGCGGTGAAACCGGAGGCGAAGAGGCCGGCGATCTTCGGGAAGATGGCCATAACGGCGGCGCAGGTGACGGCCACGTTGGCGACCTGGCCCCAGGCGGCAATGGTGGTGAGATTCGTAATGTTGCCCACCACGCCCAGGATGATGCCGACGATCAGACCGATATACATGGGCTCGCCCAGGAAACCGATCCGCTTACGGATGGTGTCGGGGTCAGCTTTGATCTTGTCAAAACCGATCTTGCTCAGCAAAATGTTGAGCACCAGGTACATGGGCGCGTCGCCCATATGGTGGGGCGCGGTCATGGCGCAGCCGGGATAGCGGTAGTAGGTGCTCCAGCGCTTCTGAACCACTTCTGCGATGAGCAGGGTGACCAGGTTAATGAACAGCATGAGGAAGAAGGCCATGAGAAGGTTGTTTTTAAGTTGATAGAGCATGGAGCCCCAGACGATGATGGAGTAGTTGTTCCAGAGGTCCGAGGGCATGAAGATGTCGGTGACCTTCAGCATCCAGATAACGATCTGGAAGATGAGGCCCACGCCGATGAACATCATGCCGATATCGGTGGAATAGGCCACACTGGCAACTGCCTGCCAGCCGATATCCAGCGCCGGGAGGTTAATGCCGGTGGCATCGACGATCTGCTGAACCAGCGGAGACAGTACCGCGCCGAACGCGCTTGTGATGAAGGCCATACCCTTGAGGCCGACGCCCACCAGGACAGCGGAGGCAAAGGATTTCTTCACAGGGGTGCCGAAGATCAGGCAGATGACGAAGATGATAATGGGCACGGTGATATAGTTGCCGAATGTGTCAAAGAATACCTTCAGGGTTGAAAAGAATGCGTCCACTAGGTTTCTCTCCCTTCCTATCTCTCGTTTTAATTTGGGTCCCCTTTACAGCTTGAGCTTTCCCACCACGTCCAATAGCTCTTCGATGAACTCCTCCTCATTGATGCCCACTAGGAATCCGGTGGCATTGAGGACAGGAATGCCGTAGATGTCCTCAACAGGGCTGGTGTAGGCGATGAGGTCGTATCCGCCGGACTGGACTGCCAGCGCCACGCCGCCGGGTGCCACTTCGGTAGCCTCCAGGTCGTAGCCTTTTTCCTCCAGGACGTCGGTCAGTTTCGAGGAAAGCATAGCGGAGCTGACTGTCCCGGAGCCGCACACAGATAGGATCTTTACCGGTCTCATTTTGCTTACTCCTTTCTCTACCCAGTTTATTCTTCATCCAAAGACGACAGGCAGTCGAGGATCTCTGCCTTGTCCTTTGAATCCTTGATGCGGCGGAGCAGCGCTCCGTCCTGGATGATTTTCATCATCTTTTTCAGCATCTGGATCTGCCGCTTGGAGTCCTGCACTACCAGGGGCATGACCAGCTCGCAGTCCAGAAGGTTTTCTTTCATTCCCATCATAGCGAACTTGACGGGGTGCTTGGGGATGATCACGCCCACCGCGGGGCGGTTCACCAGCTGGTTGTTGGTGTGGGGGATAGCCAGGTTCATCTCTTTTCCGGGCAGGCCTGTGGGGTACTCCTGCTCCCGCTTGGCTACCGCGTCTCCATAGCCGGGCTTTACGTAGCCGTATTGCTCGAAGAGCCCTGCCATAAGGCGAATGCAGTCCTCAGCAGTCTCCACGTCGGCATCCATAATGACCAGCCGTTCGTCCAGTAAGGTTCCGATTGTCTTCACGCTCCCAACATCTTTGGCGGTCCGGGGCCTCTGGCTGCACCCCTTCCTATGTTCAGGATAGCATAGGTCTTTCAAGGAAAAAAGGCCAACTTCTTTCGCGAAAATTCACAGCACCGTGTGCAAAAATAAGGACTAGATTGTGAGTTTTGCACGATGCGTCCGACTCAACCGGTAAATGTAAGGACCAGGGCGAAGAGGGCCACTGCTGCCGCCAGCACCCGTACTACCATTATGGTGCGGCGGATGCCCAGGGCCTGAAAACGCTCGTACCGGACAAAGACCAGGGGGAAGACGGCCGTCAGCACACCGATGCCCAGCATGGGGAGATACCGCCAGCGGGCGTCAGGCATGAGGCCGAAGAGGAACAAATTGATTACCACAAGCGCGAAGAGGCCAAGGTAGAACTTGGGGCGCCATTTCTCATCCCAGCGGATGAACGCTTTCGCATGGTGGAAACACGCCTCACTGCAGCAGGGGAGCTCGTGGGGCGCCTTGGGGTTGATGATGTAGTCTCTGCGATCGGTGGGAGCGGAGCAGTAGATGCATTTTTCAGCGGCCATTATAGTCCCTCCTTTTCATACAGGGCCAGAATACGCTTTGCCTCCCCAATCTCACGCTGGCCTAAAACCTCTGCGGGGAGGCAATTTAGCGAGGCGAACGCGGTGTTCTGGATGAAATGCTTCACCCGGCCCACCTGGGCGGGGACCATGGAGAATTCGTCCAGCCCCATGGCGAGGAGGAGGGGGAGAAGGCGCTCGTCCGAGGCCGCCTCGCCGCACATGCCAACGGGGATGCCGGCCCGGTGCCCGTTCTGGATGACGGTGTGGATGGCCCGGAGCACCGAGAGGTTGCAGGGGTCGTAGAGGTACTGCACCCGCTCGTTCATCCGGTCGGTGGCGGTGGTGTACTGGATGAGGTCGTTGGTGCCGATAGAGAAAAAGTCGGCCTCCTCCGCCAGCACGTCGGACAGGAGCACGGCCGCGGGCGTCTCAATCATAATGCCCAGGGGCACATAGTCTGCGCAGGGGACGCCCTCAGCCTTGAGGGAGGCTCTGGCCCGCTCCACGGCAGCCTTTGCGGCGCGCAGCTCTTCCAGGGTGACGATCATAGGGAACATGATCTTGACGTAGCCGTGGAGGGCGGCGCGGAGAAGGGCCCGGAGCTGGGTCTGGAAGACCTCCTCACGGTCCAGGCAGATGCGGATGGCACGGTAGCCCAGGAAGGGGTTCGCCTCCTTGGGTAGGTCCATGTAGCCGAGCTGCTTGTCCCCGCCGATGTCCAGGGTGCGGATGATGACCTCTTTCCCCGCGGCGGCCTCGGCCACGGCGCGGTAGGCCCGGTACTGGAGCTCCTCGGAGGGGTAGTCGTCCTGGTCCATGAAGAGAAACTCGGTGCGGAAGAGACCCACCCCGTCGCATAGGTCGGCCCGGAAGCCCTTTAGGCTGTCGGTGTCGCCGGAGTTGATGCAGACGGACACGGTGTGACCGTCCGGAGTCACGGCGGGCTTGGCTGCCGCCTCACGCCAGCGGGCGCGGACGGTCTCCTGCGCGGCGCTGGCGCGGGTAAACTCGGCCACCGCGTCGGCGTCCGGGTCTACAAGGGCGAACCCATCGTCCCCGTTGAGGTAGATGTCCTGCCCTGCGCGGACGGCCTCCAGGATTCCCGCGGCGCCCACCACCGCTGGGATGCCCAGGGTCTTCGCCAGAATGACGGCGTGGGAGGTGACGCCCCCGCGCTCAGTGATGAAACCGCCCAGACGGGACTTGTCCAGCCGGACGGTGTCCTCCGGGGTCAGGTCTTCGGCTACGAAAATGGCCGCGCCCTCCCCGTCGTCGGCGAGAGCCCCCTCACCGTCCAGACGGCGGATCAGCTCATCACACACGTTGCGCACGTCGTCAGCCCTGGCTTTCATGTAGGGATCTTCCATTGCGGCGAACTTGCGGCATACCCTGTCCCGCTCCTGAGCCACGGCCCAGCCCGCATCCACCGCCTCTTCCCGGACGAGTTTGATGGGCTTTTTGAAGAAAAGGTTGTCGCCGGCAATGTCGGCATAGGCCTTCATAATGTCGGCGGCCTCCTGCCCCGTGCTTGCAAGGGCCTTCTCCCGCAGCTCACGCAGCTCCCCGGCGTAGGCGGCGCGCAGGGCCTCGAAACGGGCGATCTCGACCTCCGGGTCGGCCACGGGCCTTCGCTCCGGCTGGGGGCTCCGCTTGGTGAGCACCACGGCCTTGTGCAGGGCCCTGCCCTTGGCCCCCGGCAATCCTCTGATTTCTTTCATTGGCCGGTCATCCTTTCGTCGTTATACAGCTCCAGCACACCGTCTACATGGTTGGGCGTACTGAAATACTGGTAGATTTCCTGCAGCATGTTCCAGTGGGTGTAGCGGTCCACGGTGGAGAGGCAGAGGACGACCTTCGCCTTCCGTCCGTCCCGACAGGAGACTCCGGACCGGGACAGGACAATGCGTACATCCAGCCGCCCTTCCACCTCCCCCTGCATGGGGCAGTGGACCAGCACCACGTCCGGGTGAACGCGGTACATCTGGACCTTCTTGTGTTGGAGGAGATTGCGCATCTTCGATACGAGGCGCCCGTCGCCCCCCTGCCGGAGGCTGGCCGCGCCCTGCAGCACCGCGTCACTCCAGGAGGTACCAGCGGGAAGGGACACCACGTTTTCACGCCGCACCTTTTCGAGGAAGGTCTCGGAGGTGCGCTCTCCCATTCCGCCTCCTTCGCGCTGTTCAAAGTAACGGAAGAGGTCGAAGTAGAGCTTTTCGGCCTGGAGACTTCCCTCCAGGTCGGCCTCCGCAAGGCGGATGATGTCCCGGATCAGTGCATCGTGCCGGGCGACGGTGCGATTATCACGCAGAATGTCCAGAATTCTGCGCTGGTCGCGCTCGGTGAGGATGGGGCCGGTGTTCACCATTCGCTCACACCGTAAAAGCCGATCCAGGGGCACCAGGGAGACGATGAGGGCATAGTCCTCCAGCTCCCACTTGCGCAGGCGGTCCGCCGTGATGACGCTGTATCGAAACGCCATACCGAAGAGGTCCTGGAGCTGTTCCTTCACCAAAGTGGCGGTGGCCATGTTCTCCGGCCCGATGATGAGTACCTCCTCCGCGCTGCCGCTGTCCCCTTGGGAGATGAACTTCTCGCTCAGGTTGCTGGCGAAGTAAACGCACAGATAGGCAAGCTCATCCTCGGAGATATCGGTGAGGAGAATGGTGTCGATCTCCTTCATGGCCCGGCGGGTGAAGTCATAGACCACCGGGTACATGTGCATGATGTCCTTTGCCAGCGGGTTTTTGGTGAGGATGCCGTACTTGAGCCGGTAGTACATAGGGCGGATATGGTGGGTGAGCTGGCCGTGGAGCCGCTCCCGGTTGGGGAAGGAAATACAGGCAATGCGCTCGAAATTGTAGATCAGCTGTTCCGCCAGGGTGGCGATGTAGCTGTTTTCCTCCTCCTGGGAGGTGAAACCGGTGGTCTGGATGCCAAGGAAGAGGGAGGTGATATAGTAGGTCTCCATGGGGGAAATACCCATACCAAGAATACCTAGTTTTTGAGCGGAAAACGCCACCGAGCGGTAGGACAGGGTCTTCATAAGGGCGAATTGCTCGTCGCTGCTCATATTGATTTCCCGGCCCTTACGGCTTCGGATCCAGGAGGCCTGGATCATCATGCTCTCAAACCCCGATACGTCCAGGAAACAGTCGCCTTCGATGTCGGCTTCGTACTGCTTGATGAGACAGCGGCATAGCTCCAGAAAGTCGATGTCGTTCCCCGTGAGGGTCACCATGCTGCGCTGGAGGAAGTTTTTCACCGCCGCCGTGCCTTCCGGATTGTTGAGCTTGCGCAGTTGCGCCCAGATCAGCTTGCGGATGACGGCTTCCTCCCCCAGAATCTGATAGCCCACCTTGATGGCGCTGTGGAGGGCGAGTCCCCGCTCCTCCAGCTCCTCGCGGATCATCTTGATATCGCTGAGTGCAGTGTTTTTGCTCACCTCGAAATATTCCATGAGACTGCTGATGGTCACGACCTCGCTGGACAGGGAGATGTAGAGGATACCCATGGCGCGGCGCTCCGCCACCGAGAAGAAGTAGCTGCTGTTTCGTTTGAGCTGGCGGTCCAGCGCGGCCCGATCAAAAATCTCCGCCCGGAGGGACTGCCCGCTGATGACCACCCTGCCCATGCTGTAATGGGAAAGCCAGTCGTTAATTTTCTCCACGTCGTAATATAGGGTGCGCTTGGCGATGTCCAGCTGGTGCAGAAACTGCGTGGAGGAGACGCCCTGGTCTGTACCCAAAAGACTGCGCAGAATATAAGTCTGCCGGCTTTTCAGTTCCAATTGATTTCCTCCGTTTCCCGCCCCTTAATCAGGGAGCGTATGCAGTAGGTCGGAGATGGCTTTGCCTGCCTGATTCTCGTCCCTACCCTCGATTTCCAGCCGTACCTCGGTGCCCGCGGTGATACCCCCCGCCAGGATGCTGATGATGCTCTTGGCGTTGATTTCCTCGTCCTCGGTAAAGAGCATGACCTCGCTTTCAAACTGCTGGGCCAGCTCCAGCAGCATGGAGGCCGGGCGGGCGTGAAGGCCGGTTTTGTTTTGGATGACGATACGCTGTGTATACATAAGTATTCCCCTTTTTGTTCCGTACTTTGAATTGCCCTCATCTTAACATAAAGCGTGATGTGTTGAACATTACCAAAAACGTGCGTAAAAAAAACTGAGCCTTATGCAAAAAGTATGCTAAGTGCAGGAGAAGCCCAATTTTTTCACAGAGGAAGGGGCACGGGGTGGGATTTTTTACAAAAAAAGCCCCTAAGGTCAGCCGTCGGCGCGGGCCGCCGGATAACCTTAGGGGTTAATGTTTTGCGCCAAAGCCGACTCCGCGGCTTAGCTATAGACGTAGTCGATGATCAGCGCGTCGAGGTTCGAGAAGCTCTCGTCGTTCATAACATAGTAGTCTTCGTCATCCTTCTCAATCTGGACGGCGATGGACTTCTCCTCCAGAGTGCCGGTTTTGGGGATCGTCTCCTCAAAGAGGTCGGCCAGGCTGTTCTGGTAGTCGAGGTCGTAGATGTTCTCATACCAGTCGTTGAACTCCTCGTCGCTCATAGCGTCGGTGTCCACATCGCTATACTTGGCCTGGAACTCCTCTTGGAAATCGGGGAAGGCGTCGTACAGGAGCTGGATGGTGTCCAGTGGGCGGACGGAGACCTTTACGCTGTAAGACCCGTCGTCCTGCCGGGCAGCGGAGACGACAGTGTAGTCCGAGTATGCGTACAGGCTCCGGTAGAGCAGTGCCATCCGCTCCTTAAAGTCATCGGTAGGGAATTCGATGGCGAAGGTCTGGATAAAGGCCTCCACCTCCACATCCATGCCGTCCTCATAGACTTGCCGCGCCTCGCTCTCGGTAATGCCCACCATTTCCAGATAGTCGGGGTCAAACTTGCCCAAATAGATTTCGTCCAGCTGGCCCTGTATGTAGGCGGCAGCGTCGAACCTGCGGCTAGCCAGGTCGCTCAGGCTGGTATTCAAGGTGCTGCAGGCAGTCAGGGACAGGAACATCGCCAGCACGAGGGTGAGAACGGCCGGGGTGTGGCGGCGCTTTTTCATGAAAGTGGTTCCCCTTTCGGTTTTATGTCTCTCTTTATCCGCACAGGTCAGCGATGGCCTGGGCAAAAATCTTGCCGGAGGTGATCAGGTCGGCAATGCGGGTGCGCTCGTCCGGGCCGTGCATCTGGGGGTCAAAACCGGGCATGACGCAGCCGAAGGCCACGCCGCCAGGGATGTCATGGACATAGGTGCCCCCACCGATAGCGATGGGCTGGGAGTTGGTCTCGCCGGTGTAGGCTTCATAGCATTTGAGGAGAGTTTTGACAAAGGGCGAGTCGGAGGGGACGCAGTGGACGGGGGTCATACCGTCGTCCCCCAGGACGGAGATGCCGTATCTGGCAAAGGAGGCCTCGGCCGCCCGCTTGCAATTTTCCTCGTTGGAAGCGATGGGGTAGCGCACGTCGAACTTAGCGGTAAAGCCGGTCTCGGTAAGGGTCATCAGGGCCAGGTTCAGGGTCAGTTCGCCGCTCTCGGCATCGGACTGGGAGATGCCCAGGGCCTTGCCCAGGGTGTCCCCGTGGGGGAAGAGTGTGTGCATGGCGGCGATAGCCTTTGTGCAGCCGCAGTCTGCAAAGGGCAGCCGGGCCAGGAGGGTGAGCAGGGCAGTGATGGCGTTGTTCCCGTCGTCCGGGCTGGCGGCGTGGGCGTTCTTGCCCCCGCAGAGGATACGCAGGGCGTTTCCCTCCTCCGTCAGGGTGAAAGCAGCTCCGGTGGCGGCGGCCGTCTCGGCGGCCAGCGTCTCTACCTGGCTGCGGCCCAGCCCCAGCACGGTGGCCTGGGCCTCCGGGGGTACGACGTTGGTGCGGAAACCACCTGTCAGGGCGCTCACCCGGGGCAGGGCGCCAGACGCGGTCCAGCTACCGCCGAAGTCGGGATGGTAATGCCCCTTTTCGATGTTGATGAGAGGAAAGTCCGCGTCGGGGGTGAAGGCGTGGGGGGCAAAGGGGTGTTTGGAGTAGTAGTAGGCGATGTCGGAGGAGCCGGACTCCTCGTCGGTACCCATGATGAGCTTTACATTGTACTTAAGCGGAAGGCCTAAGTCCTTAACGCATTTCATGCCGAAAAGCGCGGCCACCACTGGACCCTTGTCGTCGGCTACGCCCCGGCCATAAAGCATCCCGTCCCGCTCTACGGGGCTGTAAGGGTCGCTGCTCCAGCCTTTGCCCTCGCCCACCACATCCAGGTGACCCAGGACATGGAGAAGGGTCTCCTTGTCGTTTAAGTCGGCAGTGCCGACATAGTTGTCTACGTTGGCGGTGGTGAAACCCAGTTCACCGCAGAGAGTCAGCCCCTCGGCCAGGGCCTTGGCTGGGCCTTCCCCGTAGGGCATACCGGGCTTTGCCTCCTCCCGCACACTGCGGACGGAGACCAGGCGGCACACGGCATCCACCAGCGCGCGCTGGTGAGCGGGGTCATCAAAATATGCGTTAATTTGATCCTTGTACATAATGGTCTCTCCTATTCGTTTACCTCTCCGCCGCCCTCAGCCAGCTCACCCAGGTACTTGTACACCGTGTACCGGGAGACCTGGAGGTGCTTTGCCACATAGGGCACCGACTTGCGGAATGAGAAGGCGTTTTTCTGATCCAAAAGAGCGATGATCTTTAGCCGATCCCTCTTGGTGAGTGCGCTGACGGGCTTGCCCACTGCGGCCACGCACTCGTCGTAGATGGCGGCCAGCTGACTGTCCCCGCCCTTCCACATGGCGCTCTGCAGGTCGGCGTCGGCGCTCATCAGGTCCACCAGGATACGGTTTGCGTACACCAGGGAAGTGTAGTCAAAGTTGATGCCCAGGGCGAGGTTATAGTCCTCCCCGATGAGATGGAAGGTGCTGCTCTTGATCTGCTGGCCCGCCGGGGTGGTGGCGTAAAGGTTGACAAAGTCGGTCACCAGCGCCGTCTCGTCCAGGGCGAGGTCAGTCCCCAAAATGTCCATGGTGGAACCCACGCTCCGGCCCGAAATCTGGCCGTTGTAGATGGCAAGGATGGGGTGGGTGGGGTTTCCCATGTCGTGTACCAGCGTCTCGCAGGAGGAGCCGAACATCTCGGCGATGCCCCTGGCCGTCCGGTCCAGAAATTCAAATGCCTCGTCCCGCGTCACAGCAAGCTCCCTCCGTCAAATCACAAGATGATGAGATAATGAATATTTTAGCATAAGGCCCGGCTGAGCGCAAGAAAGTTTGACAAAGAAAGGCGCCAACCTCTCTCGTTGGCGCCTTTGGGAAAGTTATTTCTGCCGCAGGGTGAAGAAATTCGTATCGGTGACATAGTTGGGCACGCTGTAGAGCACCAGGGCCATGTCAATGCCCGCCTCCTTGATGTAGGCCGGTACGCTGGTGCGGTTGTAGCGCAGGTCCACCATATGAATCTCCGAAAAGTGCTTGGTAAGGAAGGGTACCATGCTGTCTGCATAGGAGTCCCGGAGGATGAGGAGCTTGGGACCCTGGACGTTGGGATTCTTGATGATGGAGAGCACCTGGTTACCACCCATGAAATAGGTGTACTGGTCAATGCCCTTAAGCGCGGAGGGGTTATAGAGGCTGCCCTCTTCGGGCGCGGTGGAGAAGTAACTGGTCACCTGGAGACCGTCATCGGGTACATAGGTCCAGATAGAGTCGGGCTTGATGCTGCGGATACCGGAGGTAGAGAAGGTGGTGCCGTAGAAGTCCTCGGACACCACGCTTTTGGTGTAGCGCTCCAGCGGCACCGCCTCCATCCCCAGGGCATCCATCAGGGAGACGTACCCATAATACGCGCCCAGGCTGGTCCAGTGGTGGTCCGTGCGGTAGTAGAGGTACTCGTCCCGGTGGTCCCAGAGGGACTGGTAGCTGTCATAACAGACGGCATCGGAGCTGCCGTAGACACCATTGATAATGGCCTTCTGGTCGGCGTTGGGAGCGCCGTCGGGAAGCCGGTCAGCCCAGATCTCGGCCTGGCCGGGGATGAGGGAGAAGTAGACGGGCACGCCGGCGTTCGCTACAAACTGGTTTACGTAGTCCGTGTTGCTATCCACCCGATTCTGGTCGGGGGCGTCGAACCGAGTGATAAGGGTGTCTTTCGCACAGAGGTAGACGTTGTTGTTTTCACGCTTGCCCACCGCCTGCTCGGCGGAGGCCTTCATGCTCACCCAAGTGTCCCGGCCAAAGAACTGGTCGTTGCAGTATGCTTCAAAGTCGGTCATAAATTCGCCACTGAACACGGATTCCACCGTGGGCTTGGGCAGCTGGTGGAGTACCTCACGCCCGGACTGCACCCGGTCGGGGGAGAGGACCCCTGCCGCCAGGAACACCCCGAGAAAGGAGCAGAACAGGGCGGTAATGAAGATGGCGTGCTTTTTCGACATAACGGGCCTCCCTTAAAACCGGAAATAGAGAAACGGGCTGTAGCTGGCGTCCACCAGATATGCGGTGCACACCACCAGTCCCGCCAGAAGAAGTACAGGCAGGATGACCTTCCTCGGCCGCTCCTTCAGTGTATTCCACAGATTCGCCGCCAGCGGAGTGCAGGCCGCCACGGCGACGAGCAGCATGGGCAGATAGGAGCGTAGCCAGTACCCTACCTCGGGACTGGTGAGTCCGCCCTGGGCTGAGCCAAACATGGCCTTTAAAATGATTCCCAGCTGCCCGAAATCCTCCAGGGCGAAGATGGCCCAGCTGAGAAGGATGAAGAAGAGGGCGTAGACATGCTGAAGGAGGCTGGGCAGCCGCTCCAGCCACTTGCCGAGAAACCCCTTCTCCAAAATAAGGAGGGCGGCGAAGTAAATGCCCCAGATGAGGAAATTCCAGCTCGCTCCGTGCCAGATGCCGGTGGCCGCCCATACCACAAGTAGGTTGAAGAACATCCGAGGCTTGGAGACCCGGTTGCCCCCCAGGGGGATGTAGAGATATTCCCGAAACCAGGAGCCCAGCGAGATGTGCCACCGCCGCCAGAACTCGGTGAGGGACTTGGAAATGTAGGGGTAGTTGAAATTCCGCGCGAGTTCGAAACCCAGCATCCGCCCTAGGCCAACCGCCATGTCCGAGTATCCTGAGAAGTCAAAGTAGATATGGAGGGAAAAGGCCAGGATACCCAGCCAGGCCCCGGCGGTGGTGAGTTCCCCGGCAGGCAGGGCCTTCACCGTCTCCCATAACAGGGCCAGGTTATTGGCAAGGAGCACCTTTTTGGCGAGGCCTACCACGAAGAGGTTCACACCCGAGGCAAACTGCTCCACGCTCCAGGAGCGTTCATCCACCTGGCCGCCCAGCTCCTTGTACTTGTGGATGGGGCCGGCGAGGAGCAGGGGGAAGAGGGTGGCAAAGGTACCGAACCGCACAAGGCTCCGCTGGGGTCTTGCGTCCCCACGGTACACGTCCACCGGGTAGGTCATGGTCTGGAAGGTGTAGAACGAGATGCCGATGGGCAGGTGCAGGTTCAGCACGGGCATAAAGCCCAGGCCGAAACCGGAGAGGGTGGCGGCAATCAGATCCCAATACTTGAAAAACACCAGGAATAAGAGGTTGAGCGCCAGGGTGACCGCAACGACGGCGCGGGCCGCCTTGTCGTTGCCTTTGGACTTATACCGGGCCACCAGCAGCCCGGAAAAGTAGTCCAGCACGATGATAATCACCATGAGAACGATGTATCTCGGCTCGCCCCAGCCATAGAACAGGAGGCTGAAGGCCAGAAGCACCGCGTTGCGCCACCGGGGAGGGGAGAGGTAGTGGATTACCAGCACCACGGGCAGATAAACAAATAAAAAGAGAACGCTGGAAAAGACCAACTGACACCCTCCTAGCAAGAAAACGGCGGGGGCTTGTCCTCCCCCGCCGGGCTCCTTAAATTAACGAAAACTATTATATCTGTTTTTTTGCGTTTTGTATAGACACGAAAAAGTTTCCGCGGCCGAAGTTTCGGCCGCGGAAACAGGTCATATCTCGATATGGCTCTTGATGCGCTGGGTGATCATGTCCAGGGCCACCAGGTTGTGGCCCCCGTCCAGCACCACGATGTCGGCGTACTGCCGGGAGGGCTGGACAAACTGCTCGTGCATGGGCTTAACCGTGTTGAGATACTGGCTGATGACGCTGTCCAGGCTTCGGCCCCGCTCCTTCACGTCCCGCAGGATGCGCCGGAGAATGCGTACGTCGGCATCGGTGTCCACGAATATCTTGATGTCCATTAGCTCACGCAGCTCTTTGGGGTGGAAGATGAGGATGCCCTCCACGATGACTACCTTCGTAGGGCTCACCTCCACGGTCCTGTCCGAGCGGTTGTGGATGGTATAGTCGTACACCGGGCAGTGGATGGTCTTGCCGGAGCAGAGGGCCTTCATATCCTCTACCATCAAATCGGTGTCAAAGGCGTCGGGGTGGTCGTAGTTCAGGGAGGCGCGAGCGTCGTAGGTCATATTGGGGTGGGCCTTATAATAGTTGTCGTGGTAGACCACACTCACGTCGCTCCCAAAGTGATCTACCAGATGCTGGGTCAGGGTGGTTTTGCCCGAGCCGGTGCCCCCCGCGATGCCGATAACCATTGTCTCCATTAAATAACGCCCTCCCGTCATGTTACGACAGGAAGTATACCATAGAAACGGCAAAAGGTTAAGCCCTAACCGTAAAAAAGAATCCGCACCGCCCAGGCGGCAGCCATAAAGCCCACCAAATCCGCGCATAGGGCAGCGGGAACGGCGTACCGGGTCTTCACGATGCCGGCCGCGCCGAAGTAGACGGCGATGGTGTAAAACGTGGTCTCGGTGGACCCCAGCATGACGGCAGCGGTGCGCCCGATGAGGGAGTCGGGCCCGTAGGTGGAGATGAGCTCAGCCCCAACCCCCAGGGCGGCAGAACCCGAGATGGGCCGCACCAGCAGGAGGGCCACCGTCTCCGGCGGGATGCCCAGACGGAGAAGGAGGGGACCCAGGGCGCTCGCCGCCAGCTCCAGCGCGCCCGAGGCTCTGAGCATGTACACGGCGGTGAGCAGGCCAATCATGGGGGGGACGATGCGAATGAGCACGCCTAACCCCTCCCCCGCGCCGGTGATGAGGGCGTCATACACGTCAACCCGGCGTACCACGCCCCACAGGGCAACGATAGCGATGATGCCGGGCATGAGCATGGTGAGAAAAAGGCCGGTCATTTTTTTCGCCTCCCTGCCGGAGGTCGCGTCCGGTCAGGCCAGACCCTGGCGCAGAGCTTTGCCGCGCAGATTCCCACGCTTACCGAGATAGCCGACGCAAGCCATACGGCGGGCAGGATGTCAAAGGGGGCGGCGCACCCCGCCGCCGCCCGGACACTGGCCACCGTGGTGGGAATGAGCTGGATAGACGAGCTGTTGCACACGATGAGCATACACAGCGCGTCGGACGCCACGCCGGGACTGCGGCGGCTCATCAGCTGAGCCGCCCGGATGCCCAAGGGGGTGGCTGCGTTCCCGAGCCCCAAGAGATTTGCCGACACGTTTGCCGAAATGTTGTCCATGACCTCCCCATCTCCTGCGAAGGCGGGGTACAGCCGCCTGAGCACGGGCTGCAGAAGTCTGGACAGGCCTCTTGATAGGCCTGAGCGTTTCATGATCTCCATGACTCCCATCCACAGGCAGAGCATCCCCGCCATGGTGAGGCAGAGCTGTACCGCCGCCGCCGCCCCCTCCATGGCCGCCGCCGCCACTTGGGGCCCCCGTCCTGTCAATAGTCCGCACAAGATGGACAAGACCACCATGGATGTCCATATGACCGACATTGCCACCCCGCCACACTCCTTCCGCAGTTTGTCTTTTATCTATACGCAGGCGGGCCGGAAAACATGTCCTTTAAAAACCCACAATATTCCAAATAAGAGAAACCCTAATTTTGTCACATTAAGACAAAAAATATTTCCATTTTTTGATTGACAATAAAATACTATATGTTATAATAATGTCAGTTTCTAGGCGATAATGGTGCTTTGTGGAAACATGATCTCTTTTGAAAGGAGAAATGAACATGAAATCGACAGGAATTGTAAGAAAAGTAGATGAACTAGGGCGCATCGTGCTTCCCATTGAGCTGCGCCGCACACTGGACATTGCAGAAAAGGACTCGCTTGAAATCTATGTAGATGGTTCCACCATCGTGTTAAAGAAATATCAGCCTGCCTGCATCTTTTGCGATGATGCCCGTGATGTGGTCAACTTTAAAGGGAAAAACGTCTGCCCCAACTGCCTGAAAGAGCTAGCTGGCAACGTGGGCAATTAAATTTTTGTTACATTACATACGAAGAGCCCCGGTCTGGAGACAGGCCGGGGCTCTTCGTATAAACATTTCGCATTAATACTATTAGTATAAAAAATAAGGGATTAAATTACAAATTAGGAAAGAGCCAAAACTGGACTGTCAACTTTTTCACGACCTAAATTAGTTCCCACGGCCAAGGGCCAGATTATAAAGGGTGTTTTTAGAAAGACCCGTCGCCTCCGCCGCTTTTTTCGCGGACTCCTTCAGGGAGAGTCCCTCTTTCCGGTACTCCCCTACCAGCCGGAGGCCGTCCTCCTCGCTGAGGCTGTCCTCAACCGGCGCACGCGCCCCCTCTACTACAAGCACGAACTCACCCTTGGGCTCGTTAGCGGCGTACCAGTCCGCCGCTTCCCCCAGGGAGGTGCGGCGCACCTCCTCGTGAAGCTTGGTCAGCTCACGGCAGAGGGAGATGCTCCGATCCGCACCGAAGAAGTCCCGCAGATCACGCAGGGTGGCGGCAAGCTTATGGGGCGCCTCGTAGAAGAGCATGGTCCGCTCCTCGCTGAGCAGGGACTGGAGGTGGGCGGCGCGGTTTTTCTTGTTCATGGGGAGAAAGCCCTCGAAGGTGAACCGCCCCGTAGGAAGACCGGAGACAGCCAAAGCGCACACTAGGGCGCAGGGGCCGGGGATAGGCACAACGGTTACTCCGTTTTCAGCGCACAGGCGCACCAACTCCTCGCCGGGATCGGAGATGGCGGGCATCCCCGCGTCGGTCACCAGGGCGCAGCTCTCCCCGGCGAGCAGGCGGGTGAGCACGGCCTGCCCCCCCGTCTCGGTATTGTGCCGGTGGTAGGTCACCATGGGCTTTTTGATCCCCAAATGGTTGAGCAGCTTGATGGAGACCCTGGTGTCCTCGGCGGCAATAAAGTCGGCCGCCGCAAGGGTGTCCGCCACGCGCTTGGAGATGTCTCCCAGGTTTCCGATAGGAGTAGGGACGAGATAGAGCGTTCCGGGCATGGGGCGCCCTCCTTATGGTTCAATTTTGAGGCCTGGTTTACCTTGCCTGACCGCCTCTATGAGGACAGCATAGGGGGCCTTGGCCGGCGCGGCGAGGAGCTTCATCCGCTTGGGTTCCAGCCCTGATCCCCGCAGGGCGCATAGGAGGTCGCACAGCCGCTCCGGGCGGTGTACCAAAGCAAAGCGGCCCCCGTTTTTGAGAAGGTAAGCCGCCGCCGCGCATAGCTTTTCCAGGGTGCAGCCGGCTTCCATCCGCGTGGGTCCGCCGTTTGCCCCGGTGGCGGTCGCGAAGTAGGGCGGGTTGGAGACCACCAGGTCGCAGCGCCCCGCCGGGGGAAGGCAATTTCGGTTCGTCAGATCCCCGGCGGTCACTGTTCCGGCGAGGTCATTTCCCGCCAGGTTCTTCCGGGCGTACTCCACCGCGTGGGTGTCAAGCTCAATGCCCTGTACCTCCAGCGACGGTTCGCGGCCCAGGAGCAGGAGCATCAGCGCCCCGGCTCCGCAGCCCAGGTCGCACACCCTCCACCGAAGGGTTACCGTGCAGAAGGCCGCCAGAGCCAGACTGTCCTGCCCTAAGGGAAAACAGCCCTCGTCCCAGGCGTAATGATAGGGCCCCAGCTGTTCCTCACGTTCCATTCAGAGTTTCTCCAGTAAAGCGACCAGGGCCGCTGAGAATTTGCCTACGTGAACGCCATCCAGCAGCCGGTGGTTGAGTTCCAGGGACAGGGAGAGGGTCGTCCGCCCGTCCCGCTCCTCATATTTTCCCCAGGAGACACGGGGGACGCTGTCACCGGGGTCAGCGTTTCGCTCGTTGGTGAGGGCGGTGATGGGGAACCAGGGCAGGCAGGAAAAATAGATGAGCTGGTCCTCGTCCCAGGGGCCGCTGGGGAGAAACACCGTCTGGGCGGCGCTGGCGGCCTTTGCCCGGCGGCAGAAGTCCTCCAGGTCGTCCCCCGCCTCGACGGTGGTGATATGGAAGGTTTCACTACCCGGCATCAGGTCGGTAAAGCTGGGAACCAGGTGATCGTGGAGCACAATGTCGCTATCCCGGCACTTGCAGCGGAAGGCCTCCACGCTGTCCATGGCCTTGGTGACGGCATAGACCATAGCGAGGTAGAAGGAGACGCCCCGGTCTTTCGTATACCGGCGCAGGGCCGTCACGTCCACCGGGAAAGTGAGACTATAAAAGGGCCAGGACATGCGAGAAAAGAAGTCATACACCTCCCGCCGCGGCCAGGTGCTCTTATCGATATATCGCATAGAGATCCTCCCCTAAATTAGGACTCCGGCCTCATAAAATGGGCCAGCGGATCCTCTGGCTGCCAGAGTACCACCTTCCCGGCGGCCCTGGTCTTTGCCATGTCAATGAGCCTCTGGTTGCTGCTGCCCCGAAACCGGGCCTCGTAAGACTTCACCGCCAGGACGAAGGGGCCGTCCACCAGCACGTCGGTCTCCTCCAGCAGGGCAAGCTGGCCCGGCTCCCCCAGTTCCAGCAGTCTCTCATAAGTATAGCCCGTGTAAGACCATACATTCAAGCCCTGCTTATGCGCGGCGCGGGCAAGCGCCGCACACTCCGCTCCCTGGAGGAAGGGGTCACCCCCCGAGAGGGTCAGCCCCTGGGTGAGGGGATTGGAGCCCATCCGGGCCACGAGTTCCTCCAAAGGGACCACCCGCCCCCCAGCAAGGTCGTGAGTCTCCGGGTTGTGGCAGCCGGGACAGTGGTGGGGGCAGCCCTGGGTAAAGACGGTGAAACGGAGCCCAGGCCCGTCCACAATGGAGTCAGAGATGGTGTTGGCAATACGCATAACGTTCTCCTCCGGGAAGAGACGCGGGCGGAGGGAATACCCCCGCCCGCGTGGTAATATCAGGTGCCGTGCTTGACACGGTCACGCTCCTCGGCCCGCTTGGCGTTGTTAAAGCGGTCCAAGGTACCCACCAGATAGCCGGTGATGCGGCGGATGCGCTCAAAGGGCACGCCGTCGGCCTCAGTCCTGCCGCAGCCGGGGCATTGGTCCCCGATGATGCCGGAGAAACCGCAGACAGGGTCCCGATCTACGGGGTGGTTCACACTGCCGTAGCCGATGCCGCTTTCCTTCATGCAGCGCACCACCTTCTCAAAGGCCTCCAGGTTCTCGGTGGGGTCGCCGTCCATCTCGATGTAGCTGATATGTCCGGCGTTAGTGAGCGTGTGGTAGGGGGCCTCAATGCGGATCTTATCATAGGCCGAAATGGGGTAGTACACCGGAACATGGAAGGAGTTTGTGTAGTAATCCCGGTCGGTAATGCCCTCCATAACGCCGAAACGGGCCTTGTCCATCTTCACAAAACGACCGGACAACCCCTCGGCGGGGGTGGCCAGAAGGGAGAAGTTGAGGCCGCGCCTTTTACTCTCCTCGTCCATGCGCGAACGCATGTGGCCGATGATCTCCAAGCCCAGCACCTGAGCTTTCTCGTTCTCGCCGTGGTGTACGCCGATGAGGCCCTTGAGTGTCTCAGCCAGGCCGATAAAGCCCACGGACAGTGTTCCGTGCTTTAAGACTTCGCGGACCTCGTCGTCCCAGTCCAGTTTCTCGGAGTCGATCCATACACCCTGGCCCATAAGGAAGGGGTAGTTGCGCACATGCTTGCGGCACTGGATCTCAAACCGCTCCAAAAGCTGGTTGATGCACAAATCCAGCATCCTGTCGAGACCCTCGAAGAAGAGGCCCAGATCCCCCTTCGCCTTGATGGCGAGGCGGGGCAGGTTGATGGTGGTGAAGGATAGGTTGCCCCGACCGTTGCAAATCTCTCGGGTGGGGTCATAGGTGTTGGCGATGACCCGGGTGCGGCAGCCCATGTAGGCGATCTCAGTCTCAGGGCGGCCGGGCTTGTAGTACTGTAGGTTAAAGGGTGCGTCCATGAAGGAAAAGTTGGGGAAAAGGCGCTTGGCGGAGCAGCGGATAGCGAGCTGGAACAGGTCGTAATTAGGCTCGCCGGGGTTGTAGTTTACGCCGTCCTTCACCCGGAAGATTTGGATGGGGAAAATGGGGGTCTCCCCGCCGCCCAGGCCTGCCTCGGTGGAAAGCAGCATGTTTTTTACCACCATGCGCCCCTCGGGGGAGGTGTCCATCCCGTAGTTGATGGAGGAGAAAGGGGTCTGAGCACCGGCGCGGGAATGCATGGTGTTCAGGTTGTGAATGAGGGCCTCCATGGCCTGATAGGTGGCCCGGTCGGTCTCTTTGCAGGCCCGGTAGTGGGCGAACGCTTGGGCCTTCTTGACCTCCTCCTCGGTGCCGTACTTTCCGGTGAGGCGGGGCAGTTCCTCGGCAAAGTAGCTCTCGCTGCCCTCTAGGGTGGGCTTGAGTCCGGTTTCCTTTTCGATGGCGGCGATAACGGCCTTCAACTCGGTCTCAGGGTCCTCATCCCCGGCCAGAAGCATGAGAGCCCGGGCCAGGTTCTGGCGGTAGATCTTTACGAAGGTTTTGCCCACACCGTCGGCCATGCCGTAGTCGAAGTTAACCACGCTCTGGCCGCCATGCTGATCGTTCTGGTTCGACTGGATGGCGATGCAGCACAGAGCGGCGTAAGAGGCGATATCGTTAGGTTCCCGCAGGGTGCCGTGGCCGGTGGAGAAGCCACCCTTGAAGAGCTGCTTGATGTCGATCTGGCAGCAGGTGGTGGTGAGGGTGAGGAAGTCCAGGTCGTGGATGTGGATGTCGCCCTCTCGGTGGGCCTTGGCGTGATCGGGGTTGAGGACAAACATATCGTAGAACTGCTTGGCCCCCTCGGACCCGAATTTGAGCATGGAGCCCATCGCGGTGTCCCCGTCGATGTTGGCGTTCTCCCGCTTGATGTCGGAGTCCTTGGCGGCGGAGAAGGTGATGTCCTCATAAATCTTCATCAGCCGGGTGTTCATCTCCCGGGAGCGGTTGCGCTCCGACCGGTAGAGGATGTAGGCCTTGGCGGTCTGGATGTACCCATCGTCCATGAGGACTCGCTCAACGAGGTCCTGCACGTGCTCCACGTCTGGCTGGGGGTTGCCCTCCACCTCCAGGATGGACATGACCTCTCCGGCCAGTTTCCTGGCGGTGGCTTCGTGGCCGGGCTTGTAGGTGGCGTTGAAGGCCTTGGTAATGGCCTCCCCGATCTTGTCCACATCGAAGGATACAAGCCGCCCGTCCCTCTTCCGAATACTCTCAATTGTCATCATTTGTTGCTCCCTTCCTGCCTATCTGCTGAAAAATGCCCCCTCACGGGGGCAAAAGCTTCAAAACCACAAAAAGATACACACAATATCTTGTGCCGTTTTTCGTTAACATTGACTACATAATACCGTATATTGAGCGGCGCGTCAAGGGGTTGAAAACGGATTCCGGAGTAATGCACCCGCCAAAAAAACGACAGAATTTTTGGGGAGATTGCCCATTTTATACAGAAGAAAAACCGCACGGCAGGAAACCGCCCCGGCGCCAGCGCGCCGGGGCGGCGTATTTTTTCTTGTACTCAGAGCAAAACCAGCCCGTATTTCTTCCGCATGTCCTCCAGAAATTCGTCCTCCAGCTCGGCGGTGTGGTCCCAAAAGGCCCGGCCTTGGTAGAGGCGCAGGGCCTTTTCCAGCAGCTCCGGCACGTCGGACCAAAGGCAGAGCGCGTTGCGTACAGCGTACTGGTGTGCGGCGAAGAGGTCCAGGTCGTCCTCGTCCAGGATGGCAATCTTCACCGCACCCTGGGGCAGATCTTCCGCCCGCAGGATGTCCTCCAGCAAATCGGGGGTGCACGCCAGAGTTTCTCCCACGTCCACATCGGGGGTGATGAACCGGGCCTCCTGCCCGCTGGCGCAGGGGATCACATCCTCGTCCTGCTCCCGGGGGGCGAAAGGAGGGAGAGAGAGGTCGTTCAGCTTTTTCCGGAGAGCCGCGATATGGGTCGGCCCCGCTGCGCAGCAGCCGCCAAAGAACCGCACGCCCAGGGCGGCGTACTCCTCCGTCCAGCGGGCCAGCTCTTCGTTCACGAGAGGCGCCGGAAAACCGGGGGAGGCCAGTAGGGGAATGGCCGCATAGGGGGCCAGCCGCTCCAACTGGTCCCGAATAACCTCGGGAAGTGCGCAGTTGAGGCCGAAACCGTCCGCCCCCATGCCCTGTATAACGATGAGAGCGGCCAGCACGTCGGTGCCATCGGGGGTATGCCCCTCATCGTTGCAGTAAAAGCTCACCAGCAGGGGCTTGCCGGGATCGGTTTCCCGCACCGCCAGCACGGCCGCCCTGGCCTCGGCCAGGGTGATCATGGTCTCCGCCAGATAGAGGTCCACCCCAGTCTCCCTAATGGCCCTGACTTGAGCCTTGTAGTTATCCACTATTTCCTCAAAGGAGTACTCCCCCGCCGGGGCAAGGGTCATACCGCAGGGTGCCAAGTTACCGGCCACCAGGGCCTTGCCCTCAGCTGCCTCGCGGCTCAGTGCCGTCAGCCGTGCGTTGTACCCGGTGGCCATCCCATCCAGCCCAAAACGGCCCAACGCTGCCGGGCTGGCCCCGAAGGTGGGGGCCGTCAGCGCGTCCGCCCCCGCGTCCACGTAGGCCCGCTGTAGATCAAGCAGCGCCTCGGAGTGCTCCAGTACCCACTGTTCGGTGCATACCCCCATAGGCATGCCGCGCTTTTGCAATTCCGTCCCGGTCGCCCCATCCAACAGGAGGGGCTGGGGTAAGGGAATGTCCATTGATTCGTTCCTCCTACCACTGGTTTTATTTGGAACAGTATACTCTGTTTCAATGAAAAATGCAAGGCGGAATGGGTCTACCACTCCGCCTTGCTAAAAATATTACATCTTCTCGGGTGCGGAGACGCCCAGCAGCCCCAGGCAGTTGGCGATGACCGAGCGCACCGTGTCCGCCAGCTTGAGCCGGGCAGAGCGCAGGGCGGGCGCCTCCTCCCGGATGCGGCATGCGTTATAGAACCGGTGGAAATCCCCCGCCAGGTCCACGAGGTAACGGTTTACGTGGCTTGGGTCGTAGTCCCGGGCGGCAAGGCGCAGCTCCTCGGGGAGCCGGGCCAGGTTCTTGAGGAGCGCCAGCTCCTCCGGCTCGGTGAGCAGGGCCGCGTCAACGCCCTCGGCGGCGGGTACCGCCACCCCCTCCTCCGCCATCTTGGCGATCAGAGAGCAGATGCGGGCGTGGGCGTACTGCACATAGTAGACCGGGTTCTCGCTGTCCTGCCGGACGGCGAGGTCAAGGTCAAAGTCCAGGGGACTGGTGGACGAGCGAGAGTTAAAGAAGTACCGCGCCGCGTCCACGTTGATCTCGTCCAGCAGATCGTGCAGGGCGATGGCCTTGCCGGAGCGCTTGCTCATCCGCACCGGCTTGCCGTCCTGCATGAGATTCACCAGCTGCATGAGCACGATGACCAGCCGGTGCGAGCCGTCCAGCCCCAACCCATCCAGCGCGGCCTGCAGCCGGGCCACATGCCCGTGATGGTCCGCACCCCAGATGTTAATGGCCTTATCAAAGCCCCGAGCCTCCAGCTTGTTGCGGTGGTAGGCGATGTCGGCGGCGAAGTAAGTGTAAAACCCGTTGCCCCGGCGCAGCACGTCGTCCTTCAGGTCCAGCTTGTCCACCTGCTCTTGGGTTTTCCCCTCCCGCATGAACTTCTCTTTCAGGAGCCGGGTGGTGTCAAGCCACAGGGCATCATCCTTCTCGTAAGTCCAGCCCTTGGCGGTGAGCATGTCAACGGTCTCGGCCACACTGCCGCTCTCGTGGAGCGTGGATTCGAAAAACCACTTGTCGTAGACGATCTTATACCGGCCAAGATCCTCTTTCATCTTGGGTAGGTTCCGGTCCAGGCCGAACTTTGCCATGGCGTCCAGCCGCTCGTCCTCGGGCTTGTCCTTGTAGCTGTCACCGTGGGTTTCGTGGAAACCCAAAGCCAGCTCTTTAATGTCGTCGCCGTGGTAGCCGTCCTCGGGGAATTCGAAATTCTCCTCCCCCAGCAAAAGCTGCATGTACCGGGCGTTTATGGAGGTAGCGAACTTGTGGATCTGGTTGCCCGCGTCGTTGACATAGAATTCCTTCCAGGTGGAGTACCCTACGCGCGCCAGGACGTTGGCGAGGCTGTCGCCAAGCACGCCGCCCCGGGCGTTGCCCATGTGCATGGGCCCCGTGGGGTTGGCGGAGACGAACTCCACCATGACCTTTTCGCCGAGACCCTCGTCGCTGCCGCCATAGGCCGGACCCTCCCACTCAATGTCGGAGAGCACATCGCCAAACCACTTGGCACCCAGTGTGAAGTTGAGGAAACCCGGTCCGGCGATCTCCACCTTGTCGAAGTAGGAGTCGTTCAGATCCAGGTGATCCACGATGATCTGTGCAATGCTGCGGGGGGCCTGGCGCAGGGCCTTGGCACCCGCCATGGCGAAGGATGAGGCGTAGTCCCCGTGGCTGGTGTCCTTGGGGATCTCCACGGTGGCGCTGACCACCGCGCCCCCGGGCAGGAACCCGGCGGCGGCGGCCTTCTCATAGGCGGCCTGGGTGAGGGCGCTCACCTGCGCCTTTGCCGCTTGTATCATGTTGGACATTGTTGATCACCTTTTTCTTTGGTATAACGCGGGACGATGAGGACATCATCCTCTACGATTTTATAGCGGACTTCTTCTCCCGCACGTTAATCTGGAAAAAGTTTAAGCCCGCTACAGCATGGTCGATCTCTAGGGCGTAGTCGATGGTAATATCCCCGCCGCTGTCCCCCAGAGAGGAGCGCATTTTGCGGGTGTTCACTCCGATGGAGAGGGCCCCGTAAGGGGTCTCGTACATGGAGAGATGCCGCCGCCCTTCCTCGAATACCATCTGGGAGTTGTATTCTCCAATGCGCAGGAGAGTGATGCGCCCCTGCTCGATCTGAAAGGTTGTGAGTGTGCCCTCAAGGCCGGTGAGCTCACTCTCCTGGTAGGTCAGGGTATATTCCCCGTCCCCCTCCTTGGCGAGAAGGCCCTCTGTTACCAGCTCGATGGTCTCGTCCTCCACATCCTCGAAGGACTGCTTGCCTTTGATAGAAATAATCACGCTCTTATCCATGCTGAAACCCCTATGTTCCAGGGCGTGTCTCAAGGCACACCCTAACGAAATGAGGGTATTATATACTATCCTCCGGCGAATGTAAACCCTAAATAAGAAGGTCAATAGAGCGTGATATCCACCTGCTCCACGTCACCCCGCACGTCCTCCCCCAAAAAGACGGAGGCCAGGGTGGAGAAGTCGTCCACACGGTCACTGACGAAGTAGCGGCGGACGCCGGGTCGGCCCCCCCCATTCTCCTCCAACAGGGAGGCCACCTGCCGGGCGCAGGCCGCGCCCGAGTTTACCAGGGTGACATCCGGCCCCATGTAGGCCCGGATGATGTCAGTGAGCAGGGGGTAGTGTGTGCAGCCCAACACGAGCGTGTCCACCCCCGCCGCTTTGATGGGGGCCAGATACTCCGCCACCACCAGCTCGGGCACCTGGTCCCCGGGGCGGAAACGCCCATTCTCCACCAGAGGCACCAGCAGGGGGCAGGCCAGGGCCGTCACCTCGGCCTTGGGCATAAGTCGGGCCAGGGCCTTTTCGTAGGCGTGGGTGCGGATGGTGGCCTGAGTGGCGATGAGGCCGACTTTTCCGTTCCGGGTGGCCGTCGCCGCCTCGGCCACCGACGGGCCCATCACACCCAAAATGGGGATGGAATTCTCTGCCTCCAGCACCTCCAGCGCCGTGGTGGAGACCGTGCCGCAGGCGATGACGATTGCCTTTAAATCGAAGGTGCGCAGAAAGGCCACGTCCTGTCGGGCGTATTTAATGATGGTGTCCCGGGAGCGGTTGCCGTACGGCACCCGCCCGGTGTCGCCAAAGTAGACGATGTCCTCGCCCGGGAGCAAACGCGTCAGCTCCCGCACGGCGGTCAGACCGCCCAGGCCGGTGTCGAACACGCCTATGGGCCGTCGATCCATGAAGAAGACCCCCTCTTTTTAATCTGCTTTTTTTACATACCCTACCATGATATTAGAAATGGGGGGAGAACACAAGGGAAATTTTTAATAGATTTGTTCCCCGGTATGTTTGACTTTTTTTCATAATAACGTATAATATGGGGGCAGAAGAATCAGCGACGAAAGCGGGGAGGTTGAGTATATGCAGCTGGAGCTGACGCAAAAGCAGTACCGCAGGCTTCTGGACATGGCCTATATCGGCAACTGGATCTTAAACTCCACCCGTGGGGACGACCGCTTTGCCGACTACGACGAGGTAGAGAGTCTCCTCTTCTCCAAGGCGGGGCAGGTGGGCATGGGCAAGCTGGCCGAGGTTTGGCGGGGCGAGGTGGTGCCCTCCAAGGCCTTCGCCGACGGTGGCATCCACGACGCCATCATGGAGTATGAAAATAACGTCTTCTTCGATATCCTGGCCGAGGACTTGGCCCGGCGTGACATGGATGACCCGCCCATCGATGACACCAACTATGAGGAGCTCGCCAAGCGCATCGACGCCTACATTGCGGAGTTTGAAGAGCACGGCACCGACAATATCATGGTGGACGCCGATTTGCCGGGAACATAGAGAATTAAAGAGATGAGTGCGCCGCAAGACAAAAATCTTGCGGCGCGCTTTTGTGTTCTATTTTGCGGTTACAGCTTCATGCAGACATCCCACGCACGCCAGATTACGGTGCGGAGGTTACCCACGCCGTTTGCGTCGCCGACAAGGTGGATATGCCTGGAGCCCTGGGTGAGAGGCGCAGGGTTATAGCCAATCGAGACGATGACCGAGTCGCCCTTCAGGTCAAAAACCTTTCCATCCTTGTCCTTCACCGTCACGCCGTCCTCCTTGATTTCAAGGAGCGTCGTCTCCAGGAAGACCGGCGTCTTCTTAAACGCGAGCATTTCCCGCAGGAAGGAGGAATTGGCAAGGCATACCCCCTTAACGGCTACAAGGTCGTTCTTCATTTCGACGATCTGCGGCTTTTTACCCTTGAGGATCAGGTCATAGGCGATCTCACACCCCGTCAGTCCGCCGCCGACAATGATGACGTTTTCGCCTATCTCCTTGCCGGAGAGATACTCTACCGCCTCAATCGAGCGCTCGAGCCCCTTGAACGGTGGGCGCTTTGCCGCAGAGCCCGTGGCAATGATGATTTCGTCCGCCTCAATCGTCTGGAGGTCTCTGACCTCTGTGTTGAGCCTGACTGTGATGGTCGGGTGTTTCGGGATCTCTCTTCTGTACCATTCGATGAGCTCCCGGTCCTTTTCCTTATAGACGGGGGCGGCCGCCTGGACAAAGATGCCGCCCAGACAGTCGGACTTTTCGTAGATGGTCACATGGTGGCCCCGCTCAGCGAGGACGAGCGCGGACTCCATACCGCCGATTCCCCCGCCGATGACTGCGATGTTCTTTGCCTTGGATACCTTTTCAATCTTATACTTCTTCGACTGCATCGTGCGCGGATTGAGGGCGCAGCGTGCCATATGTATCGCATCGGCAAGGTCCTGGATGTTTGCCGTACCCTCATACCGCGCCATCGTAAAGCAGGCGTTGTGGCAGTGGATGCAGGGCTTGATGTCGGCCTCCCGGTCCTCCATCAGTTTCGTTACCCAGGTCGGATCCGTCAAAAACTGCCTGGCGACGCCCATCGCGTCGAGCTTGCCCTCACGGATGGCCTCGGCCCCTGCGGAGGGGGTCATCTTACCGGCGCATACCACCGGGATGGTGACGAACTCCCTGATATGTATCACGTCGGAGAGGTTGCAGTTTTCGGGCATATACGCGGGCGGGTGGGCCCAATACCAGGCATCATAGGTGCCGTTATCACAGTTGAGCATATCATATCCCGCGTTTTGGAGAAACTTTGCCGCCTGCTCGGACTCCGCCATGTCGCGCCCGACCTCGACATAGTCCTCCTCGCCCGGTACCGCGCCCTTTCGGAAGTCCTTTGTCTTTGAGACTACGGAGTAGCGCAGGGAAACGGGGAAGTTCCCGCCGCAGGTCTTCTTGATGGACCGGACGATCTCAGCCGGAAAGCGGTACCGGTTTTCAAAGGACCCGCCGTATTCGTCGGTCCTCTGGTTCGTGTACCGCATGGTGAACTGGTCCAGCAGATAGCCCTCGTGGACGGCATGAACCTCGATCCCATCCACGCCCGCGTCCATGCAGAGCTTTGCAGTCTTGGCAAAAGCCTCTACGATCTCATGGATCTCCTCCACCGTCAGGGGGCGGGAGTAAACGTCGTCCACCCAGCGGTTGGGGGTCTCGGAGGCGCTGGCACAGAGGTAGTCCATATCGAAAATCGGCTTCCCGAGAGTGCCGAACGCCTTGTTTTTAATCATCTTGACCATCAGGTCGTTAACCGCCATGGAGCGCCCCATGCCGGCGGTCAGCTGGATGAACAGCTTAGCCCCAGTCTTATGGAATTCGTCCATAAATTCCTTCAGTTGCTCAAACTTACCTTTATTCTGATAGAGCCATTTGCCGCCCATGGTGTCGCGAATGGGGGCGATGCCGGGCAAGATCAGGCCCACGTTGTTCTTTGCACGCTCAAGGAGGAAGGCCGCAGCCTCCTTGTCAAAATGGTTTGGCTCCATCCACCCGAATATAGAGGTCCCGCCCATGGAACACATGACGATCCGGTTCTTGATCTCAACATTGCCGATCTTCCACGGCGTAAACAATGCCTCGTATTCCTGTTTCATGTCTGTACTCCTTTCCCTCTATTCAACCGTTACGGTGCCGTCGGTGTCGACGGTAATGGACATGCCGTCCTGAACGCAGGTGAGGAATTCCTCGCCGAGACTGTCGACGACAGGCATCTGGGCCTCCGTCCAGTTCGCAGCAAGGATCGCGCCCGACGCCGCGAGGGAGTCGATAGGCTTGGAAAAAAGCATACAGGCCGGCTGCTTGCCCAGCGCACAGGCTGCGTAGAGCACCATGCCTCCGGTGGTGGAGCCAATGGTCTCAGGAAGACAGAGCGCCTTGCCGAGCATCGGCTTTTTATAGAGATCGCCATTATTCTGATCGCCGCATTTGACCTGCTTGTCGCCGAACATCAGCGCCATCTGATAGCTTGCAAGGGTGTTGAATCCGCCGTGGGAGACAAGGGCCTCCGCTTTTGCCGTGCCGGGAGCGATCACGCGCCCCTTGAATGTCTTCCCCATGTTATCTCGCCCCCTTCGTGATCGTCGTCAGGATTTCATCGTCGGAATAAAATCTGGCGCTGGTGTAGGTGCGCAGCTTGTTCGAAGAGGTAATGACGGGCATTTTCTTTGAGAGGGGGTTGTTCATGTACATTAGGGGACAGATGTAGCTAAGGATGATTCCCGTTGCCTCCAGCCGTTTGGAATACTCGGTCTCCTTGAATTCTCGGATGACCCCGGGCGCTGAGGTAAACACGGTGGGTATTTTTACTTTTTTGTTTCCCGCCGCTTTCAATCCTTCTTCCACCCGCACCGTCCAGTCCTTCAGCTGCTGCAGCGTCATGTGGGGGCATCCCATAAAACAGAGCTTAGGCTCGGCGCTGAGGTCTTCCCAAATGCAGGGGTAGCCGTTCTTCACCCGCTCAAGCTCTGCGTCGTCGATGATGTAGACGCCCGCACCCTCACGGATCAGCGTTTCGCCGTAGTCGACGGCCTCCGGCGTCAGATGCTCAATGTGATACAACCCCACGGAACCGTTTGACGCGGTGGCGGCGCCGAAATCCTTTAGGTAGGCGCAGGCTCTGCCATTTAGCTCCGTGCCGACCCACCGGTCGAGCCCCTTGATATAGGGGACTTTCTCGAGCACCTTCATACCGACCGCCGAGCCGAGGATCTGCGCCTCCGGCATCTTCTCCGTGCGGATTTCAACGACCCAGTCCGCCTTGCGCCCCTCGTCGGTCAGGAGCCCGAATTCCGGGACAAATCCGGCCATGGAGCCCATCAGCTCAATAATGCCGGAGTTGCGGTTGCATCTCGCGCCGAGTACGCTGTTTGCGTAGACGACGGCGGAGGACTCTGCCCAGGAGAGGACCTCCCCGCGCTTGGGGATGTTTCCGACCTCAGGCAGATAGCAGGCGCAGGTGTAGGCGTCGTCACTCATGATGCCGAACTTAGAGAGCTGCTCCTCATAGCGTTTCTGCTGGCTGTACATGAATTTGAACACGACGTCCTGGAGGAAGGAGGACGGTACGTTTTTGTCCAGCGGCCTTGGGTCCGCGGACAATTTCTGCTTGCTGACAGCGTCGTCTGAAAGGAGCTTGTCATAAAGCTCATAGACTGGTTTCATGACGCCTATGCCGAAACTGATGACGGTATGGCCATACTCGCTGGTGATCGGAACCATTTTTTCGGCGCCAAAGGCGTCTCCGTACATTACCAGCGTCTTTATGACCTTTGCCATGGTTTCGCCTTTTTCGCCGTCGAGTAGGGCCTGCTGTTCTTCTGTCAGAATCATGCGATACGCTCCTTTATACTCAATTTCTATGATCGATCCGATTCGAAACAGGAGTACGCGGTGATGGGATTCTGAATGTATCCATTATATCAAAGATGTCAATATTTTAACAGAGTGGTTCCCATATATTTCTTTTGTGCGGAACAGGACTGATTCTATTCTGGACTTCTCGATTTATTTGACGTAAAATATTCCTATCATTCAACCGCGAAGGAGCAGGCAAATGGAAACCATCGTACAGATCCTGGCCCGTGAACTGGGCCGCAAGGAAGAGCATATACAGAACGTGGTGGACCTCATCGACGAGGGCAACACCATCCCCTTTATCGCCCGGTACCGCAAGGAAGCCCACGGTACCATGGACGACACCGCCCTGCGTACCCTGGAGGACCGCCTAAACTATCTGCGCAACCTCCAAAAACGCCGGGAGGAAGTCAAAAACTCCATCGAGGGCCAGGGCAAGCTGACCGAGGAGCTCTCCGCCGCCATTGACGCCGCTGCAACTCTGGCCGAGGTTGAGGACCTCTACCGCCCCTATAAGCAAAAGCGCCGCACCCGTGCCACCATCGCCAAGGAGAAAGGCTTGGAGCCCCTGGCCGACCTCCTCTTCGCACAGGGGCGGGACTGCCCCGAACCCATTGTTGCCGCCGCCGACTACGTGGACAGCGAGAAGGGCGTGGAAACAGCGGAGGACGCCCTGGCCGGGGCCAGCGATATTATTGCTGAGAACATCTCGGACGACGCCGACATCCGCAAGAATCTCCGGGCGCTCTGGCGAAGCCGGGCAAATCTGATCTCCTCCGCCGCCGCCAAGGAACCGGAGGACAGCGTCTACCGCCTCTATTACGACTTCAAGACCCCCGTCAGCCGCGCCCAGGGCCATCAGGTTCTGGCCGTCAACAGAGGCGAGCGGGAGGAGATTTTAAAGGTGGGGGTGGAGATGGACCGGGAGACCGCCCTGATTGCGATCCGCCGGGCCGTCCTCCGTCCCGGCTCCCCGGCCATGGAGTTCGTCCGGACCGCTGCGGAGGACGCGTATGACCGCCTCATCGCCCCCAGCGTGGAGCGGGAGATCCGAAATATGCTCACCGACGAGGCGAACGAAGGGGCCATTCGCAACTTTGGACTTAACCTTAAGCCTTTGCTCATGCAGCCCCCGGTGAAGGGGTTTGTCACTATGGGCCTGGACCCAGGGTACCGCAACGGCTGTAAAGTGGCTGTGGTTGACGGAACCGGCAAGGTGTTGGACACCACTGTGGTCTACCCCACCTTCTCCGAGAACAAAAAGCAGGAGGCCATTGCCGCCCTCACAAAGCTCATCCAAAAGCACGCCGTAGCCCATATCGCCATCGGCAACGGTACCGCCAGCCGGGAGACCGAGCAGATGACGGTGGAGCTCATCCGCAAGGTGGGCAGCGGCGTGAGCTATATGATCGTAAACGAAGCCGGCGCTTCGGTCTACTCGGCCTCCAAGCTGGCCGCCGAGGAGTTCCCCGAGTACGACGTAAATCTGAGAAGCGCCGTCTCCATTGCGCGCCGCCTCCAGGACCCTCTGGCCGAGCTGGTAAAGATCGACCCCAAATCCATCGGCGTGGGCCAGTACCAGCATGACATGCCCCAGGCGAGGCTGGACGAGACCCTGGGCGGCGTGGTGGAGGACTGTGTCAACTCCGTGGGGGCCGATCTGAATACCGCCTCCGCCCCCCTCCTCACCCGTGTGGCCGGGCTCAACGCCACCACGGCGAAAAACATCGTCAAGTACCGGGAGGAGAATGGCGTCTTTACCAGTCGCAAGCAGCTCCTCAAGGTGCCCAAGCTGGGGCCCAAGGCATTTGAACAGTGTGCCGGATTCCTCCGGGTGAGCGAGAGCAAGTCCATCCTGGACAACACCGGCGTCCACCCTGAGAGCTATACCGCCGCCGAACAACTGCTGGAACTATGTAATTTTACCCTTAAGGACGTGCAGGCGGGGGGGCTCTCTGAACTGCGGGACCGGGTGAAGAGCTACGGGGAGGAGAAGGCCGCCACCTCCTGCGGCGTGGGTCTGCCCACCCTGAGGGATATCGTGGGTGAGCTCCTAAAGCCCGGCCGGGACCCCCGGGACGAGCTGCCCCGCCCCATCCTCCGCACCGACGTGATGGACATGAAAGACCTGGTCGCGGGAATGGAGCTCACCGGCACGGTGCGCAACGTCATCGACTTCGGCGTCTTCGTGGACATCGGCGTTCACCAGGACGGGCTGGTCCATATCAGCGAGCTGTCGGACCGCCGGGTGCGCCATCCCAGCGAGCTCCTCTCCGTAGGGGATATCGTCACCGTTTGGGTCCTGGGCGTAGACGAGAAGAAAAAACGCATCTCCCTCACTATGAAAAAGCCCAAAGGGCTTGTATAAGCTCAAACCATTGGAAATCAAGGGGTGCAACTTGAGGTTGCATAAAAAAATCCCCCGTTGAACCGCTGGGTTGGTGGCAAAAGCCTCGGCGCTCTGGCAGGATGGAGACAGAGGAAAGGAACGGTGTTCGCTTATGTCAAACTTCTCCCATAACCTACCCATCCTCCGCCGCCGGGCGGAGTACACCCAGGAGGCCCTGGCCGAGGCCCTGGATGTGAGCCGTCAGGCCGTCTCGAAGTGGGAGAGCGGCCAGACCCTCCCGGAGGCCGCAACTCTCATCACCCTGGCAGACCTGCTGGGCTGCACCCTGGACCAGCTCATGAGGGAGGAGTTGGCCGACGACGGCCCTGGGGCGACCAGACAGGACCGGGACGAGGAGGAGCGGTACGCCCTCTTCGTAGCCTACGACAGCCACATGGACCGCTTCGCCCGGATGATTGCGGGCGGAGTGTTTCTGGTGCTGCTGGGCGTGGCGGCGCTGATGGCCTTTTACGCGGTCTGGGGCGAGAGCGGGCTCATCGCGCTGCCCCTTCTACTCTGCATCGCGGCGGCAGTATTTCTCTTTATTTTTGCCGGTATCGCCCATGAGGACTTTCAAAAGGCCCATCCGGTCCTCCCCGATTTCTACGCGCCCCAGGCGATCGCAGATTTCCGCCGGGTGTTCCGCGTGGGAATTGCGGTGGCCGTGGCCGCCATTGTGGCCGACGTGGCCCTCCTGATTGCCCTCAGCATCATCTTCGAGGGGGATGAGGGGATTACAGCCCTCTCGGTGGCCCTCTTCCTCTTCATCCTGGGCGCAGCGGTGGGTGTGCTGGTCTTCCTTGGCATCCAGCATAGCAAGTACGACGTAAGCCAGTACGCCCAAGAGGTGGAGCAAAACAACCCAAGCTCTCCAGAGAGCCGCCTGAATGGGAGTATTATGATGCTGGCCACCGCAATCTTTTTGTTAGCTGGGTTTCTCTTCCACGCCTGGCACCCCGCCTGGGTGGTTTTCCCCGTAGGGGGGCTCCTCTGCGGTATCGTGGGAAATTTGCAAAAGAAATGAGGCCTGCCCATGCTCCTGACCTTTGACCAAGCTGGCGAGGCGCTGGACGAGATGGCGGAAGAGCTGCCCCCGGTCTTTTTCCGGGACCTGAACGGCGGCGTTCTCCTCCTGCCCGAGGCCATGCCCGACCCCGACTTCCCCCGCGACGAGCTCTACATCATGGGGGAATACTGCAACGACCAGCTGGGCAGATATATCAAGCTCTATTACGGCTCCTTCGCTGCGTTGGCACAGGCGGAGGACTGGACAGAGCAGGACTGGGACGACGAGCTCTACACCACTCTAGTCCATGAGTTTACCCATCACATGGAGGGGCTGGCCGGGGCCCATGCCCTGGACGACAAGGACGCTCAATTTATGGCCGATTTCCTGGCGGACCAGGCCGGGGGGGAGGAGTAGAGGGAATGCCTCTGACTTTTCTTGTAGGATAACAAAAAACTTCTGGCATCCCGCGGGATGCCAGAAGTTTTTTTCTGCTTATGCCTGCCTTTTCGGAAGGGTTATGGTAAAGGTGCTTCCCTTGCCAAGCCTACTCTCCAGGGCGAGGGAGCCGCCGTAGAGCTGGACGATGTGCTTAACGATGGCCAGGCCAAGCCCGGTGCCCCCGTTCTTTCGTGCCCGGCCCCGGTCTACCCGATAGAACCGTTCGAAGACCCGGTCCTTCGCCTCAGGCGGAATGCCGATACCGGTATCGGCCACCGTGATGACCACTCGTCTCGATTCGGCGGTGACGAAGACGTCCACCCGGCCTCCCGGTTCATTGTACTTCACACCGTTCTCCATCAGGTTGAGGAAGAGCTCCTTCAGCCGCGACGCGGGGACGGCAACCTTGGCATTTTCCCCCTCTACACTGAGGCTTACCCCCGCCTCCCCCGCCGCCGGAAGGAGCAGGGCCTCGGCGGCCCTGGCGGCCTCCAACGCGTCGCTTTCCTCGCCGCTCTGAGGGATGGCGACCGATTCCAGCTCGGAAATTTTCAAAATGTCGTTGATGAGGTCGATAAGCCGATCCACCTCTACGCCGATCATTGTGAGGAACCGCTTTTGGTCCTCCGCCCCCTGCACCATGCCGGAGGAGAGCATGTCGGTAAAGCCCTTTATGCTGGTGAGGGGGGTCTTAAGTTCATGGGAGACGTTTGCGGTAAACTCACTTCGGATGCCCTCGGCCCGCTTGAGCTCAGTCACATCTGAGATAAGGATGGAGCAGCCAACGGCCTCTCCCTCGAACCGGCGGCCCGTGACGGGGGAGAGGAAGAAACGCAGGCTCCGGGCGCCAAATGCGGGGTCCTCCATATCCAGCACCACGGGGGACTGCGCCTCACGTACCCTGCCCAGGGCCTCTCGCAGGCGGCGGGACCGGGTGAGAAGGGAGATACTGCCGGCGTCGGTGCCCGCCCCTACGCCGAAAAGCCGCCGCGCCGCGCCGTTGATGGCCAGCACCTTGCCTCCCTGGTCTAAGAGAATAAGCCCCTCGTCCATGCAGTCTAAAATCAGGTTCACCTTGTCCCGCTCGGCCCGCAGACCGTCAATATAGATCTCCAATTGCTCCATCAGCTTATCAATGGACCGCAGCAGGGGCCGCACCTCGTCGTCGTGGTCGTACCGGGAGAAGGCGGCCCGGTCCTGAGCTCCGTCGGGCACGCCCTGAAGTGCGTCGCTGACGATGGTCAGAGGCTTGAGCACCATCCGTGCCAGCCGCCCCACCATGAGGAGCGTCAGCACCAGGGCTACCAGTGCGGCGATGACAAAGCCACCCAGGCTCCCCCGCACCAGCGCCCCAATGGAAGAGAGAGGAGTGGCCGCCCGGCCGATCATCCCATCGGAAAAGCGCTTTGCTACGTAGAGCATCTGCACGTTCACCGTTTCCGAGGGGCGGGTGTCCTCCCCCCAGCCGGTGGCGGCGGCCTGCCGGATCTCGGCACGGTCCAGGTGGTTCTCCATGGCGGCGGCGTCGCTGGCCGTGTCGGCCAGGACGGTGCCGTCGGAATCGATGATGGTAAGGCGCTTGTCGGGGGCGGCCTGGGCGAATTGCTCGGCCAGCCCCTCCGGGTCGGTGGCCGCGCCCTGGGCGTCCATGAGGGTCAGAGTCTCCCGCAGGGCCTGCCGCGCGTCGCCCAGCTCCTGCCTGTAGAAGACCCATATACTGATCGCGCCTGAAACCAGCAGAGCCGCCGTTACGGTCAGTAAAATGGCTCTGATCAGCCGTTTCTTCATCTTCTCTCACCTACTCCATCTTGTAGCCCACGCCCCGTACCGTGGAGATGCACTCCTCCCCCAGCTTTTGGCGCAGGGTCTTTACGTGCATGTCTACCGTCCGGGTCTCCCCGGTATAATCGTAATCCCAGACGGCCTGTAAAATCTCATCCCGGGTCAGCACCACCCCTCGGTGGGAGGCCAGCAGGCGTAAGAGCTCAAACTCCTTGAAAGTGAGTTCTACCGGCTCGCCGCTCTTTCGCACCACCCTCGCCGCCGGGTCGATCTCCAGGTTTCCCAGGCGGAGGAGGGTGTCCTCCCCATCCCGCAGGGCCCGGCGGAGGACGGCCTTCACTCTGGCCTGGAGCTCCATGATGCCGAAGGGTTTGACGACATAGTCATCCGCCCCGGTCTCCAGCCCGGACACCCGGTCCATCTCGGCGGTGCGGGCGGTGAGGAGGATGACAGGCACGCGGCTGCGCACCCGGTCGGAGCGCAGCCGACGCAGAATCTCCAGCCCGTCCATGCCGGGCAGCATGATGTCGAGAATGCACAGGGTGGGGCAGGGCTGCTCCACCTCTCCGGCGAACATGGCCTCACCCGAGTCGTAGCTGCGCACCGTGTACCCCACGGACCGGAAGTAGTACCGCAGCATTTCACGGATGCTCTCGTCGTCCTCCACCACTAAAATCGTCTGGGGCATGGAAAATCCCTCCTGTCCATGCGGGTGCGGCTTACCGTATCCGCTCTTACGTTCTTACGCTTTGGCCATCAGCTCCCCAGTGACGCAGTAGACCGCCCACTGAGCGATGTTCACCGCGTGGTCCGCGATGCGCTCCAGGTACTTGGTGATGATAATGAGGTCGATGGCCTGGTCGGCCTCGTCCCGGCTCTGGACAATAAGCTCCACCAGCTCGTGCTTGATTTTCTGGAACATGGCGTCCACCTCGTCGTCCAGGGCCACCACGGCATTTGCCGCCTCGGTATCGCGGTTCGCGTAGGAGAAGATGGCCCGTTTCACCATATAGCCCGCCTTCTGGGCCATGGTGCGGATGTCCTGGAACGTGGCGTTATTCTCCTGCTGCTTGAGGAGGCGCGAGATCTCCGCAATGTTGGCGCACTGGTCGCCGATGCGCTGGAGGTCGGTCACCATTTTCAGCGCAGCCGAGATGGTGCGCAGGTCCCGAGCCACGGGCTGCTGCTGGAGAAGGAGCCGGAGGCAGCGGTTCTCAATGTCCCGCTCCATCTGGTCCATGCTGCGGGTCATGTCGATGGCGGTCTGGGCAGACGCGCCGTCCCCGGAGGAGAGGGACGCGGTTACCACGTCGATCACGTCCTCCGCCGCCGCGGCCATGTCGATCATCTCGGCGTTCAATTCCTGTAATTCCGCGTCAAAGGTCTTGCGCATAGAGGGTGCCTCCTTAAATAATTATAGATGTGGCGGGAATGGGCGGGGGGGGCAAGCCCCACCCTATGTGGTGTGCTTGCCGCCTGGGCGCGCCCCTGCGGGGGAACCGCGGACATGGCTTGCCATGTCCCTACAGAAGCCGAAAGTCTAACCAAACCGCCCCGTGATATAGTCCTCCGTCCGCCTGTCCCGCGGGACGCTGAAAATCTGGGTCGTGTCCCCGAACTCAATGAGCTCCCCAAGCAAAAAGAATGCGCACTTGTCGCTGATCCGCGTGGCCTGCTGCATGTTATGGGTAACGATGACGATGGTGTAATCCTGTTTCAGATCCGAAATCAGGTCCTCGATTTTGGAGGTGGAAATGGGGTCCAGAGCAGAGGTGGCCTCGTCCATGAGGAGTACATCAGGCTCCACCGCCAGGGCACGGGCGATGCACACCCGCTGCTGCTGTCCACCGGAGAGGGAGAGGGCGGACTTCTTCAGCCTGTCCTTCACCTCGTCCCAGATGGCTGCCCCCTTGAGGGATTTTTCCACGATGTCGTCCAGCTGGCCCTTGTTCTTCACGCCGTGGGTCCGGGGTCCATAGGCAATGTTATCGTAAATGCTCATGGGGAAGGGGTTGGGCTTCTGGAAGACCATGCCAATCTGTTTCCTGAGCCAAGTCACGTCCACGTCGGGGGCGTAGATGTCGGTCTCCCGGTACTTCACCGTGCCGGTGATCTTCACGCTGGGGATCAGGTCGTTCATGCGGTCTAGGGTTTTGAGAAAAGTAGACTTCCCACAGCCGGAGGGGCCAATCAGGGCTGTTACCTGCCGCTCCGGGATGTCCATGTCCACATGCCGCAGGGCCTGGTTTTCCCCATAGAAGAGGTCCAGGCTGCGGGTGGAGAGGATGGTTTTATCGTCCATCGAGCATGCTCCTATTTCTTTAATTTTTTACCCACCAGCTTGGCGGCGAGGTTGATGACCAGCGTGAGTACCATCAAAATGGCGGCGATACCGAAGGCCACGTCGAACTCGGCCCGCTCCTTGGCGTACACGTAGAGGGCCACGGTGAGGGACGCACCCGAGGAGTGAAGAAAACCGTCCGCAGTGAAGAACTGGTTGAGCGTCATACCCATTCCGGCCGTGAAGAGAAGGGCCGCCGACTCGCCCACGATACGCCCGATGGACAGAATGCAGCCGGTGATGATGCCGTCCACCGAGGAGGGGAGGACAATGGTGCGGATCATGTGCCATTTCCCCGCTCCCAGGGCAAGTGCCCCCTCCCGGTAGCTCTGGGGGACGGTCTTTAAGCTCTCCTGGGTGGTGCGGATGATGGTGGGCAGGGTCATAATGACTAAGGTCAGCGCCCCTGCAAGCAGGCTCTTGCCAAGACCCAGGAACTGGCAGAAAAACAGCATACCCACCAGTCCGTAGATGATGGAGGGGATGCCTGTCAGCGTCTCAGTGGCAAATTCGATGGCCTCTACCACCCGGCGGTTCCTGGAATACTCGGTGAGGTAGATAGCCGCCCCCACGCCTAGGGGGAGGACCACCACCAGGGTCACCGCTACCAGAAACACGGTGTTGACGATGTTGGGCAGGATGCCGATGCTATCCTTCAAATAGCTCGGCTTGGTGGAGAGAAGCTCCCAGCTAACGTGTGGCAGCCCTCGGTAGAAGATGTAACCGATCAAAAAAATCAGCAGCGCGCAGGTGAGTGCAGCGGAGAAGTAGAGAAGGAACTTGAGCACCGCGTCATAAGCCCGCCTCCTGCCGGAAAGTGGTTTCATTTCCATAAGTATATCACCCCTTCCCCTTCTTTAGCAACCGGTTCAAAACCACGTTGATAAGCATGATGAACACAAACAGCACCAGAGCGATAGAGAAGAGAGCCTGCTGCTGCAAACTGCCCACCCCGGCGTAGCTCATCTCACTCGCCACAGCGGTGGTGAGGAAACGGACGCTCGAAAAAAGGGAGGGCATATTGGCCACGTTACCGGCCACCATCATGACAGCCATGGCCTCACCGATAGCCCGCCCGATGCCCAAGACCACCGATGCGGCAATGCCGCTGGACGCAGCCGGGACGCTGACCCGGAAGACGGTCTCGATGTGTGTGGCCCCCAGAGCGAGGCTCGCCTCCTCATACTCTTTAGGGACAGCCTTGAGCGCGGTCTCCGATACGCTGATGATGCTGGGCAGAATCATGACCGCCAGCACAATCATAGCGGAGAAGAGACTCGCCCCATCGGGCAGGTGGAAGAGCTCCCGCACCACGGGTACCAGGACAATCATACCCACCAGGCCGTATACCACCGACGGGATGCCAGCCAGCAGGTCCACCGCCGGGCGGACCACAGCCGCTACCTTGCGGGGAGCGACCTTAGCGAGGAAGATGGCGGTGAGCAGTCCCACCGGTACGCCGATAACAATGGCCCCCGCCGTGCCGTACACCGAGGTGAGGATGAAGGGGAGGATGCCGAACCGGGGCTCAGCGGCAGTAGAGGCCCAGGTGGATCCGAAGAGAAAGTCCACCAGCCCGATCTCCCGGATGGCTGGCAGACCGGACAGGATAAGGTAGATGCTGATGAAGAGTACAAGCCCCACGGCGATGAGTCCGCAGATCAGAAAGAGGCCGTTCATAAAGGCCTCCAGGGCCTGAAACGCCCCTTTCTTCTTGACCGGGGCGGTAACCATTTCATTCATGGCGGGATGTCACACCTTTCACGTCACGCACTGATGCCCAAAAGCTCCCCCCGTCCCGCGAAGGGCCAGAGAGAGTTTTCGGGAGAACGTTTTTTCTCTTACTTGGACAGGGGCACAGCGCCGGCGGCCTGGATGATGGCGTGAGCCTCCTCGCTCATGGCGAAGTCGAAGAAGGCCTGGGCGGCAGGAGAGAGGGTGGCGTCCTTCTTGGTGACCATCACGAAGTCACGCTGTACGGTGTAGCTGCCGTCGAGCACCGTGTCCTCGCTGGGGACGACTCCGCTTACGCTGAGGGCTTTCACCGTGTTGTCAACCGAGGCGAGAGAGGCGTACCCGATGGCGTTGGGGTTAGAGGCCACGTTGGCGATCACGTCGCCGGTGGAGGTCAGCTCGTTCTGATACTTGGCGGCGTCCTTGGTGCCGGTGATGCTCTCAAAGCCGTCCCGGGTGCCGGATCCGGCCTCGCGGCCAATCATAACCACCTGGGCGTCGGCCCCGCCCACGTCTTTCCAGTTGGTGATCTCACCCTTGGCCAGCTTGGTGATCTGCTCCAGGGTCAGGTCGCTCACAGCGTTAGAGGGGTTTACGATGATGGCGATGCCGTCCAGGGCAACCGTGGTGCCCACGAGGCCCTCAGCCTCCTCCTCGGTCTTCAGCTTGCGGCTGGAGAGGCCGATGTCGGCGGTGCCGTCCTTGGCGGCGGTGATACCCGCGGAGGAGCCGGTGCCGCTGTAGTTTACGGTGATGCCGCCGTTGCCCTCCATAAAGGCCTCAGCCAGCGCACCCATCACCTTTTCCATGGAGGTGGATCCGTCCAGGTTCACTACACCGGAAAGAGTGGAGGTGCTGGGGGAAACAGAGCTGGAAGGGGAGGCGCTGGAGCTGGGAGAGGTGCTGGGGGAGACGGACGAGCCGCCGCCGGAGGGGGCGCCGCAGCCGGCCAGCAGCGCGGCGGAGAGTACGGCCGATAGGCCAAGGGTAATCAAACTTTTCTTTTTCATTATTTCATGCTCCAATCCATTCATTTCATCGTTTACATGTTTAGTATACCTACCCAATGTAAAGTTGTCTCACAGGTCAATGTAAAGTATGCGTAAAGTCTTCCGGTTAATTGATGGCAGTTGTGAATTTTTTCACTTTCTTACCCCGGCATGGTGGGATTTATACAGATGTCATGAAATTGTTAAGAATTTAACGTTTTACATTGCCATACCTGCTGCCATATGATATAAATAAGTAGAATATTTGTGGCGGAAATGATCCAAATATTCGAAAATAGCGATGGAAAAGGAGAAGAAGACCAATGATGAAGAGATTCAGCGCGCTGTTCCTTGCAATGGTTATGATGTTTACCCTAGCCGCCTGCTCCGGCGGCCCTGGCGGCAATACCCCCGCGGCGGGCAAATTCACACCTGGCACCTATGAGGGGGCGGCAGAGGGGTTCCACGGTACCGTCAAGGTGGCAGTGACCCTATCGGTCGACAAGATTGAAAAGGTAGAGATCCTTGAGCAGAGCGAGACCGAGGGGATCGGCGCGGCGGCTCTGGCCGGGGACAAGCTGCCCCAGTCCGTGGTGGACAGCCAGAGCGTCGCCATTGACGGCGTGGCTGGGGCTACTGTTACCAGCACTGCCTTCATTGCCGCTGTCACCGCCGCTCTTGAGAAGGCCGGTGTTGATGTGGCCACCCTCACCCCCGTCGTCGGCGGGGCCGATGAGACTGCCGGAGACCAGACCCTGGAATGTGACGTAGTCATCGTGGGCGCGGGCGGCGCGGGCCTTACCGCCGCCATCACAGCCGCCCAGGCGGGCAAGAGCGTCATTATCCTGGAGAAGATGAGCATGGCGGGTGGCAACAGCGTCCGCTCCACCGGCGGCATGAATGCCGCCAAGACCCCTGAGCAGGATGCCAACGAGTTTAACGAGTCCGCCAGCGTGGAAAAGACCCTGGAGGCCGCGGCCGCTTACCCGGATCTGGCCGACCTGGCTGCTGCCGTCCAGCAGCAGTACGACGACTATAAGGCCAATCCCATCGGCTACTTCGACAGTGTGGAGCTCTTTATGCTGGATACCCTGATCGGCGGCAAGGACATCAACGACAACGATCTGGTGAAGGCCCTGGCCGACGGCTCCGCACCCGCCATCGAGTGGCTCAAGACCGTGGGGGCCGACCTTACCAGTGTGGGTTCCTTCGGCGGCGCGTCGGTCAAGCGCATCCACCGGCCCCTGAATGCCGAGGGCAAGGTGGTCTCCGTGGGTTCCTACCTGGTACCCATCCTGGAGCAGGCTGCCGTAGACAATCAGGTCCAGATCATCTATGACGCCCCCGTCACCGAGATCCTCACTGATGCCAGCGGCACGGCCGTAGGCGTCAAGGCCGAGGGGTACACGGTAAACGCCAAAGCTGTCGTCATCGCCTCCGGCGGTTTCGGCGCCAATCTCGATATGGTGGCCGAGCTTAACCCCAACCTGAAGGGGTTCGTCACCACCAACGCCCCCGGCATCACCGGCGACGGCATCAAGATGGCTGAGGCTGTCGGAGCCGCCACTGTGGACATGAACCAGATCCAGATACACCCCACCGTGGAGCAGAAGACCTCCGCCCTCATCACCGAGGGCCTCCGTGGCGACGGGGCCATCCTCGTTAACGCCGAGGGCCTGCGGTTTACCGACGAGGTGGGTACCCGTGACGCGGTTTCCGCCGCCGAGCTGACTCAGACCGGCGGCTACGCCTGGCTGATTGTGGACCAGGCGATGGTGGATGCCTCCAGCGTCATCGCCGGGTATATTAAGGCGGGCTACACCGTCCAGGGTGACACCTATGAGACCCTTGCCGCGGTCATGGAGGTTCCCGTCGATGCCCTCGTTTCTACTATGGAGACGTGGAACGCCTCCGTCGCCGCTAAAAAGGACGATGCGTTTGGCCGCACCAGCTTTGCTAACCCCCTGGATACCGCTCCCTTTTACGCTATCAAGATCGCCCCCGGCGTGCACCACACGATGGGCGGCCTGAAGATCGACACCTCTGCCCAGGTCCTTAAGGCCGATGGCACCGCCATCCCCGGCCTCTTTGCCGCGGGAGAGGTCACCGGCGGCATCCATGGGGCCAACCGCCTCGGCGGCAACGCCGTGGCCGACTTTATCGTCTTCGGTCGTATCTCCGGCCAGTCCGCCGCCGACTACGTAAAATAAAGAAAAAAGAGGTACGCCGGAGGGCGTACCTCTTTTTTCTTTATGGTTAGTTGTGTAAGGGCGACACTTGTGGTCGCCCGCCGTTCCTGCCGCTATATACCCAGCCAACCTTTCAGCTCCACCAGGTTCGGCGCAATGTGCACGTGGGGGTAGGCCTCAAACGCCTCCCCCGGCGTGGTGCCGTTGAGGACGGCACAGAAGTCCACCCCCGCCCGTGCCGCGGTCTCCGCGTCGATGATGGTGTCCCCGCAGTAGAGAACGTCTTCGGGAGCCAGGCCCTGCCGGGCCATGGCGGTCATGATACCTTCCGGGTCGGGCTTGGGATGCTGGACCACGTCGCCCCCCAAGATGGAGGAGAATTCCCCCTCCAGCCCGTGCCCGGCCAAAATGCCAACCAGTGTGGGGGTGTGCTTGGTGCTCACCACTGCGGTGGATACCCCTGCCGCCCTAAGGGCACGGATCAGCTCCGCCGCCCCCTCGCATAGAGGCACACCCTGAGCCTGCATGGGCCGGGCCACCTCGGAGAAGAGGGTTCGAAACCGGCCCCGCCCCTCCTCCGAGCTGTCCCCAGAGAGGCTGGTGTACGCGTCCTCCAGCACCAGACCCACCGTCCGGCGCGCCGCCTCCCGCTCAGGGACGGGGTATCCCAGCGCGGTCATGCCGTGGGCAAACCCAGCTAAAATGGCGTCGGTCGCGTCCCCCAGCGTGTAGTCAAAATCAAAAAATATGCCCTTATACTTCATTATCTTACCTCATTCATAAGTTTTCCGACCGGTTGTGCCGGGAATGTTCAGCTCGTCCCGATATTTTGCCACCGTCCGTCGGGCAATTGCACAGCCCTCACGCTCCATCTGTTCGCACAGCTTTTGGTCGGAAAGGGGCTTGCGCTTGTCCTCCTCGGCCACCAGCCGCTTTAAGAGCGCCTTGGCAAAGTCGGGTGAGGCGGCGTTTCCGTGCCCGCCCGCCGGGGCGGGCACACCCAGGCTGCGGGAGAAAAAATAGCTCAGGGGGTATACCCCCATGCTGCACTGCATATATTTATCCTTCACTGCCCGGCTGACGGTAGACTCGTGTACCCCCAGCTCCCCGGCGATGTCGGATAAGCTCATAGGGGCCAAGTGTCCCGCCCCCCGGCGGAAGAAGGGCTCCTGCCGTCTAAGGATACACGAGGCGCAGTCCATGAGGGTGCTCCGCCGCTGTTCGATGCTCCGAACCACCCACTTGGCCTGGTTGAGTTTCCCTGAGAGATACTCCCTTACCTCCGCGTCATCGCTCTCCTTCAGAAGCCCCTGATAGTAGGAATTCATGTGCAGGGAGGGGAAGAAATAGTCGTTGGTCAGCAGCTCGAAGTGATCGGGAAAGCTCACTACAATGATATCGGGGTTGATGTAGGTCAAGTGCTCCCGTGCCGAGAAACCGGTGGCGGGCCTGGGGTTGAGACTGCGGATCAGGTCCTTTGCCTCCAGCACCTCGTCTATGTCGGCCTTCAAGTCCTTGGCGATGAGGTTCAGGCGGTTTTTCGCCAGCGCGTCCAGATAATTCTCAACGATTTCCCAGGCCAGGCCGTCCTCCTCCCCGCGGCGTGCGAGCTGGAGTTTGAGACATTCCTGTAGATTCCGCGCCGCCACTCCCGCGGGCTCTAAGCCCTGCACGACCTCTACGGCCTGGGCCATCAGCGCCTTATCGCATCCATGGGCCTCCGCCAAGGTGGCGTCGCCCTCGTCCAACCAACCGTTCTGGTCCAGGCTCTCCACCACAAAGTCGGCCGCCGCCATCAAAAACCCGTCCAGCTCAAGCGTGTGGAGCTGGGAGAAGACGTAGCGGTAGAGGTCCCCGTCATTGTCGTCCACGCCGCCGTAGTTCGCCAGCGGGTCGGTGTCCTCGTCGCTGTCCTGCTGGTAGTAGCTGCGGTTCTGCACGTCGGTGGATTCCAGCCACTCCAGCTTGCGGCGCGTCAGCTCAAAGCTGTCCCGGCTCCCGGAGCGCTCGTCCATCTCCAGCACCGGGTTTTCCTGTACCGTCTCCTCAATATACTCCAACAGCTCCTGGGAGCCCATCTGGAGGATCTCCATCGACTGGAGCATCTGGGGGGACAGGGTCTGGGTCTGAGCCTGCCGCAGGTTCATATTCAGCTCCAACGCTATCCCTCCTTATATTAAGCGAAAAATAGTATATCACACCCCTGCCCCTCATTTCAATCCGCACTGTCGAATTGGCATGTTTTTTGCTTATTGCCTCCCTTCGTCTCGATTTTCTTTTTCAATGGTGCCGTGCCCTGTTCTTTGTGCTATAATGGCCCAAAGAACAGAAGGAGGACCGTGCTATGGACCTGCTGCAAGCAATCGAAATGCGCCACTCTGTGCGTGCCTACCTCGACAAGCCCATCGACCCCGCCACCCTCGCCGCCCTCTGGGCGGAGATCGAACGCTGCAACCAGGAGAGCGGCCTCCACATCCAGCTTTCCACCGAAGAGCCGGAGGCGTTCGGCGGCCTGATGGCGCACTACGGAAAATTTCACAACGTGAAAAACTACCTTGCCCTCGTGGGCCCCAAGGACTCCGAGCTGGAGGAAAAGGCGGGCTACTACGGGGAACGCCTCGTCCTCGAGGCCCAGAGTCTGGGTCTCAACACCTGCTGGGTAGCACTGACCTTCAGCAAGAGTAAGAGCCGCTATACCATTGAAAAAGGGGAGAAAATGGTCTGCGTGATCGCTCTTGGCTATGGCGAGACCCAGGGCGTCCCCCATAAGAGCAGGCCCCTGGCCGAGCTGTACAGAGCCGACGGCGAAACGCCCGCCTGGTTCCGCCGGGGTATGGACGCTGCCCTCCTGGCTCCCACCGCCATCAACCAGCAGAAGTTCCTGTTCACTCTCTCAAAAGGGAATAAGGTGTCCGCCAAGTCCACCGGTGGTCCCAACTCCAAGGTGGATTTAGGCATTGCCAAGCTTCACTTTGAGCTGGCCGCCGGGAAGGATCGCTTCTCCTGGGCCTGAGGGCGGCCCGTTGGACGGCGCACCCGTGCCGCGTCTATTCTGTCCCCCGTCAATTCGCGGTAGGGTGAGGGCCTGCCCCACCCTGCCGTAGAGGGGCCTGCCGGGGAATCCCCACGGGGCCGGTATGTACCCAAGCCGCTTTTCTTACCCTCTGTCGAAAATATGTATTGACAACCCACATCAGTTCTGATAAAATAACCCTTGCTGTGGACGAGCTGATTCGCTGGTGTAGCTCAGTTGGTAGAGCAGCTGATTTGTAATCAGCAGGTCGGGGGTTCGAATCCGTCCACCAGCTCCAATTTCATATGGAGGAGTTCCCGAGTGGCCAAAGGGGGCAGACTGTAAATCTGTTGCGTGAGCTTCGGTGGTTCGAATCCACCCTCCTCCACCAAAAAGCATGGCTGTCCCGCCTTGGGGCGGCCATGCCTTTTTCTGTTTCCTCCTACGCGCCCGGGGCGGGTTTCCGGGAATGTGCTCTGTTGCTCGTTTAAAATACCCCCGGCGAAAAAGACAATGCACCTACGGAGCTCTTTTTGAACTAGTGCTATATAAGCGTCCCGTTCATGGGACTGAAAGGGAGGCTGACCCATGCTCACCCAGGACTGGATCATGCGACAGATCGAGACTCTGACCCTCACCATCGCCAAACTTGTATTCCAGAAGGATATCCCTGACTACCGACCGGGAGACGACGGACGTACCGATGCGGACGCACTCTACACCTCCCTCCTTACCCTCACCGGACAGGGCCAATACGGGGACGCGGAGAATCTCCTCTTCGAGGCCATAGACGAGGCCGAGGAACCTTGCCCCGCCTTTCTGGACGTGGCCAACGACTTCTATGCCCGCCTAAACCATCTCTCCGACCAGGAACTGGCCGCAGGCAGCTTTTCGCGCCAGGAGATCGAGGACGGACTGCGGGACGTGATGGACCAATTCGGCGTAGAGCTCCCATAAAACAAGGAAAAAGGACCGGATGGCATCTGCCATCCGGTCCTTTTTTTTCTTTCTTTTAAACTTAGAAATCCGCGTTTCCGACGGTACGCGGGTGCGGCAGAACGTCCCTGATGTTGCCGATGCCGGTAAGGTACATCACCATGCGCTCGAAACCCAGGCCGAAACCCGCGTGCTTACAGCCGCCATAGCGCCGCAAGTCGAGGTACCACCAGTAGTCCTCCGGGTGCATGCCCAGCTCCTTGATGCGCGCCTCCAGCAGGTCGAGCCGCTCCTCGCGCTGACTTCCACCGATGATCTCCCCTATGCCGGGCACCAGGCAGTCTGCGGCGGCGACGGTTTTCCCGTCATCGTTGAGCCGCATGTAGAAGGCCTTGATGTCCTTGGGGTAGTCGGTGACGAAGACCGGCTTTTTAAAGACCTGCTCGGTGAGATACCGCTCATGCTCGGTCTGAAGATCCACGCCCCACTCCACTTTGTAGTCGAAGGCGTCGTTGTTCTTTTTGAGGATATCCACCGCCTCGGTGTAGCTCACCCGGCCGAAATCGGAGTCAGCCACGTGATGAAGCCGCTCCAGCAGCTCCTTATCCACAAAGGAGTTGAAGAAGGCCATCTCGTCGGGGCACTTCTCCAGAACGGTGTTGATAATGGCCTTGATCATGGCCTCGGCAATGTCCATGTCGCCGTTTAAGTCGCAGAAGGCCATCTCCGGCTCGATCATCCAGAACTCCGCGGCATGCCGGGTGGTGTTGCTCTTCTCGGCCCGGAAGGTGGGGCCGAAGGTGTACACGTCCCCGAAGGCCATGGCAAAGTTTTCGGCGTTGAGCTGGCCGGACACAGTAAGGTTTGCGCTCTTGCCGAAGAAGTCCTGGCTGAAGTCCACCGAGCCGTCGGCGTTTTTGGGGATGTTCTTCAGATCCAGGGTGGTGACCTTGAACATCTCGCCCGCGCCCTCGGCGTCGCTGGCGGTGATGATGGGGGTGTGGACGTATACGAAGCCCCGGTCCTGGAAGAAGGTATGGATGGCATGGGCCGCGACGCTCCTCACCCGGAAGGCGGCGGAGAACAGGTTCGTGCGGGGCCGCAGGTGAGCGGCGGTGCGCAGGAATTCCACACTGTGGCGCTTTTTCTGCAGGGGATAGTCAGGGGTGGAGGGGCCCTCCACTATAATCGTCTCGGCCTTGAGCTCCATGGGCTGCTTGGCCTCCGGGGTCAGCACCACCGTTCCGGTGACCGACAAGGACGCGCCCACGTTCTGAGCGGCAATCTCCTTAAAGTTGGCCAAGACGCTGGTGTCCATAACCACCTGAAGATTTTTAAAGCAGGAGCCATCGTTGAGCTCGATAAACCCAAAGGTCTTCATGTCGCGGATGGTACGCACCCAGCCGCTCACCTGTACCGTCTGACCGCCGAAGGTTTCCTGGTCGGCGAAGAGACGCGCGATTTTGGTCGGTTTCAATGGAATTCCCTCTCTCTTTTGGCATTTGCCCAAATTATTATATATTATAAGGAATTTCGAGAAGATTTACAACCCCTTCGTTGGGGGAGTTTTCTGGTCCTGGCTGTGGGATTTTCCAGGAGCAGCACTCGGAAACGGAATTTATCTTGCCTGTGTTGGGGTGCTGCTCCTTGCTTAACATTCCGTAAATCCCAAGCTTTATCTGAGGCCCGGGGCTTTTAAAGTTATAATGCACAAAAATGGAACAATAAAATTTCAATAACTAACGAAAATCATAAAAATGATTGACTTTGCCTTGCTGCGTTTCTATAATAACAACATATCGAACAACCGAACAACGAATAAATAAAAAATGTCGAACGGAGGAATTGGATTGAAGATCACAAAGGTTGAGGTGTTCCGCCTGCCCACTGCCAACAGCAGGCAAAATAGCCCCATTGGCTGCCGCATCCATACCGACGCGGGGCTTTGCGGTGACGGCGAGGCGGGCATGGCCTACGGTGTGGGTGGTAGCGCCGCGTTCGGCATGGTTTGCGACTTAGCCGAGCTCATCATTGGAATGGACCCGCTCCAGACCGAGCTCATCTGGGAGATCATGCACAAAAAGACCTTCTGGGGCCAAAACGGTGGTCCTGTGGTTTTCTCCGGCATTGCAGCCATCGACGTGGCCCTGTGGGATATTAAGGGCAAGCATTTTAGCGTGCCTGTTTATCAGCTCCTGGGCGGTAAAGTCCGGGAAAAGCTGCGCACCTATGCAAGTCAGCTCCAGTTCGGCTGGGGGCAGGTGGGGATCTCAGAGCATCTGTGGGCCGTCACCCCCAAGGACTACGCCCACAACGTGATGCTGGCCGTGGAGGAGGGATTCGACGCCGTCAAAATCGACTTCTTCGACCGGGACGAGGAGGGCAAGCCTCTGAGCTTCCTGGATACCACCGGGTTCCTCACCCCCAGGCAGCTCAAGATGGTGGAAGCGCGGATGAAGGCCGCCCGGGAGGCCGCGGGGGATGAGGTGGATATCATCATGGAAAACCACTCCTATCCCGACGCGCTGGGTGCCGTCCAGCTGGGCAGGCTAGCCGAGAAGTACCATATCCTTGCCTTTGAGGAACCCAATACCCCCACCACCCAGACAGTGGAGTACATCACAAAGTATGTCTCCGTGCCCATTGCCAACGGCGAGCGCCTTTTCTCCCGCTGGCAGTACGCCGACTACTTCCGCCAGAACCTCCTCCAATTGGCCCAGCCCGATATCGGCAATTGCGGCGGCATCTCTGAGGTAAAGAAGATTTGCGACATGGCCCACGCGTTCGATGTGGGAGTCCAGGTTCACGTGGCGGGCAGCCCTCTGGCCACCAACGCCGCCCTCCATGTGGAGTGTACCATCCCCAATTTTATTATCCATGAGCACCATACCTGCAACCGCATGGACACTAGCTTGGGTCTCACCAAGTATAACCTCCAGCCCGAACACGGTGTCTTCACCGTTCCCGACCTGCCCGGTATCGGCAACGAGTTCCTACAGGAGGCCATCAATAAGGCCATCCTCTATAAGGTCATTCAGTAGGTTACCGCCCGGAGGCGCCCCGGGCGGAGCGAATAACACAGAATGAGGAGGAAAAAGCATGGCTATCAAGGTAATCAAAGAATCAGCGCCCCCTCCCGGCACACTGGGCAAGAAAGAACTCTACGCGCTGGCGGTCGGACAGGTCATCGGCGCCGGTGTCATCACCCTGATCGTCCCCGCAATTAAAATGACTGGCTATTCCGCGTGGCTGTCCTATTTTACCGCCATCATTATGGGCTTTATTATGATCGCCCCCATCATCTTTATCACCTCTACCCTCCGCCTAAGCGGCGGTAACTACTCCATGCTCTGCGATCTGGCGGGCCCCACCGCCTCGGGCATCTTCGCGTTTGCCTACCTTACCCAGTGCCTGTCGCTGGCTCTCTTCGGCACCTCGGCGGCGGCCTATCTGGGGGACGCCATCCCCGCCCTCAGCGGGCCGGTGGCCCGTGTGATCATCGGTGCCGGGCTCCTCACGTTCTTCTATGTGGTCAATATGCTGGGCGTGGACATCATGGCCGGCGCGCAAAAACTTATGACCTGGCTTCTCATCGCCGCTCTGCTTCTCTTCGCCATAGTGGGCATCATGAAGATGAAACTGCCTATTTTTGACTTCAGTAGCCCCAAGTTTCTCCAGAACGGCTGGGGCATTACCTTCCAGAACGGCCAGATCAACGGCGGCTTTATGGGGGCCACCCTCCTCTTCCTGTACTCCTGCCAGGGGTACTCCATGACCTCTGCCTACGGGCGCGACTCCAAAAACGCACGGCGGGACATCCCCTGGGCCATGCTGGCCACCGTCCCCACGCTGCTGGTTCTCTACGTGGGTGTCGCCATGGCGGGCACCGGCGTTATGAGCGTGGAGGAGTACGGCGCTTCCACCACTCTGGTTTTTGCCGCCCAGCGCATCTTCCCGGGCTGGCTCTTTGTCTTCTTTATCATCGGCGGTCCCATTATGGCCCTGCTCTCCACCCTCAACTCTTCTTTTGCCTATAACGCCATAACCATCGGCCAGTCCTGCGATGACGGCTGGCTCCCTGTGGCGTTCGGCAAGAAGAACGCAAAAGGCTCCCGTGTCTGGATCCTCACGTTCATGTACATCCTGGGTATCATTCCCATTATCCTGGGTTTCTCCATCACCGTCATCACCAATATGGTGCAGCTCATCGGCGCGGCTCTGGCGTTCCTCTATATGTTCGCCTATGTCAAAATGCCCAGAAAGTACCCCGAGGCCTGGGCAAAGTCCCGGCTCCACGTGCCCAACGGTTTATACTATGCCATCTGCTGGGTTTCCCTGGCCGGGTTCGCTATTACATTCTGGAAGTCCTGCCTGTCCATGAGTCCCGCCCTGGCCGTCGTCAACGTCGCCGCCATCGTGGTTATGGCCCTCATCGGTTTCTGGCGGGCAAAGACAGGCAACATCACCATCCACACCTCAGTCTGGGCCGAGGACGGCGAGGAAGTCCCCTCGCCCTGACGAGCGCTCCGCTGCCCATTCCCCCGCCAGTCCGCTTGAGCCGCAGCAGATAATGCCCCATGATCCAGTACATAAAAACAGGAGGTAATACCATGAAAATTACCAGCGTAGAATGTTACTTAGGAAATTTCATCACCGTTAAGGTGAACACCGATGCCGGTATCAGCGGGTTTGGCGAGGCGGGCCTTGCCTACGGTAATTGCTGGGAGGCGGCCTTTGGCCAGTGCCAGGATTTCGCCAGGCTGATCATCGGCATGGACCCCTTTAACACCGAGGAGATTTGGGAGCACCTACACCGCCACACGTTCTGGGGCATGGGTGGGGGCGTGGTAATTACCTCCGCCATGGCGGCCATCGATACCGCTTGCTGGGATATCAAGGGCAAAGCCCTGGGCGTGCCTGTCTATAAGCTCATCGGCGGCAAGACAAATAAGAAGCTGCGGGCCTACGCCAGCCAGCTCCAGTTCGGCTGGACCAAGCTCATCGAGGCCCAGGACAGCCTGACGTTGCTGTACGATCCCAAGGACTATTACGACGTGGTCAAAAACGCCGTGGCGGAGGGGTACGATGCTGTGAAGATCGACCCAGTCTTCGCCCCCTACGAGCAGAAACCCTTTGCCGAGGTGTTCAGCACCCAGGGTACTCACCACCGCGGCTGTATGCGCCAGCACGACCTGCAGCGGGCGGTGGAGCGCATCGCCGCTGCCCGGGAGGCCGGCGGCCCCGATATGGACATTATCGTGGAGATCCACTCCCTTCTGGACGCCAACACCGCCGCCGATTTGGGCAAAGCCCTGGAGCCCTACCGCATTATGTACTACGAGGAGCCCACCATGCCCTGCAACCCTGGCGTATTCAAGCACATCAAGGAGCGTTGCTCCCTGCCTCTGGCCACCGGGGAGCGCAGCTACACACGCTGGGGCTTCCGCCAGTTCTTTGAAGACCGTACCCTGGACGTCATCCAGCCTGACCTCTGCAACACCGGCGGCATCACCGAGACAAAGAAGATCTGTGATATGGCCCAGGTCTACGACGTGGGGGTGCAGATCCACGTCTGCGGTGGCCCCATCGCCACTGCGGCGGCCCTCCATGTGGAGGCGGCCATCACCAATTTTGTCATCCATGAGGAGCATAACGCAAACCTCCTAACCAAGTTTAAAAATGCCGGCACCCAGTACTACCGCCCCGAGGGCGGGGCCTACGAGGTCCCCGAGCTGCCCGGCATTGGACAGGAGATGAGCGAGCAGGAGATGAAAGCAGCGAAAAAGGTCATCATCAAATAAACGTTTCTTTACTTTCCGTCAGTGCCCCGGCCCCGGCCCACTGCAGGGCGGAGCCGGGGCACAAATGAATAGGCGGCTACCTGATTGATCGGTTGTCCGTTCTTCAAAAAACCAGTGACAAAAGGACGATTCTTTTATATAATAGAAGAAAAATGAGATCAGGTGGCAGATATCATGGAAAACGAGCACAGCCCTCATCACGCCTACGCAAGGCGAGCCAAAATCAGCCGGGTGTCCATCGTGGACCAGGTCTGCGCGTCCATCAAGCAGGACATTGCAGAGGGAGTGTGGAAGGCGGGAGACCGTCTCCCCACTGAGGCAGAGTTTGCAGAGCTCTTCGGTGTGAATCGGCTGAGCGTCCGCATGGCTCTGCAAAAGCTTAGCACCCTAGGCATCATCGAGACGCGGGTGGGCGAGGGGTCCTTCGTAAAAGACTTTTCTTTAAAGCCCGTCCTCAGCGAGATTGCTGTGTTCTTAGCTGATGACGAGAAACTCCATGAGGTCCAGCAGCTGCGCAACCTGCTGGAGGGCGAGTGCATGAACCTGGCCATCCTCAACGCTTCCGATCAGGAGAAGGCCGAGCTGAAAGAGATTTTGGACCACTATAACGCCTGTACGGTGCGCTACGACGGCGACATCGACAATACCGAGCTCCTGGAGGAGCTGGTGGAGGCCGACTTCGCGTTCCACTACAAGGTCGTGAAGATGAGCCACAACAGCCTCTATAAGGACGTCTATTACATGGTCCAGCAACTTATCCACAGCCATATCACCCAGCTCCTCAGCACCCGTGCCCGCCGCAGAAAGCAGGCAGGCCTGAGTGCCAAACTGCCGGACGATACCCACGCCCGCATCTATGAGGGACTGATGAACGCCGACGTGGAGGCGGTCCGCAGAGCCCGCGAGGAGACACTGGGCATTCAACCCCTCCACGGTACGGATGTGTTTGACTGAGGGGGTGTGGCGGACAAGAATGTTGTCTAAAAATTGAGAGCGCAAAGACTTTGTTATGGCATCAAGCCTGCCGCGCTTTCAGAGGGCCTTTCCGTCCGCCCGCGATTTATTGTGAAACCAGCGCCCGCTGAACGATTTTGTTCGGCGAGCGCTTTTTGCATCTGGAGTAAAAATGTACTTGACAATTTCGGGAAATACGATAATATAAACATATGCTTACTTACTAAACAAATGCTTAGGAGGCGGTAGCTTGACCCAGCGGGAACGGGAGTTTTTAAAGCTCATTGAGGCCGACCCCATGATTACTCAGCAGGAGCTGGCGCGACGGCTGAAGATCAGCCGCAGTTCCGTGGCGGTGCACATCTCCAATTTGATGAAAAAGGGCTATATCGCTGGGAAGGGCTACGTGCTCCGCTCGGCATCCTACGCAGCGGTAATCGGCGGCGTGAATATGGACATCGGTGGCCAGTCCTCCGCGCCGCTGGTGAGCGCCGACTCTAACCCCGGCAAGGTGCGCATGAGCCTAGGTGGTGTGGGGCGGAACATCGCCCATAATATGAGCCTTTTGGGCATGGATGTTCGTATGCTCACCGCCTTTGGCGACGACCTGTACGCCCAGCGCATCGCCGCCTCCTGCGGGGAACTGGGCATCGACATCAGCGGTGCTATCCAGGTGCCGGGCGGGGCCACGTCCACCTACCTCTTCATTGCGGGCTCGGACGGGGACATGGCCCTGGCGGTGTCCGACATGGACATCTACGACCACGTTACACCGGCCTACCTCCAGTCCCGTAGAGCTATGCTGGACAATGCCCAGGTCATCGTCATCGACGCCAACATTCCTGCCGAGTCTATCACGTGGCTCTGCGACAACGCGAAGGCCCCCGTTTTCGCGGACCCAGTCTCCACAGCTAAGGCTGTCAAGCTAAAACCGGTGCTGGGGAAGCTCCATACCCTTAAGCCTAACCGCATCGAGGCTGAGCTCCTCTCCGGCGTGCCCATTACGGACGAAAAAAGCCTGAAGAAAGCCGCCGAGGTCCTGCTGGATACCGGGCTGCGCCGGGTGTTTATCTCCTTGGGGGCGGACGGGGTGTACGCCGCCGACCATGGCGGCGCCTGCCACCTACCCTGCATTCCGGCCAAGATGGTTAACACCACCGGCGCGGGGGATGCGTTTATGGCCGCCCTGGCCTGGGCTTACCTAGAGGGGAGCGACTTGGCGCGCACCGCCTCGGCGGGCCTCGCCGCCTCGGCCATCGCCATGGAGGGGGCTGAGACCATCAACCCCGAACTGAACGCCGAGGCAGTACGGCAGCGCGCGGGGACATAGCCTGATGCAGCGCCCCTGCCGGTACCATCAACGCTAATCCAAACGGAAAACGCCTGCTTGTCCGCATGATGGCGCCCAAGTTTCCGGGTGCCAGGTCCAGTAATTTTATTTTGGAGGTAAAATCTATGTCTCTCAACAAGTATCTTGATGTGGCCCCCGAGGTCGCCGCGGCCATCCAGGCCGGAAAGCCCGTGGTGGCACTGGAGTCTACCATCATCTCCCACGGCATGCCCTACCCCCAGAACGTAGAGACCGCCCTGGAGGTGGAGCGCATCATCCGCGAGTGCGGCGCGGTGCCCGCCACCATTGCCATCATCGGCGGGAGGCTGAAAGCGGGTCTCTCCAAAGAGGAGATCGAGCACCTGGGGAAGAAGGGCCACGACGTGGCCAAGGCCAGCCGCCGGGACCTGGCGGTCATCGCCGCCCGGGGGGAGGACGGAGCCACCACCGTCACCACCACCATGATCATCGCCCACATGGCGGGAATCAAGGTCTTTGCCACCGGCGGCATCGGTGGCGTGCACCGGGGCGCGGAGACCACCATGGACATCTCCGCCGACCTGGAGGAGCTGGGCCAGACCCCCGTCATGGTGGTCTGCGCGGGGGCTAAGTCCATTCTGGACCTGGGGCTCACCCTGGAGTACCTGGAGACCAAGGGCGTGCCCGTCATCGGGTACGGCACCAAGGAGCTGCCTGCCTTCTATACCCGCAAAAGCGGTTTCGGCGTGGACTATGAGATCGATACCCCCGAGGAGCTGGCCGCTGCGTTCCATGCCGGACAGGAGATGGGCCTCAGGTCCGGCATGCTGGTCACGAACCCCATTCCCGAGGAGTACGCCATGGATCCCGAGGTTATCAACAAGGCCATCGATCAGGCCATTGCGGAGGCGAAGGAGCAGGGCATCCATGGGAAGGAGACCACCCCGTTCCTGCTGGCCCGGGTGAAGGAACTGACCGGCGGCGACAGCCTGGACAGCAACATCCAGCTGGTGTTCAACAATGCCAAGGTGGCAGCGAAGACCGCCGTGGAGCTGGCGAAGCTGGGGTAAAATAAGACTGAAAAGCCACCCGCCGCGGGAAACCGCGGCGGGTGGCTTTTTGTGGCGGGGACGGAGGCGGCTGCCAGGGCCGCCCCCTCAGAGGGGGATTAAGAGAAAAACTAATAAAAAATGAGGAAGGAAAAATAAAAATTAGCGCGCACTCATATGGACATAATGCAGTTAAGCGGAGCGTTAATAAGAGAAAACTTCTCGAAATTTACTCTTTTCAAATGTTGTGGTTTGTAGTATGATAAAATAGTCGAGAAATTGGTGAACGATAAAAAAGGACACCCAATTTTTGGAGGTATGTCGTAATTATGAGAAGAACAAAAATCATTTGCACCCTCGGTCCTTCGGTGGATAGCGAGGAAATGATCCGCAAGCTGGTCCTGGCCGGCATGAACGCTGCGCGCTTTAACTTTTCTCATGGTACCCACGAGAGCCACAAGGCCCAGCTTTTGAAGCTTCGCCATGTCCGGGATGAGCTGGGCAGCCCCGTGGCCGCCATTTTAGACACCAAGGGCCCTGAGATCCGCATCAAAACCTTTAAGACCGGGAGCATTGAGCTGCAGAAGGGGGATAAATTCATCCTCACCACCGCTGAGTACGAGGGGGACAACAAGAAGGTCTCGGTCACTTATGACAACCTCCACAACGAGGTGGCCCCCGGCAACCACATCCTGGTGGACGACGGACTCATCGACCTGCTGGTGGAGCGCATCAATGGGCAAGAGATTACCTGCACCGTGGAGAACGGCGGGCCACTCTCCAACAACAAGAGCATCAACATCCCCGATGTTCACATCCTGCTCCCATCCCTCACCGATAAGGACCGGGAAGATCTGAAGTTCGCCTGCGAGAACGACTTTGACTTCATTGCCGCATCCTTTGTACGCAAGGCCTCCGATGTGCACGATATCCGTGCCTGCCTGCACGAGTACGGCGGGGACAACATCCGCATTATCTCCAAGATCGAGAACCGGGAAGGCGTGGACAACCTGGAGGAGATCGTGGAGGCGTCCGATGGTATCATGGTGGCCCGGGGCGACCTGGGCGTAGAGATTCCCGCCCACGAGGTGCCGATTCTCCAGAAGAAGATGATCCGCATCACCACCATGAGTGGTATCCCGGTCATTACCGCCACTCAGATGCTGGATTCCATGATCCGCAACCCCCGGCCTACCCGTGCCGAGGTCTCCGACGTGGCTAACGCCGTGTTTGACGGAACCTCCTGCGTGATGCTCTCAGGCGAGACAGCGTCCGGCAAGTACCCCATCGAGGCCGTCTCCGCCATGGTGGCTACCATCACGGCCGCCGAGGGCGCCATCGACTACTGGCACCGTTTCCGTGAGAAAATCTCCATGATCGACTGTTCCTCCATCTCTAACGCCATTACTCACACCTGCTGCATGGCGGCGATGGATCTGGACGCCAAGGCCATCCTGGCCCCCACCGAGTCGGGCTATACGGCCAAGGTCATCTCCAGGTTCCGCCCCGCGTGCCCCATCGTTGCCCTGTGCCAGAGCGAAAAGGTGCGCCGCCAGCTCTCCATCTCCTGGGGCGTGGTGTCCTTCCTCTCCGGTTTCGTGGATTCCACCGACCGCCTGTTCTCTCTGGCGGTGGACGTGGCCACCAAGGAGGGGGCCGTCAGCCCTGGCGACACCGTGGTCATCACCGCGGGCGTACCGATTGGTGAGAGCGGAACGACGAACCTTATCAAGGCCCAGATTGTTGGGGAAAAGCTCAAAGGACTTATGTAACATGAAAAAAGAGCGCCGGTATCAGAAGATACCGGCGCTCTTTTTATGCTTACCGATCCCACTTGTCGATGAGGGCGCGGAGCTGGTCGGCAAATTTGGCCAGGTCCTTGTTGGCGCCGCCGCGGTTGCGGCGAATGGCCGCAAAAAGCTTTTGGCCCACCTCTTCCAGGCGGCGGTATGCGGGGGAATCCCCGGCCTGGGGAGAGGAGGGGCGGGGCACAGGGGGAACGCCGGGGGCAAGGAGGCTGTTCGCGAGCAGATCGTACACCTCCTGATAGTCGGGGGCATGGGCCGAGAGGCCCCGTGCCCGGAGGGTCTCAGCGTAGCCCTCGGCCACCTCGGCTTCGCCATGGACAACGAAGACCTCACGAGGAGCCGGGGAGAAGGCGTCGATCCAAGCGAGGAGACCGTTTTTGTCGGCGTGGGAAGAAAGACCCTTACACTGGGTAATCTTGGCTCGGACCGCAATGGTCTCGCCAAAGAGGCGGACGGTCTCGGCCCCGTCCAGGAGACGGCGGCCTAAGCTGCCCTCGGCCTGGTAGCCGACGAAGACTACCGTGGACTCCGGCCGCCAGAGGTTGTGTTTCAGGTGGTGACGGATGCGGCCCGCGTCGCACATGCCGGAGGCCGAGAGGATGACCTTGGGAGTGGGGTCCAGGTTTAGGGCCTTGGACTCCTCGCTCCCCTCCACCAGGGAAAGGCCGGGGAAGGTGAAGAGGGCGTCGCCGTCCTTCACGGCCTCAAGAGCGTCTTCGTCCAGGTAGCCGTGGAGGTCGCCGGAGAAAATCTGAGTGGCCTCACGGGCCAGAGGGGAGTCCACCACCACGGTGAAGTTGGGGACGCTCTTGACAAGGCCCTCCTCCTTCATCTCACGGATGAAGTACAGAAGCTCCTGCGTGCGGCCTACGGCAAAGGAAGGGATGATAACGTTGCCGCCGTGCCCCAGGGTCTCGTCGATGATGGCGGCCAGCTCCTCCTTGTACTTGCCGTCCCCCTGGTGAAGACGGTCGCCGTAGGTGCTCTCGGTGAGGACGTAATCGGCATCATGGATGAACTGGGGGTCCCGGATAATGGGTTGGTTGAGGTTGCCTATATCCCCGGAGAAGACCACCTTGCGTGTCTCCATACCCTCGGTGAGCCAGAGCTCGGCGCTGGCGGAACCCAAAAGATGCCCCGCGTCGGTGAAACGGAGACGAATGCCGCCGATCACCTCTACCTCTTCCCCGTACTCATGGGGTACCAGGAGGGAAAGGGCGGCCTCCGCGTCAGCCAGAGTGTAAATCGGCGCCACCGGTTCCCGCCCGGCGCGGGAGCCCTTGCGGTTTTCGTACAGGGCGTCGCTCTCCTGGATGTGGGCCGAGTCACGTAGCATGATGCCCAGGAGCTGGGCGGTGAGGCGGGTGCAGTGGATCGGGCCGCCGTAGCCAAGCTTGACCAACAGGGGCAGGCGGCCTGAGTGGTCGATATGGGCATGGGTGACGACGACGGCGTCCAGCGCACCGGGGTGGAAGTCAAGCTCGCGGTTGTCGCGCTCGTCTCGGCCCTGCTGGAGCCCGCAGTCTACCAAAACGCGCCTTCCGTCGCACTCCACCTGGTAGCAACTGCCGGTGACCGCCTTGGCCGCGCCGAAAAAGCTCAGTTTCATATAATTTCCCTCCTTTTCTGACTCTATTGTACATCGAGGGCGAGGCGCTGTAAATAAGAAATCAGGTGTTTATAGGAGGGAAAGGAGAGATTGCGCCCGGCAACGGCGGAGAGAGCGGTGTTCCAGTCGGACAGGGAAAAACGGTCGAGCGGGAGGACCGAGAGGAGAGTGAGGAGCCAGAGGTAGTCCGGCTTTTGAACCCCCAGGCGGTCCCGCAGATAGGCTAAGATCGGGTTTCCCACGTAGAGACCTCCTGCCGTGTGGTATAGTGATGGTTTATACTATGTGACGCGAAAAAATTTGCGTCTGGCTATAATTTGTCCCGTCCGCGCAATACTAAACAAGGAATAAGGAGGTGGAAAACATGAGCGAAGTAAATGCGGACGGTATGCTGATTAATCCCCATCAACACATTTTGCGGGAGGTGCAGCATCTTACCAACAGCCTGATGGCTGATGAGCCTGAGCACCAGGACGAGGAGCCCCAGCGAGTCCGGGGAGGGTGGACGGACAGAGGCCCGGCGGGAGGCGATGTGGGCGGGTTGCCCCATATGCCTGCGAAGGCGTTTGAAAAAGATAAGAAAAAAAGGGAGAAGTAGGACTCCTTTAATTGCTTTATAGGGTTTCCCTTTCGCTGGGGGTATTTCTTTTGAGGGTGCCGCCCTCTAGGAGACCCCTCCGGCGGGATCCCATTTCTTTGGTTTCAAAGAAATTTGAGAGAGAAATAGCCGGGGGGCGGCATGGGCATTTTAATGCCCTGCCTTCAAAAAGGGTCCGCCCGCCGCGTAGGCGCACACCTCCGCGAGCAGGACCGAGACGTGCCGCCATTTATGGCGGCACGTACATTTTATGGGAGATATTTATGGAAATTTTAATCTGTTTTCTATGTTACGATGAAACTGCTATGCTATAATGTGCCCGTAACAAAATGAAAGAACAGGGAGGAATTCCATTGGTCGCTGTGTATATTCTCATCGGCGTGTTACTGGTGATGCTGGTTTTGGGCCTTGCCGCCATGATTTTCTTCAAGCTGGCCATCGGTACGCGGGACAGCTGGCGCAACCCGGAGGAGAAGATCGTAGGAGACGGTGCGAAGAAGGCCCTACTTCTCTACCAGCCCTCCAACGGGAAACACAATGTGTCCATGGCGATGGCGCTTGCGGAGCTGGCTGCGGGGCGGGGGTACACCGTGACGGTGAACCACCCCTCGGAGAAATTGACCTACGACCCGGCCGAGTATGACCTGCTCATCTACGGCAGCGCAGTCTACATGGGGGAGACCTCCAAGGCTCTGCGCAATTACATCCAGGCCCATCCGGTGACAGGGAAGGACGTTCTGATTTTCGTCACCGGCCTTCAGCCGGAGAGCCCGGAGGGGGAGGCCCTCAAGCTGCTTCTGCCCGATGCCAACCGGGTGAGCACCATCAAGGTGACGACCAAGGAGACGCAGCGGCTGCTGGATTTTGCAAAGCTCCACATCCCGGAGGGAGAACCAAGGGCGACTTCCCGGTCATAGCCTGGGACAAGGGCGCATATACATACTCCAGCGACGCAACAAAAGCGGGAGTGTGAAGACGATATGCGCAATGGCTGGAATGAGAACCGGGCCCTGCTGCGGGGGCGGGTGGCGGAGGCCCCCGTCTTTTCCCACGAGAACCATGAGACTACCTATTGGATCTTCCCGCTGGAGGTGAAACGCCTCTCAGGGACCGAGGATCGGGTGAATGTGCTGGCTCCCGGAACGCTGCTGGGCCAGTGTCCCGTCGCCGCGGGGATGGGGCTGGAGGTGGAGGGGGAGGTACGCTCCTTCAATAACCGCAGCGGGCAGGGCAGCCGACTGGTTATCAGCCTCTATGCAAAAAAAATGGCCCCCTCAACGGAGGAGCACAGAAACGAGCTCGTTTTAGCTGGGGTGCTGTGCAAGCCGCCGGTCATTCGGCGCACGCCGCTGGGGCGGGAGATCTGCGACCTCATGCTGGCGGTGAACCGCCGGTATGGCAGGGCCGACTATCTGCCCTGTATCGCATGGGGAAGCCTTGCAGAACGGTGCGGCGAGCTGGCAGTGGGGGACGGCTTGCATATCGAGGGCCGGTTTCAGAGCCGGAGGTATGTCAAGGTGGAGAGCGGTGAGAGCCGGGAGCGCACGGCCTATGAAATTTCGGTGATGAAGCTGGAGCCGATGGAGGAGGAAGAGGACGTGTAACGCGAAGCCTTCCTGAATTTAGCAGGCGAAAAAGGCGCATAGAACGTCCGCCCGGGGCAAAGCTATGGTTGGATTCTCAATCCAACATTACGAACAAGGAGATGCAAAAGCATGACTAGTTCCAATAAGGCTGTTGTCCCCAGCGCGCGCGAGGCGCTCAACAAGTTCAAGATGGAGGCCGCTTCCCAGGTCGGCGTCAACCTGAAGCAGGGCTATAACGGCGACCTGACCTCCAAGGAGGCCGGCAGCGTGGGCGGCCAGATGGTCAAGAAAATGATCGAGGCCTACGAGAACGGCATGAAGTAAAAAAGGCTACGCCTTTTTGAAAAAGGATCGCCCGATGGGAGTTTTCCCATCGGGCGGTCTTTTTATTTTTAAAGAAAAAATTATTGGTTCGCCTGAGAGGCGAAGGACGTGAGTGCTTGGGCAAAGACTGTTTCCTGATCCACATGGGGGCCGTGACCGCTGTCCTTGATGACGACCTCCCGGTAGCTGCCGCCGTTGGCGGCGTACCGCTCCAGGACGAAACGAATCTGGGCCAGCATGGGCTGGGGCGGGAAGATATCTGCCCCCGGCCAGCCGGGGACGGCCCCCATGGCACCCAGTGCGCCGAAGTCGGCCAGGCTATAGTCGGAGACTATGAGGTCGCTGTCCCCCTGAAGCCAGAGAATGGGGCACTTGTGAGGGATGTCCGCGATAGGGGAGAGGTCACAGTACACCGGGGACATGGCGTTGCATATCCCGCTGTTCCCCGGAGCGAGCCCGGGCCATTGGGGGACCGAGAGGAAGTCGCCGGGGTACATCCCGTCGCCCACCCGGGTGGAGGCGATGGCGTCCACAAAAATTTCTTCCCATTCGGGCGCGGCCCGAAAAGGTGGTTTGAAGTAGAGGTCATTGAGGGTGGAGCGGAGAAACTCCCGGTCCCCGTCCAGTATGGCCTGCACCAGCTTGGGATTGGCGCAGCCGCCGCCGCTGGCGAGGCCCGCGGGGGTAAGTTTCTGCCCGTCGGGGGTGCAGGTGCCGCCAAAGCCGAAGGGGGAGAGGGGGTCCTCCAGAATGAGGCCAAGGAGCTGCTCGCCGTGGTCGATGGCGTACTGCATTGCGATGCCGCCGCCCATAGACCAGCCCTGTAGGAAGAATTCGTTCCAGCCCAGGGAATGGGTGAGGGAATAAAGGTCGTCGCTCCAGTCACGCAGGCCGCGTGTTGCGTCCACGGGCAATGCCTCGGTATCGCCAAAACAGCGCAGGTCAGGGGCCACCAGCTCGAATTCGCCGGCCAGCCGCTCCATGAGAGGAAGATAGAATTTGGAGGAGGAGGCGTTTCCATGGATCAGCATGAGCTTGGGCATGCCGGGGGTCCCGCCATGGTAGTACGCGATTTTAAGGCGCTGGGTGGATAGGAATTTCTGTTCAATCATGAAACATCGTCCTCTCTAATCAGTCGTCTTCTTCGCCCTCGGGATCGTCCACCGCCACCTGGAAACGGAAGCGGGGCTCGGGGGGATAGGGGGTGGCGTGGCGCTCAGGCTCGGGCGGCTGGAAAGAGCTTTGGAACACGCCGCCTTCTATGATTTTCATAAACTCATCCACCACGTGGTCGATGGCGGAAGGGTCCCGCTGGAAGAGACACCAGTTCAGGCCCAGGAAGTTGCTGGCGCCCATGAGGGTGAAAGCAAGAACCTCGGTGTCGATATCGCCCAGCTCGCCGGACTCTTTTGCCTTATCAAGGCCCTCCTTGTAGGCCTTGCCAAAGGTCTCGTAGTACTGTACGAAGAGGTTGTAATCCACGTACAGAGATTCCCAGATGATGTGGTACATATACTGGTTTTCCACGATGAACTCGAGCCAGGCTTTCAGGCCCACGCGCTCAGCCTCGCGCCGGGTCTCGCAGCCTTGGATGGAGCGGCTTAAGTGCTTGCGGATCTTATGGCTGCACTGGAGCAGAAGGTATTTATAGAGGTTATACTTGCCGTCGAAGTACACGTAAAAGGTGCCCGAAGCCACGCCGGCGAGACTTGTGATGTCGTTGATGGAGGCGGCGTGATAGCCTTTTTCATAGATGACCTGCGCCGCTGCGCTGAGAATGTTGTTAAGTGTTGTCCGGCCCCGTTTGGTGCGGGGCATGTTCACCAGCTCTTCCTGCATGGCTGCACCTCTTTTCTTGGATAGGCCCATGATTCTTGGGCGAATACTTTATTATAGCAAAAGCATAGGGAAAGCGCAATGTTATTTATTAATGGGGGCGCTTTTCGGGGGGCGGAGCCACCCTGGCGGGAGGGATCAGACAATATTGAACTTCAGCTTGGGGTTATTGATAAAGCCCAGGGCCAGGGAGGTGAAGAGGACGGGCTGCTCGTACATAGAGGCGTGACCGCAATGGGGGATGACCACGTACTGGCTGTCGGGGATGAGGTCAGCGATGCGGCGTTGCTCCTCCAGGGGGGTAAGGTAGTCCTCCTGACAGGAGACCACCAGAGTGGGGGCCTGGACCCCGGGGAGGAGCTCCGTCACGTCGAAGTCGGCGGCGCTGTTGGTGAGACGGACCATGGAACTGATGAAGCCGGGGTCTGAGAAAATGGGCTTTAAAAGCTTGCGGCGGTTCTCCATCCAGCCGCTGTGCTCCCGGTAGAAGGCGGGGGAGTAGATGACCGGGATGGTGGTGAGGTAGTAGGCGTCCGGGTCGGATGCGGCCAGGTTCCACGCGTCGCCAATGTCCCGCAGCCAGGGGCCGGTGCGGGGGGTGGTGTTGAAGAGGACCAGCCGGTCCAGGTGTCCGCCGTACTTGACGGCAAAGCGCTGGGCCACCTCGCCGCCATAGGAGATGCCCAGGAGGGAGACCTTGTCGAGCCCCAGGTGGTCCAGCAGGGCCTTGACCACCTCCACCTGGAGAGCCTGGGAGAAGGGGGCGTCCATCTTGTCGCTTTTACCCTGGTCCAGCATGTCGAGGAGGATGAGCCGGTTCTGAGCCGAGAAGGGCTCCACGAACTCCAGCCAGCTCCCGCAGGACATCATAATGCCGTTGAGCACCACGATGGGGCGGCCGGAGCCGTACTCCTCAAAGTGGATGCATTTATCTTCGAATACAAAGCGGGCCATAGTACCTTACCTCCGTCCCAGAATGCCGACCTCTACCGCCTGGTCCCAGAGGACCTCGCGGAAGGCTGGGTGGGCGATTGCAATGAGCCGGGCGACCCGGTCCCGAATGCTGGTGCCCCGGAGCTCGGCCACTCCGTACTCGGTGACCACCCGGTCCACATCGTTGCGGGAGAGGGAGACGGCGGCCCCTGCCATGAGCTGGGGCACAATCTTGGAGACCTCGCGCCGCTCCCCGTCGGGGCCTTTAACCAAAGCGGTGGAGTAGAGGGCGATAATGCTCTTTCCGTTTTTGGACATCTGGGCGCCGATGGCGGTGTCCGCCTGGCCGCCGGTGCCGGAGAACTGGCGGGAACCCAGGGACTCGGACGCGCACTGGCCCGTAAGATCCACCTCCAGGGTGGTGTTGATGGAAATCTGGTTGTCATTTTGGGCGATGGTGTAGGGGTCATTGACCCAGGCACCGTCCATGACGGCGATGGAGGGGTTATAATCCATGAACTCGTAGAGCTCAGGGATGCCCATGGCGAAGGTAGTGACGATCTTACCCCGGTTGATCTGCTTGCGCTTGCCGTTGATAACGCCTCGCTTTGCAAGGTGCATCATGCCGGTGGTAAGCATTTCGGTGTGGACACCCAGGTCGTTCTTAGTCTCCAGGGCGGCGGCCACGGCGTTGGGGATGCCGCCGATGCCAAGCTGGATGCAGGAGCCATCGGGCACCATGTCGGCAATGAACTTGCCGATGGCGGCATCCTTCTCGCTGAAAGGTGCATCGGGAGTCACGGGGGGCATGTAGTTCGCCCGGACGAGATAGTCCACATCGGCGGCGGGAATCTGCACATCGCCCAGAGTATAGGGCATGTTGGGGTTGACCTCCAAAATGACCAGGTCGGCGGCCTCGATCATGCGCATCTCGTAAGTGTTGGAGCAGGAGAGGGAGATGTATCCGTGCTTATCCGGCATGGAGGCCGCGCCCACAAAAATGTTGGGCTTTAAGTAATGAAGCCGTTTGATGGCGGCGAGGTGCAGGTGGTTGGGGATGAAGGCCATATTGCCGTTGGGGTGGGCCTTGCGCATCTGGGGTGCGAAGAACCAGCCGTCCACCTCGAAGGAGTCCACGTACTCCGGCTTATAGATTTCAGAGGGGTGGGTGGGCAGGCAGTTGGTGATCTTCACGTTCCTGACCTGATCGGCGATGGTATGAAGCCGGCCCATGAAGAGACCCGCCTCGGCGGCGCCCAGGCCGGTGACGATCACGTCGTTTGACTTCACCATAGCAAGGGCCTGCTCTATGGAGATATATTTTTCTTCAAAGCTCATAGGAATTCTCTCCTTAGCCCGCGAACGGGGCGCAATTTTTCATCACGAAACCGAAGATGGCCGACTCCAGTTCACCGGGCTTTTCAAAGATCGCCACGTGGCCACAGCCGGGTAGGGTGAGATATTCTGCGCGGGGGATGTGGTCGGCGATAATCTTGGAGAATCTGGGGGGCTTTAGGATATCCTCCTCGCCGCAGACGACGAGGGCGGGACACTGGATGCCGGATAGCTCATCAGTCATGGCCACGTCCTGAAGGAAGGCGTCGTACAGAATTTTCTGCCCCTCCAGGTAGCCGCTGGGGTTATTTCTAATGGCGCGCGCCCGTCCCGCCAGCTTTTCACGGTTGGCGGCGATGTACGCGCCGCCGTATATGCTGGGGGCCATGCCCTGGAAGAAGACCTCTCCGTCGCCCGTGTCGCACAGGGTCTTCCAGCCTGCCACAAAACCCTCCAGCACCGGATCCAGCTCGCTTACGGAGTCGATAACCGTGAGAGACTTGACCATCTCGGGGTACAGGATGGCGAACTTCATGGCCGCTTCGCCGCCGTAGGAGGTGCCAATCAGGTGGAGCTTTTCCACCCCCAGGGAGGCGAAGAGAGCCTTCGCCTCGGCGCAGTGCTGGGCAAAGGTATAGGGTCCCTCCGGTTTGGAGGACTTGAGCTGGCCCTTGAAGTCGTGGAGGAGCACCCGAAAGCCCGCCCGGGCGAACACAGGCCAGAGAAGGGACCAGCTCGAAGTAGAGGCCATTACGCCGTTGAGGAAGGCGACGGTCTCGGTGCCGTCGGGGTCGCCGTGGACCTCATAGTAGAGCTCCATATTGTCTATCTGAAAGTATGCCATAGCTGACCTCCTGAGACAAGAAGGAATGTGGGAAGGAAAAAGGAGGACCCCGGAAGCGGGGCCCTCCTTGCGCGGACTGCGTGAAAGGCGGCTGCGCCTGCTTCGCGCCGGAGGGGAGGGAGACCCTCAGGCGCGGAGAGGATAGGTGGTGTGCGAGGAAATCAGCCGGCGGAGGAGAGCAGGTTCTCCATGCTGTCCAGCCCATAGACCAGCTCCCAGCCGCTCTCGGTTTCGGGGTTGATCTTGGAGAGGTTCATCTCCTGGGTGCCGGCGCGGGTGCCGTCGGCGTAGTCGATCTTGCCGCCGAAGGGGTTCTGGATGTAGCCGCCGGTCTCCAGGGCTTTCATGTAGTTCTCCCAGGTGATGTCCTGGCCCTCGATGCGGCGCAGGCCCTCGCAGAAGAAGTGGGCGGCAATCCAGCCGGTCTGGGCGTAAGCGTTCATCTTGTAGCTCTCGTCGATCTTGCTGATCCACTCCTGATAGAGGGACAGAGCCGCCTGGTCGTCATAGGCGACCCAGCCGTTGCCGTACACGTCGAATTTGCCGGCGATGTCGCTGGCGACCAGCTCGGGGATAGCGGAGGAGACGTTGACGTAGGTGGTGATGACGGGGGCGGTCATACCCTGGGCGGCCAGCTCCTTGACGATGGTGGGCATAGTGGCCTGGATGGCTGCGCAGATGATGAAATCGGCCCCGCCGTTCTTGATGGAGGTGACGGCGGCGGACACGTCGGCCGCGCCTGCGGTGACCTGCTCAGCCTGGTACTCCACGCCCAACTCCTTGCATTTGGCCTCGGCGCCCTTGAGCATATCCTTGCCCGCGTCGTCGTTGGTGTAGATGATACCGATCTTGGTGGCCTTGAAGTTACTCACGCCGCGCGCCACCATAATCTGGCCCTCGGTGGTGTAGATGGGCTGGACGGGGAAGATGTTATAGCCCTCTTCGTTGGTGGTGGCGCCCTCGGCGTAGAGCTGGCCGATGCCGGTGGCGAAGTAGACGGAGGGGATGCCGTAGCTCTTCAGGTCGTCAATGGTGGCGCCCACGACGGGGGTGCCGAAGTGGCCCACGATGGCGAAGACCTTTTCGTCTTCCACAAAATTCTGGAGAGCGGCCTTGCCCTTCACGGGGTCGAACTCGTCGTCCACGTGGAGGAATTCGATCTGGCGGCCATCGATGCCGCCCTCGGAGTTGACCATGTCGAGGTAGGCCTGGATGCCGGCGATAAAGGGCACGCCCACGGGGGCATACGCGCCGGAGGTGGCGGCGGAGTTTGCGATGAGAATTTTGGTGTCAGACGCGCCCTGGGAGTACTTGATCTCGGCGGGGGCGCTGGGAGAGGCACTGGCGGAGGCACTGGGAGAGGCGCTGGCGCTGGGGGAGGAGCTGGGGGCGGCGGTGCCGCCGCAGGCGGCCAGAGAGAGCATGAGGGAAGTCGCCAGAAGCAGGGACATCAGCTTTTTCATTTCGGTTCCTCCTAAAATATAATTTTTAAAGTGGATAATTCCACAGGGGCCACGGAAGGAATGGGAGAGGGGCTTATTTGCCGCCTAAATAGGCCTCCACCAGCTTGGGGTCGCGGATCAGTACGTCGGCCTCTCCGGATATGCTGATCTCGCCTACCTCCAGTACGTAGCCAAAGTCCGCAATTTTCAAGGTCTGGAGAGCGTTTTGTTCCACGATGACCACGGTGGTGCCCTCCTCCTTGATCTCACGGATGATCTTGAAGATGTCCCGTACCACTAGGGGGGCGAGACCCAGAGAGGGTTCGTCCAGCAGGAGGATTTTGGGGCTGGACATGAGGGCCCGGGCAATGGCGAGCATCTGCAGCTCTCCGCCGGAGAGGGTGTAGGCCATCTGATGCTTGCGCTCGGCAAGGCGGGGGAAGTAGCGGTAGCAGCGCTCGAACCCGGCCTGAATAGTTTTTTTGTCCTTGACGGTGAAGGCGCCGATTTTCAGGTTCTCCTCCACGGTCAGATCGCCGAAGATCTGCCGTCCCTCGGGGGATTGGGCGATGCCCAGCTGGGCGATCTTCTCGGTGTCCAGATTGGTGATATCTTTGCCGTAGAATTGGATAGTGCCGCCTGCGGTGGGGGTGAGACCAGAGATGGTGCGCAGGGTGGAGGTCTTTCCCGCGCCGTTGGCCCCCAGCAAGGCCACCACCGAGCCCTCATATACCTCGATATCAATACCCTTGACGGCCTCTACCGCGCCATAGCGCACCTTCAGCCCACGGATGGACAGAGCAGTTGTTTTCATCTCACTCACTCCTCCTCGCCCAGATAGGCCTCTTGCACCAGCTTATCCCGCTGGATCTCCTCGGGGGTGCCGCAGGCCAGGAATTTTCCGAAGGAGATGGCGCAGATGCGGTCGCAGATGGTCATGACGAGGCGCATGTCGTGCTCTACCAGAAGGATGGTACAGTGGTATTTGTCCCGGATGGAGTGGATGGTCTGGGCCAGCTCCGCGGTCTCGGAGTCGTTGAGACCGGCGGCGGGCTCATCCAGGATGATAAGCTTGGGCTCGCACATGAGGGTGCGGGCCATCTCCACTTTTTTAAGTACGCCATACGGCTGACCGCCTGCGAGCTGGTCCTTCAGTGTGCCGATGCCCATGAAGTCCAGGATTTCCTCGGCTTTGCGGCGCATATCCCGCTCCTCCCGGCGGGCCCGGGGGAGCTTAAGGGCCTGCTCGAAGATGGTGGCCTTGAAGTCGATGTGGGAGCCGATGAGGACGTTGTCAATGAGGGAGAGCTCCTTGATGACCTCCACGTTCTGGAAGGTGCGCACCAAGCCGTGCCGGATGATGCGGTGGACCGGCTGGCCCACCAAATTCAAAACCTGGTCGTTTTTATTGCGGAAGATAACCTGGCCACGGTTGGGGGTGTAGAACTGGGTAATGCAGTTGAACACGGTGGTCTTGCCCGCGCCGTTGGGGCCGATGAGGCCGAAGATCTCTTTCTCGTTGACATGGAAGGAGAGGTCGTCCACAGCTTTGAGGCCGCCAAAATGGATGGACAGGCCCGAGATGTTCAGCACCTGGCCGGGGGCGAGGGTGACGGGGAGGTTCTCAGCCATTGCGCGCGCCTCCCTTCCCGGTAAGCTTGCGGAAGAGCCGGAGGATGTCCCGCCCCAGATGGACCACGCCGCCAGGATAGAACATGATGATGAGGATGATGAGCACCCCGTTAAATATGTAGGGCAAGCCATTCATCTGCCCCAGCACCGGAATCTGCTTGAGGATGAGGTCGGGCACCACGAAGACGATGAACGCGCCGATGACGGTGCCATAAATAGACCGAAGGCCACCGATGACCACTACCGCCAGGATGTTAAGGGACATGGTAAGAATCCAGACCGAGGGGTAGGAGAACTTGATGAAGTGGATGTACAGCGCGCCGCCGAGCGCGGCATAGGCTGTCGCCAGGGCGAAGACCACCAGGCGGTACTTGAGAAGGTAAACGCCCATGGCCTGGGCGGCCACCTCGCTGCCACGCATGGCGTGGAGGGCACGACCCATCTGGCCGTTGACCAGATTGTAGGTCAGCATCATCACCAGCACCAGAGCCACCACCAGCAGGACGTAGGTTGCCTCACGGCTGAAACTCAGGCCGAAGAGGGTGGGGTACTTGGCGGTGAGGCCGGAGAAACCTCCGGTGAACTCGTCAAACTCCTCAAAGGTCTTGCGGAGGATCTCCGAGACGCAGAGGGTGGCGATGGCGAGGTACAGCCCCGCGATACGCAGTGAGGCGAGGCCCACCAGAATGCCGATGAGGGTGGCGGCCGCCACGGCGACGAGGACGGCCACCAGGAAGGGGACGTCCATGGCACTGGTGAGGTAGCCCGCCACGTAGGCCCCCAGGCCCATAAAGCCCGCGGTTCCCAAGGAGATGAGACCCGAGTACCCCAGCAGCAGATTCAGGCCCAGGGCCACGATGGCATAGATAAGCATGCCGCCAAAGTTTACCACATAGGAGCTCTTGATGGCCCCGGCTTTGGCCAGCACCGGCAGCAGACAGAGAACCAAGCCGAAGAAGAGAAAGCGGAGGTAGGGGTTCTTATACAGCCGCATGGGGAGGCTCTGCCCGGCAGGCGCGGCGTGAGTGTCGATGAGTTGGTTTTCCATAGCGCCGCCTCCTTATACTTTCTTAACGAATTTTTTGCCGACCAGCCCCTGGGGACGGAAGACGATGAAGACCAGCACCAGCAGATAGAGCATCTGCTCGCCCCAGACGGAGTTTCCGTAGTAGACCAGCATGTTCTTGCCGATGCCGATGATGTACGCGCCCAGCACGGGACCATAGAAGGTCTGGAAACCGCCCAGCACGCATGCGATCAGGGCATTGACCTGAACCGAGTCCATCAGGTTCACGGTGACCGAGGTGGCGGGGGCGATCATTACACCGGCAAGACACCCCAGGCAGGCCGCCGCCGCCCAGGCGAAGAGGGTCACGTTCCGGGTGGGGACGCCCATCAGCCGGGCTACCGGCTCGTTGGAGGCGGTGGTGCGGATGGCGAGGCCCATCTTGGTTCTCTGCAGTACATAAAAGAGGATGAGCATCAGTACCACGCCTAAGGTAATGTTAAAGAGGCCGTTGTAGGAGATGGAGGCGCCGAAGACGCCTACCTCGCCGCTGGTGATGAACTTGGGCAGACTCAGCGGGTCCACGCCGAAGAGCATGGGGGCGATACCTACGAAGATCATGATGAGACCCAGAGTGATGATCTGCTTTGCCACCGGGGAGACCTTCTTGGCCCGCCGGATAATGAAAAAGTCCACCAGAAAGCCGGAGGTGATAGCGCTGACCATGCCGCACAGGACCGCCGCCCACAGGGGGAGGCCCGCCTTAGTGACCAGCACTGTAACCACGAAGGTGTTAAACATACCCATGGAGCCCTGGGCGAAATGGGTGATGTTGCTGGTACGGAAGATGAGGATAATGCCAAGGGAGGCCAGCGCGTAGATACTGCCGGTCTCCAGGCTCCTCAGCAGCAGTTGGAGAAAGGTCGTCACTTGGCGTCCCCCCATTGAATGACGTTTGCCGCCCAGGTGTACCCGATGCCGGCGGCAATCATGACGACGACGTCGCCGTCCTTCACCTTGCCCTGGTCCAGGGCAAGCTTGAGGGAGAGGATCTGATCCACCTGGCCAACATGGCCATAGTTTTCAAGATAGATGCTCTGGTCCTCGGTGAGGCCCAGGTCTTTGAGCATGCCCAAGTGGCCGGAGCGCTTGATGTGCAGAATATCCAGATAGCCGATATCGGACCGCTCGTAACCGGACTTGCCCAACGCCTTGTCGATGCAGTTCATCCAGTTGGCATTAGACTTCTCATTAAGGAGGGTTTTCATCTTGGATGCATCCATCAGCCGGAGTTTGTTGAGCTCACCGTGGGTATCGGCGGTGACGGGGTTGGCGGTGCCGCCTACGGCTCCCCCCGCGGTCCAGACGATAGAGCCGTCGCTCATCAGATGGGTGCCCAAAAGGAGGTTCTTGTTATAGTTCTTCTTCAGCAGGATGGCACCGCCGCCGGCAGCCAAGTTGAACATGAAGGAGACGTCGTTGTCATTGAAGTCGATAAGGTCGCAGTTGCGATAGCCGCCGCAGACCAGCACCATGTTGCACTCGTCGTCGGCGATAAGCATATCCTTGGCCATCTTCATGGCGGATACGGCAGTGCAGCAGCGGTTTTGTACATCGATGCCCCAGGCATTCCATGCGCCGATGCGGTCCTGGATGTAGCATGCGGAGGTGGTGAGCGGGTACTCCTTCCACTCCTCGCCGAAACAGAGTATGGCATCGATCTCCAGGGGGTCAACGTCGGTGCTCTTCAGGCAGTCCAGGGCGGCCAGCGCGCCCATCTCCTGGGTGCCGTCACTGGGGTCGTCGGAGGGGATTCGCTTTTCTATAATGCCCAATTTGTTAATGACGGCGTCCTCCGACCAGTGGCCGCCGGTGGCCTCGGAGATCTCCTTGGCGGTCATCCTCTTCTCGGGCAGGTAGACGCCCAGGCCGACGATCCCTACAGTTGGTTTCTTGTCCATGATCAAATGCCCTCCACTTTCTTCGGCGGGGCACGGCCTCCGGCCCCAGGTGTTCGTTTCCGTGCCCGCCGCTGTGGCGGGCTTTGCCCGTAACAGTATATGAGACTTGTGCTTTTAACATGAAAGATGATTCATTTACTGTGATAACAATAACAATCAATCCGCTATTTGTCAATATAAATTTGGCGTATCTTAAAAATTTTTTAGGCAATAAGACGAAATATCCTTGACAAGCCCGGAGGAATACGGTATATACTATATATGAAAGGTGATTCATAAATTTTATAATAATGGGGTATGAGTCATGAAAGGTTTGACAATTCAGGAAATTCAGGTCGGCGACGTTTCTACGTTCACCAAAACGGTCACTGAGGCGGACATCACGCTCTACGCCGGGCTGAGCGGGGACTTTAACCCTGCCCATGTCAACGCCGTGGACGCAGGAAAGGGTATGTTCGGCCAGCGCATCGCCCACGGGATGCTGTCCGCGGGCTTTATTTCCACTGTGCTGGGCACCCAGCTGCCCGGCCCCGGCACTATCTACATGGGACAGGAGCTGCGCTTTGTAAAGCCTGTCTTCATCGGGGACACCGTTACCGCAGTGTGCACCGTGGTGGAGCGCATCGAGGAGAAGAACCGCCTCAAGCTGGAGACCGTGGTGAAAAACCAAAACGGCGAAAACGTCATCACCGGCTTTGCCACCGTCATGCCCCCCAAAGTCTGAGAGAATTCTGTCATACATAGAAAATAAGCCCCCTTTCCGCTCGGGAAAGGGGGCTTATTTTGATGCGCGTATAGAAAATCAGCGCGCCCAGATCAGCCAGATCAGGACATAGCCCGTAACCACGGCGGAGAGGGTGAAGGGGACGCTGATTCTCATGAACTCCGCCGTGCCAACCTCATGGCCCTCTTTTCGGAGGATGCCCAGGGCGGTTATGTTGGCAGAGGCACCGATAGGGGTCAGGTTCCCGCCCAGGGTCGCACCCGAGATGAGGCCGAAGTACAGCAGCAGCGGGTCAACCCCCATGAGATTGGCGATACCTGCGGTGACGGGCAGCATAGTGGCGATATAGGGGATATTGTCGATGAAGGCTGAGAAGAGCACCGAAGCCCATACCAGGAGGGAGTAGATGGCGAAGATGTTGTTGTTGCTGATCTTGACGAAGAGTGTGCTGATAGCGTCCACGACGCCTGCCTCGGTGATTCCGGCGATGACAACGAACAGGCCGGCCAGCAGCAGGAGGGTAAAGTAGTCGATGGACTTGAAAGTTTCGCCGAAGACCGTGAAGCTCTTGGAGCGGACAGTCTCCCGTACCACGCCTACGAGCAGGAGGGCCATGCAGATAAGCCCGTTGGTGGTGCTGGGCTTGTTGGGGAAGAAGGAAGCAGCGATGAGCAGCACCACAGTGCCCACCATCAGCGCGGAGGGAAAGTAGTCGGTTACCACGGTTCGTTCCTGGAGGTTGATGGGCTGGTTATCTTTCCGGAAGACGAACAAGAGCACCAGAGCGGAGACGATTGCGCTGACCTGCACCACCCAGAACATACCCGGCCTCCCTCGCAGGAAGAAAAAATCCAGGAAGTCAAGGTTTGCGTAGCCGCCCAGGAGGATGGATGTGGTGTCCCCCACCAAAGTGGCCGCTCCCTGGAGGTTGGAGGAGACGGCGATGGCAATGATGCTCTTCACAGGGGAGATGTTCAGTTTCTTTGCGATGGTAAGGGCCACGGGGGCCACCATCAGGACGGTGGCCACGTTGTCCACAAAGGCGGAGATAATGCCGGCGAACAGGGCCAGGGCGATGGTAGACCACTTGACGTTGGGCACCTTTTCAATGATATAGTCGGCCAGCAGTGCGGGCATCTTAGACTCGATGAAGAGATACACGATGCCCATGGTTCCAGCGATCATCATGATGATGTTCCAGTCCACGGCAAAGAACACCTTACCCACCGGCAAAACACCCGTGACCACGAAGACCACCGCCGAGGCCAGGGCGATGTACGCCCGGTATTTGGGGAAAATAAGTAGGAGGGCGTAAGTGGCGATAAATAAAATCAGCGCAAATAACATAGAGCGTTTCCACATCCCTTTTATATATTGTCAAATAATTGTACCAAATGTCACCTTTTTATGCAATTGTTATCTTATTCACGCGGATCACGGACTATGGGCGGAAGATAAACCGACCCCTCGTACCAACTTATAAAAAATAATAAAAAGGGCTTTACAAACTCGCGTTAGCGTGGTAGTATACTAAAGTAAGGACGGCGGGGCCGTATCAGGAAGGAATACTAGGAGGACATCATCATGAAAGTAAAGAGACTCGCGGCCCTTGCTCTGGCCGCCGCTATGACCCTCTCCCTCACCGCCTGCGGGAAGAAGACAGGGGACGATTGGGAGACCATTGAGAAGAGCGGGGAACTGAAGATCGGCTTTACCTATTTCGAGCCCATGAACTATTTGGACGACGCGGGCGAGTTCGTCGGGTTCGAGACCGAGTTTGCCCAGGCCGTCTGCGATAAGCTGGGCCTTAAGCCCAACTTCGTGGAGATCAACTGGGATGCCAAGACCATGGAGCTGGAGAGCGGGAAGATCGACTGCATCTGGAACGGTATGACCATTACGCCGGAGCTCTCCGAGGCCCTCACCATTTCCGAGCCCTACATCAAGAACTACCAGGTAGTGGTGATCCGCTCCGCCGACGCGGACAAGTACAAGACCACCGCCGATCTCTCTTCCGCCAAGCTGGACGCGGAAGCTGGCTCCGCGGGCGAGAGCGCCGTCCAGGACGACGCAGACCTCTCCAAGGCGGCTTATACTGCCGTCACCAAGCAGACCGACGCGCTGCTGGAGGTCAAGTCCGGCCAGGCGGACGCCGCCGTGATGGACTTCGTCCTGGCCAACGCCCTGGCGGGCAAGGGGGACTACAGCGACCTGATGGTAATCCCTGACCTCCAGCTCTCAGTGGAGGAGTACGGCATCGGTTTCCGTAAGGGGAGTGCAGCCGCGGACAAGGTAAACACAGCTATGGAGGAGCTTATCGCCGACGGTACACTGGGTACCCTCGCCGAGAAGTACGACCTGAGCGAACTCCTGCTTGCCAACCAGCAGTAAAACAGGTAAAATAGGAAAAAAAGAAACGCGGCGCGGGACGGGCGGAAACGCCTGTCCCGCACCCTGCGCGTGAGGGGGAAATGGACATGAGCTTTGGAACGGTCACCGCTATGCTGCTGGAGGGGTTCTGGCTCAACTGCGAGCTGTTCGCCATTACGCTGGTGCTGTCCCTGCCGCTGGGGCTGGTGGTGGCCTTCGGGTCCATGAGCCGGGTGAAACCTCTGAGCTATGTGTCCCGCCTGTTCGTCTACCTCATGCGCTCCACCCCCCTCATGCTTCAGCTTGCCATCGTCTACTACGTGCCCGGTATTTTGCTGGGGCCGGGGTACAACCTCCCCAAGATGGTGGCGGCCAGTCTCGCCTTCGTCCTAAACTACGCGGCCTATTTCTCCGAGATATTCCGTGGCGGCATCCAGGGCGTTCCCCGGGGCCAGTATGAGGCCGGTCAGGTGCTGGGCATGACCAAAAGTCAAATATTCTTTAAAGTAACGCTGCTCCAGGTGGTCAAACGGGTGCTCCCCCCAGTGGGGAACGAGGTCATCACTTTGGTGAAGGACACGTCCCTCGCAAACTTCATTATGGTGGGGGAGATCATCAAGGTTTCCAAGGACTTTGGCAATAAGGCCATGATTTGGCCTTTGTTCTACGCCGGGGTCTTCTTCCTGGTGTTTAACGGTGTGGTGACGCTGGTCCTGAGCAGGGCCGAGAAAAAGCTCGACTACTTCAGAGCATAAGGGGGAGGAGCCATGGCCATCCTAGAGGTGAAAAACATCGGGAAAAGTTTTGGCACCTCCGAGGTGCTGAGGGATATCAGCTTTTCCCTGGAGGAGGGGCAGGCTCTCGCCATTATCGGCTCCTCCGGCAGCGGTAAGACCACTCTGCTGCGTTGCCTGAACTTTTTGGAGACTCCGGACACGGGGAGCATCTGGGTCAAGGGGGAAAAGCTCTTTGACGCGGCTGAGAGTACCGGAGGCCGGGAAGAGGCGGTGCGCAAGAAACGCCTTCACTTCGGGCTGGTATTCCAGGGCTTTAACCTCTTCCCCCAGTATACCGCCCTTCAGAATGTGATTCTGGCCAGTGAGCTCCTCGCACGGGAGCGGGTGGACTATAGGCGCAGCGCCAAGGCCGTCCGGGCGGGACTGGCCGCAAACGCATCCGCGCTCCTGGAGCGGATGGGGCTTGCCGACAAGGCAGAGCTGTACCCACACCAGCTCTCCGGCGGCCAGCAGCAGCGGGTGGCTATTGCCAGGGCTCTGGCGCTCAAGCCCGATGTGCTCTGTTTCGATGAGCCCACCTCCGCCCTGGATCCCGAGCTTACCGGGGAGGTGCTGAAGGTGATCCGGGGCCTCGCCCAGCAGAAGACGACCATGGTCATCGTCACCCATGAGATGGCCTTCGCCCGGGACGTGGCCGACCAAGTCATTTTCATGGACGGGGGTGTCGTGGTGGAGCAGGGGGCTGCCCAGGAGGTCATCATGAACCCCCAGGAGGAGCGCACCCGGCATTTTCTTACCCGTTTTTCCCAGAGCTAACAAAGAGGCCAGCCCTGGCACTATGCCGGGGCTGGCCTCTGCGCGACATCCAGCGGAATAGAAAATTGCGGCTCTGGATTGTATTCATACTTTTTATCCGCTATAATAAAGAATTATAATACCAATGTAAGGAAAGGGAGCGTGTCTCATGTCGAATATCTGGCATGATATCAGCCCAAAACGAATCCGGCCAACCGACTTCATCGCCGTCATAGAGATACCCCAGGGCAGCAAAAAAAAGTACGAGCTGGATAAGGAGACCGGCCTCATCATCCTAGACCGGGTGCTCCACACCTCAACCCACTACCCGGCGAATTACGGCTTTATCCCCCGGACCTACGGCGACGACGGCGACCCTCTTGACGTCCTGGTGCTCTGCTCCGAGTCCATGGACCCCCTGACTTTAGTGCGCTGCTACCCCATCGGCTACATCAACATGCTGGACGACGGAAAGCACGATGAGAAGATCATCGCCATACCCTTCTCCGACCCGGCCTATAACGTCTATCACGACATCAGCGACCTGCCCCCCCACATCTTCGATGAGATGGCCCACTTCTTCTCGGTCTACAAGGCCCTGGAGGCGAAGGAGACGGTTGCCGGAGAGGTCAACGGCTGTGAGGCTGCCAAGGAGGTCATCGAAAAGGCCATCGAGCACTATAACGACACGTTCCTCTGCAATATCGGCCCCAAGAATGGCCGGTTTGACCGTTTTGGCGGCTCCAGCCGGTAGAATTTTAAGGTAATATTCATATTTCTTTCACTCCAATATTAAGAAACGTTTGGTAGAGTGAAGGGGAGAACACAGGAAAGGCGTGAATCCATGAGCCAAGGATACGACTGCCTCGTCATCGGTGCAGGCTTTGCCGGGGCCATCACGGCCCGGGAGCTGGCCGAGCGGGGGGGCAAACGGGTGCTCCTGCTGGAGCGGCGGGCCCATGTGGGCGGCAACGCGTACGACTGCCTGGACGACGCAGGGGTGCTCATCCACCAGTACGGCCCTCATATCTTCCACACCAATGACCAGCGGGTATACGACTACCTCTCCCGCTTTACTGCGTGGCGGGACTATCAGCATCGGGTGGTTGCCGCCGTTTACGGAAAGACCATGCCCGTGCCTTTTAACCTGACCTCGCTTGAGCTCGCCTATGGGTCGGAGAAGGCTGCCCGGCTGGAGAAAAAGCTCGTTGATACCTATGGCACGGAGAAAAAGGTCACCATCCTGGAGCTGCGGGAAAACGCCGACCCCGAGCTCAAGGAGCTGGCCGACTACGTGTATGAAAATGTATTCGTGCACTACACCATGAAGCAGTGGGGCCAGACGCCTGAGGAGATCGACCCTGCCACCACCGCCCGGGTTCCCGTATTCCTCTCACGAGACGACCGGTATTTCCAGGATCGGTTCCAGGGTATCCCGGCGGAGGGGTATACTCCTATTTTTGAAAAGCTGCTTGACCACCCCAGCATCACCGTAGAGTTGGGCGTGGACGCTGCAGAGCGTCTGAAACTGGAGGCAGGGGCTGTTTTTCTGGACGGTGCGCCCTTCGTGGGGCCCGTGATTTATACCGGAGCCGTAGACGAGCTTTTCGGCTGCCGGTATGGCCGTCTGCCCTACCGCACGCTTGACTTTAAATTCGAGACCCATGGTGTGGAGTGGTATCAGACCCACGGCACGGTGAACTATACGGTCAGCGAGGATTTTACCCGCATTACCGAGTTCAAATATTTCTCCGGCCAGGATCTGCCCGACCGCACCACCATTGTGAAGGAGTACTCCCGCGCCTATACAGGTGCCGATGGAGAGACACCCTACTACGCCATCATCAGCCCCGAGAACAACGCTCAGTACGCCCGCTACCATGCCCTGGCCGCCGCCCTGCCCAACTTTCACCTGCTGGGGCGGCTGGCGGAGTACAAGTACTACAACATGGACGCCATTGCTGCCCGTGCGCTGGACCTGGCGGATCGGCTGCTCCAGGGAGCAAATATGACGAAATAGGTGAACGAAATGCAGAAAATCATAACCTTCGCCGTCCCGTGTTACAACTCGGCGGCCTATATGGACCACTGCGTGGAGACCCTCCTGGCCGCCGGGGACGACATTGAGATCATCCTGGTGGATGACGGCTCCACCAAGGACGAAACACCTGCCATCTGCGACCGCTATGCCGAGCAATACCCCAATATCGTCAAAGCCATCCATCAGGAAAACGGCGGCCACGGCGAAGGGGTCAACCAGGGCCTGCGCAATGCGTCCGGCCTTTACTACAAGGTGGTGGACTCGGACGACTGGCTGGATACCGACGCTCTGGCCGAGGTCATGGAAAAGCTGCGGGAATTCGCCATGAACCCCGCGCCGGTGGACCTCCTGATTGCCAACTACGTCTATGAGCACGTGGAGGACAACACGCAGAAGGTCATGCGATACACCAACGTCTTCCCCGAAAACCGGGTCTTTACCTGGGCCGAGATCGGCTCCTTCCGCCCATCCCAGTACCTGCTGATGCACTCGGTCATCTACCGCACTGAGATGCTGCGCGCCTGCGGACTGGAGCTGCCCAAGCACACCTTCTACGTAGACAACATCTTCGTCTACCAGCCCCTCCCGGCGGTGAAGAGCCTCTACTACATGGACGTGGATCTGTACCGCTACTTCATCGGCCGCTCGGACCAGAGCGTCAACGAGCAGGTGATGGTCAAGCGGGTGGACCAGCAGCTTCGGGTCACCAAGCTGATGATAGCGGCCCACAACCTGCGGAGCATCAAGGCAGCCCATAAGAAACTGGGGCGGTATATGACCAACTACCTCTCCATGATGATGACCATCTCCTCCATCTTCCTCATCATCGACGGCACTCCCGAGGCGCTGGGGAAGAAGACCGAGCTGTGGGAGTATCTGCGCACGGTGGACAGCGCTCTCTACCACAAGATGAAGTACCGCTCGGTTTCCTTCGTGGGCAACATCCCCGGCTACCAGGGCCGCAAGCTGTCGGTGGGGCTCTACCGCATGGCCAGGAAGATCTATAAATTTAACTAAAAAATGCCCCGCCGAAAACTCGGCGGGGCATTTTTTATATATTATGGAGTTAGTGTCTTGCTCGATTCAATAGGTCCTGCTTCACGTCCCAGAGCTTTTGGCTCAGGTCCACGTAGTAATTGTGGGGGTTTTCAAACCGCTTGACCTCGTCCCACATCAACTCCAGCTCGGCGGCGCACCAGGCGCGCATTTCCTGGATGGTGGGGGACTGGTACACCAGCTTGCCTTCCTGGAAAATGGGCACCAACAGTTCTCTGAAGGTGTAGTCGGTTAGGATCCTGCGTTTCCAGGTCTCCACCGGGTCGAAGAGCTCTAACGGCTCTTTGGGGTCCAGTTCCTCATCGTGGAGGCAGATGAGATCGGCGATGGCCTTGCCGTCCTTCTCGAAGAGACGGTAGACTTTCTTGAAGTGGGGGTTGGTAATCTTGGCAGCGTTCTCGCTCACCTTGATCTTTGGGATGACATTCCCAGCGCTGTCCTCCACGGCGCTGAGCTTATATACCCCGCCGAAGACCGGCTCGCTCTTGGAGGTGATGAGCCGCTCGCCCACGCCGAAGGAGTCGATCTTTGCCCCCTGGGTCAGGAGGTCCCGGATGATATACTCATCCAAGGAGTTGGAGGCTACGATCTTGCACTCGGTCAGCCCCGCGTCATCCAACATCTTGCGGGCCCTGCGGGAGAGATAGGTCAGGTCCCCCGAATCCAGGCGAATGGCACAGGACTTGATGCCCTGGGGCAGCAGAACCTCTTTAAACGCCTTGATGGCGTTGGGCACTCCGGATTTAAGCACGTTATAGGTGTCCACCAGTAAGGTGGCCGAGTGGGGATAGAGCTGGCAGTAGGTCTTAAAGGCGGAGTATTCGTCGGGGAACATCTGCACCCAGGAGTGGGCCATAGTACCCCCGGCGGGGGAGCCGTAGAGCTGGTCGGCAAGGGTGCAGGCCGTCCCTGCGCAACCCGCGATATAGGAGGCCCGGGCGCCCAAAATGGCCCCGTCTGACCCCTGGGCCCGGCGGGAGCCAAACTCGCTCACCGGGCGGCCCTCGGCGGCCCGAACGATGCGGTTGGACTTGGTGGCGATGAGGGACTGGTGGTTAAGGGTGAGAAGTATGAAGGTCTCGATAAACTGGGCCTCGATGGCCTTAGCCCGAACGGTGAGGATTGGCTCACCGGGAAAGATGGGGGTGCCCTCGGGTACAGACCAGATGTCCCCCTTAAATTTGAACGTTTTCAGGTAGTCCAGAAACTCCTCGCAGAAACTGCCCTTGCCCCGGAGGTATTCAATGTCCTCCTCATCAAAGCGGAGGTTTTGGACATAGTCGATGACCTGCTCCAGCCCCGCCGCGATGGCAAAGCCACCCCCGTCGGGCACATTGCGGAAGAATACGTCGAAATAGCAGACCTGGTCCATCATCCCGGTTTGAAAGTAGCCGTTGGACATGGTGAGCTCATAAAAATCGCAGAGCATGGTGTAGTTCATATGCTGTTTCATATAAAACTTCCTTTATTCCATTTTGCCTATTATACGCCGGGAGTGTCGGAAAATCAAGGAAGAGAGAGGGAAACCCTCTCTCTTCCTATTTTCTTTTAAAGAAAAAGCTTCTCAAAGCAGGGATACCCCAGCGGACGGGAGGGCCGCTCGAAGTAGACCTCTCCCATCTTTTCATATCCACGGCCCAGGAAGAGCGCTTGCATCCGGTCGTTCTTTTCGTAGGTGTCGGCGTGGACGGCGGGGATGCCCCGTGCCCGGGCCAACTCCTCCGCGAAGGCGAAGAGCGTGGAGGCCACACCCTGCCGCTGGGCGGCCGGGTCCACCGCCATGCGGTGGACCGCGATGGCTGGGCCGGGGACACGCCAGAGAAGGGAGGCGTACTCGGGAGCCTGGTCGGTATTCAGGCAGGCCACGCCCAAAATTGCCCCTGCCCCGTCCACGACAGCGTACAACTCGCCTTGGGCAATATCATCGGCATAGTGCTGGCGGGTGGGGTAATCACTCCCCCACTGGGGGTTGCCCAGGGCGTTCATGTGGACTACTGCCCGGCCCACCAGGGCCCAGATCTCGTCCAGGTCGCCCGCCTTGGCGGGCCGGATTTTAGGCATAGAAGCACATCCTTACTGTGTGACCGGCCTTCACAGGGCGGAGACCTTGTGAGGATTTAAGATATTCAGGGGGTCGAAGGCGGCCTTGATTGCGCGCATGAGGGCCAGGACCTCAGGAGAGAGGGACTGGCTGAGATAGGATTTCTTTGCATAGCCGATGCCGTGCTCGCCGGAGACCTGGCCGCTCAGCTCCCTGCCCTTGGCGTAGAGCTTTTCCATGGCGAGGGCCATGCGGCGCTCCCACTCCTCGTCAGAGAGGTCGTCCTTGAGGAGATAGGCGTGGAGGTTGCCGTCCCCCGCGTGACCAAAGCTCTTGATGCGGATGCCAACCTCCTTCTGGAGGGCGTGGGTGTACTCGACCAGCTCACCCACCTTATCCCGGGGGACCACCACGTCGGCCTCATCCATGTAGGTGGTGGAGCCCTTGATGGCCTCCAAAAACGCGCCCCGGGCCTTCCAGATGGACTCGTCCCGCTCCTCGGTGTCGGAAATGAGCACATCCAGCGCGCCCTGCTCCAGGCAGAGCTTGGCCACCGCGTCGTAGTCCTTCTCGATGTCCTCCATATTGCTGCCGTCGAACTTGAGGAGGAGGTAGGCATCAGCCTGGTTGTCGGGAAATTTCTTGCCTAGGTACTCCTCAGCGTCCAGAATGACTTCCCGCTCCATGAACTCGATGGCGGTGGGGGTGGCCTTGGAGCGGACGATGAGGGGCACGGTGCGGATGGCCTGGGGAAGTGTGGGGAAGGGGATGAGGAGGCTCACCGTCTTCCCGGGCAGCGGGAGGAGCTTGAGTATTGCCTTGGTGACCACGCCTAAAGTCCCTTCGGAGCCGACGATCAGGTCCTTCAGATCGTATCCTGAGCTGTTCTTGACCACCTTGCCCCCCAGCTCCACCACTTCACCGGAGGGGAGGACGACCTCAAGACCCCGGACATAGTCGCGGGTCACGCCGTACTTCACCGCCCGCATTCCGCCGGCGTTGGTGCTGATGTTGCCGCCGATGGTGGCCGACTTCTCGCCGGGGTCAGGGGGGTAGAAGAAACCCCGCTCCTCCACGTAGGCCGCCAGCTCCATCAGTAGGACGCCGGGCTCTACCGTGAGGGTGAGATTATCCTCGTCCAGCTCCAGAAAGCGGTTCATGAGGGAAAGATCCAGCAGGATGCCTCCCTCCACCGCCACAGACGCGCCCACCAGCCCGGTGCCCGCGCCCCGGGGGGTGACGGGTAGGTTCCGCGCCGAGGCGTATCTCAGGATGGAGGAAACCTCTTCGGTGGTTAAGACCCGGGCCACCGCGTCGGGCCAGCGCTCCGTACCCGAGAGCTCGTCGTGGCTATACTCCTCGTTGATGCGCTCACCGCATAAGACCCGGTCCTCGTCCTGGATGAGGCCGCGGAGAAAATCCAGGTCCTGGGCGTCAAATTTCCTGTAGCTCATGCTCTCCCCTCCCGGAAGGCCCTGGCCTGCTCAATGAGCCGGGGCAGTATCTCATACAGGTCCCCCACCAAAGCGCAGTGTGCCGCCTTGAAAATGGGAGCCTTTTCATCCGCGTTGATGGCGACGATGGTGTCGGCGTGGTCCATACCGGCCACGAACTGGATGGCGCCGGACACGCCGCAGGTGAGGATCAGCCGTGGCCGCACCGTACGGCCGGAGAGGCCAACCTGGCGCTTGGCGTCCATCCAGCCCGCCTCAGCCAGGGGGCGGGTGCACGCGAGCTGTCCGCCCAGGAGGGAGGCCAGCTCCTCCAGCATGGCAAGGTCCTCCTGCTTTTTCAAGCCCCGCCCGGCCACCACCAGCACATCCGCGCTCTCAATGGACTGCTCCGGGGGCTTGGGAGTCACATCCAGCACCTCCACGCCGCAGGAGAGCTTTTCCGGGGCGATGGCGCGGGGAATGATCTCGCCTTTGGCCTCGCTGCTCCGCGCGGGGGCGGTCATCACCTTGTAGCGGACCGTGGCCATCTGGGGCCGGGTGTTGGGGGTGAGAATCTGGGCCATGATGTTGCCGCCGAAGGCGGGGCGGATCTGGACCAGGTCGGTGTTCTCGTTCATCTCCAGCTTGGTGCAGTCGGCGGTAAGACCGGTGCGCAGCCGGGCAGCCACCCGGGGGGCCAGCTGGCGGCCCACGGTGGTAGCCCCCACCAAAATTGCCGTGGGCTTTACCGTATGTACGAAGTCCTCAAAGGCAGCGGTGTAGGGCTGGATGCGAAACCGTTCCAGAGCGCCGTCATCGTAGACGTAAACGGCGTCCACCCCGTAGTGGAGGAGCTCCCGGCTTTGCTCCGCCACGCCGTGCCCCAGGAGGAGGGCGTAGACCTTCTGCCCCACCACGGCCGCCAGCTCCCGGGCCTTGCCGATGAGCTCGTAGGTCACCGGATGGATGACACCGTCCACATGGTCTACATAGACGGCAACGCCGCTCCACTGGGACTTGTCCACACCGGGGGCGGGTGCGTCCTCAATAAGCTCCACCGCGCCGGGAGGTCCCTTCTTCACGCAGAGCCTGCACATTTTGCATCCCGCGTTGATCTCCACCTTGCCGTCCTTCTCCTCCAGCGCGCCGAAGGGGCAGACGCTCAGGAGGGCGGGGATATCGGTGATCTTGTCCTGATGTACCACTAATCTTGCCATAATCCCACCCCCTTACAGAAACTTCTCAGTACGGAGCTTTTCAAAGAGCCGGTCTCCCAGCTCGCGCCCCTCGCCGCGCCAGAACTCCTGCACCACGTTGTTCTCCGGCGGGAAGATGCGCTGGACCTGGGTGGGGGAGCCGTTTAAGCCATAGTGCTTTTCGTCGGTGTCCTCCATGTCATTCAGGGTGAGGCGGAGGACCGGCCGGTCCTTGGAGGCCATCTTCTTCACATAGGAGGGCAGCCGGGGCATGTAGATGTCCTTCTCCACCGTGAGAAGGCAGGGGAAAGGGAGACGGGCGGTCTCCACAGCGCTGGGCATATCCATCTCAACGGTGATGGAGTCCGCTGCTACCTCAGTAATACGGCGGACGCTGGATACGCTGGGTACCTCCAGCCACTCGGCCATTTCGGGGCCCACCTGGGCGGTGTCGCCGTCAGTGGTCTGCTTGCCGCAGAGGATGAGATCGAAACTGCCTAAGCTTTTCGCGCCCTGAGCCAGGGTGTAGCTGGTGGCCAGCACGTCGGCGCCGCCGAAACGCCGGTCGGTGATCAGGCAGCCCTCATCAGCACCCATGGCGAAGGCCTCCCGGATAGCGGCCTCCGCCTGGGGCGGGCCCATGGTTAGAACGGCAACTTTGCCGCCCTGGCTTTCCCGGAGGCGCAGGGCGGTCTCCAGTGCGTATAGGTCATAGGGGTTGAGCTTTGACTCGGCCCCCTCTCGCTTGAGCACGCCGGTGACGCTGTCCACCTCCACCTTGTTTGAGGCGGGCACTTGCTTGATGCAGACGAGTATGTTCATGGGATCAGTCCTTTTGTAATGTTATCGGGCGGCGGGGGGGCGGCCTTACTGCTCCAGGCTTTCGCCCAGACGGCGGAAGGTCTCAGGGAGAAAGGTCTTGTCTACCGAGGGTTTGAGGCTATCGTAATTTTTATTGATATAGGCGGAGAATAGGATGTCCAGCAGGTGCAGGGAGGACAGGCGGCTGGACATGCCGCCGATGCGGTAGACCGACTCAAAACTGTCTACGAAGAGGTTGACTGAGCACAGCTCCAGCAGGGCGTTGTCGGTGTGGCTGGTAATGGATACCGAGGGCACGCCCCCGCTCTTGAGGTACTGGGCCACCCGTAAAATCTCGTCGGTCTGTCCCGTGTAGGAGAGTATGATGGCCAGATGGTCCTTAGGGGAGGTGCGGGCCAGCATGGCCTGCTCGGAGTAGTAGGTGTAGGCCGTGGAGGGCAGCCCCAGACGCAGGGCCTTCATGGCTGCATCGTGGCAGATGAGGTTAGAAAGGCCGCTGCCGTAAAAATCCAGCTGCTTGGCCGCGCCCATCATTTCCACCACCTGACGGAACATGTCCAGACTGTTGAAACTGCGTACGTCCAGAACGGCCCGCACGTTATTGCTGGTGACCTTGTCCACGATATCGGATAGGGTGTCCGAGGGCTCAATGGGTTCCTGGGGCCGGAAGAGGGCGGTGGTTTCCAGATACTCGTTCAGGTCGGCGGCCAGTTGGTGGCGAAGGCTGGAGAAACCGTCCAACTCCAGCCGCCGGGTCACGCGCATGATGGTGCCGGTACTGGTGAAAGACTCCCGCGCCAGATCCGTGATACCCATGCCCGCCGCTCTGGCGGGGTCGTCCAGGATGAAGTTAACCACCTGCCGCTCGCTGGGAGAGAGGTCCTTGATGCGTTTCATCTTGAGTAAAATATTCAACCTGGCACCCTCCTGCTTGGAAAATTGCATTATAATTAATCATAGCATCATTGGCCGGAGTTGAAAAGCGGTTTTTGCCATTCCGGTATAAATTGAAATGAGAAAACATACAAAATGACGGAAAGCTTGGAATTGCGGTCCAATATAGTATGGCAGAGCAACCGAAAATTTTCGTGTTGCGACAAAAATTATCAAAACGACTGATTTCTATAGACCCGTCCGGAGGGGTATGATATGATGCCCTCATCAAAGACGGGCTGCGCGGAGAACAAGGCGCGGAAAGGAAGGAAACCTATGGGAAAAACCTATGTACGTGTCGACGACAGGCTTATCCACGGGCAGATCGTGACCGCCTGGTGCGTCACCCTGAACGTGAAGGAGATCATCGCTATTGATGATGCGCTGGCCTCCAATCCCATGATGCAGTCCATCATGACGATGGGGGTGCCGGGGCAGTACAACCCCAAAATTGTCACCATCGCCCAGGCGAAGGAGCTCATGAAGAGCCCCATCGACGGCACCCGGCTGGTCATCACCCGGTTCTGCCGCAACCTGGCCGAGCTCCGGGAAGAGATCAAGGGGGCGGAGCATGTCAACATCGGCAACTGCTCCAAGCAGCCCGACGCCAAGTACGGCGTGCGGGGCATCGGCATCAGCCAGGTGTTGAGCTTTACCCAGGCCGACTATGACGCGCTGGAGGCTGCGGCCTCCGACGGCGGAAAGGTCATCTGCCAGGCCCTCCCTCAGGACAAGGAGCGTACTTGGGCAGATTTGAAGGCCCATTTCTAGGGGTTTCAGCGCGGGGACGCCCGCGATGAAATAAGTGTGTCTAGCTGCGCAATTCCGGCAAAATGAAAAAGAGGAGGAGAACAAGTCATGCAAATCTGGCAAGCGATCCTGATCGCGGTATTGACCTACCTGGGCTCCATCGGCTCGGTAGTCGGCAATACCATCGGCTGGTATAACCTGGGCCGTCCCCTGGTGGCTTCCTTCCTGGTGGGCCTCATCATGGGCAACGTACCTCTGGCTATTACCCTGGGCCTCCTGCTCCAGCTGGCGAACCTGGGCTCTGTGACTCCCGGCGGCGCCGTGGGCTGGGATCTGTCCTATGCGACTTACATTGGCGTGGCCTGCGCCATGGCGCTGAACGCGGGCGCCTCCACCGAGGCCACCATTGCCTCTATGTGGATCTTTTCCACCGTCGGTGGAGCCATCGGCGTCGCCATGTGGAACCTCACCTATGCGCTGGACCTCATTGTCAACCGCGTGGCCATGAAGGGTACCCAGGAGGGCAATCCCAAGCTCATCGCCCTCGCCAACGCCGGTCTTGGCAACCTCATCGGTTTCCTCTGCCGGTTTATCCCCGCTATGGCTATTTTGGTGACCACCGCCGTGGTGGGCAGCCAGACTGGCTTTAACATCGCCGACGTAATGCCCGGCTGGCTCATTACTACCCTGACCACCTTCGGCGGAATGATGGCCGCTCTGGGAATGGGCATCCTTCTCTCCTTCCTGATGAAGAAGGGGTGGCAGTTCTGCATCTTCCTGATTGGCTTTATGCTGGTGACCTATTTCGCGCTCAACACCATGGCAGTCGCCGTCCTGGCCATCTGTGCGGCTGTCGTCTACTACACCGCCGTGGTCGCGATTGATAAGAAGAAGGAGGCGGTATAACCATGGCTGAGAAGAAATTGAGCGCACAGGCGCTGAAGAAATCCTGGCTCATCTGGTTCTTCTGGCACGGCTGCTCCCAGCAGGGCGAAAACCTGCTCGGCAACGCCACCGCCCACACCCTCACCCCCGTCATCGAAGAACTCTATAAGGGTGACAAAGAGGCCCGGCTCGACGCTTACGCCCGCAGCATTACCCTCTTCAACACCGAGCAGCAGCTGGGCGCCATTGCCCCCGGCATCCTGTGCGGCATGGAGGAGGCCGTCGCCAATAAGCAGATCACCGGCGAGGTGGCCTCCGCTGTCAAGGTAGCCCTTATCGGACCCACCAGCGCCATCGGCGACTCCCTCTGGGTAGCCACCATCATCCCCCTGCTTATCACCATCTGCATGACCATCACCAACATGGGCGGCGTGTTCAACTACGTAGGCCCCCTGATCTACATGATCGGCTACCCCATTCTCACCGCCATTTTAAGCTGGAGCGTGTGGAAACTGGGCTACAAGTCGGGCATTGAGGGTGTGCACAAGTTCATGTCCTCCGGGTCCCTGGACAAGATCACCGCGGCCATGACCGTGCTGGGACTGATCGTGGTGGGCGGCCTCACCGCCTCCTACGTGTCGGTCTATGTGCCCGTCATGATCACTCCTCCCGGCGGCGAGGCGGCCGCTATCGACCTCGATACCCTCATCAACAACATCTTCCCCAAGATTCTGCCCCTGTTGCTGACTCTGGGTATTTATAAGCTCTATGCCAAGAAGAAGTGGTCCCCCCTGGCCGTCATGGGGCTGATCCTCGTCCTGGCCCTGATCCTCACGGGCCTGGGCTACCTCACCGGCGTGTACGCATAAGGAAAGCGGAAAGACAAAAGAAATAACAGCGTGAAAGGAATCTGAACCCAAATGAGCAATCTGCACTACATCTCCAAAATGAGCGAGATCATGACCAAGATCGACGAGACCCAGGCCGAAAACATTAAAAAGGCCGCCGAACTCTGCGCCGAGACCATCGCCTCGGGCAAGCTGGTCCACCTCTTCGGCTCAGGCCACTCGGTCCTTCCCATCCAGGATATGTTCCCCCGTTACGGCGGCGTGGTGGGCTGGCATCCCCTGATGGACCCCCGCCTGATGTGGAACAACGTTATCCGCGGCGGCGGCGCCCGGGAGCTCCTCTGGATCGAGCGGCAGGAGGGCTACATCGCCAACTTCCTGCAGAGCTATAACCTCCAGGAGGGCGAGGTTATGATCGTCTACTCCCATGGCGGCCTGAACGCGGCCCCCATCGAGGCCGCCATGTACGCCAAGGAGCGTGGGCTTAAGGTCGTCGTCGTCACCAGCGGCGAGAACTACCGCTCGGCAAAAGCCACCCACTCCTCCGGCAACAAGCTGGGCGACGTGGCAGACATCCTCATCGACAACTGCTGCCCCCTGGAGGACGCTCTTGTGGAGATCCCCGGCTATCCCCAGAAGGTAGGCGCTTCCAGTACCACGGCGGTGATGACCATCACCCAGTCCCTGGCCGCCGAGACGGCGCTGCTGCTGGAGCAGAAGGGGCACAAGATGTTCATCTTCGTCTCCCCCAACGTGACCGAGTGCCCCCCCGACTATATGCACCAGGTCTATGCCGATTATACACGCCTTGTACGCGAGTGCGACAACTGATATAATAGAATAGGGAACTAGGGAAGGCCCCTGCCCAGCCGGGCAGGGGCCTTCCCTACAAAAAGGAGTGTTTACCAATGGCAAACGTCATTGTTACCGGCCACGGCGGGTATGCCACGGCAGTCAGGCGCAGCCTTTCCATGCTCACCGGGCAGACCGAGGGCATGGCCTTCGTGGACTTTAACGAGGAGGACGACTTAGACAGCCTCACCGCCGCGCTCAAGGACGCCGCGGTGTCCTTCGGAGAGGAGGCCGACCTTCTCTTCTGCTGTGATCTCACCGGCGGCAGCCCCTTCCGCCAGAGCGCCATCCTCTGTGCGGAGCACCCCGGCTGGGTCACTGTGGCGGGGGCCAACAACTCCGCCTATGCCGAGATGGTCTTCCAGCTGGAGCTGACCGCCGCAGAGCTGGCGGCCAAGGCGGTGGAGACCACAAGGAGCACCGTTACCCGTTTTCCGCCGGAGGGATAAAAATATCGGCCCCTCCCACTAAGGGGAGACTGGTGGAATTTCTGCCATAAAAGGGGGAGAATCTGCGCATGGATAACCTCACTTTCCTCTACCTGGCACTGATGATAGCCCTTGTGCTGGGGGTTCTGCTGCTGCTCCGTGCGTCCCAGCGGGGCGCGCTGGAGGAGCTGGCCCACACCCTGGCCCGGGGAGACGTGGAGCGGTATCTCACCATGCTGGGGAGCCGCAGGCTCTCCCTGGTGCTGCGCAAGTCCACTCTGGCCCTACTCCGGCTGGAGGGACACATTCGTACCGGGGACGTTTCAGAGGTGGCAGTCGACGAAAAGCGGCTGGAACAAATGCGTCTCAGGCCGGGCGAGCGGCTGGAGTACTGCCAGAAGGCCATGAGCTTTCACCTCTCCCGGGGCGAATACGATGCCGGGCGGGATTACCTTGTCAAGCTGGAAACTCTACTCGAGAAGGAGCCGGACGAGAAACTGAAGGCCATCCTAGCGGACGCCCGGCTGCTGATCTGCGTCTATGCGGACAGGGACGTATCTCTCATCCCCGCGCTGGAAAAGCAGGAGACGGCCCAGTCGGGCGGGCAGCGGGGCGTGACGCAATACCGCCTTGCCAAGCTCTGCCACTTCGCCGGGGAGGAGACGCAGGCAAACACCTGGCTTAAAAAGGCCGCCCAAAACGTGGCGGGTACGGCGTGGCAGCCCATTGTAGAGGCCGCCCTTGGAGATCACAGCGTACTGGACGAGAGGTAGCTATGATAAGAGAGAGAAAATACCGGGCCCTCCTGGTTGACGTCGACGGCACCCTGACCTGCGCCCAGCGCAAGCAGCCCAGCGCCCGGGTGGCCCGTGCGCTGGAGGAGCTGCGGCGGCGTGGCGTGACGGTGATGCTCGCCACCGGGCGGACTCTGAAGGCCTGCCGGAGCGAGGTCATGGGCGGCTTTGTGCCCGATTACTATGTCTGTATCAATGGGGCCCTTGTGGCGGCGGGGGATGGACGGGTGCTTTTTCACCACCCCATGAACCGGGAGCAGTTTGACACGATCCTAACCCTGGCCGACCGGGAGGGCTGTGCCATGGGTTTCGCCTTTCCGGAGAGCTATTATATGTACGTGGGGGACGAGGTCTACCGCCCCTTCTACCAAGAGGTGAACGGGGACATGGTCACCCTCCGCAACGGCACCGACCGCACCCGGCACCTGGAGGGCCTGCCTTACGCCGCTTTTGGCATCCTCCCGCCGGACAAGCTGGCAGTCTTCAAGGACCCCGCTTTGGGCCTCCACGTCACCGCCTTTGACGAGGATGTGTACGACATCTGCCAGGAGGGACACACCAAGGCCAGCGGAGCTGCCGCGCTCTTGGAGCGGATCGGCCTTGGGTGGGAGGAGCTGGTGGCGGTGGGAGACGGCGAGAACGATGTGGAGCTCCTCTCCGCGGCAGGTTTGGGCGTTGCCATGGGCAACGCCTCCGACTACGTAAAGTCCCACGCAGACGCCGTAGCAGCCACCGTGCAAAAGGACGGCGTCCTCGGGGTAATTGAGGAATTTTTTGATTAAAAACGTGATAAGAAAAGGGCTTGCCGCCAGTTGATACGGGCGGCAAGCCCTTTTTATACCGAGGCTGCGTCAGGATGCGAAGGGCAGAAAGATCTCCGCGACATAGGCCAGCTCGCAGGCGGGGATAGTCACGCCGAAGACCTCCCCGGCATAGGCGAGCTGACGCTCCAGCAGGAACATCAGTGCGCCATGGGCATTGACGAATCCCCGTAGGCCGGGGTATTTCAGCGCCTCACCCCGGATGACCCGCTCCAGCATATGGGCGCAGTGAAAGATGAATTTGACGGCGATCTCGTCAGAGTAGCTCAGGTCCAGCTCGGTCAGGGTGCTGCTTAGGACCAGAAGCAGGGTCTCCGCGGCCTTTCTGGGGTTTAGAAAGGTGAGGGAGGTGGAGAGGATCTCATCGATGATGCGGGTAAGGAAAGAGGAGCCCAGCGCGCCGTCAATCGTCCCTTCGGCCGCAGGGACGGCCCTTCGGCCCGCCTCGGCCAGGGCGGGAAGGGAGAAGCCGCCCCGCAGGGCTTTCCCTGTCAGATCCAGCATAAGAGGCAGGGAGATGGAGGAGACGGTCTCGGCCCGGATGCCGGAGGCGGCTACATGGCGGTGCAGCTCGGTCAGGGGCTCTAGGTCGGTCATCAGCAGAACACCGGCCCCCTGATCCTCTTCGTGGGCGGCCTGAGACACCTGCTCCAAGAGTAGGTCCAGCGCCGTCGCGTTCTCGTAGGGGATGGCCCGGACCAGCCGCGCGCCGTAGGAGCTGTTTACATAGGCGGCCATCCCCTGGGCCACCCCCTCTCCGTGGAGCACGCAGAGGAGCCCCACCCGGCTGGCACCCGCCCACTTGAGGGCGAGGTAGAGGTACATGGCAATGAAGTCGAGTTCCCCCTCGGGCAAGGTGATTCCCATGGCTTGGACCAGCGCCTCCCGCAGCTCAACCGCCGCTGCGTACTCCTGGGGGTTGGTGTACCGGAGGTCTCCCCTGGGGCTGGAAGCGGGAGGGAGTCCGCCCGAGCACCGCTCCACCGCGCCCTTCAGATGGAGGAGAAAGCCATGGAGGAGGCCGGGGTTTTGCCCCACTGCCTGGTAGGCCGGGTGGTTGAGAAAAAGCCGCTGGACGCACTCGTAGAGGGCGGGGGGGACGTTTTTCAAACCCGCAGTGGTGTCCCCGGTGTGGAGGCGGCCAATACACCGCTCAATATAGCTGTCCATCTTTTCAGCGTTCCACCCGCCGCCAGGGAGCTCCCCGGCGTCCGGGGGCTTTTCCTCCTCCTCAGCGGGGCTGAGGGGAAGGGTGGGAGATTCGCCGGGGGTGAAGAGCAGAAAGTCCTGTCGGAAACGGGAGAAGAGGGCGTTCACCTCCGGACTGCCAGCCGCACCGGTAAGATGGCTCGTCACGGCACCCGGCAGGTGGCGGTATCCGATCTCCATGAGGCCGGAGGGGGCGGTGCTGCCGGCATACTCCAGGTAGGCAAGGGAGCAGATGATCTTTACCCGGCTCTTCAGCTCTCCGATCTGGCCGGGGCAGGGAGCCGAGACCAGGCAGGCCAAGATGTCCTTGTGTATGCGAAAGGGCACCCCGGTGGCCTTGGCCTCCCGGCTGAAGAAGAGAACCAGATGCTCCAGAAGCTCGAGCGGGCCCCGATCACCAAGATCAGGTAAGGGGATAAGCACGGGCATACTCCGGGTGAACTGGGCGATCTCCGCCGCGCCGGTTGGCGCGGTGGACGCAGCGATGAGCATAAGATCCCCCGAGCGGGTCACCGACGCCTCCCCCATACGGGAGAAAGTGTTCTTCTCAATTAAGGTAGCCAGCAGCTCCTGTACCTTTGGTGGCAGTTTCTGCACGCCGTCCAGATAGAGAATGCCGCCCGCAGCCTGTTCGATGAGGCCCCGGCGGCTCTTTTCCACACCGGGCACGGCACCCTTCCCATGTCCGAAGAGCTGGGCCATCAGGAGCTGGGGCGCGCCAGCGTAGTCCTGGCAGTTGAAGGAGAGAAAGGGCGCGTCGCCGGCAAGCTTGCCGAATTGCACCGCGTATTCGTACATCAGGCGGGCGAAACGTATCTTGCCAACGCCTGCGCTGCCGGTAATGAGGGTGTGCAGACCCCGGGGCGGGTATGAGACGGCGGCCTTTGCCTGTTCCACCGCAGCGCGCAGGCTGCCGTTTGCGCCAATGGCTCGCTCCAGGCCGCTAAGCTCGTTCTCCCGCGCCATCGGGGCGGCGGTTTGCACGAGGTACTGACTTAACGAGGTCCCAAGCGGTACCGTAGAGGGCAGGAAACAGCCGGGAAAGGCCCCGGCCAGTACGGTGCGGTGCAGAAAACGGGTGGGCTTGCCCTGGAGCTTGATAAGCTGGCCCGCGCGGCAGAGGGCGTTGAGCTCCTTGGATACGTTGGCGCGGTCCAGCGCTAAGGTGCAAGCCGCCTCCGCGGCATCCACGCCTGACAAGGCGTCCACCCCCGCAGGCAGGGACGCGGCGGTGGCACGCCGGAGCTCCTCCAGCACCCGATCCTGACGGGAAAGCTTGCTCTGTGTGGACATAGGCGGGCCTCCTCATAAATCTGTGTCGCAGAAAGGCATAACCGTACTATACCACTGATTAGATAAAATCACAATTAGAATAAAAAAGATGGGAAAGAATTTTATATATCCATGAGAAAATATAAATAAATTATGAACAGAAAAGAAAACTGTGTCAAAAGTTAAGAGTGAAGTGTTATAAAAATAGAAGAATGGAGAGAAGGAGGCGTGAACAGTGTCAAATTTAGCGGAGACGATGACACAATAAACGGTAGACAAAAAATGGGCTGAGGGGAATAATTAAAAAAGCTCGGGAAAATGGGCGAAAAGTAAGGTGACACACATCGTACAAAGGGCAGAGGGCAGGATTGCTGGACAGCTCCAAAATGACATGCTATGATTTGGCCAAATCAAGGTCCGAGAAGGATGTGTGTATATGTATCAGGCCCTTTTCCTCAGTCACGGAGACCTCTCAGTGGCGCTGCTCAAGGCGGCGGAGCTGATATTGGGCGAACAGCCCGCCGGAGAAGTGGAGGCCATTCCTCTGCCGCCGGGTCAGGATATGGCGGCTTACCTTGCCAAGGTGGACGGCTTTGCGGCCCGCGCCGCCGACAAGGGAGGCGCGATCCTCTTCACCGATTTGGCGGGGGGCAGCCCCTTCCTAGCCGCCGCTCAGGTCTACCAGAAACGCAGCGGTGAAATGCCGCTGGAGGTTATCACCGGCGTGAATCTCCCCATGGCCATCGAGGTTCTGGCGGCCAGGGACTTCTCTTCTGTAGAGGAGGGACGGAATACCGCGCTGGTGGAGGGGCAGCAGGGTGTACGCGCCCTCTCCCAGCAGTTGGCCGCCCAGAATTGAATGAGAAGGAGGAACAAGCAGTGAAAATTGTTATGAGCCGTGTAGACGAGCGGCTGGTCCACGGACAGGTTATCGCGTCCTGGACTAAAATCCACGCCGTCAAGAGCATCCTGGTCATCGACGACCAGCTTGCCAAGGACAGCTTTATGAGCACTGTGCTCTCCATGGCAGCCCCCTCCGGGGTCAAGGTGGAGCTCATCGACGTGGAGCAGGCTGCGGAGCGTATCGCCAAGGAGGGCGTCGGCGCGGGGGTCAACACCATGCTCCTTTTTAAAACGCCCAAATACGCCTTGGAGCTTGTGGAGCACGGTGTGGAGCTCAAGGAGCTGAACATAGGCAACATGGGTGCGGGTCCCGGCCGGAAGGCCATATCCCGCAATGTGTACGCCAGCCCCGCCGAGGTGGAGATGTTCAAGATCATGCTGGCAAAGGGCGTGGACGTCTATCTGCAGATGGTTCAGCAGGAGCCCCGGACTCCCATCGCCGGGAAACTGTAAGCACAATCCGCTTCGGCGGCAAGATAAAAAAGAGGAGTTGGTAGTATGCAGTTTATCCACGCGCTCATCATCGCGCTGCTGACCTGGCTCATCGCAACGGCTGCACCCATGTGGCTGAGATGGTCCATGTACTTCGGCGCACCCCTGGTAGCCGGCCTTATCAACGGTCTGCTTCTGGGCGACCTGGCCTACGGCCTCCAGTGCGGCGGCACCATCATGATGGCGTACATCGGTATCGTTGCCATCGGCGGATCTCTTCCCTCCGACCTGTCTCTGGCTGGTTACCTGGGCGTCTACATGACGATGATTTCCGGTGCCGACCCGTCCGTGGGCCTGCCCATTGCGGTGTCCCTTGGTTTCCTGGGCATCCTCTGCTCCAACGCCAAGATGGCCCTCAACCCCATCTGGGTCCACCGGGCCGACAAGTATGCCGCCGAGGGCAACACCAGGGGCGTCATTACCATGAACCTGCTGGCCTCCCAGATCGTGCCCTTCATCACCTATTTTATCCCCGCGTTCCTGTGCGTCATGCTGGGCGGGCCCTTTATGGAGCAGATGCTCAACGTGGTGCCTCCCGTCATCATCTCCATCCTCAAGCTCATCGGCGCCATGATCCCGGCCCTGGGCCTTGCCATGCTGATGAATATGATGAACAAGCGCTCCACGATCCCCTTCTTCCTGATCGGTTTTGTGCTGGCAGCCTACTTAAAACTCGACATCATCGCGCTGGCTATCCTGGGTGTTGCCTTTGGGCTGATGCACCTGCTGTATACGTCCTATGGAAAGAGAGGTGAGGAGAATGTCTAAAGAAGTGATGCAGGGTGAGACCGGCACCCGGACCGTCTCCCTGGACAAAAAGACACTGCGGAAATCCTGGTGGAACTGGACCTGCTGGGGCCAGATCTGCTACAACTTCGAGCGTATGATGGGCCTGGGTTTCTGCCACTCCATGATCCCTATCCTGAAGAAACTCTACCCGGGCGACAAGGAAAAGCAGGCTGAGGGCATGACCCGCCACCTTACCTACTACAACACTGAGAATACCTGGGGCTGCCTTATCCCCGGCATCGTGGCCGCGATGGAGGAGGAAAAGGCTAACGGCGCGGATGTGGAGGACGAGACCATCTCCAATATTAAGACCGCCCTTATGGGCCCTCTCGCCGGTGTGGGCGACGCCATCACCCAGGGCATCGTCAAGGTAATCCTTCTGGCCATCGGTATCGAACTTGCCATGCAGGGCAACGCATTGGGCCCCATTCTGTATGTGGTAGCTTTCTCCGCTTATGCTCTGATCGTCGGCTACGTCTGCTATATGTCCGGCTATAAGATGGGCAAGAACGCCGTGGTCAAGATACTCAGCGGCGGACTGATCAAAGAGATCACCGAGGGCTGCGGTGCTATGGGCATGATGGTCCTGGGCGGCCTGGTGGCCACCAAGATCGGCATCACCACGCCAATCACCTTTGCTATCGGCGAAAAGGTCACCGAGCTCCAGGCTCTCTTCAACCAGATCATGCCCTCCCTGCTCCCCGTGGCCCTCTTCTTCGGCGTCTACGCCCTGCTCCGCAAGGGGGTCACCCCTATGAAGGTCATGGGCATCATTTTCCTGGCAGGCATCGTGTGCTATATCCCCGCCATGTTTGGCTGGTTCAGCATTCTGGCGTAAATCTTATATCATTGGAGGAACTTTTCCCATGCTGATGGAAGAACATAAAAAGACATTTTGCACTGCGAAGCCCCTCATTGGATGCCTTCATATGGCTGCCCTGCCCGGCAGCTACTACGCCGACCCGGCGATGACCTACCGCGACCATATCAATCGCCTTAAGGAGGACGCGAAGGTTCTCATGGGCGAGGGGTTTGACGCCTGTGTCTTCGCAAACGAAGGGGACCGGCCCTATCTGTCCAACGTGGGCCCTGAAACGGTGGCCTCCTACGTCCGCATTGCCACCGAGGTGGCCGAGACCATTACCATTCCCTACGGCTGCGGTGTGCTCATCGACCCCATCGCCACGTTGGCAGTGGCCAAAGCCATCGACGCCAAATTTGTCCGAACATACGTCACCGGTACCTATAACGGCCTCTTCGGCTGGCAGGAGTTTAACCCCGGCGAGATTTTCCGTTATCAGAAGAATATAGAGGCCGAGCACGTGAAGGTCTATACCTATTTCGAGCCCCATGCCGGTACAGGTATGGACCAGCGCCCGGTGGAGGACCAGGTTGACGCGGGGGTTATGAACCTGCCCATCGCGGGTGTCCTTATGGGCGGGCCCCGGGCGGGACTTCCCCCCCAGGCATCCTCCCTGGGCAGGTTGAAGGACCGTTTCCCCCAGGTCCCCGTCATTCTGGGCAGCGGCGGCAGAGTGGATAATATTGCCGAGCTTCTGGGCATCGCGGACGGCGTCATCATCGGTACCAGCATCAAAAAAGACGGTATTCTCTGGAACCAGGTGGATGCCCAGCGGGCCGCCGCCTTCGTGAAAGCGGCGGCGGGCGTCCGGTAAGGGGGCAGGGCCGTGTACACAGAATCAGCCGTCGTAAGGGATGAGGTGGGTCTCCACGCCCGTCCGGCCAGTAAGTTCGTCAAGCTGGCTGGCACGTTTCAAAGCGATATCATGATCAAAAAGGAGGGGGGGGCCTCTGCCGCGAACGGTAAGAGTATCACCTCTATCCTCTTGATGGGCGCTGCTAAGGGTGCCACCGTCCAAATCACCGCCGACGGGCCGGACGAAATCGAGGCCTGCCGGGCGCTCCGTGAGCTACTGGAAAGTGAATAAAAAAACGGCTGTTGCGTGAAAGCAACAGCCGTTTTTAATATATCTGGGCGAGCTGGCGGCATGAACTCTTCTTCTGTTCCCGAATAAGATGGGGTAGCCACTTGATCGGGAGGAATGACCCTATGAGAAACGAGCTGAATTTCTGGGTCGTCGGCGGCGATATGCGCCAGGCAAAGCTGGCCGAGCTGCTGGCGGACGACGGCCACACCGTACATACCTACGCGCTGGAGCGCACCCCAAATTTGAGCGGCGTGCTGCCCGCCGAGAGCCTGGAAGAGGCAGCCCTGGCTGACTGCGTGATCCTCCCCCTGCCGGTGGAAGGGGAGGGGAGCCTCCTCAACTGCCCCCTCTCAGCCGGGAGGCATCCGCTTTATAAGGTGCTCTCCGCCTTCCGGTCGGGTCAGGTCATCTGTGCGGGCCGAGTCTCCCAGGTGGCCGAGACCCTGGCTGCCGAGCGGGGTCTCACCCTCCACGATTACTTCCAGCGGGAGGAATTCGCCATTGCCAATGCTGTGCCTACCGCGTTAGCGGAATAGCCACACGGGGACAAGGAGTACAGGATGTCGAGCTGGAAAAGTTCTCCCATTCGACATAACTATGTAATTTGAAGAACTTATTGCAGAAAGTAATCCTACACGATTTCCAAAGGCAAACCGTGAGCCGCAACAGCATTTCTCGTCTTTATTTGCTTATATTTCCTACTACATCCGTTGTTATTCTTTTCCTCCAGGAATAAGTTGATTTATCTTGCGGCACCATTACGGCACCACAAATATCTTAACCTTTCTTAAAAGGTCCTGCATCACTTTGCCTTAATCTGAATTTGCAAGCCGCGCATGACAGCCAGCGCTGCTTGATTCAGGTCATTATCGTTACTGGCCGTACAAGATGAATCCACCAGTATCAGTGTTTCCGGCTGCGCGGTTTTAGCAAGTACCGCATTGGAAATCACACAGATATTTGAAACCACCCCAACTAGTTCGATGCTTTCAAAATGTTCTGATTTTAAATATTGATAAAGTTCATCCGAGCCGAATGTTGTTTTATAGAACCGTTTATCGGATGGTTGAATCAGTTCGGCCACCTGACCATACAATTCGTGACCGGTAGTGCCGCGCAGACAATGGGTGATGGGGAGATTTTTGCCCTCCTGCTTTTCTAAGTAATCCGCTTCGTGCGTATCAAAGGTGAATATCACCTCGTCACCGGCAGTACGGTATTGCCGGATTTTTTCGGCGATTGGATTCTCTAAAACCGCAGCTTCTGTAAAGCCAAGAGATCCGGATACAAAGTCGTTTTGATAGTCCACAACGATTAAACATTTTTTCATGTTACTCACCTCTAAATATGCAGCTACGTCGGGGCGGCCGCTTTAAATTTTCTGCCACGCTTTTTTGATGCCTAGCATGCCGTACTTGCGCGGCAATGATCTCCTTGGAGATCTCCATGCTGTATTTGGTGGCAGATCGCTCCAAATACGAATTATATTTGCGTTGCCGATGGGCCCGTGCTGATAAAGGATTCAGAAAATAGAGGTTTAATCCTTGCGTCTCCCATTCCTCGCAATTATCTGATAGTTTCTTAAACTCAATATGCGCTCTGCCAGTTTCTTAGGGGAGAAACTATGAATAAATGCCCCCATGGTAACAGTAATAAGCGCCAGCTTTCATCGTAAGCAATTTCTCCAGGGACGTTGTTGCCTGGTTAAGATCTAATGTAAATTGTGGGTTTGCAATTACCGGCAGGCCGTCCTCCAGCGCAATGGCGTCTCCAGTTATGACAATCGAGTCCTCTTCCAGAAAAAGCGAAATATGGCCGGGAGTATGGCCGGGAGTAGCAATAACCCGGCATCCTCCACACCAATCCAAGTAATCTCCATCATGCAGCAGGTGATCCACCTGGACCGGCTCAACTCGGCGCAGCATTTCACAAAAAGCTTCTCCAAATGCCTGCTGCTCGGGAGGCAATGTTTTTTGCATCTCTTCCGCCTGACTCAGCCTCAACGGCTTTTTCTGTGCAGAAATAAATGGAGTTTCAATAGGAGACGCATATATTTTGATGTTTGGATTCATTCGCTTTAGTGCAGCCGCTGCCCCCATATGGTCATGATCATGATGGGTGAGCACAAGCCCTGTTATCTGGTGAATGGATAGTCCGTATCGATGCAACTCCGTTTCAAGAATGGGAAGTGAACCAATATAACCGCAATCCACAAGTATTATATTTTGCTCATCCCATAATAACGTGGGGTACACTGTGTTTTCAGCATTGCCAAATTCCATTGCTATTATTGGCCGTAAAATTTTGTGTTTCATATTTGCTTTTTTATCTCCTATATGTGCCTTTTTTATGACCCCATGGTTAACCGACCCCGATTTTCGCCAGTCGGATGAGCGAATCCGAGTTTTCATTGTGCTCACAATTCACTCGTTTTGGCAGCCAGCTTGCCATAGCATTTTATAGGTTGTTGCCTAAGCCCTCCCAATATTTGCATTTTATCAGAAATGCCGCATAATTGCAAATTCTTCCTTTGGTAGTTGCCCTCGGTAAGCCTGAGAGTTGAACATTGCAAGCGAAATGATCCGCTTGCTCTTTCATAGACTGCCTGACTATGATAGAATATAAAAAATAAATAATTAAAACCGAACTTTTATAGGAAGGTTAATGCTATGGAGAACATAGAAAAGAGAACGCAGCCCGGATGCGCAAACTGTAAAAACGAGATTTTTTGCGCAACAGCAATTCCGGTGTTCGGAACACTTTCGGAAGAGCTGCAAAAAAGCCTTACAGAGCACTCCATACAGACCACGAGAGCAAAGGGCAGCTTTTTGTTCCGGGTAGGGGAAGAAGTTGATTCTGTCTTGATTATCCGAAAGGGAAGGATCAAGCTCTGCAAATACGACGCGAACGGAAACGAATACATTCTTGATATCCTCCACGACGGAGATGCCATATGGGAGCCGCTTTTTCTTGAAAATCCGGTTTTCCCATACTCAGCGGTATGCCTTTCTAAGGTAGAACTGTGTGAGATCAGAAAAAGTGAGTTTACACAGCTGCTTGCCGACCGTCCAAGCATTGCAATGAATCTCATCTCCCTTCTCTCACTGCGGCTGAGAGACGCCAATGAAAAGGCGCTGCTGCTCTCCATCTACGACCCCAAGGTTCGCCTGGCGGGTTTTTTGCTGGACCGGGACATCCGGTGCGTGGGGCCGGAGATTCAACTGAAACTGGAGGATATTGCGGCCAGCATCGGACTGCGCCCGGAGACGGTAAGCCGGAACATCAGCCGGTTTGAAAAGGCCAATCTCATTAAGCGGCTGGGGCATGGGAAGATCATGGTCACCGACCGCGCCGGACTGAAGGAGATTTACGAATCGGGCCGGTCTGAAACTTGACTGCGGTCAAGGAAAAAAAGAGGAAACGGGTCTATCCTTATCTCATCAGAAAGGATGAGACCTATGATCAAAGGCGCAGTCCATTCCACAGAGTCCTTCGGGTCCGTTGACGGCCCGGGCATCCGATTTCTTATCTTTTTAAAGGGCTGCAGTATGCGCTGCCGCTATTGCCACAACCCCGATACCTGGAGCCCGTGCTCCAGTGATTTGCGCACCGCGGACGAGCTGCTCGACCAGGCCGAGCGGTACCGCAGCTATTGGGGCAAAGACGGCGGCATTACGGTGAGCGGCGGCGAACCTCTTTTGCAGATCGATTTTCTGCTCGACCTCTTCCAAAAGGCCAAGGCGCGCGGGATTCACACCGTGCTGGATACGGCCGGCCAGCCTTTTACGAGAGCAGAGCCGTTTTTTTCAAAATTTCAGACACTGATGGAGTATACCGACCTTCTCCTGGTGGACCTCAAGCATATCGACCCCGTGGAGCACAAAAAGCTGACCGGGCAGCCAAACGATAATATTCTGGACATGTTCCGTTATCTGTCCGAAATCGGAAAGCCAGTATGGATTCGCTATGTACTGGTTCCGGGAATCACCGACGACGACGGTTCCCTGCGGCGCGCTGGGGCGTTTATCGCATCGCTCAGCAACGTAGAGAAAATCGACGTGCTCCCTTACCACTCCATGGGAGAGTACAAATGGAAAGCCCTTGGTCTCCCCTATTCCCTTGCGGGAGTGAATCCCCCCACGGCGGAGAGAGTGGAGCAGGCTGGGCGGATTCTCCGCGGAGAGCACGGCCCCTCGTATGGGACAGCAGAAACGGCTCAATTCTTGACTGTGGTCAAGGAATTAGCGGGCCAGGTACGCTAAACTTGAGTCATCACAGCAAAAGAAAGCTGTATGCTGTCACAGGAAAGGAGCCCCGCTATGAAGCAGGAATGGAGAAATTTTAAAGGTTCACATTGGACGGACGACGTCAATGTGAGAGATTTTATTCAGTATAATTATACTCAGTACGACGGCGGCCAGGAATTTCTGGAGGAGCCGACCGACGCGACTCATAAGCTCTGGGCGAAGGTGCAAGAGCTGCAGAAACAGGAGCGGGAACAGGGCGGCGTACTGGACATGGAGACAGAGGTAGTCTCCGGCGTCATCGCTTATGGCCCGGCCTATATCGACAGCGAGAACAAAGACCTTGAGAAAGTGGTGGGCCTACAGACCGACAAGCCTCTTAAGAGGGCGTTCATGCCCTATGGCGGAATCAAGAGCGCGGAGGACGCCTGCACCACCTATGGCTACACGCCCGATCCCGAGCTGCACAAGATTTTTACTCAGTACCATAAAACGCATAATCAGGCGGTGTTTGACGCCTATACACCTGAGATGAAGACGGCCCGTCACAATAAGATCATCACCGGCCTCCCGGACACCTATGGGCGCGGGCGCATCGTGGGCGATTACCGCCGCGTCGCTCTCTACGGCATTGCTTATCTGGTGGAAAAGAAAAAGGAAGACCTCGCCAACTGCGGCTGCGGCATCATGACGGACGACATCATCCGCCAGCGCGAGGAGCTTGCCGACCAGATCCGGGCGCTGAAAGAGATGCAGGAGATGGCGGCGGGCTACGGCTTTGATATCTCCAGGCCGGCCGCCAATGCAAGGGAGGCCGTCCAGTGGCTGTACTTCGGATATCTGGCGGCCATTCGCAGCCAGAACGGCGCCGCGATGAGCGTGGGCCGTGTGTCCACCTTCCTCGACATCTACATCGACCGCGACCTGAAGGAGGGTGCGCTGACCGAGCGGGAGGCCCAGGAGCTGATCGACCATCTGGTGTTAAAGCTGAGAATGGTGAAGTTTGCCCGTACCGTCTCGTACAATCAGCTTTTCTCCGGCGACCCCGTCTGGGCCACGCTGGAGACGGCGGGCCTTGGCCTGGACGGCCGCCACATGGTGACCAAGAACGACTACCGTTTCCTGCACACGCTCGAGAACATGGGGCCCGCGCCGGAGCCGAACCTCACGGTCCTCTATGCCTCCAGACTCCCTGAGAGCTATAAGAAATACGCGGCCTACATCTCGGTTAAAACAAGCTCGATTCAGTATGAGAACGATGATGTGATGCGCCCCATCTGGGGGGACGACTACAGCATCTGCTGCTGCGTCTCCGCCACGCAGACCGGTAAGGAAATGCAGTTTTTCGGGGCCCGGGCAAATCTAGCCAAGTGCCTGCTGTACGCGATCAACGGCGGCGTGGATGAAAAGACCGGCGTACAGGTCGGCCCGGCCTACAGGGGCGTTACCGGAGCGGTGCTTGACTACGACGACGTGATGGCAAAATACGGCGTGATGATGGACTGGCTCGCTGGACTCTATGTGAATGTTCTGAACCTGATTCAGTACATGCATGACAAGTATTACTACGAAGCGGCGGAAATGGCGCTCATCGACACCGACGTGAGGCGCACCTTCGCCACCGGCATTGCAGGTTTCTCCCACGTGGTTGACTCCCTGTCCGCCATCAAATATGCAAAGGTGACCCCCGTACGCAACGAGAAGGGCGTGGCGGTGGACTTTCAGATCGAGGGTGACTTCCCCCGTTACGGAAATGACGACGACCGCGCGGACGACATCGCCGTGTGGCTTTTGAAAACTTTCCTGAACAAGCTTAAGAAATACCACACCTATCGGGATTCCGAGCCCACCACATCGATTCTTACCATTACCTCCAATGTGGTATACGGCAAGAATACCGGCACCCTCCCTGACGGGAGGCCCGCATGGACGCCGCTGGCGCCCGGCGCGAACCCGTCTTATGGCGCGGAGAAGAACGGCCTCCTCGCCTCCCTCAACTCTGTGGCAAAACTGCCCTACGAGTATGCGCTCGACGGGATTTCCAACACACAGACCATCAGCCCCGGGGCCCTCGGGCACACTGAGAGTGAGCAGAGCAACACGCTCTTTCATGTGATCGATGGTTATTTTGACCGCGGTGCCCATCATCTCAACGTTAATGTCTTCGGCGTTGAAAAGCTCAGGGACGCGATGGAGCACCCTGAGAAACCGGAGTATGCAAACTTTACCATCCGGGTATCCGGCTACGCTGTAAAGTTCATTGACCTGACAAGAGAGCAGCAGTTGGACGTCATCGCACGAACCTGCCACGACAGCATGTAAATGAAATAGAGAGATATATATAAGCTTAGTCGCCGCCAGCCGAGTAATCGGTTGGCGGCGACTAAGCTATTCCATGGTACGGACTACACAGAATACTTAGAATTACCATAATTCTCTATCATATAATAATAAAAATATGGTAGTTTGGAGGGAGAACAGTGCAACTTCAACATACTGAGCACAACGACGGGGATCGACTGGCCTCACAAATCAAGTGCGCCCTTCTCCGGGAGGCCTTGAACCACCGCGTGGTTACGCCACAGCAGTTTTCGCAGCTGATGGAGCTCCAGCGGAGCAGGTAGTACATTAAGACAGAGGACGCCGATGCTGTAGAGGGGGTCGGCGTCCTCATCTACGTAAAGGAAAGAGGTGAACACTGTGAGCTTACGGGTCGCGGCATACTGCCGTGTATCGACGGATCGGGAAGACCAGGCAAATTCGCTGCATAGCCAGCAGCTTTACTTTTCGAATTATATCCAGAATCATGAAGACTGGCAGCTGTCCGGCATCTATGCGGATGAGGGCATATCAGGCACCAGCACCCGTAAGCGCGAGCAATTCAACCGCATGATTCGTAACGCCCAGGCGGGAGGTATTGACCTTATCCTGACGAAAGAGGTGTCCAGATTTGCACGTAACACGGTGGACGCCCTGAACTATACCCGTTCGCTCACTCAGATGGGAATCGGCGTTATTTTTATTAACGACAACATTGATACCAGAGACAATGATGGTGAGCTGAGGTTGACGATTATGGCGAGCATAGCCCAAGAGGAGTCGCGCAAGACCTCCGAGCGGGTGAAGTGGGGTCAGAAACGCCGTATGGAGGCCGGAGTAGTTTTCGGAAACAACACCACCTATGGATTTACCACTGAAGACGGAAAGCTCTCGGTTAAGGAAGAGGAGGCGAAGGTAGTCCGATATATCTACTCCAAGTTTCTGAACGAGGGAAAGGGAACCCATGTGATTGCGCGGGAGCTGTATGAGGAGGGAATTTCCCCGCCCAGAACGGCGACGAGGAAGTGGTCTAGCGTGATGGTGCGGCGTATCCTGCGCAACGAAAAGTACGCAGGGGATTTACTGCAGAAGAAATTTGTGACGGTGAATTATCTGACCCATCAAAAAGTGGAAAACCGCGGCAGGGAGGAACAGGTCTTCCTGAAAGACCACCACGAAGCAATCGTAGAACGCAGTATGTGGGAAACGACGCAGGCTGAACTAGCGAGGAGAAACGCCAAGCGAGGGGAGATAACCAAGTATTCCAACCGCTATTGGTGTTCCGGGAAAATCCGCTGCAGCGCCTGCGGGAGCCGTTTTGTCCTACGCAAAAAAAGCCGTCCGAACGGGGATATATATAAGCTTTGGGGCTGCCATAGCCGGACAGAGCATGGCAACTGGAAACGCAGCGAGCAGGGAGACTACAGCGGCTGCAATATGCGCATGGTAAACGATAAAAGTCTGACGGCCTGTGTTCAGTTTGTCCTTGAACAGCTGGACTTGGACTATGACGCCATCGTTACCGAGCTGGCGGAAGACATCCGGAGCGTACAGGCTGGGCAAGGCGAGACGCCTGACCTGAAACGCCTGGAAGAGAAGTTGGAGAAGGTACGTCAGAAGATCGTGCTGGTCATGGATAACTATTTCAGCGGGATTATCAGCAAGGACGAGATGCTCCTTATGAAAGAACGCTATAACCGGGACAAGGGCGAACTGGAGGCGAAGGTGCAGGCCGGGCGGGAGGCAGAGCGCATTAAGAGTGAGCAGCAGCTTGGCTTTGAGGAAACCGTTATGACAATTCGAGCGGGACTGACCAGCTCGGAAGAAGTTTTTGCTGAGGTTGTTGAGGGGGTGGAGGTTTTCGACGATTACATAGAAATCAAAGTACAGCACTTGCCCATGACCTTCCGGCTGCGGTATTCGACCAGTGGTGCTCGCGAACATTATACCACCACAATCGATAGTTGGGAGATCGTGTGAGGGGTAGAGAGGCGTTGTACGGATAGCACTTTCCTGTATGTTGAGCCCGACGGGAGAAGACGCTGAAGCTCTGGGAGAAATTTTGAAATGGAGGAAAATCACTGAAATGATCAGGAGGCCACAGATATACATCCTGTGACCTCCTGGCTACTGTGCGTCTCACTTTACCGTAATAAACATAATTGAGTGTTCTTCAACTTTTACTATCAATTCTTGTGCTTTTGTGTCGGCCGTGTTAGAATAAGGAGCTTTCATAATTTTGGTGGTATTCTGAGTAATACACACAAGGAAGCGAGGTGTATGTATGGAAAAACGAAACTACGGTCTGTTTACAGCGGTTGCTATGATCACTGGAATTGTCATCGGCTCCGGCATTTTTTTCAAAAGCGACAACATATTAGTCTGGACCAACGGCAGTATCGTTGATGGCGTCCTCGTCTTTGTACTCGCAGCAATTGCAATTATTTTCGGATCCCTTTCCATTTCTCAGCTCGCCACCATGACCGACAAGCCGGGCGGTATTATCACCTACGCGGAGGAATTTTGCTCTATGCCGGTGGGCTGCGCTTTCGGATGGTTCCAATCCATGGCCTATCTGCCCAGCATTACAGCAGTGGTCGCTTGGGTAGGCGGTATCTATACCTGCATTCTCTTCCAGTTTCCCAATACGCTTGAAAACCAGATTCTGATCGGTGCAGGCTATATTCTCCTCCTTTTCTTTTTTAACATCTTGTCTGCAAAGCTCGGAGGATATATACAAAACGGTACCACTATAATCAAGCTGATTCCGCTTTTCGTCATTGCCATTGCGGGATTAATTGCGGGAGACCCTGTTCAGGTCATTACCGAGACCCCCCGCAGTATCGGCATGACAGGTCTCATGAGCGCCATCCCCCCGATCGCCTTTTCTTTTGACGGCTGGGCCATCTCCACCGCCATTTGCCATGAGATTAAGGACAGCAAGAAGAATCTGCCCCGAGCCCTTATCATCTCTCCCATTCTTATTTTGATTGTATATGTGCTCTATTTTGTGGGCATCAGCACCCTGGTCGGCCCCCAGAGAGTCGCCGAGATGGGTGATGAGCATGTCAACTATGCGGCCTCCCTGCTCTTTGGCAGCGTAGGCACCAAAGTTATACTTGTGTTTGTTCTCACCTCTATTCTAGGTACGGTAAACGGCATCATTCTGGGGTCCATTCGCCTGCCCTACGCAATGGGACTGCGCAATATGCTCCCCGGTGCTGATATTCTCAAGCGCGAGAACCATAAACTGGGCGGTATGCCTGTCAACTCGGCCATCTGCGCATTTCTATTTTCTATTGTCTGGCTGGTTGTGCACTATGTCACGCAAAAGTACCAACTGCTCCCCAACTCGGATGTCTCTGAAATCAGCATTGTCACAAATTATCTTGGCTATATCGTGCTCTATGTGGCAGTCATCCGCCTGGCCCGCCAGGGGAAAATCAAAAGCCTCTGGAGCGGATACGTTGTCCCTGTCTGCGCGATCGTGGGCGCCTTGATTATCCTGATGGGCGGCCTGCAAAACCCGCTGTTTGGCATGTATATGCTCCTCTCCCTGGCTGTGGTGGGTGCCGCCCTCATATATGCAAGGGTTAATAAAAATCGCATTCTATTGGTATGACCCCCTTTTTCCGTTTGTAACTCCCCTGTTTTATAAATAAGGAGAAGCCGATTCTTACGAATGGACTTCTCCTTATTTTTGAGTTTCTATGGTATCATACAGGAGTTCTCCTGATTGCACACCGCACTTTTTTAAAAAAATGCGGATGTTTTCATGCTCACGCCGTCGATTACCCCCTTTTCTGCCCAACCTGTCGCAAAGACCCAGTAATGCGACTTCCCGAATGTCTATGTCCCGTTTCATTTGAGCCACTTCGGCAAAGGGCAGATCCTGTATTACAAAGAGAATCTGCATATGGTAGCGCACCAGGTTGACCACCCGCTCAACAAACTCTGTGTCCGCAGTAAAAACACATAGGAATTCCTTTGCGAGCTGAGCTCCAAGCTTATCATGGTCATAGGATGTGATTTTATTTTTTCTGTGCACGGTTGTAGCAGGCTTGCCGATATCATGCAGCAGTGCAGCCCACATGAAGGCGCGGGGATCACTGCTTTTCTCCTTGACTTCGGCAGCTGCATCTACTACTAACAGAGTGTGGTTCCAGACATTACCCTCAGGATGGTGCTGAGGAGATTGTGGGGTATCCAGCAGCCGTTCGAGCAGACGAAATGGATACTCACCTAGTGCAGGAGAAAGGCCTGATAAATAAAGAGACGGCTTTTGATCAAGAAGCAGATGCTGCTCTATTTCCTTGAACAAAGCATTGCCGCTTACCAAATGATCACCTCGTTTTTATTATCAATAATGGAATATACGAGGAAAGCGGAGTCACTTTGGTGCCCCCGCTTTCGCCGTTCTATTACTCCAATTCTTGTTTAATGTTACGGATTTTCTTTTCAATGCCTGAAATCCCGTGCTGACGTTTCATATTTCTCTGAATAAGCTCTTCTTGCTGCGCATCCGAAGGTGTGTCGGCAATGATTTCCTTTGACACCTCTATGTTATATTTAGTGGTGTCAATTTTCTTTTGAAGCTTTTTAATCTTCTCACGTTCCTGAGTTTCGTGCATTTTTTTTACTGAGGAGAGGTTGTTATCCATTCCCGCGGCCTCCTATCACACTGGGGCCATCGGCATCCAGCGCTTCCTGAGCCTGCTCTTCTTTCAAGCTGCGCATCATATGAGGAAGTGCTTCTGCTCTGCGTTCGTTTTCCGTGTCCAATTGTAGTTTTTTCTTGCTATCAGACTCTGTAGAAATCAATTCCTCGGCAATCTCCATATTATGCAAAGTAGATTCAATCGTATCTTGAATCCGCCGTGCTTTTGTCTTGTGGTTGGCAATTTGCTCTACCACCTGAAGACCGGAACTACAATCGTCGTACCTACCGGCAGATATATCACGGATTGCTTTTTCCAAAGTTTGCTCAAAATACGCTTCGGGCAGCATGCCGCCGTACGACTGGTTCGTAATATGTCCGCGGCTTGCAAGCTCTGCCAAACGCGCATATTCGATTTTGACCTGTTGGATCAATATATCCCTATTCATAATAGAGCCCTCCTTGCCTAATCTAATCTGTTGGTGCTAGGCAGAAACACACGGCTTATCTGCTGTGTGTTCTATTTATCCGTTTTCCGGTCACCATCAGAGGTGGTATTCAGGCCAAATATTGCACGCGCGCTTTCTGCCTGAGGATCGTGTTTGATGCTTTTTGAATGGAACTTTCCGTCCTGCTTTTTATTTTGCTTGCTGTTCTTCATCTTGCTTTCGCTCATGAGTTCACCTGCATCCTTTGTTTTTGAGTCTTTAAAGACCCTACTATGCTAGTATTCGCCTGGTGAAGTATTTTATGATGATGATCAGCACCATGGGAGGAATAAACAGGGTTCTGCTTTGCGGTTCAAAATCACAATGTAACGGGTGAATTTGTCGGGAATCACCGTAAGGTTGACAAACTGCTGCGCATATGATAAACTCGCAAGATATGAGAATAATTCGCAAATTATTTGGGAGGGGCACAGCTTTGAGAGAATATCTGACAGAGCAAAGAAAACGCCTCGTTGCCTTTTTTCAAGAGAACTATGACCGGCAGCTTACGGTGGAAGAAATTTCGCAGGTGATAGACGGGATCAGCGTCAGTGCAATTTACCGCAATATCAACCATCTGGTTTCGGAAGGTGCCGTCAGACGGTTTCAGCAGGAGGGAAGCCGAAAGTTCCTATACCAGTATATTGGAAATGGAGATTGCATCAGCCATCTCCATTTAAAATGTGATAAATGCGGTAATATCTTTCATATGGATACCAAAGTGGTAGAAGCGATAGTAAAGCTAGTCAATGAGAACGGCAACTTTTATCTGGACAGGAGCAAAACGGTTCTATTCGGCCTGTGTGCATCATGCAAATAGACAAGAGGGGAGGGGCGGTTATGAAGAAACGGATACTTGCATTGTTGGCGTGTCTTTTGCTATGTGTCTCCATGGCGGCCTCCCTCGCTTTTGTGGCGATAGAATCAGAGCACAACTGTATTGGTGAAGGATGCCAAATTTGTACCGAGCTGCAGCAGTGCAAATCCCTGCTCCAGAATTTCGCGTGCGCGCTTGCCGCGCTCGCTTTCTTTTCATGTGCGGTGTATGGAACCGTATATATTTTACGCAAAATTGAAAGGGAGAGCAGAGCTGAAACACCGGTGACGCTAAAAGTGAAACTTCTGATTTAAGCGGCTTTATGAAACAAGGGAACCCGAAATCCGGATGGTCTTTCCATCGGGATTTATGTGCGTTCCCTTGTATTTTTGTACCGTTTTTTTAAGCTGAATATTCGGAGGATTACCTATTATGAAAAAAGTATTATCCTGCCTGCTGGCAGTGCTCCTGCTTAGTTTGCCCTTATCCGCCTGCGGAAGGCAAGCGCCGTCAACCGGAGGCCAGGCGCAGCAGACAAGCGGCCCGGCCCCCAGTGGAAATGACAAAAAAATCAGTATTGTAGCCACTACATTCCCCCAGTATGACTGGGTGAGGCAGATCCTTGGAGAAGAGGGGAAAGATGTGGAGCTCACGCTGCTTTTAGATGACGGCGTTGATCTGCACAGCTATCAGCCTACCATGGAGGACATTGCCAAGATATCGAACTGTGATATGTTCCTTTATGTGGGCGGCGAGTCAGACGCATGGGTAGACGACGCGCTGGCGAGTGCAACAAACAAGGATATGATAGTCATAAGCCTCCTGGAGGTTTTGGGCGATCAAGCAAAAGAAGAAGAAATTGTCGAGGGCATGGAGCACACCCATGAGCACGGCCATGAAGAAATATTGCCCCAGGATATCCACGACCGGTCGCTTTCCGATTGGAAAGGCAGCTGGACTACCATTGAAAAAACACTTGAGAGCGGAGAATTAGACGATTATATAGCCGACCAGGCCTTGGAAAACGGTGTGGACTTTGACGCACAAAAGTCTGTATATGCCCAGCGGTGGAAGTCTAATTTTGCAGCCCTTACGATTGCCGATACGTCCATCGACTTCGGCAGCGCTTCAGCGGACTATAAGTATATCGGATATAAGCTTGTGGAGAGTGACCAAGGCGACTCGGTCTGGTATGGGTTTGAAGCAGAAAACACCGTGGGAGACGCACCGCGCTATGTCGCTTTTTCTGATCACGGGGCCGGAGAGACGCACGATCACGAGGACGATCATGACGAGCTTGCTCATTATCACATGCGGTACGGAAACGAAAGCTTTGAGGCGCTGACTGCAGCAGAGGATTGGTCGCCTACCTTCTTTTCCTCTGACGCAGAGGGAAGTGAAATTTCCGAGGCGATGGCCGGACATGGCCACGATGACGAAGGGGAGCTGGATGAGCATGTTTGGCTTTCACTGAAGAACGCCCAAGCCATCTGCACCTACCTTTCAGGAAAGCTGGGCAGTCTTGATTCGCAAAACTCGGCTGCCTATACGGCAAATGCCAAGGCGTACAACGCCGAGCTCGCGGGACTGGACGCCGCCTATCAAAGCGCGGTAGATGCCGCTCCCTGCAATGTCCTGCTGTTTGGAGACCGTTTCCCATTCCGCTATCTGGTGGATGATTATGGGCTTGAGTACTACGCAGCGTTTTCGGGCTGCTCTGCCGAAACGGAAGCGAGCTTTGAAACGATCGTTTTTCTCGCAAATAAAGCCAATGAGCTTAAGCTGCATGACCTTATGGTCATTGAAACCTCAGATCAGTCCATTGCTAAGACGATTATTGAAAATACACAGGATAAAAACCAGGGCATTCTCGTGATGGATTCCATGCAGTCGGTAACGGCAAAGGATGTTTCTTCCGGGACAACCTATCTTTCCGTTATGGAAAACAATCTTGCCGTGCTGAAACAGGCGCTGGCGTAAACGGGGTGGAGAACATGGCGCTTGTAAGCGTTTCAGACGCGTGTCTGGGCTATGAGGGGAAGGCTGTTGTGCAGGGGATCCATTTTTCAATTCAAGCGGGAGATTTCCTGTGTATCGTGGGGGAAAACGGCTCCGGCAAGAGCACCCTCATGAAAACGATGCTTGGACTGATTTCTCCCCTCGAAGGCAGGGTGCTCTTTGCAGACGGTCTCAAACAAAACGAGATTGGCTACCTGCCCCAGCAGACGCAGGTACAAAAGGACTTTCCGGCGTCCGTGAGGGAAATCGTACTGTCCGGCTGCCTGAACCGCTGTGGCATGCGCCCGTTTTACAGTAAGCGGGAAAAACAGATGGCCGCAAGGAACATGGAGAGACTGGGTATTTCCGGTCTCTCCGGGCGGTGCTATCGTGAGCTTTCAGGCGGCCAGCAGCAGCGGGTTTTGCTGGCGCGCGCTCTGTGCGCCACACAGAAAATGCTGCTGCTGGATGAGCCGGCGGCAGGGCTCGACCCCAAGGCAACCGAGGATATGTACCGGATTATCGATGAGCTGAATCGCCGGGACGGCATTACGATTATCATGATTTCACATGATATTGCCGCAGCCATGACGTATGCCAGCCACATTCTGCACCTCGGAGTCGAGCCTGTGTTCTTTGGAGAAAAAGAGAGCTACCTTGCAGCTGCTTTAGCCGAAAAACAGAACGTGGAGAACGGAGGGGAGGCGCGGTGATCGAGACCATGGGAAAACTGGCGCTGTACTTTCAGTATCCATTTGTACGCTATGCGTTTGCGGTGGGCATTTTAATTGCGCTGTGCGCCTCGCTTTTGGGGGTGCCGTTGGTACTTAAGCGGTTCTCCTTCATTGGCGACGGGTTATCCCACGTTGCCTTTGGCGCAGTGGCGATTGCCGCCGTACTGAATTTGTCAAATAACATTATACTGGTCGCTCCCGTAACGGTCTTGTGCGCGGTGCTGCTTTTGCGTACCGGGCAAAACACGAAGATTAAGGGGGACGCCGCCATCGCGATGCTGTCCGTGGGCTCGCTCGCGATAGGCTACCTGCTTATGAATCTCTTTTCAACATCATCCAATCTTTCCGGGGATGTGTGCACGACGCTTTTTGGCTCCACCTCTATCTTGACGCTGAAACCAATTGACGTATATATCTGCATCGGCCTATCGCTCCTTGTCATTGTCATCTTCCTGCTGTTCTACAATAAGATATTTGCCGTAACGTTTGACGAGAGCTTTGCTGCGGCGACAGGAACCAAAGCGGGCCGATATAATCTTCTCATTGCTGTTGTGACGGCGCTGGTCATAGTTCTTGCCATGAATCTTGTCGGGTCGCTGCTGATTTCCGCTCTGGTGATTTTTCCGGCGCTGTCCGCAATGCGTGTGTTTAAAAGCTTTCGGGCTGTTGTCATCTGCTCGGTGAGTATCTCTGTTGTCTGCTCGGCACTGGGACTGCTGGTCTCCATACTGGCCGGTACGCCTGTGGGCTCCACAATTGTGGCGGCACATATCGCGGCATTTGGAGTGTTTACCCTTATTGGGATGGTTCGGGGAGGAAAGAGATGAAACGTAATGTAGGCCTATTACTGGCGGCGGTGTTATTACTTGGTTTGCTGGCGGGGTGCGCCGGTTCTGCTGATGGCGCGGCCACGCCCACGCCGTCGGTCCCTGTGGAGAGTACAGCCCCGAGACCTGAAACAGGCGGGACGCCGGACGTTGATGTAGACGTCGACCTGACGGTCCTGAGCAGCACCATGGTATATGCAGAGGTATATAATATGATGGCCGGCCCGGAAGACTATCTTGATAAAACCATAAAAATTAAAGGGAAGTATGCCGTGTACCACAATGAGACCGCCGACGAGCATTATCATGCGGTCCTCATCACCGATGCTTTGGCCTGCTGTGCGGAGGGATTGGAGTTTATCTGGAACGGCGAGCATGTATATCCGGATGATTATCCGGAGGAGGGTGCAGAAATTGAAATTACCGGCACCTTTCATATAGGCTACGACGGGGAATTCCGTTACGTATATATCGAAACCAATGAGATATGCTGATCTGTCCTAGCCGCTGCTGAAACGTGAATACAAAAAGAGGGTGATAAGCGGTTAAGCTTATCACCCTCTTTTTCGCTGCGGTGGCGGGCGCGAAACGGGCCGGGCCGGACCTGTTTGCCCATGGTCTTGACCGGGAGAAACACGAGCTTAAGCGCCGACATTATGTTACCTGGGACAATGAGCAAAAGCTCTACCGCGTCAAGGAGCGGATTGATACAAACTCGCTTTAGCTACCCTCTACGGAAGAGCACTCCACTCCTGCTTTTGGCGCTTTTTCTGGATTTATTCGCGGATCGCCTGCTTCATAGCGGCAACATAATCCCTTACCACAGGCACGCAGTCGCGGCCGTGCTCCGCCACCAGCCTGACGATGGCACTTCCTACAATGGCCCCGTCGGACAAGGCGGCCATTTGCCTCGCCTGAGCCGGGGTGGAGATGCCAAAGCCCACCGCACAGGGAATAGTGGAAACCTCACGCACCAGCCCAATCATTTCGCTGATGTCGGTGTTAATCTCTGCCCGCACACCCGTAACTCCAAGGGAGGAGACACAGTATAAAAAGCCAGAAGCATCCGCCGCAATGGCACGGATGCGCTCCTTGGAGGTTGGCGCGATGAGAGAAATCAGCTCAATTCCATGGGCCGCGCAGAGAGGGGCAAACTCGTTTTTCTCCTCAAAGGGCAGATCGGGAACGATCACCCCGTCAATGCCGCAGGAGGAGCAGCTCTCTAAAAACTGCTTCGCCCCGTAAGAAAATATGGGATTATAATAGGTCATGAACACAAGCGGTGTTTGGATGTTTGTTCTCAGGCGTTCTACCAGTGAAAACAGCTGATCGGCGGTGCAGCCCTTTGTCAGAGCCCGTGCGCTGGCCGCCTGAATGACAGGCCCTTCAGCCATGGGGTCGGAAAAGGGGATGCCCAATTCAATGATGTCCGCCCCCGCGGAGGACATGGCAAGCACGAGCTGCTCAGTGGTTTCTAAATCAGGATCTCCTGCAGTAACAAATGGGATGAATGCTTTTCCGCGGGAAAATGCCTCGGCGATTCTACTCATACAGCGCTATCCCCCTGTAGCGGGCAATGGCGGCTACGTCCTTGTCGCCCCGCCCCGAAATGTTGACCACGATAATCTGCTCCTTACCCATGGTGGGGGCAAGCTTTTGGGCATAGGCAACGGCATGGGCGGATTCTATGGCGGGGATAATCCCCTCTGTTTTTGCCAGATAGGCAAAGGCATCTACGGCCTCATCATCGGTGATGGGGATGTACTCCGCCCTGCCGGTGTCGTACAAATGGGCATGCTCCGGTCCGATGCCGGGGTAGTCAAGACCGGCGGAAATGGAGTAGACGGGGGCAATTTGTCCAAACTCGTTTTGACAAAAGTAAGACTTCATGCCGTGAAAAACCCCCAACTTGCCTGTGGCGATGGTGGCCGCGGTGTCCGGCGTATCAGCGCCCCGTCCTGCCGCCTCGCATCCGATGAGCCGGACGGAGGTATCCGGGATGAAATCATAGAACGCGCCCATGGCGTTTGAGCCGCCGCCCACACATGCAATGACCGCGTCGGGCAGTCTGCCCTCCCGGTCAAGCAGCTGTGCCTTGATCTCCTCCCCGATGATTTTTTGAAAATCCCGCACGATCATGGGGAAGGGGTGGGGACCCATGACAGAGCCTAGGACATAAAAGGTGTCGTCCATACGGGCGGTCCACTCCCGAAAGGTTTCGCTGACCGCATCCTTCAGAGTCTGGGTGCCGCTGGTGACGGGATGAACCTTTGCCCCCAGCAGTTCCATGCGGAAGACATTCAGGGCCTGCCGCTCCGTGTCCTCTCTGCCCATATAAATCTCACATTTCATATCCATCAGGGCGGCTGCGGTAGCAGTGGCAACCCCGTGCTGTCCCGCCCCCGTTTCCGCAATGACACGGGTCTTACCCATCTTTTTGGCCAGAAGGACCTGGCCGAGGACGTTATTGATTTTATGGGAGCCGGTGTGGTTCAAGTCCTCCCGTTTCAGATATATCTTTGCGCCGCCAAGATCACGGGTCATCTTTTCCGCGTAATAGAGCAGGGAGGGCCGCCCTGCGTATTGTTGAAGAAGGCCCGTCAGCTCCGACTGAAAGGCAGGATCATCCTTGAAACGCAGATAGGCGGCTTCCACCTCCTGTACGGCGGTCATCAGTGTTTCTGGAATATACTGACCGCCGTGAATGCCATAACGTCCTTTTTTCATATGCGGCTCCTTTCCCTGCTAAGCATCAGTGCTGTGATAGTCCGGATTTTTTGTTCATCCTTAAAGCCATCTGTTTCCACGCCCGAGCTGATGTCTACTGCGTAAGGGTGACAGGCTTCCAGGGCAGCGGGCAGGTTTTCTTCGTTCAGCCCGCCCGCCAGAAAAAAGGGCTTACTGATGGGGGGGACCATGGAGTGGTCGAAGGAGGTGCCGCTGCCGCCCCGCTGCCCCTCCACATAGGTGTCCAGGAGAAGTAGCTCACAGGGAAGGTCGGCGGCCCGCAAGATCTGCTCCGGGGTTCTCACCCGTATAGCCTTAATAATGGGGAGCGTGATTTCGCGGCGGAGCTGTCTTATATACGGCTCCGATTCATCCCCGTGCAACTGCACCAGGTCGATGATGCCGGCGTTGCACACTGCGGCAATCTCTTCCACAGGGGCATTTACAAATACCCCGACAGCAGAAATATTCGGCGAGAGCAGCGCCTTTAACTCCGACGCCTGCTGATGGGTGACCTGCCGCCGGCTTTCTGCAAAAATAAATCCGATATAATCGGGCTTATAGCGGTTTACCATTCGGATGTCCTCAGCTCGCCGCAGTCCGCACAGTTTTAGCTTGGTCACAGCGTATCCCCTCGCAATTCTGAAAGCATTTGCTTTTTGTCTGGGGCACGCATCAGACTTTCTCCGATGAGAACCCCGTTTACACCACCCTCTCGCAGAAGAGCGATGTCTGCTGCTGTTTTCATGCCGCTTTCCGCCACAAAAAGCGTATCCTTGTCAACCAACTCCCGCAGACGCAGGCTGTTGCGGAGATCTACGGTAAAGTCCTTTAAATTTCGATTGTTTACGCCGATGATTCGGGCGCCCGCCCCCGCAGCGGAGGATAATTCGGTCTCATCATGAGCTTCTACCAGCGCTGACAGACCCAGTGTGTCACAAAGCTGAATATAGTCTCGAAGCTGCTGCTGGTCCAGCAGGGCACAGATGAGTAAAACTGCGTCTGCCCCCAGTAGTTTGGCCTGATAAATCTGGTATTCATCCACGGTGAAATCCTTGCGCAGCAGCGGCACTGAGACGGCAGACCGGATGTCCCGCAGATAATCGTCATGACCTAAAAACCACTTTGGTTCCGTAAGGACGGAGATGCATGCGGCCCCGGCGGCTTCATAATCCGTAGCAATGGTCATATAGGGGAAATCCTCTGCAATCATTCCTTTGGAGGGGGAGGCCCGCTTAACCTCGCAGATAAAGCTGACCTCCGGCGCGGCAAGGGCGGATTCAAAGGGAAAAGAGGGGGCGGTGGGACAAGCCTCGGCTGTCTCCCGCAATGACCCGAGCGGAAGAACCGCCTTGTCGGCGGCCACCCGCTCTTTTGCGTGGGCGGCTATAGTATTGAGGATGGTAGGCGTCATATGGCGACCTCCCGGGTGAGTGCGGAGAACTGCTGCAGTTTTGACAGTGCTCTTCCGCTGTCGATCGCATCTGCGGCAAGGGTTACGCAATCCCTTGGCCTGGTGCCGTCAATGCCCAGATAAAGCGCCATAGCGGCGTTAAGTATCACCATATCGCGACGGGGGCCCTGTTCTTTGCCGGAGAGAATATCCAAGGTGGTCTGCGCATTTTTTGCGGGGCCGTCCCCCTTTAAATCAGACATAACGCAGCGGGTCAGCCCCAAGTCCTCGGGTAGCAGCTCATAGGAATCCAGCTTGCCGCCCCGGATTTCACAGATGTAGGAGGGGCCGGTCAAAGTGACCTCGTCCATCCCGTCGCTTCCGCACACTACCAGACCACGCACAACGCCTAAGTTAGACAGCACCTGCGCTAAAGGCTCAACCAGAGTCCGGTCGTAGACCCCCATCAGCTGCATCGTTGCCCCTGCGGGATTGGACAGGGGACCAAGCACGTTAAATATGGTGCGTGCGCCCATTTCCCGCCGTACGGGAGCCACATTTTTCATCGAGCTGTGATAGGTCTGGGCAAAGAGAAAGCACATGCCCGTCTGGGCAAGAACGGTTTCATTCTGCTGGGGGGTCAGTGCCAGATTCACTCCCAGCTGCTCCAGCACATCTGCCGCACCGCTTTTGCTTGAAACGCCGCGGTTACCGTGCTTTGCCACGGGTACACCTCCGGCGGCAACTACGAAGGCCGACGTGGTGGAGATGTTAAAGGTACCCGTCTCGTCTCCACCGGTGCCCACAATGTCAATTACCGAACGGGTTGGAGTGATGTGAACGCCAAACTCCCGCATCACCTCGGCGCAGGCGGTGATTTCATCCACCGTTTCACCCTTCATCCGCATGGCGGCGAGAAATGCCCCCATTTGCGCTTGTGTCGCCTCACCGCTCATCATTTCACGCATCACCGACTTTGCCGTGTCATAGGCAAGATTTTCATGCTTGAGTACCTGACCAATTGCCTGCTGAATCATAGCTGCAGCCTCCTAAATCTTTAAAAAGTTGATCATCATGGTTCGTCCATCCGGGGTGAGGATAGACTCGGGATGAAATTGAAGTCCGAAGACAGGATATTCTTTGTGAGAGACTGCCATAATCTCCTGGGTGTCATCCCTGGCGGAGGCGGTGACGGTCAGGCAGGGGGGAAGGGTATTCCGCATAGCGGCCAGAGAATGATAGCGTGCCACGGATATTTCCTCCGGCAGACCGTGAAAAACGGGACAGGTAGGATCAATGCGGACGGTGCTCTGCTTGCCGTGCATCAGCTTGGCGGCACGGGCCACCGTGGCCCCATATACCTCACAAATGCCCTGATGACCGAGGCACACCCCCAGAATGGGAATCTGACCGCCCAATTGCTCCACCAGCGGCTCGCAGATACCCGCGTCCTTGGGATAGCCCGGACCGGGGGAGAGAATGATGTGGGAGGGCTTTTTGGCGGCAATCTGCTCCACGGTCAAGACGTCGTTGCGAACCACCTGAATGTCGGCACCCAAGGAACCAACCAGCTGAACGAGGTTATAGGAAAAGCTGTCGTAATTATCAACCAAAAGCACCATCAGCCCTCTACCTCCCTTGCGTGAACCAGTGCATTCATAACGGCGGCCGCCTTGTTCTGGGATTCTTGATATTCGGTTTCCGCCACGCTGTCCGCCACGATGCCGCCTCCAGCCTGCACATAAACTTTATTGTTTTTCCGTACCGCCATTCGGATGGCGATGCAGGTATCTAAGTTCCCTGTAAAATCCAGATAGCCCAGCGCGCCGCCATAGATTCCTCTGGGCTGGGTTTCAAGCTCGTCGATGATTTCGCAGGCACGGATTTTCGGTGCACCGGAGAGGGTCCCCGCAGGGAGAACTGCTTCAATGGCGTCGCAGGCGTCGCAGCCGGGATGGATATTGCCCTCTACCTGAGAGCAGATATGCATAATCTTCGAATATTTGTGAATCATCTGGTAACATGTAACATCTACAGAGCCGTATTCGCAGATGCGGCCCAAGTCGTTTCTGCCCAGATCCACCAGCATATTGTGCTCGGAGAGCTCCTTTTCATCGGACAGCAGCTCGGCCTCCAGTGCCGCATCTTCCTCTTCAGTTTTGCCTCGGGGGCGGCTGCCCGCCACGGGGAAGGTGGTGAGACGGCCCGCCTCCAACCGTACAAGGGTTTCCGGAGAGGTGGACATGATCTCTTCCCCGTCGATGGATAGAAAAACCATATAGGGGGACGGATTGGTGGTGCGCAGCACCCGGTAGGCGTTTAGCATGGAGCCATCATAGTCAGAAGTAAACTGGCGGGAGATTACCGCCTGAAAAATATCGCCGTTTCGGACATATTCCCTTGTCCGCTCCACCATAGCGGCGTAGTCCTCAAAGGATACGTTACAGGTAAATGCTGCGGTTCCTGTCTTGGGGCAGGGGGGCAGGGGGGACGTGTCCCGCACCAGAGCGGCAAGGGCCTCCAACTCGGCAGTGGCCTGCCCATACCGCTCCATGATGTTATCGGTACGGACATTGACAACCAGAATAATTTTCTGTTTCAAATGGTCGTAGGCGATAATTTTGTCAAACAGCATCAGGTCATAGTCGTGAAAAGCCCCGCCCTTGATGTGCAGGGTGGGTTCTGCATATCCCATCATGGCGTAAGCAAAGTAGCCCACAAACCCTCCGGTGAAGGGTGGCATACCGGGCAGTCTGGGGGAGGCCCAGCTTTTGAGCACATCACGCAGCACATCCAGTGGCTTATGTGTCTCAATGGTCCTGCTGCCGTGGTGATCCTCCAGCGTAACCACGCTGTCCTGACAGAAAACCCGCATAACAGGATCAAATCCGAGAAAGGAATATCGGCCCCATTTCTCTCCGTTTTCCACACTTTCCAGCAGAAAGAAACGCTGGCTCTTTGCCGCCAGACGCCGGAGAAGGGCAATGGGCGTGGTGGTGTCGGCGTACAGCTCCCGACAGAGGGGGATTGCGTCGTATTCGCCGGAGAGGTTTAAAATGGTCTGGGTATCGGGATAGAGCATGTTTGTCACCTGCTTTCAATAGATGGGAAAAATAAAAATCCCGAGACTGCAAATGCAGTCTCGGGACGAAATAACTTTCGTGGTACCACCCGAGTTGACGCGAAACGCGCCCACTCATACTACGTACTAACATACGTGTTCCGTGGTAACGGGCAGAAACCCCGTTGACACCTACTCTCCTGAAGATTTCGGGCCACCCTCGCGAGTCCATTCGGCATGGTCGGATGTTACCGCCTTTTCAGCAACCGGCGGCTCTCTGGAACATCGTTACAAGCTTACTACTCTCGCTCAACGGTTTATTACTTTATTGTGGTGGAGTATACAACACTTCCGCCGGGATGTCAAGAGAATAATTTAAAGAAAAGATGCAATCCATCCTATGCACATATAGTATTTCAGTAACTCGTGCTTATTGCAGAGAAAAGTACATAACCAATTGGTTACCGTCAAACTGAAGACTAATAGTGTGGTTATCTTTTTGGTAGAGACTACCCAAGGTAGTATGTTCATATAAATCTCGGATCGTCTGCCATCCATCATCCGCCAATGTCTGGAGATAACGTTCGATCTTCTCGCTGCTGACATCCTGATAGCAAGCGACGCAGTAACCGTTTTCATCATCCGGCGTCATCCATAGCATATTATCGAAATCCGGCCGCGGAACGCTTTCAGTATAAGTATTTACCAGCCAGGTGTCCTCCGCAAGCGTATCCCACGTCACGACTAATTCCGAATAAAGCTCCTGCGAGAGAATGCTATACCGCCCCTTCATGCCCGACTGCATAACCGCTCTGCCATCCTTCAGTAAATAGGCGTAGTAGTCATGGGTCTCATTGACACTCGGAAACGTCTGGCGAATCAGGTAGCAATCATCCAATACGGTAATATCCGTGCCGTCCCAGGCGGCGGACTTTACCATAATATCCATGATGGCCGCGTCCGCAAGCTCCGCATTATCAAAGGGATACTCAGATACGACCTCTCCGTTTTCCAGTTTCGCGATACGGTAGGAGGGCGTTTCCGACACGGGTGAACCGAGGAGTTCCTGAAGCTTATCCGGACTTTGTGCATATTCCCGCACATCGCTGCCGACGATTTCGTTGGCCCATGAGCGGGTATAGTGAAATGCTGCGCCATCATCCGGTGGATTGTCAATCGTCACATAAAAGTCCTCTAAATTATCAACCAGCGCAAAGAGAAACAGCGCATTTTGGCCAAGCTGCTGCACGCCATAGGAAACGTTATCTTCCTTTTTTAGAACCCACTCGATACCGCGCTCATCATCAGTGGTGCGCAGTGCAAAGTAGTCGTGCAGCAAGCCGCCGGGAAGAGGCAGCAGGCCCAGCAGCTTGCCTACCGCTGAATTGTCGCCCACATATGGGGTTTTAGCCTTCCATAGCGCCTGGACATTAACAGAAAGGCTCGTATTACCGTTTGCTGAGTAAACCTTGGCAATGGTATCAATTGTCTGGCGATCTGTCCTGTAGACCCCAACGTAAGGTTCTTCCAAATAATATGTTTCCTCATTGTTGTAGAGATAGAACCGTCGTGCAGCAGAACCGTTGATATCGATCTGAATGTAATCGCCTTTGTCCGGCGCGTCATTGAAGGACTCACTCAGGACTTTATCGGTGTTTTCTAAGGCATTCAGTACAGTTTCCACATCCGCTTTTTGAGAGATTTGGATTGCTCCAAGGCTTTTTCCTACACTTATTTGCTCAATTGAGATGCCGGTTACTTCGCTGCTATCAGGTAATGCGACAGGATTCTTTGCAGCACCTCCAAAGGTAAGCGCAGTGGCGGCCACAGCAATGATCGGCACAATAACTAGCGTTATGATCAGCGTTTTCGGCTGTTTTGCGATGCGCTTGATGCGCTCCGTCATTTCTCTCTTGCCGTCGGTCATCGTGGTTGCGCAGCAGAATAAACCGGAAGGCTTTGACGGCACGGTCATCATTTCAATCAGCGTTCTGCCATACTCTATGCGGTTTTCAGGGCCAATCCTGCGGAGCGTTCCCTCGTCACAGGCAAGCTCGCTGTCCCGGCGAGACAGTACGGCGGCCATCCACACCAGCGGGTTAAACCAGTGAACGCACAGGCAGAGGACACGGATGAAGGCCCAGATATGATCTTTTTGGCGGTAATGCGTCAGCTCATGTGCAATCACATGTCTTGTCCGATTTTCATCGGACAGACTTTCGGGTGTAACGTAAAGGACGGGTTTTACGATGCCGTAAAGGCATGGAGAGGGTAAACCATCGACCATATAAACGGGCAATGGGCACTGTGGAGCGTCTATTTGCCGTCTATTTTGCTTAATTTTTCGACTCAGGAGAATGTTGGAAGCAGTGAAGAACACTCCGCTGAGCATTAAACCGCTAAGCCAAACAAATCGCGCAATCACTTTTTCATCAACAGTATTCGTTGTTCCGGCTGAACCATCAGATAGCGCAGGACTGTTTTGAAGATCAGGAAAAGTCTCCGACGGCAGCGTGGTATTTACGGAGGTTACAGGAGGGACAGGCTGTACGGCTGCCGGATAACGCTGCACATCCGGTACGGCATTCATTACACTGACGGGACTTTCAAATAGCGTAAACGGCAGCAGCAGTCGAAGTGCCACAAGTGCCCACAAGGCATATTGCAGCTGTGAAGAAACTTTGCCTCGAAAAAGATACCGAAGCAAAGTGATAATCAGGATCAGCACGGAGGATGAGATAATGGTTTCAATCATTTTTGCACCTCTGCCTCTTGCAAAATCGCATAAAGCTCGTTGATTTCATCTTTGGTAAGCTGCTTTTTGCGAACCAGTGTGCTCATCATGAGGCTGGCCGAGCCTTCAAAGGCTCGATCCAATAAGGAGCGCGTTTCGGCAATCGCAGCATCGTCCCGCGCTATATTTGGATAATACTGTTTTGCCCGTCCTACCACTTCATAACGGAGAATCCCTTTTTCTGTCATGCGCTCCAGCATGGTTTGTACTGTACTGCGGCTCCAACCGGGATTCACTTTTAAGTCATGGCAGAGCTGCACATAAGTGCGGGGAGCGGTTTCCCAAAGTCTCTCCATGATGTACCATTCGCTTTTTACAAGCGTATTGTTATCGTTTGCCATCGCAATCTCCTTTGCACGACTACTGTCAGCCATAATGCAATCATAATGCTTTGCACGACTTCTGTCAAGCACAAGAGAAAAGTTGATGCTGGCATGGTTAATGCCGAAGAACCTATATGCTTGCCCTCAAAAATTTAGGCAATTACTTATATCAGCCGTATATATGCCTCAATTGCGTACATTTTCTTTCGCACATTTTCGATATAGAGCATAAATCTTGTAAAAATGTACCAAACTTAAATATTAAATATTTCCAGGACTCTATTAGAACTAATTCTGTAAGGCGTTGAATGACATTGAGAGGGAGATTAAATGCGTTTTATAAAAAAACTGACCTGGTTATATCAGGAACAGCATAAACAAAAACGTGAAACGGATGAAAGCACTGAGAGCGAAGAAAATAACCCACGCATTCTTTCCCAAAGCCTTCAAAATAACCTGGATATCATCAAAGCTAAATTTGGTGAGAGTTCTGATCTAATTATCCGTGAATTCACCTTCGGCAAAGATAGGAATGGAGAGGTTAGGGCTGCGCTGATTTTTCTGGATGGGCTGGCAAACCTCCCAATGATAAACGACAGCATCATAAAGCCGCTGATGCACGATAGCCGGCTTTCTCATGCAGAGGAATCGGCCGATATTTCGAGCATGAACGAAATTAGGGACAGGCTGCTGGCTGTTGGAGAGGTAAAAACCGTCTATACGTATGATGAGGTGACGGAGGCGTGCCTGTCGGGTAACGCTGTTCTCATGGCCGAAAGTTTTTGTAAAGCCCTTGATATCGGCGCAAAGGGATGGGACAAAAGGGCGGTTACCGAACCGACCAGTGAAACAGCCATTCGGGCTCCACGGGAAGGCTTTACTGAGAATCTGCGGACGAATACATCTATGATTCGCAGAAAGATCAAAGATCCGGCACTTAAAATCCATGCTACCGTTATCGGAAGGCGAACACACACGCAGATAAATATTCTGTATATGGATGGAATCGCAGATCCGGCTTTGGTTCGTGAGGTTGAGCACAGGCTGAATAAGATAGATACCGATGCGATACTCGCTACGGGTTATGTGGAGCAGTATATCGAAGATTCGGCGTTCTCAATTTTTCCAACCATTTGGTGCAGCGAAAAACCGGACGCCGTTGCCGGTAAACTGCTGGAAGGGCGGGTTGCCGTTGCCGTGGACGGGGCTCCTTTTGTAATGACGGTGCCCATGCTGTTTATAGAAAATTTCCAAAGCGCAGAGGACTATATTACGCGCAGTTATTATGCAACGCTGATGCGCATCTTGCGCTTGATCGCTTTTTTTATCAGTCTATTTGCTCCTGCCCTGTATATAGCACTTGCCACCTATCATCAGGAACTAATCCCAACCACCTTACTGTTTACGATGGCTGCGTCCAGCGAGGGAACACCATTTCCGGCATCAGTGGAGATAGGCGTGATGCTGCTTATCTTTTTAATCCTACGGGAAGCTGGTATCCGTATGCCCCGGCCAATTGGTCAGACAGTCAGCATCGTAGGCGCTCTTGTCATGGGTGAAGCGGCTGTTCAGGCCGGAGTAGTGGGGGCCCCGGTTGTCATTATCATCGCAATGACTGCTGTATCAAGCTTTGCAATTCCTTTTGTTGCCGACGCTACTTCTATTTTGGCATGGTTTCTGCTGATCATGGCAGCGACCATGGGGAGCTTTGGCATCACCATAGGCACGTTCATCATACTTGTACACCTTGCCTCTCTCCGATCCTTCGGCGCGCATTACCTGGCGCCTTTTGCTCCGTTCCAAAAGGCCGATCTGAAGGATACTGCGGTGCGTGTCCCGATATGGGCCATGCGCACTCGTCCAAAGGCAACAAACCCACAGAATTTAATACGGCGGAATATGCAGGCGGCAAACGATCCGGCCGCTAATGAGGACCATCGGAGTGAAGAATCATGACAAAACGAGCCATGAAAATAGCCGGGAGGGCTTTTTGGCCATTATCCTCACCGACTTCCTATCAATGTCCCAAAAACGTACGCCGCGCTGCCGGGCTTTTATCCTGTGTACTGCTGGTGCTATGTCTGAATGCCTGCTGGAGCCAAAGGGAACTAAATAAACTGGCCATTGTAGTCGGTACCGGACTGGATGTGGGCGATGAACCGGACACATTGAAAATAACCGCGCAGGTAGTCAAGGCATCGGAGATTGGGTCGGGTTCGCCTGGGAAAGGCAAAACGTCTGAAGGGAAAGCTTATGTGAATATCAGTTATACAGACAAAAGCGTGCTTTCCGCCGTGAGAGAAATTACGCATATGCAAAACCGGAGGCTCTATTTCTCGCATAGTGACGTGCTCATTTTTAGTAGTGATCTGGCAAAATTGGACATGGCGGAAGGGCTGGATGCATTTACGCGTGATTATGAGGCACGTATGAACATCTATATCCTGATTTCAAAAGGCAGCGCATCAGAGATATTGAAAGAGGATGTGGATCTGGAAAAAGCACCTGCACTGCATATTTCCGGTATGATGGAGAATCAAGAATCCAACTCGGAAACCGTAGTTGTAACCCTGCGCGATTTTATGATTGCTACTTTGAGTGAGTCCACAGCCCCTGTAGCCCCGATGATAGACCTATACGAATCGGATGGGAAGAAATATGCAAGACTTGAAGGCACTGCGGTTTTCAAGCAGGGCAAACTAATTGGGGAGCTTGACAAAGCACAGACACGGGGGCTCCTATGGGTGATGGATAAAGCAAAAAGTGGTGCAACGACTGTGGATACACAATGGGGACAGGTCGTTTTGGAGATGCTCCATTCCAGCAGCAGTTTAAAGCCTGTCAAAACTAAGGAAGGCGGTATCCGGATGCAGCTTACCATCAATGTGGATGGGACAATCGAAAGCAATGAAACCACCGAAGATATGTCTCGCTTAGAAAACGTTGAACTGCTGAAGGAGAAAATGAAGGAGGATATCCGCTCAGATATTGAGAGTTCACTGTCGCAAGCAAGGGAATTCTCAGCCGATATATTCGGATTCGGAGAGGCGATTCGCCGTGAATATCCGGAAGAGTGGAAAGAAATGAAGGGCAACTGGGAAGATGTTTTTCCTAAAATCGAGTTGGATGTCCAGGTGAATGTAGAATTGCGTTCCACTGGCGGTCTGACGAAACCGGGGGTTCCCGGAGGTGCAAAATGAAGGTTGAAAGGGGAAGTATATCCTCGAATGATTTAATGTTTGCAGTGTTTTGTTTTATGCAGGCCACTGTACTGCGTTCCGGATATATTATCAGCGTCACCCGGCAGGATTCCTGGGCTATGGCGATCACGGGGTTTTTGTTTTCTCTTTCATTTATGGCCATTTACGCCATGCTTCTACAAAAATTTCCCGGGAAGAACTTGTTTGAGATCGACAATATCGTACTCGGACCAATTTTTGGGAAAATAATTTCTGCACTGTACCTGTTCTTCTTTGTGTCCCTCGCAGCGCTTAATACGCGTGATCTCGGGAATTTTGTAATAGACTATATGATGCCGGAAACACCGATAGCAGCGGTTATCGTTGTATTCCTGATTGGGTGTGCCTATTCGATTCACAAGGGAATTAAAAATCTCATGCAGTTATCCACAATGATTTGTATTGTTACCGTAGTGGCAGTGATTATTAATACTATTTTGGTGCTTAAAGACATTGAACCCGGGTTTTTGAAACCGCTTTTTCAACTGGAACCTATCAAATATGTTAAGGCTACAGTCTCCGTGGGCGCGGTTCCGATGGGGGAGATATTGGCTTTCATGATGCTCACTCCCATGCTGGGAAAGGATACAAAAGCCGCAAAGCCGTTTCTTTTTGGCTTGATCCTCTCGACCATATCTATGGTGATCGTTATTTTGCGTGATATCGTAATATTGGGACCTCTTGTTTCAATCGTGTCGCTGCCATCCTTTGAATCGGTACGTTATATTAGCGTTTCGGGAGTTCTCACCCGGATGGAGAGTATCTATGCGGTAATATTAATATTCTTATTTTTATTTAAGACAAGCATCTTATTATATGCTTTTGCGTTGGGGCTGACTCAAATACTGAGCCAGAAAAGCAGTCTGCCCGTGGATATCGATACCGAAAACCAAGCCTGCGAAACAGGACGGCTTCTGCGTCAGAAAAGTTACCCGCCTCTCTTGCTTGTTTCTACGGCACTCGTGCTCTTCTATTCCCTCTTTGTCTTTGAATCCGTGATGGAAAATATGGATTGGGGCGCGACGACGGCTCCTTTCTTTTCATTAACCTTTGAGCTTCTGCTGCCAGCTATAACTTTGCTGACGGCCTATATACAAAAGCGCGGCAGCCCCCGGGAGGTAAAAGCATGAATTTGGTGCTGGTGCTCTTAGCCTTTGCCGGTATCGGTGTGGCCGATTTGCCTGAAATGGTAAAAACCAAGCGGTGGCGTGACCTTACTATTTATTGTGTACTCTTTCTGCTGGTGCTTACACTTGGCGTGCTTATTGCCATGGGTGTCAAGATACCAAGCCCGATTAAAGCGATTCAAGCATTCTATCGGGATGTCCTGCACCTAAGTTTCAAAATGCCTTGATCAGGAGTATCATGATGTAAGCTTTATACCTATTATCGTTGAGACAGTGTCCACGACGAAAAATACACTGGGGCAGACAAGTCTGCCCCAGTGTATTTAAATGGACAATGGTTTTTCGTGTACGAGAGAAGGATTTTTAATCAATAAGCGCCACAGCGCTCTGAGGAACATAGGTTTTTCCCACGCCATCAAAAACAGTTATGCCGTCCAGTTTCTTTTCTTCGCCATTTACATAAGCAATATTGGTATTAATGGGGATTCGGAGCTTAGTGTCACCCTTGATTACCATAAGAGCGGGGTTGCTGGGATCGGTGGTATTGTCAAAGCTCACGGTTGCACCTTTTGCCTCAAAGGCCTTGCGCGCGGGTACGAATAGTTTCTCCGTAGTGTCTGCCAGGCTTACATTCATCACCTTTTCCATATAACGCGCCACGTCGGTGTTTTCAATCGTACCGGTCAGTTGGTCTATGCCCTTGGGTGCATAGACATAAAGGGTTACATCCTCTCCGGTATGCCCGTTTGTAGTAAAGCCGATATGGGCGCGCTTGGCTATGATGGGGCCAGCTGTATAGTTCATAGAGCCGTCTTTGGTTGTCTGAATTGCCGCAATTTCTTCCTGGCTCAGGTCTGTAACGCCAAAGTATTTGGCCATGACCTCCACGGTATTGCTCCGGTCGGCGTTCAGCACCTGCTCCAGCCCCTCACCGGTCAGAGACGCTTTCAGAAGCGGATCGATAAACGTAGAGAGAGGCTGTTTATCATAGTCGTTGCTGGTAGCGATATCTCCAATACTGACGCCGCTGTTGCCGTGGTCCGTGCAGGCAATGACAACGGTGTTGCCGTCTTTTTTCGCGAAGTCCAGCGCAACGCCGACAGCCGCGTCAAAGGACAGGCAGTCAGAGATCAGGCCAATGGGGTCGTTGGCATGGGCGGCCCAGTCAATTTTGCTGCCCTCAACCATCAAAAAGAAACCGTCCTCATCCTGGGAGAGAATATCAATGGCTTTTTGAGTCATCTCGGACAGAGAGGGCTGCTCCGCTGGGTCGCGGTCAAAATCATAGTCCAACGAGGTATCGGCAAACATGCCCCAGAGCTTTCCGGAAGTAACCGCGTTCATTTCCGCGGGGGTATCGGCATACTGATAATTTTTTTGAATAAGCGAGAGCAAATCGTTGCCGTCGCTGCGGCCATCGGGGGTGAAATACTCGGTGCCGGCACCCAGAACCACATCAATGTCCTGGTGGACCTGCTGCATAGAGAGGATGTCATAGGCTTTGCGGCTGGCGTAGTGTGCTGAAAAATCAGCCGGGGTGGCATGCATGATTTCGCTGGTTGCGATGAGGCCGGTGGCCTTTCCAGCCAACTTTGAGGCCTCGAGGATATTTGCCACCGGAGCTTTTTTCAGAGAGGGATCAAGCGGCTCAAGTCCGGGCATAGAATTAACGTCCGGCAATACACCAACATATCCGGTGTGCGATTTATACCCGGTGGCATATGCAGTCCCGGCAGGCGCGGAGTCCGCAATCGCAGCATCGGAAGAATAGGTTCTGACAAGACCAGAGGCCATCTCGTCCAGATTGAGGGTCCCGCCGCCCTGATACCAACGGGCCAGGGTCACGACATCCGTGCTCATTCCATCGGGAATCAGAAGGATCACATTCTTGGCGGGAGACTGAACCTTAACGTCGTTAATTCCCACTGCATGGGCGGGTGCTGAGACTGTGACTGTTAGCAAAAGCGCAATTAAACTGCTTGGCAATCTTCTCTTCATTTAATTACTCCCTCTCATGAATCAGAATTTTTAAACAATGGGCTTGTTTCATAAAAATTATATTGATTTATCTTATTATGCGCTGCCAATGCCGAGTAAACTGCATGTAAAACCTATGCAATTTTGCGCCTAGAATTGTTTGGAAAGACGAGCCACGTCTCAAAGGGTTTTCAGAAACTTACGCAGGAAACACGCCTAAACATAAACGGACTTCAGCCTGGTCAGGCTGAAGTCCGTTTATGTTTAGGCGTGGCTATACCGCTAACGCGCCACCTACAGCGGAGGGGGCCGTTCAGATTGCCATGGAGGAGCTGCCCATTACGCTCCAAGGCGCACGGGTGCTGGTCATCGGCTATGGGCGGGTGGGAAGGCTGGTGGCCCACCGCTTTGCCGCCATGGGGGCCAAGGTCAGCGTGGCGGCCCGTAAATTCTCCGACCTAGCCTGGGCGGAGGCCATGGGGTACGGTGTGGAGCAGACCGGCGCCCTTGTGGGCTGGCTGTGCGCGTACGACCTGGTGGTCAACACCGTCCCTGCCCGGGTCCTCTCCGAAAAGGAGCTCCGGGACTTAAAGCCCGGCTGCCTCGTCATGGACCTAGCCTCCAAGCCGGGCGGGGCGGGTATGGGGTTTGGATAAGATAGCTTAGCCATTCAAGGCAGGAGAGACAAGTAATTTTGAGCTTTGAATCATTCCTTTTGGGAGAAACGTTCTCCGTGTTTCAAAAATGGGGCCGTTTCAAGCATATCAAAAATTATTTTCAAACATGTAATTGTATCTCCACATGAATATACTAATCGATCAAGAGTGGGAGCAAACACGGAGCAACGGTCGAGGTGGTGGGCGTTTACACGGCTCTGAACCAGCTGATAATCTGTAATCTTCTTCCGTAACACCTATATATTATTAAGTGAGAAAGAGAAAACAGAAAATCAATTGATTGGAGTTTGGTTGTCATGAAAAAATTTCACGGCTATCCTGTCATTTGCATCTACCAAGAAACTGCCCCCACCCTACAGGAGAAAATGCGGGCCGTGCTCCAGAGCGCGGTAAAGGAGCGTGAGCCTGCATGGACTTACCAAAAGTAGGGCTTTATCTCCGATTGTCCCGCGAGGACGAGGATTGCGAAGTCGAATCCCAGAGCATTACAAACCAGCGGGATTTTCTTACACGATATGTGGATCAGAGAGGTTGGGCTGTTACAGATATCTACATAGATGACGGCTACACTGGCACGAATTTCGACCGTCCCTCGTTTCAGCGGCTCCTGCAGGATATTGCGTACAAAAAGATTAATACCGTGATTACAAAAGACCTTTCTCGGTTGGGGAGAGACCAGATTAATACCATGTATTACTACCAAATCTACTTCCCGCAAAAGCAGGTTCGTTATATCGCAGTTAATGAGGGAGTAGACACTGGTGCAAAGAACAACAACGATATGGCGCTTCCGTTCATGGCGGCGGCCAACGACTTTTATGCGGCAGATATCTCTCGAAAGGTGCGCACCGCATTGGATACCCGGAAGAGCAACGGCTACTTCATCGGCTCCCAGGCCCCGCTCGGCTATCAAAAGGATCCCCGGCAAAAGGGACGACTGATCCCCGACCCAGAGACTGCGGGAATTGTGCAATTGGTATTTCAGACCTATCTTTCATGCGGTAGCGTAATCGGGACAGCAAAGAGTCTGACCGAAAGGGGCGTGCCGACACCCTCGGAATGCAAACAGACGACTCCGACCCAGATGAGGTTTCCAGGAGTGTGGAGCGATGCCATTGTACGACGAATCCTGACGAACCCCACCTATATTGGCAACCTCACGCAGAACCGTAGTCGTAAAATAGGCTATAAGGTAGACAAGAAAATGAATCTGCGTCAGGAGGACTGGACGACTGTAGCGGATACTCATGAGGCCATTATCTCACCTGAACTGTTTGCCCAAGTCCAAGAGACACTGGCGGTACGGAGCTACCTCCCCCAAGCAGGGGATGGGCATTTACTGACCGGACTGGCTTTTTGTGCCGACTGTGGGGCGCCAATGACTTACCTACGGGAGAGCGATACTCGTACCTACATGGTCTGCCAGGGCTATCGAAAGGGCGGGAGATTGGGACTTTGCTCTGGGCACTATATGCGGGAGGATTTCGTCATTGAAACCATTCGCCAACAGCTGCAAATGCTGTCGCAGCAATTAGATGCCGAGGCCCTTGAAAAGTCGGTCACATGGAACGAGGGGCAACAGCAGGCCAGACGGCAGCTGGATTCCGTGCTGAGAAAACTGGAGGCAAATAAAAAGGTGGCCCAGAGCCTCTACCGGGATAAAGCGGAAGGAACTATCAATGAGCGAGAATTTCAAGAGTTTTTTCAAGCGGCCCGGGAGGAACGCGAACGGCTGGAACAGACGATCAAGGAACTAACGGCCTATTTGGAGCAGGAGGATGTACAAGAGCAAATCTGGCAGCAATTAAAGGCGGTGGTTCACTTTGAAACGCTTGACCGCAAGGTTCTGACCGTGTTGGTTGAGAAGGTTCTGATCCATGAAAACAAGCAGATAGAGATTATGTTCAAATTCCGCAAGCCTGAGTGAGAATGAAAATTCTTGCTGAGGCTATTTTTTATGCCCTGATACCCTTCTGGTTCTTCACAAGGAGTGGAGTGCCAGAAGGGGGCGGGGAAAGCTTCAAGTTTTATTTTTTACCGGCGGACGAACATATGAGTGAGGAAATGTGCACAGTTGCATTTATTTGCCACTATCATCGAAAGCAAAGGATATTACGGCACTTATAATAAAATTATTTTTGTAGCAATCAGCAAAATTCAAAAGAAGTGCAGGCGAACTTTTCTGACTTCCGACAAAAATCGTAAATGAATTTTAAAATTTGTTGACTTCCATTTTCATTATAATTATAATTAAGAAAATTTAATTACTGCAGATTAAATGAAATTTGGAATTATTTATCTTTCATTTTAATCGTTTCAAACAAAGGCGTTGGAAATTTTAAATTTCCAACGCCTTTGTTGATTTTTAAAATATCCGAAAAGAGGGAATGCCGTATGCCGACTAATTTTTTCGAATGGATTTTTTTCCTGATCCAACAGTACCACAGCTCATACCTGCAAGGCTTGCTGACTACTCTTGTGACCTCCATCTCTGGTACGCTTTTAGGTTGCTGTTTAGGCTTTGTTATGGGGGTCATCCAGTCGGTGAACTTTCAAAAGGATATGAGTATGGTAAAAAGGATCCTGCTACTGATTCCCTGGCTCATCAGCAAGGTATATGTTACCGTTTTCCGGGGGACACCGATGATCGTCCAGGCCATGGTCATCTATTACGGCATCGCCCAAGGCTTTGGGGTAAACATCGGCGCATTCAAGGCGGCCATTCTCGTCATTACCCTTAACAGCGGTGCCTATATGGCAGAGACCGTCCGTGGGGGCATCAACTCCATCGACTTGGGCCAGATCGAGGGCGCGCAGGCACTAGGGATGAACTACATCACCATGATGGCGCATATTATCCTGCCTCAGACCTTTCGCATCATCGCCCCACAAATCGGAAACACCTTCGTGGCCAATATCAAGGACACCTCGGTGCTCAATGTAATTTCCGTCACAGAACTGTTCTATATAACCAAGGTCGTGGCAGGCACCTACTTCCGTATGTTTGAGGCATATACCATTACGGCCATGGTCTATTTAACGCTGACACTGGTGTTTAATTTCCTGCTGCAGTTGCTGGAAAACCATCTGGCCGGAAACAGCAGTTACGAGATCATTTCTACCGAGCAGTTTGTGCTGGCCAAAGAAAATGAGGGGTGAAGCAAATGACAAACAAGAAAACAACGAATATGGTCGCCCTTTGTGACGGCCCGGTAATTGGCGTAAGGAATCTCAAAAAAAGATTCGGAGAGCACGTTGTGCTGGAGGATATCACCTTTGATCTGAATCAGGGCGATGTGGTCACCGTAATCGGTTCCTCCGGTTCAGGGAAATCCACCCTTTTGCGGTGTATCAACCACCTGGAGGCCCCCACATCGGGCCAAGTCCTCTATCACGGGGACGTGGTTCCCCGCGAAACAGCGGCATTGAACAGTTTCCGGGTAAAGGTGGGCATGGTGTTTCAGAACTTCAATCTGTTCAGCAATATGACTGTTCTGGAAAACTGTATGTCGGGGGTACGCCTGGTCAACCATATGGGCAAGGAATACGCCGCCGATGTGTGTACCCGGTATCTGATCAAGGTTGGCATGGCACCCTACATGAAGGCGAAGCCCCACCAGCTCTCCGGCGGTATGAAGCAGCGGGTGGCCATCGCCCGGGCCCTTGCCATGGAGCCGGAGGTCATCCTCTTTGACGAGCCCACCTCCGCACTGGACCCTGAGATGGTGGGCGAGGTGCTGCAGGTCATGCGTACTCTAGCGGCCGAAGGGCTGACCATGATCGTGGTGACCCATGAGATGGCCTTTGCCCGAGATGTCTCCACGAGGACGATCTTTATGGACAGGGGCTATATTGTGGAGGAAGGGCCGCCGGAGCAGCTATTCAACGCCCCTACTCAGGAGCGGACCAAGCTGTTTCTTTCCCGCTTTATTTCCGGCTGATCCGGCTCACGCAGTCACCTCTTCGTCTTGCATCGCGGATTCCCGATAAAACGAATAAAAAGATTTAGGAGGCTTTCCCATGAAAAAAACCATGAAAAAGAAAATTATTCCACTGCTCATCTCCGCGTTACTCCTGTTGCTGTCCAGCTGCGGCAGCTCCGCCAATGGCGATCGCAAGGTGCTGCGGGTGGCCATGTCCGCCGACTACGCTCCTTTTGACTGGCTCCAGGAGAATGACTCCAACGGAGCGGTGACGACCTCCAACGGTTCTTACATGAATGGATATGATGTACTTATCGCCAAACATATCGCGGAAAAGTTAGATATGGAGCTGGAAATTACCCAGATCGACTGGGACGGTCTGATTTTGTCCATTACCTCCGACCGGGTGGACTGCGCTATCGCCGGCATGAGCATCACCAGCGAGCGCGCGCAGTCCGTGGATTTCTCGGATCCTTATTATAATGCTGATATTGTAGTTGTGGTCGAAAAAAGCAGTCCATATGCTGCTGCCACCAGTTTGACCGATCTGGATGGCGCCGTGCTGACCTCCGCGCTGAACACAGTCTGGTACGATGTTCTGGATCAAATTACGGGCTTCGCTACCAAGGGCGCCGCCCTTGACACATTTGCCTCCATGGTCTCCGCCGTAAACGCGGGAACCATCGACGGCTTCACCTGCGACAATCCTTCCGCTATGTCCCTTCTGATGACCAACCCCAATCTGGTGATTTTGGACTTTTCCGGCGGCACAGGGTTTGAGGTCAGCAACGAGGAGACCGATCTGGGTATCGCTTGCCAGAAAGGAGATACCGAGTTGGTCGATCAGATCAACACAGTTCTGGCCGACCTTTCCCAGGAAGAGCGCCAGGCGCTGATGGAGCAGGCTGTCGCCTCTCAGCCTGCCTCCCAAATATCGTAAGCGCTAATCTTCTGTCTGGGTGGAGCGCCATGGGACGGGGCACACAAGTACAGCCCGCGTCCCACTCCGCGCCAGGCAGCCCCGGCGCCTGTTCAGAAGGGAATGATCCATATCAGGTCAGTGGATAACTTATTTTGGAAATATGTTCTCTCGTCCATGATCACCATGTTCCTGCAAAGCGCCTACTCTATCGTTGATGGGCTGATCGTAAGCAATTTCGTCAATGACACGGCCTTGGCCGCGATCAATGTCTCCTGGCCCATCATCGCCGTCATCACTGCGATTGGAACAGGCATCGGCTGCAGCGGCGCGGTCATTATGTCCACCCAGCAGGGCGCCGGTCACAAGAGGGAATCGAACATTGTCCGCGGCAATGTCATCCTGGCTTTGTTGGCTGCGGGTCTGCTGTTTACGGCGGTCTCTTTGGTTCTTCTCGAGCCGCTGCTGCAGATGATGGGAGCGCGGGACGAGCTGTTGGGCTATGCCGTTGCCTACGGGCGGATCATGCTGGCCGGCGGTACGGTGCAGGTGCTCTCCTGCGGGCTGACGCCGCTGTTGCGCAACGAAAATCGGGCCGTTTCGGCCATGGTCATCATGGTGACGGGATTTTTTCTCAATTTGGTGCTGTGCGTTACCTTTTTAGAGGTCTTTCACTGGGGGATCGAAGGGGCTGCCGCCGCCGCCATTTGCGCTCAACTCTTTACCGTGATTGCCTGCCTGGTCATACTGATCCGTAAAGAGGAGAATCCGCTGCGGCCCGCCCAGCTTCGACCTCAGGGCGGCTATTGGCCGCGGATTTTTTTCAATGCGGTCTCTCCGTTCGGTATCTCATTGACGCCGTCCCTCCTGATCCTATATCACAACATAGCCTGTATGAACTCTGGCAGTCCGCTTGCGGTCGGCGCCTACGCGCTCATCACTTCTACCGTCGGTTCTTACCGCATCCTGCTCATCGGAGTGGCGGACGGGATCCAGCCGCTGTCCAGTTTTGCCTTTGGCGCACGGGATTACGCGGCGGTACGCCGGATTCGGAATAAATCCATTCTAACCGCCGTGACCATCAGCATGCTGCTCTTCCTGTTCACACTGGCCACCGCCCGCTTCTACCCCCCCCTATACGGCTACACAGGCGATGCGGCCGAGCTGAGCTATCGTGCGGTCATGCTTACTTCGGCGCAACTGATTTTTACAGGATTGGTCCGCGTAACAAACTCCTTTTTCTATGCCGTGGGAAAGATACGCTATTCTCTCTTTATGATCTATTTTGATCCGCTGGTGATGACTCCTCTGGTCATTGCGGTGCTTCCCCAGATGATAGGACTGGATGGGATCTGGCTGACCGCGGTTTTGACGCAGCTCTTTTTAAATATCGTGGCGGTCTGGATGTTTATCCGACATGAACGGGAGCTGCGGAGATTAGAACGGAATATGGGAGTCCAGAATTTATATGATGGAGTGTGATCTGCGGATGAACGTAGTCGTGATACAAGAGTCCATCGCCCAGCCAGATATCACAAAAGAGGAGCTTACTCAGCGGTGGAGTGCGCTGGAGCGGCTGCCCGGGGTGCGAAACGTGCAGATTTTAGCGCCGAAACGCTACCCTTCTGCGGGAGAATTAGGCCAGCTCGCCGCCGGTGCAGACGCACTGTTTGGTGTTTGGATCGAGCCGGATATTATCAATGCGGACTTTCTGGCCGGTCATCCGAAGCTGAGATATGTGGCAACGCTCGGCCATGGCTGGGAGTCCTTCGATGTGGAGTTGAGCCGGCGGCACGGGCTTACCATTACAAATACGATTTACGGTGCTCAGACCATCGCGGAATATGCCTTCGCGCTTCTGCTGGAGGTCTGCCATCATGTCGCCGCCCACGATCGGCGGATCAGGACAATCGACTGGAGCCAAGTCTCCAACCAAGGCGAGTTCTGTCAGGCGGTCACGCCTCAGATCGAACTGTTTGGAAAGACCATTGGGATCGTCGGCCTAGGCGAAATCGGTTATGCCATGGCAAAAATGGCCTACGGTTTTGGGATGCGTGTGGTGGCATACAGCGCCCACAAAAAAAGCGGGGAGAAGTACCAGTTTGTGGAGCAGGTGAACAATCTGGATGAGTTACTGAGTCGCAGTGATTTCATCTCCCTACATCTGCCCCATACACCCGCCACCGAGCACATCATTGACGCGCGGGCCATCACCAGCATGAAAGACGGCGTTATCCTCATCAACACGGCGCGGGGCGCGCTGATCGAGGAGCAGTCCCTGGCCGATGCCTTGGCCAGCGGAAAGATCCGGGCCGCCGGATTAGATGTGCTAACGGAGGAACCGCCCCTTCACGGCTCGCCGTTGCTGACGGCGCCCAATGTAATCATCACGGGGCATATCGCTTGGTTGACAAAGGAATCCCGTCTGCGGGCCGTGGATATGGCCATTCAGAACTTCGCAGCTTATCTGGAAGGTAAACCGTGCTCTAAAATCAACTGAGCCGGACATGGGATGTATGAGAACTAGTAAAGAAAGTGGGAATTCCAGTGGAAGTCAAGGAATTATTGAGAGAAAGCATCAAGGCAAAGCCCGCGAGCAAGCGCGGCGCGCGGCAAAAGACATCTACCCCGCGGGGTGTCATCCGAATGAATTTTAACGAGAACGCATACGGTATGTCCGAGCAGGTAAAAAAAGTCCTTGTGGAGGATGCCGCGGACAATTACATGTATCAGGATTTCTACGCGGTGGATATCCGGAACAAGCTGGCCGCGCGCTATGACCTCACGCCAGATCATATACTGATCGGCTCCGGCTCCAGCGCCGTGATTGACATGCTGGGCGAGGTGTTTATCAACTACGGCGACGAGATCGTGTATTGTATGCCTTCCTATGAGGCATTTCCGGACATGGTTAGCGATAACGGCGGGATACGCGTGGAGATCCCAGTAACCAAAGATTTCAAATTTGACCTTGAAGGGATGCTGGCCGCCGTCAACGAGCGGACAAAAATGGTGGTCGTGGTCAATCCGAACAATCCCACAGGAACCTATGTCAGTTCGGCAGAGGTCGAGGCCTTCGTGAGGAAGCTGCCGCCCCATGTCCTGGCCGTGGTGGATGAGGCGTACTTTGAGTATGTAGACGACCCTGAACATTACAGCCTGATCAACATGGTTCGAGACGGCTATGATAAGCCGCTGATTGTGCTGCGCACCTTCTCCAAAATCTACGGTCTGGCGGGGCTGAGAGTGGGCTACGCGGTGGCGCATCCGTTGATCGTGGACGAAATGATGAAAGCCTGTCAGGCATGGAACATCAGCCGTATCGCCACGCTTGCCGCTGAGACAGCCTTGTGCGACCAGGCCTATATCCAGGCAGTCAAGGATCGCAACATAAAGAATCGTGCCTATCTGCTCCAGGGACTGAAAGCGCTCGGGTGTTTTGCGGCGGAGCCAGCGGCCAATTTTATCTATTTTGATACCCACCGGGATTCCAAAGCGGTGGCTCAGAAGCTGGCAGAGCGCAAGCTCCTCATCGGCGCACCAGATGCCTTCAACCGCGTTACCGTGGGAAAGGAGGATCAGAACAACGCCTTTCTCGCAGCGCTGAAGGAGGTGCTGGACGAGCTTCCTCTAAGAAAATTGACTCCACGCTGAAAACCACCAACAGAAAAGGAGAGTGCCAATATGGAACACAGCTATATCAACATTAATCGCCAGTTTGGCAGTCTGGGTCGTCCCATTGCCATCAAACTGGCGGAGATTCTCCAAATTGAATATTATGACCGGGATATCGTGGAGGAGACTGCCAAGCAGATGAACATCCCGCTGTCTCAGGCCAGCGACCAGGATGAAAGCGTCAGTTCCAAGTTCAGCCGCATGGCGTTTCCTCTTGGCGGTGGCTCTAATGAGAGCGAAGATAATATGTTCGATGTACAGGCCAAGATCATTCAAAATCTGGCGGCTAAGGGACCGGCCATTTTTGTAGGACGCTGCGCGGATTATATTTTGAAGCAATATAACTGCCTCAATATTTTTATCTACGCACCCAAGGCTCAGCGCTATCTGAACTGTGTTAACTCCCTTGGAATGTCCCCGACAGAGGCAAAAAAGATGATTGAAAAGGTTGACAAAGCTCGTGACCGATACTGGATAAAATATGCCAAGCACTTACCCTCTGACCCGGAATATACCCATCTGATGATGGACAGCAGCCTGTTTGGTGTAACGGGTACCGCCGAACTCCTGGCCTCCATTGTAAAAGAGCATTTTTCAAGCGAGATTTTTAGGCCTAACGTTGTCTGATTACACCTGTTTAGGCCGAATGATACAACGAATAAAGCTGCGGAGTGAGGATAAAAAACATCCCCCTCCGCAGCTTTTACTTATTGATTCGTGATATTATTACCCGGACAGCGCACGAACATTTTTTGCCCCGGCCTACGTTACCAAAAAGTGAGCCAAAATCATCATGTGGAACCTCAATGCCAGAGATTTGTGCATTACTACACGGCAGCTTATTTCCCGCTGTCACCATAGTTTGCCAAAACACGGGCAGACGGGTCGGTAACATCGGAGCAGCCCTTCCATGTTTTGTTAGGCATCCAGAAATCCTTGACCATAGCCGCCTGACCGGGATAGTGCTTTTCAAAAAGCTCACGGTACATCAGGCTTTCCTTTGTGAAGGGGGGCGCAAAGCTGTATTGCTGCCGCTTCTCCTCAAAATCCGCGTCCGTGTACAAGGTTTCCGCATGTTCTTTGAGGTAATCCACCATAGAATGCCCCACAGCATCGGAAAACGCTGCTTTCTCGCGGTAAAGCAGGCTGTGCGGTAGGAAGCCGTCCTGCTCAAAGGCATGGCGCAGCAGATATTTGCCCTTACCGTAGACGTTCATTTTTTTTGCGGGGTCAATTGTCATGACGTAGCGGACAAAGTCAATATCACCAAAGGGAACGCGTGCTTCAATGGAGTTGACGGAAATGCTCCGGTCTGCCCGCAGAACGTCATACATATAAATCTCATCAATACGTTTCTTGGCCTCGTTTTGGAATTCCTCCGGCGTAGGCGCATAGTCGGTGTACTTATAGCCAAACAGCTCATCGCTGATTTCGCCCGTCAGCAAAACCCGGACGTCCGTCTGCTCATGAATGGCCTTGCAGCAGAGGTACATGCCCATGCTGGCGCGAATGGTTGTAATATCATAGGTCCCCAGAATACCGATTAGCTCATCCAGTGTGCCCAGTACCTGCTTTGCGGTCATATAGACTTCCGTGTGGTCGCAGCCAATATAGTCGGCTGCCTCCCTTGCATAATGCAGGTCGATGGCATCTGTTTCCATGCCTATGGCAAAGGTGCGGATGGGCTTGCCCAGGAGCTTTCTGGCAACCGCACAGACAAGGCTGCTGTCAAGCCCGCCGGATAGGAGAAAACCCAAAGGCGCGTCCGCGTCCAGCCGCTTTTCAATCGCCGAGATCAGGCGGGTGCGAATGCCTTTGCAAATCGTCTCCACATCATCGTCCAAAAATTCCGTCACCGTGGTAAGATCCATATAACGGACAAATTCACCGTCCGCATAATAATGTCCGGGAGGAAACGGACGAATATCCTCACAAAGGCCCACCAGGTTCTTTGCCTCGCTGGCGAAGGTGATTGAGCCGTCATGCGTGTGGCCATAAAACAGCGGGCGAATTCCAATGGGGTCACGGGCCGCAATATAGCTGTCCTTTTTGCCGTCGTAAATGACTAGAGCAAACTCTGCGTCCAGCGTTTTAAACATCTCGCAGCCGTATTCCCTGTACAGAGGCAGAATCAGCTCGCAGTCGGATTCGCTTTGGAAAACGTACCCCTTTGCTTCCAACTGCTTCTTCACTGGGCGAAAACCATATAACTCGCCATTGCAGACCGCATAGTCTCCGTCCAGTACAAACGGCTGCATCCCCTCAGGGGAAAGCCCCATAATTGCAAGCCTATGAAAGCAAAGATAGCCGGACTTTGTCTCCTGAATCTGAGACATATCAGGCCCTCTGGACAGGGTGCGGTCAAAGCAGGCACGAAGCTGTTCGATTGGAATATCCTTGCTGGTGAAACCCATAATTGCACACATAAAAAAGGCACCTCCAAAAAAATTACAGCTAACATCCTAAAAATATAGGACGAATAGCTGCAATCCGCGGTGCCACCTAATTTACTGCCCATAGGCAGTCCCTTTTCGGAGTCAAAAAACTCCTCACGCTGTAACGGGCGCTTCCCGTCTCCCCTACCGGCCGTATGGCTTTGGGTTCGCCGCTCCCGAGTGTTATTCGCCAAAGCTCCTGTGCGGGCTTCCACCGTGCGCCGCTCTCTGGAACCGAACACTTTGACTACTTCTCTCGATCAACGCATTGGCAATCTTCTTAATGGCGTAAATGCTACCACCAAAAGATTGACTTGTCAAGTAGTACTTAGATAAATTATATCCACCGCAGGAGATAAGGTTAAATTGTGCAACCGATTAGAATTCCGGGTTTGCTTTCTTGTGCAAAATGGAGATGAAAAAAATCGGGCGCGCAGCTCTGGACAATCGAGCTCGATGACCCAAAACAATATCCGAAGGTCGGGTTTGTGTGCGTGGGAATAAAAAGCGTTTTGGACTCGTAAAACCTCAGGCCGTTGACACGGATTCCGCAGGGGACTGTGTCACGGAGGGCTGACCCCATGCCGGTGACGAGTGCCCTTTTCTCGCCTTTGTACAAGAGCATATCTAAAATGAGATAATATCCGAACTTGACGTGGCATGCAATTTTCCTTGAAAAACCGCTTAAATAAGCGGATTTTCTGCTGAGCTCATACAGGGCATTGTACTCACGGTTCCGTTTGTCGCGTTCATAAGCGCTCAGATGATGATCCGACGGAAAGTGCCCGTCAGCAAGCCGGTTTCAGGAGGAAAGAGTCGTTGATTTTGTGGCTGCGGCTTGTCGACATGTCGGCACGGATATTGTAACCCAAGAATTCCGATTGACCTTATTATTTTCACCGGTTTTCCCTGCAAAGTAAAGTAAGCGGCGGGGCGCGCCGATGGCAATCAAAAAATATTATAAATATTCATCATGGTGTATCAGTGCACCTACTTGGCGCAATGGTATGCCGCCAGGGCATTTTTAATGTGGCCGTGCTCCTTCGCCAGCAGCGCTCGGGCCTCGGCCTCGGACAAGCCGGTGAGGAGCATGAAGATGGTTAGCGGCACGTCGCTGCCGGTTTGGACGAAGAGGCGCTCGATCTCGCTGTTCGCCGCGCCGGTGATCTCGGCCACGATGCCCTTGGCACGCTGGACCAGTTTCTCATTGTTGAGGCGCACGTTTACCATGAGGTTTGAGTACACCTTGCCGGTTTTGACCATGACGCCGGTGGAGAGCATATTGAGCACCAGCTTCTGCACCGTGCCCGCCTTCATCCGGGTGGAGCCGGTGATGGCTTCGGGCCCGGCATAGATGCCGATGGGATAGTCCACCATGGCGTTGATGGGGCTATTCTTATCCTCGTTGCAGCTGATGGACACTGTGACCGCGCCCAGCTCCTTCGCGTACTTCAGCGCGCCGATGACATAGGGGGTGCGGCCGCTGGCGGCGATGCCCACCAGCACGTCATCCTTAGTAAAGCCGATGCCCTTCATATCCTCCACACCCAGTTCGGGGTGGTCCTCGGCGTCTTCCTTGGCCTGCCCGATGGCGGCAAGGCCGCCCGCCAGGAGGGAGACGACCCGCTCCTTGGGCGTGCCGTAGGTGGGGGGGCACTCGGCTGAATCCATAAAGCCCATACGGCCGGAGGTGCCCGCACCGCAGTATATGATACGTCCTCCCGCGGCGAATTTTTCGGCGATGGCATCGATGGCGGTAGCAATCTCGCCCAGGTGCTTCTCCACACAGAAGGGGACCTTTTTGTCTTCGTTGTTTATCATGTGCAGCATCTCTAATGTGCTGACTTCATCAATTTGAACCGTATCAGTATTTCGCTGCTCAGTCGGCAGTGCTTTCATATTCATAATTGGTCTGTTACTCCCTTAAAAGATTGGCAATGCGGGACGTATCCACGAACATATGCTCGTATTTTTCAAAGTCCTTTTGGATCAGGCCCATGTACAGCACGTCGACCACGAACATCTGCGAGGTAATGGAGGAGACCGCGCCCACGCGGACGCGTTTCTCCGTGACCGGGACGTTCAGTACGATGGACGCGGCGGCGCTGAGCGAGCTTTCCTTGTTCCGTGTCACGGCAATGACGGGCACACCCCGCTTGCTGGCGTGCTCGGCGGCCAGGTAGACTTCTTTCGTCTCTCCGCTATAAGAGAAACCGATGAGGAGGTCCCGCTCCTCCGCCACGGCAGCATACTCCAGGCTGGTGTGTCCATCCGGGAGGAAGATGCAGGCCCTTCCTATCCGGTTCAGGCGGTGACAGAGCTCCTGGGCCACCAGCCCGGAGCTCCCCACGCCGAAGAGGTAAACCACGCGGGCTTTTTGAAGGAGAGAAACCACCTTTTTGACGTCGTCATAGTCCATGAGGGCCAGGGTCTCCTGCACGGCGTTGGCCTGGATATGGCACAGCTTTTGCGCGATATCTGAGACCGAGTCTCCACGGGATATGATGGGGTCGATGGGGGCGCTCAGCTCCTCATCGCTGACGGTTTTGGCAATGCTGATCTTTAGCTGCTCAAAGCCATTGTACCCCAGCTGCTGGCACAGGCGCACCACCGCGGCCGCCGAGGTGCCGCTCTCCTCCCCCAGGGTCTTGGCCGTCATTTTAATGGCTTGGGCGGGATTTTCACGGATAAAATCCGCTAGGCGTTTGCTCTGCTTCGTCAGAGCGTTATAGCGCATCGACAGATTTTTTAAAAACTCCATTTTACTCTCCGCCCTTTCCATTATCTCTTACTTCAAGAAGGTCTCGATGCTGACGTCAGGCTCGTCGGGAATCATCTGGGCTGTGACCTTGACGCCGAAAGCGAGAATTGCCTGGATGGCGGCGATATCCCCCTCGCTGAGGCTGACCGACTTTTTGATCTTGCGCAAGCCTTCGGCATGGGCCAGGTTACCCACATTCACGCCGGGAAGGGCCACGCCCGCGTCCAGAATGCGCTTGCAGTCGGGTACGTTGCGAGTGATGAGAAAGACCTTTTCGGCGTCGTACTTGCCGGAGAGGATATTGGCGGCTGCCTTCTCCACCGAGAGGATGGAGAGCTTGACCCCCATGGGGCAGGCCAGTTTCAGCGCAGCCACCTGCATCTCGCTCTTGGGGGCGGCATCGTTGGCCACGATGATGCGGTCACAGCTCAGGAAGTTGGTCCAGACAGAGGCCACCTGTCCGTGGATTAGCCGCTCGTCAATTCTCATGTGCTTAATCATAACTTGTCTCCTTCCTGAGACAGGGGCCTCCCAGTTTCGTCTTCAAGCGTCACGCCGGGAGGCCCCATTCTCAGCCGTTCTTTATGATTATTATACCGTAAATGTCAAGCGCTCAGGCTGCCACGGGGGTAGCGAAGAACACGTTGAGTAGGCCCAGACCGATGCCCACGACCATCAGGATCAAAATCAGCTTGGTGGTGGTCATCTTTTTCTTGCCCAGCAGCCAGTAGGACAGCAGCACCATGGCAAGGGGCAGGGCGGCGGGGATGATCTTGTCCAGCATAGGCTGGATGGCGAGGGACACGTCGCCGATCTGGACGCTGATGTTCATGGGGGCCTTGACCACAGAGGGGACCAAAGCGCCGACCACGGTGAGGCCCAGCACGGAGGCGGCCTGCGTGATCTTTTTAAGCTGTCCCGACAGTCCGCTGGCCAGCTTACTGCCCTGCTGATAGCCTAGGAAGGTGAACTTATAGCGCACAGCCAGGATGGCGATACCGCAGATGATGGGGATGAGCAGCGCTACGGCCTGCCCACCCATGGCGATGTAGGCGGCAATGGAGAAGACCAGAGCGCGGTAGATGGTGATGAAGATGGTGTCGCCCACGCCGGCGAAGGGCCCCATGAGGCCGGTCTTCATGCCGATGATGGCGTCCTCGGCCTTGTCGATGCCCAACTCCTCCTGGAGGGCGGCGTCAGTGCCGATAATGAGGTTAGACATGGGCTGAGAGGTGTTGAAGTACCCAATCTCGGTCTGCAGGGCCTTTTTCATCTTCTCAGGGTTGTTCTTGTACAGGCGGCGCAGAATGGGCATGATGACGTAGCAGTAGCCTAGGCCCTGCATCGTCTCATAGTTCCAGCCCCACTGGAGGCCAAACAGGTTACGGATGTAGACCTTTTGCAGGTCTTTTTTTGTGATCTTCTCGGAAGTGTTCGCATTCTGCTTACTCATCGATCTCCACCTCCACGTCGTTGTTACCGGCAGCCACCGCGGCGGCGGGGGCCGCGTTGTCGGAGTCATACTTGTTCATATAGATCGCCGCCAGAGCGACGCCCACCAGAGACACGCCCAGAATGGTGAACTGGCTGGGCAGATAGGCCATTAGCACAAAGCCGATGATGTAGTAGGCGAAGAACTTCTTCAGGGGGAGGTAGCGCATGAGGAGGGCGATGCCCATGACGGGCAGCAGGCCCCCGGCATACTTGAGGCCGCTCATTAGCCACGCGGGGATCCAACTGTTGATGGCCTTGACCACGGCCTCGCCGAAGAAGAGGCCCAGGAACACGGGGATCATGCGGGTGAGGGTCCAGGGCAGGATGCCCAGGATGTTGCACAGCTCCACACCCTTGTCGTCGCCCTTGGCGGCGCAGCGCTCGGCGCGATGCTGGAAGATGACGTTGGTCATGCGGCCCGCCACATCCAGCTGGGTGAGCAGCAGGCCGATGGGCACCGCCAGCGCGACGCCGGCCTCGGCGCCCTGGCCGGACATGATGGCAAACGCCGTGCCCATAATGGAACCGGACAGGAAGTCAGGCACCGTGGCGCCGCCGTAGGTGGCAACACCCAGAGTCATCAGCTGCATGGAAGCGCCGATGGCGAGACCCATGGGCATATTGCCCAGCAACAGCCCGGTAACGGTGGCGGCAAACAGCGGGGAGTAGAAGCCCAGCTGAACGGAGATTTGGTCGAGCTGGGCGAAGCCGACATACAGCGTCAGCAGCACGACAATGAGTATGGGAATACTGTTCATACATCTTTCCTCCTTACAAAATAGCTCTCTCTTTGCTTTTGTTAGGGCCTCGTGCAGCCTAGTCCTCGTAGCCCTCCTCTCCGTCGGCTGCTTGGGGTTTTTCCACCAGCCTGACGGACGCCGCTCCGGTGTCCCGCAGCATGACGGCCATCTCATCCGCGTCCTCGATGTCGGAGACGGCGTACTCAATGGCCATGGGAAGGTTCAAGCCGGTCAGGACGCGAACCCCGGAGCGCTCGTACATAGACTGGACAGCCACATTGCATGGCGTGCCAGACATCAGGTCGGCGGCGATGACCACGTCGACCTCGCCCGCCTGGGAAAAGGCGTCGGCCAGCTTTTTCCTGGTGCCGTCCAGCCCGTCGCTCTCCAACATGGCGATGGTGATGAGGCCGTCGATCGGGCCCACGATCATCTGCGCGGACTTGTAGAGCTCCTCGGCGTAGTGCCCGTGGGACATCAGAATGAGCTTTGGTTTCATGGGTGGCCTCCCTCTCTGGTTTACTACGGGCACAGTATAGCAGTATTGAAATGATATTTCAATACATTTAATAAAATAAAATAAAATATGTCATTTTGTTTTATTCTAGGAAGTAGTTTTTGTCTATTTTCCCTGTATCGACAGGGGATACCACACTTTTTTCTAGCCGGTATCCCGATGCCCAATAAATCCGTCAAAAGCCGTGAAAAAAACGCACAGGGCCAGCCCTCTGTTGAAGAGGGCTGGCCCTGTGCGCTCTTTGGCAGCCAGACTATCATAACGTCAGAAAACGTAAAATTACAAAAAATATCCACCCATAACAGTAAGGAGGTAAGTACATCGGCGTGGTAAAAAGCGAGAAAAGGAGCCGGAGAACATGATTTCTGCGGGAGAGGGTAGCTGCGTAGAATTGAACTTTACCAGCATAGAGGAGACTATCGGAGAAATTCTGGATGACCTGCGGGCTATGAGGCAGGAGGAGAACTTCCGAAAAACTCTGGGATCCTCCGCTGTCGAGGGGATACGGAAGGGTGAGTCTGACCTCCACAAGCGGTTGAGCGGCCCCTTTCTTCTGGTGGTGGCGGGAGATTTTAAGCGGGGGAAATCCACCCTCATTAACGCTCTGCTGAGGCGGCGGGCGGTTCCCACAGCGGTGACTCCGGAGACAGCCACGATTAACCACCTCTTCTACAGCGCCGTCCCAGCGGTTCGGGCCCTTCTGAAAAACGGTCGGCAGGTGGCGCTGAGTCGGGAGGAACTGAGTCGGGACAGACTTACGGAAGTCATGCGCCACCTACCGGCTGAAATTGATCAGGTGGAAATCTACGAGGACGCGGAACTTCTAAAGCAGCTCTCCATCGTTGATACGCCTGGCGTGGGGGAACTGCTGCGAGAATTTGACGAGCGGGTGGCCCAAGCGCTTGCCCGGGCTGACGCGATTGTGTATGTTGTGTCGGCTAAGGCACCTCTATCACTCACAGAACAGCAGTTTTTATCAGCCTGTGTGGTACCTAATAGCTTTTCCAGGCTGCTGGTGGCGCTGAACCTCAGCGACTGTCTGGAGACGCCTGAAAACATTACAAAAGTAAAAAATCTGGTATCCGAGCGGGTTCGTCTGTTTTATCCCAACAGTGAGGTCTTCGCCGTGAGCGCCTTGGACGAGGTCTGCCGGATTGAGGGCCTGGATCGGCCAGAGCCGGACCTTTCCGAAGGTCTGGAGCACGGGTTTGAAGCTCTGTGCTCAGCCCTGGAAAGCGATATCCTGCTGCAGAAGGATATCATCCGGGCAGGCCGCTGTATCGCCATGACCCGGGCACTTCTGAGGGACTTGGAGGCTCGCGTGCGGCTCACGCGGAATTCCTTTGAAGCAGGGCGCGAGCAGCTCACCGCTTCCGGCATGGAGTTTGAGCGACAGAATACCGCGCTCCTGGACAGCATGGAACGCCGCCGGGCGACTCTGGCCGCTGACGTCTCTGAAATGAAAGGAGAGGCGCGGGGCTGGATGAACGAGTTTATGGCCCGATTCAAGGAAGAAATTTTGGGGCTCAGGAATACCGCAGAGGTTGCCCAGCTAGAACGGTATTTCCAGTTTTACCTTGCGGACCTATTAAAGAGCGCTCTGCTTGCCTGCGTGGAACGCCACCGGAAGGATCTGGCCGACCGTTTGGAAACTGAGGCAAAGTCCTTTGCCGGGGAGCTATCTCAGTCTGTATTTGGGGGGATCAGCGCCCAAATAGGCGACTGTATTACCGACATTAGTTGGACGGGAGTAGACGCCACTCTCTTCGCGGCAAATATTGTGAGCACTCAAATCCCGGAATTGGCGGGGGTTATGATTTTAGGGCAGGCCATTGCGGGTTTTGTCCGCCAGCGGGTGATAAGGGAGAAACAAAAGGATTTTCTCGGGCCGGTGTTGGAGGGCTTTGACCTACTTACCGTTAGTGTACAGGAGCAGGTGGGAAACATCTATGACAGGCTTCTTAAGGAGACTGAGGACAAACTCGCGCAGCTCTACCAGCACCAGTTAGAGCTCTCGCGGGAGACGATTGAGCAGGCAGAAAAAACGGTTTCAGAAGAGAACCTGCGCACAGAAGAGGTATTCCGGTATTTGGACTCCGTTGGAGTCCGCCTGGCGGATATGCAAGGTCTTCTGGAGCAATATGACTAGAGCAAAAATGGTGCTTGGCATTTGAGAAATGACCAATACAAGAAAAACGAGCGCAGTTTATTTGTTTTTAGTATGGCGGCGCGTTGCGTCGTGATGGGCTTGCCTGTGTACTGCTAGGAGCAGGAGCGGATCAAGCAGGACTGTTACTTTTTCCGGAAACCTATGTCCAACTGGCTCATTCGCACAGGGGAGAGCTGATTTGAGCCGACTTGTGAAAGCTTGAGGGTTACATCCATTTCTACAACCGCCGTCGCCTTCAGCGCCACCCGAATGTCAATCAAGTATTTGATTGGAGGATATTCAATGTAAGCAGCGGAACAATTGGTAATTAGCTTACTAATTCAAATTCGAGTTACTCCCAAAGAAACCCCGTAACCACAAAGTTACGGGGTTTCTTATTTTTTCATCGGGGTATATTGTATTATTTCTTGCACCCAGGCGGCCCAGGGGCTGCACCTCTCTCACGGGTGGGACCGTGAGTCGTATAGGTTTAAGCTTTCCTGCTTTCCCTTTCTCTTAACGCCTTCAACACCTCCTCCGGGGTAATGGGCATGCGATGGAAGCGCACGCCGATGGCGTTGTAGACAGCATTGGCGATGGCCGGGGCACCGGGCACCATCAGAGGCTCACCCACGCCCCTGGCCCCATAGGGGCCGGTGGGCTCCGGGTGCTCCACATATTTGACGACCAGCTCCGGCGCGTCGTCGGCGGTGGGGATCTTATAATCCACGAAACTCTTATTCAGTACCTTGCCGTCCTTGAGCTTCAGCTCTTCAAAGAGTGCGGTGCCCAGGGACTGGACCATGGCCCCCTCCGACTGACAGGTAAAGGTCACTGGGTTAATGACCTTGCCCGCGTCGAAGCAGGAGACCATTTTAAGAACCCTGATATGGCCGGTTTCGATGTCTACCTCCACTTCCGCTCCGTTGAAACCGATGGTCCAGAAGGCTGCCGGGTGAGAGCCCATGCCGGTCTCATGGTCCACGTTGCGGTTGTTTTCCAGCGTATAGGTTCCGACCCCAATGGCCGGGCCGCCGTAACCGGAGCCGTCGGGAAAGGTCAGGCCCAGGGCGAAGTCGCTCAGGGGGAGTTTCCGGTTAGGGTAGAGCTTGTGGACCACGAAACCATCCACAATGTCCAGATCCCGCTGATGGGCCCCCATCTTTATCTGGGCGAGAGCCAAAATCTTGCCGCGCAGATCCTCACAGGCCAGCTTGACGGCGTTGCCCGCACAATAGGTGGTGCGGCTGGCCACCGTCTGCCACTCGTAAGGGGTGTAGTCGGTATCTCCGAAACGAAGGGAGATCAGGGACGGGTCCACGTTCATCGCCTCGGCGGCGATCTGGGTGAGCACGGTCTCCGAGCCCTGGCCGATCTCCTGACCGCTGGTCATGAGGATGAAGGTCCCATCCTCATTCATGCGGAGAATAGCCGAGCTGCCCGCATTGGTGGGCTGGGATGGAGACTTCCAGCCCGCGGCGATCCCTTTGCCCCGCAGCCGGGTGGGTGATGGGGAGGCTGGGGGCTTGTCAAACTCGATATCCCTGAGCACCTGCTCCAGGCAGTCGTGGAAACCCGAGACCTCCATAATCTCCCCCATACCGGTGGCGTCGCCCGGGCGCAGACCGTTGATGCGGCGTACCTCAGCACTGTCCATGCCGATTTGACGGGCCACCTCTTCAATATTTTGCTCAATTGCGAAGTGGATTTCGCACATGCCGAAACCACGGTAGGGGCCGCCTACCGGGTGGTTGGTGTACACACAGTAGCTATCGGTCCATACGTTGGGGATGTTGTAGGGTCCGGCGGAGGCCCAGCCGCCGGCCTTGGTGATATTGACGCCGTACTCGGTGTAGGCACCGCCGTCCCACACAAGCTCGTTCTTTACGGCCTGGAGCTTCCCGTCCCGGTTAATGCCGGTTTTGATCCTGCAGTGCAGCCCCTGGCGGACGTAGGAGTTCTCAAACTCGTCCTCCCGGGAGTACTGGAGCTTGACGGGCCGGCCGGGATTCATCCTGGCCAGCGGAATAATGATGCCCTCCAGGGTGGTGCCCGCCTTGGCGCCAAAGCCGCCGCCCACATAGGGGGAGATGACCCGCAGCTTGTGAAGGGGGATATCGAAGGCGGCGGAGAGAGCCTGGCGCACCGCGTAGGGGGACTGGATAGATCCCCAAACGGTGATCTTGCCATCCAGCTCATACCGGGCCACGGCGCAGTGGGGCTCCAGGGGCACATGCTGCACATGGGGGATGCAGTAGGTGTTTTCACAGATCACGTCACAGGTTTTAAATGCCTCCTCCACATCCCCCTTACGCAGCTTGTAGTGGTGAGAGATATTGGTGTAGGGCTCTGGGTGGAAGATGGGAGCCACTTTGTAGGTGTGCAGATCGGGGTGGATCAGGGGCGCGTCGGGCCTCATACCCTCCAGGGCATCGGTGACGGTGGGCAGCTCCTGATACTCCACCTCGATGAGTTCGCAGGCCTCGTCGGCGATCTCAGGGGTCTCGGCGGCCACGGCGGCCACCGCCTCACCCCGGTACTTGGCGGTGCCCACGGCCAGGAAATTCTTGTCCTCCAGGTACAGGCCACAGCGCTTGGTATAGTATTCGCCGGTGATGACGCTGCGCACGCCGGGCAAGGCCGCGGCCTTGGAGGTATCAATGCGCAGGATCTTCGCATGGGGATAGGGGGAGCGCTTGACTTGGGCATAGAGCATGCGGGGCATGATGAGGTCGCCCACATACTGAGCCTGCCCGCTCACTTTTTTAATGGCGTCTACCCGCTGGATGGAAGTACCGACCGTCCTCATGCTCCCGCACCTCCCCCCTGGCTGCTTGCGGCCCGCTCAATGGCCTCTACGATACGGGCGTAGCCCGTACAGCGGCACAGGTTGCCGCTGATGGCGCTTATGATCTCCTCCCGGCTGGGGTGGGGGTTCTCGTCCAGCAGGGCGGTGGCCGACATGAGGAAGCCCGGCGTGCAGAAGCCGCACTGGAGGGCGGCCAGGTCCACAAAGGATTGCTGAAGATGGGTGAGCGCCCCGTCTTTTGCCAGCCCCTCCACTGTGGTGATGCGCATGCCGTCCATCTCGGGGGCCAAGACAAGGCAGGCGTTGATGGCTTTGCTATCCACGATGACGGTACAAGCGCCGCACTCCCCCGCGCCGCAGCCCTCTTTGCTGCCGGTGAGGGCCAAATCCTCCCTGAGTACCCGCAGCATGGTCTTATTGGCGTCTACATAGAGCTCTACGGGCTCTTCGTTAATAAAAAAATTGATCCTGTATTTCATGAGGTATCCCCCTCACATCAGCGCCCGCAAGCCTCTTGCGAGCACAACGCCGACGACTTCCAGACGGTAGGCCTTACTTGCGCGCACATCGTCAATGGGCGAAACTTCGGTGCGAGCCAGCTCCACGGCCTGCCGGATGACCTCCTCGGCCAGGGGTTGGGAATCCAGTAGGGCCTCAGTCTTTCTCAGACGGATGGGCGTAGGCGCCACCGCACCGAAGGCTATCCGCCAACCTCCAGGTGTGGTCAGACAGGTAACGCAGACGGTGGACAGGTCCACCTCCCGCCGCCGTGAGACCTTGAGAAACACTCCACGGCAGCCGGGCAGATAGGGGACCCTGATGGAGGTGACGATCTCCTCCGGTCTCAGGCTGGTCTTGCGGACAGAGATAAAAAACTCCTCCAGAGGGACCTCCCGTGCACCAACGCTGCTCCGGGTGATTACCACGGCGCCGTGGGCCAGCAGGGGAGTCGCGGTATCCGCCAGCGGGGAGGCGTTGACAATGTTTCCTATGCAGGTGGCCCGGTTGCGCACCTGTTTGGAGCCCAGGCTCAGGGCCGCGTCGCCCAGGGCGGGGTAGCGCTCCCGGACGAAGGGGCTGCCGCCCAGAGCGTTCGCTGTGACGCAGGCGCCGATGGTCAGACCCTCTTTTTCGCTGAAGGTAAGGGAGTTCAGGCCGGGGATGCGTTTGATGTCGATGACCGCCCGGGGGGCGATCAGCCTGTCGCGCAGCTGGATCACCACGTCGGTGCCGCCGTTCAGAAGCTTGGCGTCCGGCCCGAAGTGGGCCAGCAGCGCGAAGGCCTCCTCCAGGGAAGTGGGAGCATAGTACTCAAATGGCCTCATCTGCGTGCCTCCTCTTGGAACAGCCTATGGAGTGCGAACAGGGAACGTACTTATGCGTCCTCGAAGCCGTCAAAGGCCACAATACGGCTGATGCAGCTCTCGCCGCCCACCAGGGGCCATGGGAAGCAGCCGATCACCACGCGCTTGTTGGACAGCTTGTCGATCTCTCCGCCCACACACTCGGCGTGAATGGCCTCGTAGGGCTTACAGAACAGCTCGATGTGCATGGCCTGGTAGTGGTCGGGCCATGGGTAGATCTCATTGAGGGCCTTTCCGTACCGCGCCCGGAAAAGCTTGTCGCACTTCTCAGCCTCCATGGGCTCCCACTCGCGGATTTTGGTGTTCATGGGGTGGTCGGCCGAGCCACAGTCCACGCCGATCCATCTGAGTTTTTTATCGCGGACCCACTGGATGAACTCCAGCGAGGGGCCGGGATGGCGCAGCATATAGCGGCGCTCGTCCGCAGTGGGGGAGTCCCAGCCGTAGATGTGATAACCGGTGTTGATGATAAGGATATCCCCCTCCCGAACCTCAGCCCGTGCTTCGATATCGGCGGGGGTGTAGATGCCGAAATCCTCTTTCCTGTCAGAGAGGTCCACCACGACACCGGGAGCGCACAGCTTGGTCAGCTCCAAAGAGGCCATATCCCGGCCTGCGGTATCAAAGTGCAGGGGGCCGTCCAGATGGGTACCCACGTGGTTGGAGTGGGTGATAAGCTGGCCGTTGGCACCGTTGGGGGACAGGCGCTTGAAGAACTTCATCTGCAGCGGCTCATAGGTGGGCCAGGGGGGCGTATTGATGCCGATAGGAATGGTGAGGTCGTACATTTTGATGTCTGTCCATTTGCTCATGTCGGTTACCTCCTTTTATTTTTCAATTGTTTCTATCAGGCCCATGCTTGGGTGCAGGCCTGGATAGCCGCGCGGAAACACCCCTCTGGGGGGTGAACCAGCCCGGCGCCCACCTGGCCCACGCCATAGTCCCTGTGGGCGATACCGGTGTTAATGATGGGGCGGATGCCGGTCTCCACGACCTTGAGCAGATCAATGGCGGTGGCGCTGCCCCGGAAATCCAGGGCGGGAATCCGGTAGGCCGTCCCCTCGCCCACCGTAATCTCATACATCTGCGTGGAGTAGTCAAGGGCATCCTGTACCTGCCCGCCTACGAATTGCACGATGGCCGGGGCCGCCGCCATACAGAAACCGCCGATGCCCGCGGTCTCGGTGATACAGCTGTCCCCCAGGTCGGGGTTTGCATCCGCCTCGGTGAAACCGGGGAAATAGAGCCCCCTCACCATTTCGGCGGGGGCGGTGAACCACCGATCCGGCCCCAGGCCTGCGACGCGGATACCGAAGTCGGTGCCGTTGCGGCACATGGTAGCCAGCACGGTGCAGTAGGGGATATCGAAGATGGGGTCCATGGTGCACTTGCAGGCAGGCATAGACAGGTTGAGAAAGGTATGGTCGTTGCCGTTGAGGAAACTCAGTACCGCCTTTTGCCGCTCCCTGGGGAAGTCGGTCTTGAGCACATAGGGGAAGAGCTCCCGTAGAAAGAGGGAGGTGGCCGCCTTGTTGCGGTTGTGGGCCTCGTCCCCCATCTGGAGGCATTGGGCAATCAGAACCTTCATGTCCATCTCGCCCCGGAGGGCCAGGGCCTCCCTGAGTACCGGGTAGTACTCGTCGCGTATGCGGCGCAGGCGGGCAAAAACCTCCTCGTCGCAGGCCCCGAAACGCAGGACCTTGCCCAGGCCCTCGTTGACGGTGCAGTAGGCACTGTTCCCATAGGTCTTATTTACCATATGCCATACAGGCATGGAGTAGGTCACCACGCCCGCCATGGGGCCCACCGCATCGTGGTGGTGGCAGGGGGAGAAGGTGATCTTGCCGCTGGCCGCAAGGGCCTCGGCTTCTTCAAGGTTTTCAGCTAGACCCTCGTAGATGAGCCCGCCCATCACCGCGCCCCGGACCGGTGGGCACATGAGCTCCCAGGTCACCGGCGGACCGGCGTGGAGAATGGTGGTGGAGGTCATGCCGGGAATGGCCTCCCCGGCGGTGGACATACCCACCAGCACCGGCTGGGCCGACAAAATACGGAAGAGGGCCTCCCGATTGGCCGCGTCGATTTTTTCGCCCAGCGCACCCTGTCGGAGCCTGCGCAGGCAGTCTGCGATTTTTTCATCCCCGCCCGCCACGGGCTTCCAATCCACATGGACGACGTTTTTGCCCTGTTTCATTAAATCCTGGTAGAAGGACTCGATGCCGAAATTCACCACCGAGAGCCTTTTGCCGAAGAGCTCGTTGACTTTGCTCATATGCACGCCCTCCCCTCATAGATGCGCCAGGATGTGCTGCGTGAAGCGGACGGCCTGCGCGTTGGACGGCAGGACGACGGCGCCGGCATTGGCCAGCTTGAGCCGGGAGGCGGAGAGATTTTGCGGATCGCCCTCGGTACCACATACCGAGGCCGCCACGGCGAGGTAGCGGCCTTCCTTGGCGCACAGCCCCTTGGCGGCGCGGATGGCTTGGGACAGCTCCTCCGCGGGGTCCTCGTGGGAGCCATAGCCGATGACGCAGTCCACCAGCAGCACCGCCGCTGACGGGTCGGCGGCCTCGGCCGTCATCCGCTCACACCGCAGGGACGGGTCGATCATGGGATGAGGGCGGCCCACCGTAAATTCATCGTCCCCAAAGTCCAGAAAGGTGTGCTCCCTGCCGGGAGCGCTGCGGGCATTATCCAGCTTGTCTTCCGGGTGCAGCGGGATATTGGACCAAATATGGCCCAGGGAGCTTATCATCAGCTTCATAGCCTCGTCGCAAAGCGTCCCTCCGGTGTAGAGGCCCCGTACGAACTTCTGCCCCGGGGCCATTTTCGCCGCTTCAGATGCAGCCAGCTCCTCCGCCCGGCGCCCTCCCATGGCAAAGCCGGTGAAGTCCTCCGGTTTCCGGCCCTGGGAGAGGGCTACGGCCTTGTGGGCTGCGTCCTCTAAGGAGAAGGCCGCCCACAGGCCCCGGGCCTTAATCTCGTTACGCTCGCCGCCGATGAAGCAGACCACAGTGGGTTTACCCCCGGCTGCGGCACGGTCGAGAATCCTGCGGGCGATTTCGGGGGCCGGGGGCTTGGAGACCAGCACCAGCACCTTGGTCTTGGGATCACGGATCAGAGCGTCCATCCCCAGCTTCATCATCCTGCCGCCGATCTCCAGCTTCAAATCACGCCCGCCGGTGCCCAGTAGCTGGGAGACGCCGCCGCCCAGCTGGTCGATGATGGAGGAGACCTCTTGGGCTCCGGTGCCCGAGGCGCAGACCATGCCGATGTTCCCGCTCTTGACCACGTTGGCGAAGGCCAGAGGGGTGCCGCTTATAATGGCGGTGCCGCAGTCCGGCCCCATGACCAGCAGCTCTTTGGACGCGGCGTACTCCTTGAGGTCCCGCTCCTCCTCAATGGTCACGTTGTCGCTGAAGAGCATTACGTTGATATCCTTTTCCAGACAGCTGCGGGCCACATGGTGGGCGTATCTGCCGGGGAGAGAGATGACGGCCATGTTCAGCCCGGGCTCCAGTTTCAAAGCGCCCTCCAGCGTGGGCGGGTAGTGGTCAGCCTTGCGGCGCTCCGACTTCTTGCCCAGCAGCTCCTCCACCTTGGCCACCACAGCGGTAAAGTCGGATTCGTCCCCGCAGTCGGCGGTCACGAAGAAATCGTTGGCGGTGACGGCATCGAAACCCTCAGCGGCCAAACCGATGTTGCGGGCGATCTCACGATTTAACTCGGTTCCCATGCCCACCAGCGCTTCGCGGACGCCGGGGAGTTTCTTTACCTCTTTGGAGATGATCATCAGGCTGACCGAGTCGTAATAAGCGTTTTTATGTACTTTCAGGCAAATCAATGCATATCCCTCCAATGGCACAAGCGTCCAGGACGCCGAAATAGACCCCCGTCAGGAAGTCATAGCCTGAGCTGCTGCCAAAGCAGGCCACCCGCAGCAGCGCGCGCGTCAGTGCCTGCCCCTCCGTGCCGGTGCGCAGGCAGGCCATCAGAGCCAGCACGTCCTCGGAGAAATAGCCATCCCCTGCGGAGAGGAGGAGGGCCGCGCTGATGATGTTGGTGTTTTGGGCAGCCGAGGCGGCGATGGCGGAAGCCATCTCCCCCCAGGGCTCCTCGGAAGGCAGCAGTGCCAGATAGCCGCACAGCAGGTCATCTGACGAGGGGGTAAGCCCCGGTCCGCAGCCTGCCATTCGTCCGGCGGCAACTGCCGCGGCAGTGATATCACCTGCCCGTGCCGCCCGGCGCAGTGTTTTAAGCCTCGGGGAGAGCAATGCGGCGTAGACTCCGTCGCTCCGGCCCAGCGCCATCCGGGAGAGGCCCTCATCCGGCGCGGAGGCCAAGAAACGCTGAATGGCCCAGGCTGCAAGGGGCTGCGGCATAGGTCCGGGCGGCAGGAGCAGGTCTATGGACTCAGCACCGGAGAAGGAAATGACCGCCGCGCCGTCCATACTGACGCCTTCGGGCCCAAGCGTCAGTACGCCCGGCTCCAAAAGCCCATAATCAAAAGCATGGTTTAATCTGACCGCGTGAGGTTGAAGGCACCGCCCCGGCGAGAGCAGCGTCACCAGCCCCCGGGGGGTGGACAGATTGGCCGCCCCCCGGAAACGGGAGAGGAGCTTCGCGGGCAGAGGCCCGTGGCCCAAGGCCTCCAACAGCGCCCCGCAGATCCGTTTCGTCTGCGCTGTAATCATGGCATCAAGGTTCTTGAAAAATGAAACCGTAATAGTCCTGACCTATGCCCTCTTTGACGATACCTATGGTGGAGACTAGGTCCATCCCCAGCTCGGGAGGATCGTCAAAGCCGAGCTGGCCGGTGGCGGTGACGCCATTGTCAAACCGCACGATTCCAAAGTTCATCCACGCTTTCATATAGCCCTCGGGCAGGTTGAAGACCCGGGTCCAGGTCAGCAGCGTACAGTGGCCGCCCAAGGGCTCGGCGGTGAAGGAGCGGCCGTCGCACGCGGGGTTTTGACAGACGGCGTAGCTGGGATGGTGAAGCTTTCCGCATTTGTTGCACTGGTAGGCAAACAGCTCTTGCATTCCGATCCCCTCCCTACTTCGTGGTGACGATGGTGGCGACTACATTGTTGCCAAAACCGCCGAAATTGATGGCAAGACCCGTGGCGGCTCCCTCAACCTGACGGCCCTCCGCCTCGCCCCGGACCTGACGGACCAGCTCTACCACCTGGGATACGCCGGTGGCCCCTAAAGGGTGGCCCTTGGCCTTCAGACCGCCGGATGTATTGATGGGCAGCTTGCCGCCGATGGCCGTGTCGCCATTGCGGGCGGCGATATGTCCCTGTCCCCTGGGGAAGAGACCGCACTCCTCACTCTCGGCGATCTCCAGGATGAGGAAGGCGTCGTGGAGCTCGGCGCAGTCGATGTCCTCAGGCCCTATGCCCGCCATTTGGTAGGCCCTCTGGGCGGCGAGCCGGACAGCCAGCAGGTCGGTAGGCTCTGCGCGGTCGGCTACATAATGGGTGTCGGTGGCCGAAGCGATGCCTGCGATGCGGGCAAAGGGCTTGTGGCCGAAACCCAGCTCCTCCTGTTTGTCCCGGGCCACCAGCAGCACCGCCGCCGCGCCGTCGGAAACCGGGCACATGTCAAACTGGCGGAGGGGGTCTGCCACCATGGGGTTGGTGGCGTCCACATACCTGGGATCGCTGATGCGATCCAGCTTCACATGGCGCTGGATGTGGGCGCAGGGGTTATGGGTGGCGTTCTCATGGTTCTTGACGGATATGATGGACAGGTCGCGGCTGGTGACGCCGTACTCCTCCATGCGCAGGCGGGTGAACATACCAGCGAAGGAGGGCAGTGTCAAACCGTAGGGGTACTCTCCCGTCGGGTGAAGCATGGTGGCCACGAAGTCGGTGGCTTCCCATCCGGATACCGCCCGCATCTGTTCACCGCCTACCACCAGCACGCAGTCGGCCAGCCCCGACGCAATTGCCATATAGCCCAGCTTGATGGCGGAAGCGCCGGAGGCGGGGCCGTTCTCCACGCACTCCGCCATGGCGGGGCGGATATTCAGCGTGTCCACCAGGGCGGAGGCGGAGCCGCTGATCCGGTTAAGGATACCGGCACCCATGGAAGCTACAAATACCTGATCGATGACGTTCTTGTCGCCGGTCTTGGCCCCGGCGTCATCCATTGCCTCAAGGGCAGCCTGAGTAATCAGCTCAAGGAACGTGTCCTCCCATTTGCCGAACTTGGTGTGGCCTACGCCGACAATTCCTACCTGCCGCATACAGGTACCATCCTTTCCATCAGACGATGATTTTGGCGGGCTTATGGAGAATCTGGTTGGCCGCGATCACATCCTCAAAGGCGGGGCGGATGCCGTTGCACTTGCTGCCCTTGTGCTTTTGCCACAGGGCGCGGGTGAGCACATAGGTTGGCACGCCGCCCAGCTCATGGGGGCAGTGCAGCCTGGGCTCAAGCTCGTACTCAATCATCCAGCGCTTAAAGCCGTTGGGGCTCTCAGCCACAATCCAGACCTCGTCTTGGCCCATCACGTCCATGTGATACTCCATCTTGGCGGCGAACAGATGGGCGCCTACCCGCGCACCCCGGCGCAGAGTTATGGTGTGATAGCTCATGCCCACCTTCTCATTGACAAAGCGGCCGTTGACGATGCCGGCGATTTCGCCGTCTACCGCCCCCACGAAGCAGTACTCGTCCTGCACGCGGTAGCGGAGCATGCCCAGCAGCTCGGCATAGATGCGGGACGCCACGATGTCATAGAAATCCTTGGGCTGTTTCATCAGGGGCTCGATGGTCTCCATCAACAGGGGGATTTCATCCCTGGAAGCCTCGCGGACCAGCATATCCTCTCCGGTGGTCAATGGGATGACTTTGGCCTCATAGGGCTTGAGTCCGATTGTGGAGGGCCTGAGTTGCTGCTCCATTTTGTCGATAATCGCCATACAATTTCCTCCCTTTTAAAAATGATAACCACAGTCGACTGACTTCATGGAAAGCGGGGGTAGCGGGAACACTTGTCTACCTTTTCTATTGTATTAGATAAAAATGGAAATTTATATGTTGACTCTTCACAAAAAAATTTTTATACTATTGTGAGAGTATGTTTATTGGGGTGTGCTTGGGAATAGGGATATTTTTAGGTCAGGGGGCGCTCAGACTGTGGCGGTACAGAATACTGGAGAACTTTCGTATTTTCCTTGTCTGTCGGAGCTTTTGGCGCTTCCAGTATTCCAGGGGAGCCGTGTTTTGGCCGGGGAGGCCGGGCTTGAGACGTTGGTGACCGGCGTAAACCTGAGTGATACTCCGGAGTATTACAACTGGCTGTCCTCCGGGGAGCTAATGATTACCGCCTGCTATGCCATCCATGATGACCCGGATGCCCTGGCGGGTTTCGTCCCCAAGCTGGTGGAGCGGGGGATGTCCGGCCTGTGTGTCAAGCCGGTACAGTATTTGGGTACCGTCCCCCAGGTGATGGTGGACAAGGCGCGGGAACACGCGTTCCCGCTGGTCCTGCTGCCGGACGGGGTGCGCTTTGCCGACATCATCAAGGCTGTGTCGGACGAGCTTCTCCTGCGGCAGACAGCCCTGCTCAGCAGCATCCTCACCATCAATAAGCTGCTCACCCGCACCATCGTGGAGGGAGCCGACCTGGATGAAATCTCCAGAATGGCCTGCAGCCTGACGGGCAGCAGTATCCTTATCCTGGACTGCATCAATAGCCGCCGCTCCCTCCGCCTGACCGAGTCCGCCGCCGCCCGGTTTTGCGGTATGGGGGACGACGAGGTCTGCGCCGCCATTATATCCGGGGCCAAGATGTACGTGCTGGAAGTGGGCGGCTACTCCTTTGGTTTCCTGTATATTTACGATCCGGCCCACCCACTGGCAAAGTGGGATGAGGGCATCCTGACCCAGGTGCTCCAGACTATCCCCCTGGAGATATCCCGGGAACGTACGGTTCGAGAGAACAGCGACCGCTTTCTGGACGATTTCGTTCTCCACCTCCTGTCCGACAATATTCTGGACGAGGAGCGGGAGTGCGCCCGGGCCATGGGGCTTGGCATGGACATGAGAGAGAATTGCCTGATCATCCGAGCCCAACTGCAAGAGCGGCCCGACGCGGCAAACAAATACGCCGGGCTGTTCCAGCGCACCCTGCTGGTCAGCGAAATTAAGTCGACCCTGGCCAACCTGGGTATATCCATGCGAAAGATACATACCGGCGGGGAATATCTGATCATCCTCAGCAGCGCCATGGATCAACGCAGCTTTTCCGCCGTAAGCGAGCGGTTCCCCGAGGCAGTGGAAAAGCTCAACCTGGAATACGCGGCTCTGCGCATTACGGCGGGCTGCGGGCGTCCCCACGCGGGGATCGCCGGTCTGAGGCAGAGTGATCATGAGGCTTGTGTGGCGCTCCGGGCGGCGCGTCGGAGTACGGGGCTGCTTTTGTTCAGCAAGCTGGGCCTACTGCGGGTGCTCTACGCCAGCGAGCCTGAGGAAGAGAGCGCGGCTTTTGTGCGTGAGACCCTGGACAAGCTTTTGGAGCGGGAACAGTCGAAGGGGCAGGAACTGCTCAAGACCCTGGAGAGCTACTTCCGGAACTTCGGCAATCTCAGGCGCGTCTCGGAGGAGATGTTCACCCACTATAATACGGTGGTCTACCGTATCAAAAGCATCCAGGCGGCTACAGGGCTGGACCTGCACGACGCAGACCAGCGTTTCCTGCTGGAGCTGGCGCTCTATCTTCACCGAAATTCCTAACTCCGGTGCTGACTCTGACCTTAGCTCGCATCCCGAATTTTTCGGCTAGGGTTAGTCTTTTTATGATGTTAAAAGATTTTGATTTGATTAGTTTTGACGCACAAGGAGGCAAATGGATTATGAAAAGAAAAACGATAATTAAAACTTCTAGATTTCCTGCGTCGGAGAAGAATGTTTTCAATAAATTAAAATCCATGCAAACATTGCAATACATAGCCTCGCCGTATGCGACATTTACCCCCATAAATGGAGGCGGTGATTTAAATTGGAAAGAGGGAGAAACGTTTTCTTTCCATTTTAAATTATTTGGTGTTATTCCATTTGGGGTACATACTATTAAAGTAATTGATTTTGACGAGAAAACATACCGGATTTACACAAATGAAAGCAACACCTATGTGCCTATATGGAATCACAGTATTTTATTGAAACCATTGGGCGATGATGGTTCGCAGTACACGGATGAAGTCGAAATCTATGCAGGCTGGAAAACGCCGTTTGTATATCTCTGGGCAAAATGTTTTTATGCTCATAGGCAAAAGAAATGGGTAAAGCTTTTGAGTAACCAAGGAGCATTATGAGCTATAGCATCCCTGGGCTGTGAAAAAATAACCTTCCCACGACAAGAAAAGCACCGTCCTTCGTAAGAAAGACGGTGCTTTGTTCTCATTTCGACGTATGTATTTGAATTTGCAGATCAGTTCAATTAAAGGAAACGGATGGGGAAAAACCGCCGGCACCCCTCAGCTTTGTAAGTAAAAAAGTAGTTTCAAAAAATTGCTAAGAGTTCTTAGCAATTTACACAGATGGAAATTTTCCCGCTATACTCCAATCAAGCCCAAATTAAAAAGCGTGGAAACGGGAGGTGACCGACATGACAAAAATCCGGATGGTCGGTGTGTGCCGCCAGGGGGACGGCTTTTCAGGCGTGGCGCTGGACATCCACTTCATAAACGGGCAGGCCGTTATCCTTCCCGTGGAGGCGAAGGCGCGGGACTTGGACTTTGTCGCCCTGCTTAAGGATAGGCGGCTGCTTTCGCCGAAAACGGACGGCGAGCAGGTCTACTGGCGGGACGGCCTCAGCCTGTCCTGCTCGGAAATCTTACAGATCGTACGGGGGGATGCGGGGTGAGCAGACCCAGAATTGCCAGCGCTCAGGCGTATGAAGGAGACCCCAACGAAATCATCATTGAGCTGGATAACGGCAGCGCTATTCTGCTGGAGCTGAAGCCGAAACTGGGCGATCCGCTGTTTTCCGAAATCAGCGGGCTTGCAATGCCCCGGACGGACGGCGAGCGCGTTTACTGGGCAAACGGCGCAAGCCTCACGCTGGACGAGATTATGGAAATGTTGGAGAGTGAAACGGATATTCAAAGCGAAAATTAAGACGGAGGATATGAAACGAAATGAAACGAATACTCTTGGAGGTTAGACAAAGCTAACATAACGTGATATAATGTTTAAGCAAGCAAACAGCCGAATGCTTTAAAATGCTTAAATGGGTATTCGTGGGGCGCGACCCTATGCGGTCATATACTTACTTGAAGGAGGTACATATTATGGAGAAAACAAAACTGCGCGTGGACGGCATGGTCTGCGGTCATTGTGAAATTACCGTACAGGATGCGGTACGAAAGCTGCCCGGCATCAAAAAAGTCAAAGCAAATAAGCGCAAAGAAGAGACCGAGGTCGACTATGACACTTCCCTTGTATCGCTGGAGCAAATCATCTCAGCAATCAATGCCACAGGCTATCGCGTGATTTCGTAGAAGGGAAAAATAAATACGTCCAATATCCGCAAAGCTCAGAATGAGCTTTGCGGATATTTTTTTCTATAAATTAAAAGCGAAAAGCCCACCGAGAGCGAGCTGCATCACGCTCAGAGTGCTTTTGAGACATGGGAATATGTCAGCCTATAATAGAGTGGCCTCCCGTTTTACCGAAACGGCCAGTCTTTGGGCTAGATCCTCCAATTCTGGTTCCTGCTCCGGCCTGATAGCCGAGCGTATGACAAGGGGCTGAGCGACCAGACTCATACTTTTCATTGCCTCCACCTTTTTCTGCAAAAGCGTATGGGCGGTGGGGGCCCAGGAGCCGTTGCCGATAATGGCGACCCCGCGGTTCTGCAGATTTAAGTTCGCCATATCGTCCACAAGGGCGTCCATCGCCTGATATAGATGCATATTGTACGTGGGCGACGCCAGCACTAGATGGCTATATTGAAAGGCGCGGGCGATAATGACGGAATAATGCGTTTTGGAGACGTCATACATCTGCAGATCATGTATCCCTTTTTGAGATAGGAGCCCCGCCAGCCGACTGACGACCGCCTCCGTATTTCCGTACATGGAGGCGTAGGCCAGTACGACGCCCGGTTTCTCCGGACGATAGGATGCCCACCGCATATATTTTTCCATGAGGATGGAAACATCGCCGCCCCTCAGGATAGGCCCGTGTAAAGGGCAAATGAGCGAAATATTCTGACCGCTAAGCTTGTCCAAAGCCGCTATAACCTGCGGCCCATACTTCCCCACGATATTTGTATAATACCGGCGCGACTCGTCCATGTAGAGGGCCTGGTAATCCAGCTCGTCGCTGAACAGATTCCCGGTAAAGCCCCCGAAGGTGCCAAAGGCGTCGGCCGAGAACAAAATGCCTTCAGTTGTCTCGTAGGTGAACATCACTTCGGGCCAGTGCACCATCGGTGCCATATGGAAACGCAGGTTGTGCCGACCGAGGGGGAGCTCCGCGCCCTCCTTAATCTCAAGGATGCGCCCCTCCAGGTCCATCTGATAGAACTGCCGGATCATCTGAAAGGTCTTTTGGTTCCCGACGATTTTCACCCCCGGCCAGATACGGCAGATGTCCCCGATGTGGGCGCAGTGATCCGGCTCCATATGGTTGATCACCAGATAATCCAGCGGCCGTGCCCCCAGCGCGGCGTGTAGATTCTCGAAAAACTGCTGGCGAATGGCGTTGTCCACGGTATCCACAAGAGCTGTTTTTTCATCCAGAATCACATAGGCGTTGTAGGTCACGCCGTTTTCCAACGGGAACATGTTTTCAAACAGCGCCAGACGGCGGTCGCTTCCGCCCACCCAGTCAATATGAGGGGCTACCTTTTGTATACAATCCATACGGTACCTTCTTTCTCGGCAATCGAACCGGTATTGACCCGTTCTACATAAGAAACAGTACAACCATAATAGTTGTACTGTTTCCCATTGTCTAGTATTTAAATCGTTTGGCGGGGCGAAACCCGGGTAAATGGCGTCTATGCGAGGTAGGACTGGAGCATCCACATCAGCTTTTGATATTCGCTCAGATAGCCGTTAAACTGGTCGGCCGTGGCTCCGTCGCCTGCTTCAGCAGCCAGGTCTGCAATCTCCTTCGTGTCCCGAATCCAGTATTCCACGTCGGCGATCAGGCCGCGAATGGTATCCTCCGAGGAGATGGAGGCATCGTCCAGCTCCTTAATGGCGGCGATGGAGAGGGCATTTTTCATGTTGGCGACCGGAGACTGCCCAAGGGCCAGCAGGCGCTCTGCCACCTCGTCGATGATGCTGGCGGTCTGGTTGTACAGCTCCTCCAGTTTCGCGTGCAGCGTGAAAAAGCTGCGCCCCTTCACATACCAATGCAGATTGTGGAGCTTGATATAGCTGACCTCCTGGTTGGCGAGGTACAAATTCATCTTCTCATATAATTTCGTACTCATGATAGGTCCTCCTAATCTATTTAGCATTTGATGCGGCGGCAGTGCCGACTTCTATTTGCCTTCCTTTACGCGCTCGTAGTTGTCCGCGACCGACTTCCAGTCGATCACACTGTAAAAGGCCTTTACGTAGTCGGCCCGGAGATTTTTGTATTTCAGGTAGTAGGCGTGTTCCCAGACGTCGATTCCCAAAATCGGGACAAACCCGGCGCCCTCCATGAGCGGATTATCCTGATTTGCAGTGGAGGAGAGCTTAAGCCGGCCGTCGCGGTCGGCGGACAGCCACGCCCACCCGGAGCCAAACTGGCCCACGGCCAGCCCGCTCAGCCCCTCCTGAAAGGCGGAAAAGCTCCCGAATTCATGCTCCAGCAGCTTTGCAAAGGCGCCTGCCGGCTCTCCGCCGCCATTTGGCCCGATGGTGGAGAAGTAGAGATTGTGGTTATAAAAACCGCCTCCATTGTTTCGAATCGCCTTGCGCAGGGTAGCGTCCGGGATATCCTCCAGCGAGGACAGCAGTTCCTTGATTTCCTTGCTGGCACCGGCTTTTTCCACGGCGTCGTTTAGGTTTTTGGTGTATGCGGCGTGATGCTTTGAATAATGCGTCTCCATGGTCAGCGCATCGATATAGGGCTCCAGTGCATCATAGGAATAGGGCAATTTATATTGAGAGTACATAAAAAAACCTCCAATTAAGCGTTAGGTTAGCAAATGCTAACTGCTATGATGCTATTATAACTGACTTTTCTTCAAAAAGCAAGCTATAACTAGCGGCTCAATGATATTAAAATTTAGAAAAAGAAAACTAGTTGCAATTAGATTGTGATTACATAGAAAAGTACCACAAAATGGAATATTGTTCCAGGAAGACAAAGTGATATTGATTACCTTTAATTGTTCGTTTAAGATAAGATTGAATCCCGATATATGTATTTAATGGATAAAAAAGGAGATAAGAAAATGCGAAAAGTACATAAGAAATTTTCGGCACTGCTACTCGCGGCGGCTCTGATGGCCGCCCTGGCCGCTCCTTATCGGGCTGCGGCTGTCGGAAACACTCAGGAGAATGCTGGAGACAGTGTCAAAATTGGCGCGGAGGTATTGCTGGAGAGCGCGGAGTGGAAGGAGTATCTCAAGGGTAAAAATGTTGCGCTCTTTACGAACCAGGTCTGCGTGGACAGGGATATGAATCACCTCGCAGATAGGCTGTACGCCGACCCGGACATCAATCTGGTCTGTATGTTCGGGGGGGAGCACGGGCTTCGCGGGGCCTATCAGGCAGGCGCGGCGGTTCCGCACTCCATCGATCCGACGACGCATCTCCCGGTCTGGAGCCTCTATAACGGGCGTACCATCGATACAGAGGCGCTCGGCCTTGCCCCGCTCGATCAGGACCTCGCCAACCCGAGCAACCCAAACAGGCCGACCCTGGCGATGCTTACGGGGAATAATGGCAAGTGGTATGAGCCGGTAGACGTCATCCTGTTCGATCTGCAGGAAATCGGGAGCAAGACCTGGACCTACATGTACACGCTGGCTGACTGTATGATGGCCTGCGTAGAGGCAAAGAATCTGGCCGGCCGGAATGTGGAATTCATCGTCCTCGACCGCCCCAGTACCATCAGCAGCGACGTGGTAGAGGGTACCATGACGACGCCGGGAAATGCCAGCGGTATCAGCCGGTATCCGCTGCCCTCCCGCTACGGCCTGACTATGGGTGAGCTTGCAAAGCTGTATCAGGGTGAGGGCTACAAGAACTACTGGACCACAACCTATCCCGGGGGCCCCGCCAACGAGTACGGCAGCACCACCGCGGCACCAGCGGATTGGAACTGGAAAGATCCCAGCATGGAGAAAAAGATTTCCCTGGCGGATTGTGACCTGAAAGTCATCCCATGCGAGGGCTATACCCGCGATATGTACTGGGACGAGACGGGGCTGCAGTTTATCCTGCCCTCGCCCAATATGCCCACCTGGGAGGCCGCGCTCGACTACACGGGCACCGTTTGGTTTGAGGGCCCCACCATCAACGAGGGCCGCGGCACGACGAAACCTTTTGAGCTCATCAGTGCGCCCTATATCGATCCCATCGCCCTGGCGCGGCGTATGAACGAGCTGGAGCTGCCCGGTGTGCGTTTCCGCGCGGCCTCCATCACCCCGTATATCGCGAATCAGACCCCTGCGAGCTACGCGAATATCCTCTCCCACGGCATGCAAATCCACATCACCGACAAGCGCGCCTTCTCTCCCATTGAGATGCAGGTAGCCCTCTTTCTGACCCTTCAGGCCATGTATGGAGGCAGCGGCAACGACCACTTTAATATACCCGCTTCCGTAGACCTGCGGACCGGCAGCACCTGGGTGCGGACCGAGGTGAACGCGTTCCTGGACGCAACCGAGAAGGAGGACATTCCGGCGAAAACAATCGGGAAGGAGGATATTCTGGCTAAAACAGCCGAGATGGTGGCACGGATGGAGGATGAGATGCAGGACTACCTCGCCATCCGGGCCAAGTATCTGATGGACGAGTACAACACCCCTGCCGGGAAAGAGCTGGTCACCACCCCCCAGCCCAGGATTAACCTGGGCTATGAGGCCCTGCTGGCGGAGCATATGGATTTGCTGGCGGGCAAGAGAGTGGGCCTCTTCACCAACCAGACCGGCGTGGATAAAAACTTTAACCATCTTGCCGATGTTCTTAAAAGCAACGCCGCCATCAACCTCACTACCCTGTTCAGCCCTGAGTTCGGTCTTCGCGGCGAGTTCCAAACCGCCGCCGCGGGTGACTATGTCGACAATGTGACGGGGAGCGGGACCGGTCTGCCGGTGCACAGGCTGTATGGAACAGCCCCCACCGCCGATCAGCTGAAGAACGTCGATATCCTTCTTTTCGATCTTCAGGATTCGGGGACCCGCTCAAATTCCTATGTTAAGCTGATGGCAAACTGCATGCTTGCCTGCGCGGAAAACGGCGTCACCTTTGTGGTGCTGGACCGCCCGAACCCCCTGGGCGGCGCAGATGTGGACGGTCCGGTACCGGAGTCCGGCGGTTACCCGATACCGACTCGCTATGGTATGACAATGGGTGAGCTCGCGCTTATGATCAAGGGCGAGTTCGAGCCCGTTTCCCTGAAGGACCTGGACCTAAAGGTCATTTCTATGGAGGGCTGGACCCGGGATATGTACTATGACGAGACGGGTCTGCAGTTCGTCATGCCCGACCGGAAGATTCCCACGGCGAAAACCGCGCTTACATACGCGAGCCTCGGATGGCTGGAGGGTTCGGGTGAATGGGCGAGCGCGGCAGCCAGCCAGAAGGGCGTGAGCAGCGGCTGGGGGACCACAAAGACCTATGAGTTCTTTGGCGCGCCCTTTATCCAGCCCCAAATGGTGGAATTTGCAAAGGCGCTTAACGACTGCAATCTCCCTGGCATTCGTTTCCGCATGGCGGCAATGACGCCCTGGAACAACTTGACGTCCGAGGCGGCCGTCAAGTTCCCGAATACGGCTTGCTATGGCGTGCAGATGCACATCTATGACGAGCATACCTACTCCCCCGTTGACACGGCGCTTGCTATTCTGGTGACCCTTCAAGAGCGCTTCCCTGAAAAAGTGGCTGAAATGTTTACCGGTGAATTTGACGAGATAGTGGGGAATACGTGGATCAAGGACGCAATTAAAAACGGGGATAGCGCGGACAAGATCAGCGCTGAATTCCAGGAGGACGTGGATGCTTTCCTTGAAACGCGTCAGGCCTATCTGCTCTACTCTCTCGATAAAACAGACCTTGACGCGCTGATCGGGAAGGCGGAAGGCAAATCTGAGGGGGACTACACTGCGGCGAGCTGGGCTCCCTTTGCCGCGGCTCTGGAGTCGGCGAAGAAGGTAAGCGCCGATCACACGGCAACCCAAGCCGAAATTGACACGGCTCTGGATGACCTGCGGGTAAAGATGCAGGCATTGGCGGAACAGCCCGTGTCCGATGGGTATTACTCTAATACGACCAGGACCACCAAGAAGAACGACGACGGCTCTACCACCGTGACGGTGACGAACAAGGCGACCGGCACTGTTACCGAGACAACTACCTGGTCCGACGGGAGCAAGAAGGTCATAGAGACGAAGAAGGACGGCACCGTCACCACCACCGCGCAGACCAAGGACGGTGTGAAGAGCGTGACGGTCACCACCCCCGAGGGTAAGACGACTTCCACCGTCACTCTGCCCGGCAGCGACTCCGCCACAGTGACCATCCCCGTGAAGAACGCCGGGCCGGGTACGGTGGCCTATCTCGTCAAGGACGACGGCACGAGCGAGCTAATCCCAGACACCAGGTTTGGCAAGGACAGCGTAAGCGTTCGGCTAAGTGGCCCCGCCAAGCTGGAGGTCTCGGAAAACGGCAAGGCCTTTGCCGACGTACCCGGCGGGCACTGGGCGCAGGATGCCGTGCGGTATGTCACCGCCCGTGAGCTTTTCCAGGGGACCGGGGCGGACGCCTTTTCTCCCAGTAGGCCCATGAGCCGCGCCATGCTGGTGACGGTCCTCCACCGTCTTGCGGGCGTACCGACGGCGGAGGGAGTCTCTTTTCCGGATGTGGAACAGGATAGCTGGTATTCCAAGGCTGTGGCTTGGGCCAACAAGGAGGGCATTGTCCTTGGCACTGGGGAGGGCTTTGGCCCTGACGCCCCCATCACCCGCGAGTCCCTGGCGGCCATCCTCTTCCGCTACGCGCAGAAACAGGGGCTGGATATGAGCGCCGAGGGCACTGCTGTGGCGGACTTTGCCGACAGCGCCGCTATCAGCCCCTGGGCGGCTGAGGCCATGAGTTGGGCCGTGGCAAACGGAATCCTGACCGGGAAGGCCGGTGGCCTGCTCGATCCCGCCGGTACTGCCAGCCGGGCCGAGGTCGCCATGATGCTGATGCGCTTTATGCAGGATGTGGTCAACTAAGTAAATATCTCCCCCTCATTACGCCCCCCTGTCTATGCATAGACAGGGGGGCGATTAAGTGCCCCAAAATTCAGGGCATAGATGATATGGCGAGCCTTCCGGAGTGGGCAACAGGTGAGAGACGGTTTTGAGAAGCGGAAGAACAATCTTCCACTTTTCCTAATCTTTACACAATGCATATTTTGTTGTTTACATAGACTTATTATAATTATTATCGATCAATTACTTGCTGGGAGAGTGTATAATGAAACCAATAAGCGCGTTATTCAAAGGAAACGGCCACATAAAGCAGGCCATCACAAGGGGAATTAGCTTGCTGCTTGCCGTCGTTATGCTGACTTTACTGATTCCTTTGCAAGCTGTCGCCGCAGCTGTTCCCACGGTTACCGGAAACGATACCATCAACATCGGTATTGCCAGCGATATTCACATCAGCCACAGTGATAGCGCGGGCAGTAAGACGATGGAGAGGCTGCTTCGAAGCTGCATACAGGGATTTTATTCTGCAAGCGGCAACAGCTTGGACGCCGTGGCATTTAACGGAGATCTTACAGATAACGGGTATGTGGATGAGCTCAAGACCTTTCGAGCGATTGTTGGTGAGGAGCTGAGCGGAGATACCCAGCTTACGGCCAGCATGGGGAACCATGAGTTCTATAAGTATGGATGGGGTGTTGATGTTGGCGCCAATGCGGGCATGAAGGAAGAAATGCAGGCTGACTTCACCAGAGAAATCGGTGTGGGTATAGAGGACGATATTTCAGTTAAAGGCGTTCATGTCTTGTCTGTCAGCCCGGATAATGAGCTTGACTCATATCAAAATCGCGAAAGCTTTTTAAGAGCACACATCGAAGCTGCAGCACAGGAGGACCCGACCAATCCCATTATTCTTGTTGCCCATAAGCCGGTCAAGTACACAGTGTTATCCTCCGGAACCGTTCCAAACGGCAGCTATGCCACATTGGCGGCAGACTGGTCCGAGAGCTTTCTGGAATTTTTAAAGCAGTATCCCCAAATCATTTATTTTTCCGGGCATGCCCATGATGATCTGGGAAAAGAGGATATGATTTATCAGCAGGACTTCACGTCGGTGCAGGATGGCGTTGTTTCTGTTGATAGTGCCTCAACCAGCTTGCTGGTGTCAATTGATAGCAATAAGGTTGTTACCATTAACCGTATTAACAATACTGACGGAACATTCTTTACGCCAAGCTGGACAATTGATATCCCAAGCGTTGTTGAAAGCAAGGAAAATTTTCAATACCGCGACAGCAATGCGGTAAGCAATATCAGCCTCACTATGGGGGAAAACGCGTCTGAGCTGTATGTAAACTGGTACAACACATCTTTTCAGACCGCAAAGGTTCAGTACGCCACGGCCGATCATTTTGTTGACGGTATCTTGTCCGCCCCCATAGAAGTCACCGCCTACAGCCGGGGAACCGCCTATGGCTCTGACGACTATTATAACCATGCCTTTCTTGAAAATCTTGAGCCGGGCACGTCTTATTGCTACCGTGTGGGAAATGAAAACGGGTGGTCAGATTATGCCGTGTTTACCACGCCGGAATCAAGTGCGGATATCAACTTCATATTCGCTGCCGACGCCCAGATCGGAAGCAGCAATACCGCAAGTGATACGGCGGGATGGGTTGACACCATGAGCAAGGCTGCGGCAAAATTCCCGGAGGCTCAGTTTATGATCCATGCCGGGGATCAGGTGGAGGTTTCGTCGGATACCGACCAATATTCCGGATTTCTGGCACCTTCCGAACTGGTAGGGCTGCCCTTGGCAACCGTAGCCGGGAACCATGATTTCAACTCACTGCTGTATTCCCAGCATTTTGCCTTTGACAACACAGACGGAAACACCGTTTCAAAGGCAGCCGGAGCATACAGCGGCGACTATTGGTATGTGCGCAATCAAACTCTGTTTTTGGCCCTCAACAGCAATGTACAAAACACTCAGGCACACCAAAACTTCATGCAGCAGGCCATTCTTGATGCACAGGCTGCTGGATACACAATAAAATGGAAGGTTGCGATATTCCATCATTCCATTTTCAGCACAGCGGGACACTCCACAAACGAGGATATTATCAGGCGGCGTGAAACCTTGCCTCAAGTCTTCTCCGACCTGCAGATTGATCTGGTGCTGATGGGGCATGACCATATCTATTGCCGCACCTACTTAATGAACGGGAGAACTCCTGCCACGGAAAATGGCGTTGGGGGCACACTGATCGATCCGGCACCGGGCGAGGTGCTGTATATCACGGGCGAGTCGGCAAGCGGAAGTAAGTATTATGACTTGATCGGTGAGAATTATGATTTTTCCGCCGTGACCTATCAGAATTATAGCCCGGGGATATCCAATGTCAGCATCAGTGACAATACGCTGACCGTTCATACTTATGATACCTCAAATATGGATGCCCCTACGGACAGTGTTACAATTAAAAGAACACAGGCGCCCGCTGGGGACACCCTAAAGCCCTACCTGTTTCTCCCCACGGAAAACGACGTGGTGTTAGGCGAAAGCTTTGACATGCTGTCCGGTGTTTCCGCCGTTGACAATACGGACGGCGATATCACAGGCAGCATCGTCGCCACCGGCAACGTGGATACCGCGACTGAGGGCACCTATGTCCTGACCTATGAAGTCACAGACAGCGCGGGCAATACTGCCAGCGGAAGGCGCAGTATTTCCGTTAAAAAAGAGATCAGCAGCACGGAGGGGCTCTATTTTGGATTCGACATCAAAAGTGGGCAACTTCAAAATGAAAGCACAGGCGCGGTTTCCTATTCAACCTATAATAAAACCGGCGATTATACATTTAAGTATGACGACACCATTCATCAGACTGTACTGACCGGGCCGGAAACCGGAAATCTGGTCATTGACGGCCTGAATTTAGCGCCGCTGGACAATGCGTTTACCGTTGAAACTTATATCAAAATTCCCAGCACGGTAACCTCGTATGACATTTTCCAGTTTGACGGGCAGAACATCAATCTGGTGGGGTTTCCGGGCAATACATACTTCGGGTCAGGCAGACATTCCGGCGGCGATGCCGATGTAAGCGTGGAGAAGAATCTCCCTACCGATCAGTGGGTGCACATCCTCTGCACAGGCAAGGAAGGTAAGCAGACGCTATATGTCAACGGCGAGGTCTTTGCCAGGGTGAGGACCCCAACACCATTGTAGTATACTACCTCAGTGACAGCGGCACGATGCAGGTGGTACCCGGAAGATATGACGCAACCACAGGGCTTGTTACCTTCACCACGACGCACTTCTCAAAATATGTGGTGGGCAGCAACAAGATCAGCTTCAGCGATGTTTCAGCTTCCGACTGGTATGCCGACGCGGTGAGTTTCATTGCTGCGCGGCAGATTACGATAGGTACCACCGCCGATACCTTCACCCCCAATGGCACGCTGACCCGGGGACAGTTCATTGTGATGCTGATGCGTGCGTACGGTATTGAACCGGGTACGGATACGGCGGATAATTTCTCGGATGCGGGAGATGTCTATTATACCGCATATCTGGCAAAGGCCAGACAGCTGGGGATTACAAATGGCGTGGGTAACAATCGGTTCGCCCCGGATCAGGCGATTACACGGCAGGATATGTTCACCCTGCTCTACCGTGCCCTTGATACTCTGGGTAGCTTACCTAAAGGGTCTGAGTCTGTTACTATCAGCGATTATGCAGACAGTGCGGCGGTTTCAGACTACGCCGAGGAAGCGGTAGGCTGTTTCTTAAAGGCCGGTGTCATTACGGGTGCCGCAGGACATCTCAATCCCGAGGATACGACCACGCGTGCCGAAATGGCTCAGGTGCTTTATAAGCTGCTTTCGGTTTGAAACAAAGCGCAATAAGATCACGCTGTGTTCCTTAGCCTTGGAGTAAAAGGGACATACAAAATAATGAAGACCGCCGTGAATTAATCATTTTGCGGCGGCCTTTGTTTTGGGTGTGCCGGCGGCGTGGGGGCAGGAAATTATTTATGAAGGTGTCCGGATAGGACATTGCATATCCTGAGCTGAGCTGAATAAGCAGTTGTACTGTGATGCTTGTTGCGCGGAAACGCCCATTATCTAAAACAGCTTGATGGCTTACTTCTTCTGGAGAGAACACCAATAAAATGGGAAAGGCGATATACCTTGATAACACAGGTATATCGCCTTTTTGCACCTTATCCAATTCCAATACCCACCGGCGTGGACTTCGAGACAGCGGGGGCGCTGGGGATCAAGGCCATATGGGCCCTGTCCCTGCCCGGGAAAGTGGCGCCGGTGACGGCGGGGAAGGTAATTAAAAACACCATTTACAATATCCTCAGTGAGTTAGGAGTGTGAGCATGGAAGAGAAAACGGTAGGCTTTGCCTTCTGCGGCTCTTACTGCACCTTCGATAAGGCCATGGAGACACTGGAAAAGGTACATGGGCTGTACGGCGACGTATACCCCATTGTCTCAGAGCGGAGCGCCGCCACCGACACCCGTTTCGGGGCGGCCCACGACTTTATGCGGGAGATGCAGCGAATCTGCGACAAGCGGGTCATTTCCACCATCAAGGATGCTGAGCCCATTGGGCCGAAAAAGCTCCTGGATGTAATGGTTATCTGTCCCTGTACGGGCAATACCCTCGCCAAGCTGGCCGCCGGTATCACCGATTCCTCCGTGACCATGGCGGCCAAGGCACATCTGCGCAACAGCAAGCCCCTGATTATTGCCGTCTCCACCAATGACGGCCTCTCCGCCAACGCCAAAAACCTCGGCGTTCTATTAGAGAAAAAGTATGTCTACTTCGTCCCCTTCCGCCAGGATGACCCGCTGAAAAAGCCCGCCAGCCTGGTGTCCGACTTTACCCTCGTCCCCGCCGCCATCGAAGCCGCCCTCCAGGGCAGGCAGCTCCAGCCCATTCTGCTGGGGGCTTAAAGAATAGATAAAACAAATGGGTCAGACGGTCTCAAAGGGGCTTGTCTGGCCCACTTCTTTGCGATATAATAAATACATAAATACAGGTAGGAATTTTACAGAGCAGAGAAGTCTCTGCGGTATCATATTGGACAAGCGGAAAGGAGAATCACATCATGTTTTTCTTCGGTAAAAAGAACGGCTCGGCGCGGCAAATGAGCATGGCCGAGGCGAAAGCGGCGCTGGAAGGGGACAAGAGTATCTGCCTTATCGATGTGCGTACTCCGCAGGAGTATCAGGATGGGCATATCCCCGGCAGCGTCAACCTCCCGCTCGGCAGCATGGAGGGCATCACTTCCATTGCGCCGGAGCACGATAAAAAGCTCTTTGTATACTGCCTCAGCGGGGCACGGGCTGCCCGGGCCTGCGCCGAGCTGGCGGGTATGGGGTATACCGACATCAGCGACTTGGGCGGCATCAACAATTGGACGGGACTCATGGAGAGGAAGGGATAGGTAGGTATGAAAATTGTTATCGTGGGCGGTGTGGCGGGCGGCGCGTCGGCGGCAGCAAGGCTGCGTCGGCTGGACGAACACGCGGAAATTATTATGCTGGAGCAGGGAGATTATATCTCCTACGCAAACTGCGGCCTGCCCTACTACGTGGGCGGCGAGATCACTGACAAGGAGGACCTCACCCTCCAGACCCCCGAAAGTTTCCGCGCCCGTTTCCGGATAGATGTGCGCGTCAGGAGCCGGGCTGAGGATATCGATACTGCTGGCCGGACCGTCACGGTGAAAAATCTCACCACCGGGGGGACCTATACCGAGCCCTACGACAAGCTCATCCTTTCCCCGGGGGCCGAACCCCTGCGCCCACCCCTCCCCGGCGTAGAGGACGAGCGGGTCTTTACCCTGCGCAGCATCCCGGACACCTTCCGCATCCACTACTATGTGGACCAGAAGAGCCCCAAGACCGCCGTGGTGGTGGGCGGCGGCTTTATCGGACTGGAGATGGCGGAGAACCTAATGAATGCCGGCCTTAAAGTGAGCGTGGTAGAGAAAGCCGACCATCTGGTGGCCGCCCTGGACTACGACATGGCCTGTGAGGTCCACCGCTATGCCCGGAGTAAGGGACTTAGCCTCTACCTGAACAAGGGAGTTACCGGGTTCACCCCCGGATCTGAGGGGCTGACTGTGGGGCTGGACGACGGTAGCTGCCTCAGCGCCGATATGGTTCTCCTTTCTGTGGGCGTGCGGCCTGAGACCGCTTTGGCAAAGGCGGCGGGTCTTACCCTCAACGCAAGGGGCGCCATTGTGGTCAGCGCCCATATGCAGACCTCCGACCCTCATATTTATGCCGTGGGGGACGCGGTGGAGATCACCAACTTCGTCAGCAATCAGCCCGGCTATGTGCCTCTGGCAGGTCCGGCCAACAAGCAGGGGCGCATCGCCGCTGATCATATCTGCGGCATCGATAGCTCCTATAAGGGCACACAGGGCTCAGCCATCCTCAAGCTTTTCGATATGACGGTGGCGGCCACCGGACTTACAGAGGACGGGGCCCGCCGCGCGGGAATTGACGCCGAGAAGACCTTTACCCTCTCTTCTTCACACGCGAGCTACTACCCCGGCGCGAAGAACATCCGCATCAAGGCGGTCTATGAGAAGGAGACGGGCAAGATCCTAGGGGCCCAGCTGGTGGGCTTTGACGGGGTGGACAAGCGTGCCGATGTTCTGGCTGCCTCCATCCGGGCCGGGATGAAGGCCGATGACCTGACCGAGCTGGAGCTATGCTACGCGCCACCCTTCTCCTCGGCCAAGGACCCTGTGAATATGTTGGGGTACGTGGTGGAGAATCTGGTCACCGGCAAAGTGAAACAGTTCCACTGGCACGATGTGCCCACCGTGCTGGAAGATCCCGACGCTTTCCTCCTGGACGTGCGGACCGACGGGGAGTACCGCTCGGGCAATATTCCGGGCGCTGCCCACATTCCGCTGGACAGTTTGCGTGACCGCCTGGGGGAGCTGCCGAAAGATAAGACGCTCTACGTCCACTGCCAAAGCGGCCTGCGCAGCTATCTGGCCTGCCGGATTTTGAGCCAGGAGGGCTGGGACTGCTATAACCTGGCTGGGGGCTACGGTTTCTATGAGACCGTCACCGGCGAGAGCGCCTACGACGAGACCCCACGACACCCCTGCGGTGTCAAGATATAAACAAAGAGCTCCCACCGCCGCGGCGGTGGGAGCTCTTTGTTTCGCTTATAAAGAGATATTGTGGGAATGAGGGAACCCCGAGAGAGGTGCAGGGCGCGGCATCACGCGCAGCATCCCCTGGGACCCTATTTTATTTCCCGCAATTTTGCTTATTAGAATTACGTGCAGCTAGAGACTGTGGTTGTAATTGATAAAAATAAGCAAAAAAATTTATAAAATATGTGGGAAATGCAAATGACGGCAAAAAAATAATGGTCAAAATAACTAATCAATAAAAATAATACAGTTGAATTTTTATATATTTAAATATTTTTTCTTATTTATTTACTAAAAAATATAAGTTACTATATTGATTGCTAAGAGTTGGAAGGAGAACTCCTGTGCAAAACACCTTACAAATCAATAGCGTACCTTGGCAATTTCACAGGGCGAACAAATTTAGGAGGATGATGTAAAATGACCTGGAAGAGAGCGATGTCCCTTGCTCTGGCGCTGTGCATTACCCTGGGCCTGATTGCGCCGGCAGTTCCGCCCGCGATGGCGGCCAGCGGCTCCAACACGAATCCCTCGTACACGTCTCCGTGGACCTCCGTTCAGCATCCTGATTTGACCGCAGCCAGTGACAGCAATATCGATGACATAAAGTTTACCCATAAGGAGTGGACCGGCGAAACGGTGAACGGCGTTTATAACGAAGACGTGTACGCTGCAAACCGGGAAGAGGCCGGCAGCTTTTCCACCTCCCAGATCATCTATGACAACGTGGACAACGCCATCATCGGAGCGCGGGACTTCAAGAAGGAGCAGTCTGCGTATGTGCAGTACCTGACGGGCGCCGATCAAGCGGATTGGGCCCTTACCGTGGTAAAAAACGCCACTGCGGCCGCACAAGACGCGTATAAGGATTTTTATAAAACAGAATTTACTCCCACTTCGGCAGATTGGAAGACAGTACAGCTTCCTGCCAGCTGGACCAGCTACGGGTTTGACTACCCGATCTATGCCAACACCCAGGCACCCTGGCAGGAGGACAGCACTGCATCCAGCACGGTGCCCAAAGCTCCGGTCAACTATAACCCTGTAGGTCTTTACCGCAAGACGTTCACCGTGAGCGATGGCCTTAAGAGCGCCAACGGGCGTATTTACCTCAACTTCCAAGGCGTGGAGGCGGCCTACTATGTCTATATCAACGGCAAGGAGGTCGGCTACAGCGAGGATACCTATAGCCCCCACAGTTTCGATGTGACGGATTATCTGCTGCCTGGCGAAAACCTGCTGGCTGTGGAGGTTCATAAGTTCTGCGACGGCACTTGGTTTGAACTGCAGGATATGTACAAGGACGGCGGCATTTTCCGAGACATCTACCTCTATAGCGCTCCGCTGGTACATATCGACGACTACTTTGTCACCACCGATCTGGATGACAACTATGAGAACGCCACCCTCAACCTGAACCTCCGGGTCCGAAACAGCTCCACCACGGCGGCCTCCGGCTATAAGGTGGATGTGCGCCTCTATGACCAGTCCGGAAAAATGTTCCTCAACGACTTTACTGTAAACGTTGGCGAGATAGCGGCGGCAGCGTCCAAGAGCGGGAACGCAGCTATTGTAGGTCACAGCACCGCAACCGCAACCGTCAGCAAAACTGTGTACGCCCCCGAGCTCTGGTCCGCCGAGACCCCCAACCTGTACACCATGGTGCTCTCGCTCTACAGCGCCGACGGCGTTTATATGGGCAGCATGTCCCAGCAGCTCGGGTTTCGGGAGATCGGTTTCAAGAGCAGCCAGTTGGACGGTAACGGGAACACCGTCACTAAGGACACCGAGTATACCCCCATCACGATCAACGGAAAGCCCCTGCTCTTCAAGGGCACCAACCGTCATGACAGCGACCCTGTCTATGGCAAGTACGTCTCCCACCGGGTCATGGAGGAAGACGTGACCCTGATGAAACAATATAACCTCAACGCCATCCGCACCTCCCACTATAGTAACGACGACTACCTCTATTACCTGTGCGACAAATATGGCATTTACATGATGGCCGAGACCAGCCTGGAGTCCCACCAGCTCATGAATGACGGTGCTAGGCAGAAACTCTTTAAGGAGTTGGCCATGGACCGTACAGTGAATGCGTTCCAGCGCCTAAAGAACAGCACGGCGGTTGTCTGCTGGTCCACCGGAAATGAGAACTATTACTCCAGCGACGCCAATTATGCCGACGGTATGTTTTCCGCTCTTATCCGTTATTTTAAAACCAATGATCCCACCCGCCCCATCCACTCGGAGAGCTCCAATACCTCCAACGGCACCGATATGGGGAGCAATATGTACCCCACGGTTGGCACTACACAAAGCCGTGCCTCAAGTAACATGCCCTACGTTATATGCGAGTATGTCCACTCCATGGGCAACGCCACAGGAAACCTAAAGGAGTACTGGGATGCCATTCGCAGCAGCGATAATATGCTGGGCGCGTTTGTCTGGGACTGGGTCGATCAGGGCCGCCAGCGCTCCCTCGATTCCCTGGGCACCATTTACACCATGAGCGAGGAGAAGGGGGCCAGCGCCAAGGTGCTCATCAAGGGCGGCGTGAACGACAGCCCGGATGCGGCTTCTCTCGCCTCTACCAGCATCTCTGACGGGTATGCCCTGTTCACTGCTGCTGACAGCAGATTCAACGACGCACTCTCCGGTACGGACAAATCCTTTACCGTTGAGGTCATCTGCAAGCCCACCAGTGTCAGCGGCAGCCAGATCATGTTTGCCAAGGGCGATAAGCAGGTTGCCATGAAGACCGCTGACAAGAATCTGGAGTTTTTTACCTACGGCACCACATGGGACACCCTCACCGTTGCCCTTCCTGACAACTGGCTGAATAACTGGCACCAGGTGGTGGGCGTGTACGATAAAGGCAAGATGACAGTCTATGTCGATGGGGTCAGTCTTGGCACTGCCACAAAGACCTCCAGCATCGCCTCCAGCGCAGAGACCCTGGCCCTGGGTCATCAGACCGATAAGGGAGACTCCTTCAAGGGCGAGATTTCTCTGGGCCGCGTCTATACCCGGGCCCTCACCCTGGCGGAAATAAACGCGCAGAAGAGCACGGCACCAGCCATTACTGCCACCTCTGCCGATGTGCTCCTATGGGCGGACTTCGAGGGTATGGTAAAGCAGGAGAGCAATTTCTATGACTATTATGCCGAGCCCTTCGCCCACGAGAGCGGCATTTACGACAACGCGGGCCACTACTATGCTTTTGGCGGCGACAATGGCGAGAGCAATCACTCGGGCAACTTCAGCCAGAACGGTCTGGTCTCCCCCGACCGTGATGTGCAGCCTGAGCTCTATGAGGTGAAGTACCAGTACCAGAGCTTTTGGTTTACCGCCGAAGACCTTCAGCTCCTGGCCGGCCAGGTGGACGTTTATAACGAGAACAGTTTCCTGGATCTGAGCGACTTTGACCTCGTATGGACCCTGAAGGAGGACGAGAAGGTCCTCGGTACCGGCATAGTGGCTGGCGCCGCTGCCGCGCCCAGAGAGGTACGCAACGAGAAGGGCCAGTCCCGCACAACGGTGGCCCTGGATATCCCCTATCTGAATAGCTTGCCTGAAACGATGAAACCCGGTGCGGAGTATTATCTGAACCTCTCTGTCCAGCTCAAGGAGGACACCCTATGGGCCAGCGCCGGCCACGAGGTGGCTTACGAGCAATTCCTGCTGCCCGCCAACGTGCAGAAGGTGGCACACATGCCCACCTCTGAGGGCGTAAGCGTGAACGAGACAGATGACAGCTACATCACCGTCGCCGGTACGAATTTCAACTTCAAGCTGAGCAAGACCACAGGTGCCATTGAGGATTACTACTTTGGAGATACTCTGCTTCTGAAGGAGGGCCCTGTGCCCAACTACTGGCGTGGTCTTCTGAACAATGATAACGGCAACTACACCGGGGACTGGCAGCTCCTGGCAAAGAACGTGCGCCCCGCCGATGAAAACGGCATCGTGGTTGGCAAGGATGAGAATGGCCTCACCACTATCACCGTCAACCTCTATTTCCCCAATAACTCCGCCATGGTGCAGACCATCGTCTATACCATTGAGAGCAATGGCGCTGTCACTCTGGATACCACGCTGGACGGTCGGGGGATCCGCAACGGCACTTACATGCAGCGTTTCCTACGCATTGGCACCACCATGGTTCTGCCCGAGGGTTTTGAGGACGTGAGCTGGTATGGCAACGGCCCCGTGGAGTCCATGTGGGACCGCAAGACCTTCGCTATCGTCGATAAATACGAGAATACTGTAAACAGCCTCTACTACCCGTACATGAACGGCGGTGACACCGGGACCATGACCGACACTAAGTGGGTCACTGTCACGAACCCCAGCGCCAGCGCCGCCATGGCCATTGCCGCCGAGACACCGGTGGAGTTCTCCGCTCTGCACTTCACGGCGGACGACCTCACCAAGGCAAAGCATCCCTATGAGCTCTCGCCCAAAAAAGAGACCATCCTCTCGGTCAATCTGGGCTCTCAGGGCACCGGCAACGCAAGCTGCGGGCCGGACACCCTCTCCCAGTACTGCCTGTGGAACGACAAGGCTTACTCCTACTCTTACACCATGATTCCATACGCCACCACGGGTGCCGACGTGACAGAGCTGACCCGCGCCTACCGCGGCGTGACCAGCTCCATGGATGAGGTCCTGGAGAAGGCAGTGGAGGAGCTTAAGGCCTCCATCAGCGCGGTCTCCGTCACAAAGGCAAGCCAGCTCACCGAGCTGAACAGCCTCAACGCTAAGTATGAGCTCCTCCCGGACGCAGCCAAGGCGTTCCTGGGGAACGAGTCCTATCAGAAACTGCAAAGCGATATAGCCTTTGCCCAGGCGCTGAAGGCTAACCCCTATGCCAAGGTCGTGGTGAGGGACCAGAGCAAAAATGGGTTCGACGTTAACCTGACCGCTCAGTCCAACGCCTCCCTCAGCAACGACGAGAAGCAGAACGGCAGTGTGCTCAGCGGCTACTTCCTGGTGGACACCGGAGAAAAGACCAGCTATTTTAATAATGTAATCGGCGGCAGCAATAACTTCACGGTTGAGGCCACCATCCGGCCCAACTACTACAGCACAGTTGGTACCGATTACAGTATGATCATGAGTAATGGTGACCACAGCATGGCGTTCCGGGTATCCGGCGGCATTCCCTACTTCTACATCTACAACGGAACGAACTGGAAGCCTCTCGAGAATGGGCTCACGGACTCCTTCACGGCGGAAAACGTAAAGGACTGGCATCATGTGGCCGCCATCTATGACGGCTCGGTGAGCGGCGGTACCATCTCCGTGTATATGAACGGCAGGATTATCGGCAGTCTCACCAACGTGGGGCAGATCAAGGCCTCCAATTTCGATCTGGGCATCGGCGTTTGCCCCGAAACCGGGCGTACTTCCAAGAACGACTTCAGCACCATCCGCCTCTATAGCGAGGCTCTGACGGCCGACCAATTGAACCAGGAGGACGAGGCGAAACTGTCCCTTGATAGCGTCGAACTGTGGTATGATTTCCGTGAGACCGAATACATTGCCAGCATCAGCGGCAAGCTTTCCATCCTTGGTAAAGCGGTGTTCGGAAAGACCCTCACCGCCAACCTGAGTGAAGTTCTTCCCACAGATGCTCAGGTCACTTACGCTTGGACCCGCGAGGGGGAGGAAAATCCTGTTGGCACGGCCAGTACCTACACCATCGCAGCTGAAGACATCGGCAAAAAAATTACCCTGACTGTCAGCGGTACGGGTGACCACACAGGTTTCCTGTCTGCGGAAACCCAGGCTGTGGAAAAGGCCATACAGGGTACTCCCGTCACTGTAACCGGCGGCGTGGGCACCATCTCCGGTGTGACCACCGACATGGAGTACAAGGCGGAGAGTGCCGACGAATGGAGCGCCGTCATCGACAGCCCTATCATCGGCTTGTCTTACGGCAAGTATCAGGTGCGCTATACTGAAACTGCAACACATCACGCCAGCAGCGCTGTGACTGTCACGGTGCTTGCTGAGGGCAGCGTTCCGAAGGCAGCTACCCCCGAGGCGGAATTCGACGCCTCCACCATGCTGCTCACCAACCTTACCCCTGGTATGAGGTTCGCCGTTGACAACGGCGAATGGGTGACAGTGGAGTCCGCTGAGGGGCTTAAGGTAAAGCCTCTTGAGGAGCCTACTACCGAGCCTACTGAAGAGCCTTCTGAGGCACCCGCTGAAGAACCCGCCCAGTTCACTGAGGGTAGCGAGGACGAGATCCTAGAGGAACCCATGATCCCCCTTGCCGATGCCCCCGAGGCTGAAACGGTATCCGTGGACCTCTCCGATGCCGACCTCGTGGAGGGGAGCACCATCCGCATCTATCAGCCTGGTACCGAGGGAGAGAACAGCGACTCTGAGGAGCAGATTATTAATTTAACACAGGCCGCCATTCCCGCCTCCGTGGGCAAGACTGACGAGACCAAGGCCCGCGCTGACGGCACCCTCACCGGCGTTGATGACACCATGGAATATCAGAAAACCGGTGACTCCGGCTGGACCGCCATCACCGATGTAACTGTCACCGGCCTCGCGCCCGGCGAGTATCTGGTCCGTATCGCGGGCGCGGGCCATGTCCTGGCCAGCGACAGATTCTCTGTCACCATCGCCGCATACGTTCCCACCCCGGTCACCGGCGTTGTCATCAGCAGGGATACCCTCTCCCTCACAGCGGGCGGCGGCACCACCAAGGCTGTGCTCACCGCCAGCGTGGTTCCCGTCGATGCTGACAATCAGAATGTGACGTGGAGCAGCAGCAACGACTCTGTGGCCACTGTGGACGAAACCGGCACCGTCACCGCTGTGGCAGCGGGCAGCGCCACCATCACCGTCACCACGCAGGAGGGCGGATTTACCGCCACCTGCGCCGTCACGGTAAGTACCTATGAGGCGCCCTCTTCGTCCTCCGGCAATACGACTACCACCACAGTCAAGAATGCCGACGGCTCCATCACTAAGACCGTCACCAACAAGAGGACCGGCGTGGTCACTGAGACTACCACCTGGACCGACGGCACCCAACTGGTGGTGGAAAAGCAGCCCGGCGGCGCTATGACCTCCACCGAGACCCGTAAGGACGGCACAAAGGTCACTTCTGCCACTACCGCAGCCGGAGAGACCACTGCCAATGTCGCCCTTCCCAAGAACGCCGGCAGCGTGGCCGTCACCATCCCCGTCGCCGGGACATTGACCTCCGGCGTGGTCGCAGTCATCGTCAAGAGCGACGGTACCGAGGAGATCGTAAAGTCCTCCGTTCTCACCGAGGATGGTCTGCGTGTCCTCCTCAGCGAGGACGCAAAGCTCAAGCTAGTTGATAACAGCAAGCGCTTTGACGACGTGAAGAATGCCGACTGGCATGCCGAGGCAGTGAACTTCGTGGCAAGCCGCGAGCTGTTCCAGGGTACCAGCGCCAACCTCTTCAGCCCCGGGGCCAGCATGACCCGCGGCATGTTCCTCACCGTACTCTACCGCTACGAGGGCGGCAGCGACCCGGCTGCCGGAAAGATCTGGTACTCTGCCGCCCAGAGCTGGGCAGTGGACGCGGAGATCTCCGACGGTACGGGCATGGAGAATACCATTACCCGCGAGCAGATCGCGGCGCTTCTGTACCGTTACGCGGGCGAAAAAGTTTCCGCTCCTGAGACCGGCTCCTCCGCCAAGGACTTCACCGATGGGGACCGGGTTTCCTCCTGGGCCGCACAGGCTATGGACTGGGCCGTGGGCCTGGGCCTCATCACCGGGAAAGACGGCGGCCGTCTGGATCCCTCCGGCACTGCCACCCGTGCTGAGGTAGCCATCATCCTCCGGAGATTCATCGAGCTGGGAGCAAAGTAAAAACCATAGTGACAAGCACACGGGGGGACTCCAAGCAGATAGCTTGGAGTCCCCCCGTATTTTCTGCAGAGGAAGGACTTCCCTTTGTTTTTTATTATTGTGAAAGTGTTGACAAGGTCTTTTATCGATATTATAATATCGATAAAAGAGAATCGATAGAGAGGAGGCACGCCATGCTGACCATCTCGCGGCAGACCCTTCTGCGCCTGCCTCAGTACCTCAACTATCTTAAAACCCTTCCGTCCGGCACGGAGTACATTTCGGCCACCTCCTTAGCCCAGGCCCTGAGCCTGGGGGACGTACAGGTGCGCAAGGATCTGGCCGCAGTGAGCGACCGGGGCAGGCCTAAGGTGGGGTACGAGACCAGCGGCCTCATCTACGATATCGAATCCTTCCTTGGGTATGATAACGCCGACAGCGCCGTCCTGGTGGGTGCGGGGAATTTGGGCAGGGCCCTTTTGTCCTATGAGGGGTTTTCCACCTATGGGCTTGACATCGTGGCCGGGTTCGACGCAGACCGCTCCAAGCAGGGCGTTACCGAGAACGGCAAGCGCATTTTTCCCCTCTCCCGGCTGGGGGAGCTGTGCCAGCGGGTGAAGATCAAGCTCGGTATCATCGCCGTGCCCGCCGCCGCAGCCCAGTCGGTTTGCGACACAATGATAGCGGCCGGGGTGCTGGCCATCTGGAACTTCGCCCCCGTACACCTGACGGTGCCCGAGGGGATACTGGTGCACAACGAGAACATGGCGGTCTCGCTGGCCGTGCTCTCCAAGCACCTGGCGGATAAGCTCAGGGAGGGGACCTAGAGTATGGGAGAGTATATCCGGCTCAAGCGCTCCAACTGCAAAAACTGCTATAAGTGCATCCGCAACTGCCCCGTCAAGTCCATCAGCTTTAAGGACCAGCAGGCCAACATTGTACCGGAGGAGTGCATCCTGTGCGGCCGGTGCTTTGTGGCCTGCCCCCAGAATGCCAAGGAGGTCCGTAACGACATTCCCGCCGCCAAGGCCATCCTGGCCACGGGCGCAACCGTGTACGCAAGCCTTGCCCCTTCCTTCGTGGCTTGCTGGGAGGGCGTGACCATCGCCTCCCTGGATAAGGCGCTCAGGCAGCTGGGGTTCGCCGCCGCGGAGGAGACCGCCGTTGGGGCCACCATTGTCAAGGAGGAGTACATCCGCATCATAGCCGAGGGGCAGCAGGAGGCCGTCATTTCCACCTGCTGCCATGCGGTAAACACCCTCATTCAAAAGCACTTCCCAGAGTGCCTGCCTTACCTCGCCAAGGTGCTCTCCCCCATGCAGGCCCACTGCAAGGACCTGAAGGCCCGCCACCCCGGAGCCCGGTGCATCTTCATCGGCCCCTGCATTGCCAAGAAGGCGGAGGCTGAGGATTACCCCGGCATCGTGGACTGCGTCCTCACCTTTGAGGAGCTGTCCGCCTGGCTTGCCGAGGAAGGTATCCCCCTGAAGCCCATGGCCGACGGAAACGCCGAGAGCAGGGCCAGACTTTTCCCCACTACGGGGGGCATCCTGCGCACTATGACCGAAAAGGACCCGGGCTGCGCCTACCTCGCCGTGGACGGCGTGGAGAACTGCATTACCGCCCTTCAGGATCTGGCGGCGGGGAAGATGGGCCGGTGTTTCATCGAGATGTCCGCCTGCGCGGGAAGCTGCATAGGCGGCCCCGCTATGGGCAAGAACCGTCGGGCTGCGGTGCGGGACTACGTGGTGGTGGACCGGTACGCCGGGCCCCGGGACTTTCCGGTGGAACATCCGACGCCCGACCAGATGAAAAAGCGGTTCCCCGCGCTTAACGTGGAGAGCGTGCGGCCGGGTGCTGCGGCCATCGAAGAGGTTTTGCGCCGCATGGGCAAGACCCGGCCCGAGCACGAGCTCAACTGCGGTTCCTGCGGGTACGACACCTGCCGGGACAAAGCCGCCGCCGTGCTGGCGGGGAAGGCCGACATCGGCATGTGCCTGCCCTACTTAAAAGAGAAGGCCGAATCCTTCTCCGACCAGATCATCCAGAATACCCCCAACGCCATTCTGGCCCTGGACGGTTCCCTCCGGGTACAGCAGCTTAACAGCGCGGCCTGCCGCCTGATGGGTTTTCGGGATCAAACGGAGGCCCTGGGAAAGAGTGTGGACGCCATACTGGACCCCCAGCCCTTCTGCGACGCGCTGAACAATGGGACTATCGTCCACGAGAAAGCCCTGTGGCTCGATCAGTACGGGAAGTGTGTGGACCAGACTGTCTCCTACGACAAGAACAGCGATATTCTGGTCTGCGTCATGCGGGACATCACCGACGAGGAGCGGCAGCGCTCCGAACGGGAAGCCATGAGCCTCGCCACCGTGGAGATCACCGACAAAATTATTGAAAAGCAGATGCGGACGGTGCAGGAGATCGCCTCGCTCCTGGGAGAGACCACCGCGGAGACTAAGGTGGCCCTTACCAAGCTGAAGGAGAGCCTTGGCAATGAGTGAATTCTGTACCGACATCGGCTATATCAGCCTAAACAAGTGGGGTGAGCAGCTCTGCGGCGACCATGTGGAACTGGTGGGGCAGGGGGAGGACGACACTGTGCTGGTCCTGGCCGACGGCCTGGGCAGCGGCGTGAAGGCCAACATCCTCTCCACCCTCACCTCCAAGATCATCTCCACCATGATGGCAAACCACATGAGCATCGAGGACTGCGTGGCCACCATCGCGGCAACTTTGCCCGTCTGCCAGGTCCGGGGCGTGGCCTACTCTACCTTCACCATCATCCGCATTGAGGGAAACCGGGAGGCCGAGATCATCCAGTACGATAACCCCCATGTGATTTTACTGCGGGGCGGCAAACATTTCGACTACCCTATGGAGCGGGAGACCATCGACGGCAAGGAGATATACAAGACCCGCCTTGAGCTCCAGGAGGACGACACCTTCGTCGCCATGAGCGACGGGGCCATCCATGCGGGGGTGGGGCAAAAGCTAAACTTCGGCTGGGATCGGGCGGACATCATCCGCTTTCTGGAGTTGATGTACAACAGCGGCAACACCGCTAAGACCGTCTGTGCCATGCTGACGGGGCAATGTAACAAGCTTTACAGCGGCCGCCCGGGGGACGACACCACCGCCGCCGCTATCCGTATCCGCCGCCGCCGCCCCCTGAGCCTGATGATCGGCCCGCCTTCCTTCCCCGGGGATGTGGATCGGATGATGGGCCTCTTCTTTGCCCGGCCGGGCGCGCATATCATCTGCGGCGGCACCACCTCTACACTGGCGGCCGAGTACCTGGGCAAACCGCTGGACTGCGGCCTGCCCGTCTACGTGGACCCGGCTATCCCCCCCACGGCGAAGATCGAGGGGGTGGACCTGGTGACCGAGGGGGTTATCACCTTCAGCCGGGTGCTGGAGTACGCGAAGGATTACCTTGGGGACAACGGCAGCTACACCGACTGGAGCTACAAGAAGGACGGCGCGTCCCAGGTGGCCCGCGCCCTCTTTGAAAGCGCCACCGACATCTGTTTCTTCGTGGGCCGGGCGGCCAATCCCGCCCACCAGAACCCCAGCCTCCCTATCAGTTTCAATATCAAAATGCGCCTGGTGGACGAGGTGGCCGACTGTCTGCAAAAGATGGGCAAGCGGGTGGAAACCCTGTATTTCTGACCGCTCCATTTCATTTGTTTTTCAGCCCCGCCGGGGTATGAAATAAAGAAAACATTTTTAGGAGGAACCGGCATGAGCGAAGCCTTTGACTTCACGGAAGTAGACGGCATTTTAGCCGAGCTGGGGCAGGACCCCAGCGCCATCATCGCCATTTTCCAGCGCATCCAGGAGCATTACCGCTACCTGCCCCGTCCAGTGTTCCCTTATCTCGCGGAAAAGCTGGGTGTGCCCGAGGTGCGGATCTACAGCGTGGCTACCTTCTATGAGAACTTTGCCCTTGAGCCCAAGGGAAAGTACGTCATCAAGGTGTGCGACGGCACGGCCTGCCATGTGCGCAAGTCGGTGCCCATCCTGGAGCGGCTGCGCAAGGAACTGGGCCTTACAGAGAAAAAACACACCACCGACGACCTGGACTTTACCCTGGAGACCGTCTCCTGCCTCGGTGCCTGTGGTCTGGCCCCCGTCATCACCGTGAACGACAAGGTCCACCCGGCTATGACGCCGGATTCCGCCGCCGCGCTGGTGGCCGAGCTGAGGGAGGAACTGAAATGCTGCTGAAATCGAGAGAGGAGCTCCAGATCGTCCGTGCCCGGTACGCCAACAGCCTGGAGGCCGAGAACAAAAAGATCCTGGTCTGTGCCGGCACCGGCTGCATCTCCAGCGGCTCACTGGAGATCTACGCCCGCCTCCGCGAGCTGATGGAGGAGCGGAATATCCCTTGCTCCGTAGAGCTGGAGGAGGAGCCCCACGGCGACGTGGTGGGCATGAAGAAGAGCGGCTGCCACGGTTTTTGCGAGATGGGCCCCCTGGTACGCATCGAGCCCCAGGGCTATCTGTATACGAAGGTAAAGCTTTCCGACTGCGAGGAGATCGTGGAGGAGACCATCGTGAAGGGCGGCCTGGTGGAGCGCATCGCCTACCATCAGAACGGCAAGGTGTACGAAAGGCAGTCCGACATTCCCTTCTACCACAAGCAGACTCGTCTGGTGCTGGAGCACTGCGGGCATATCGACGCCACCAGCGTCAAGGAGTATCTGGCCATTGGCGGGTACAGCGCCCTGGAGAAGGCCCTCTTCGAGATGGACGGCGAGTCCATCGTCAAGGAGGTCAGTGACTCCGCTCTCCGGGGCCGGGGCGGCGGCGGTTTCCCCACCGGGAAGAAGTGGAGCCAGGTGAGGAGCCAGAAGACCGAGCAGAAGTACATCGTCTGTAATGGCGACGAGGGTGACCCCGGCGCTTTTATGGACCGCTCCATTATGGAGGGTGACCCTCACCGTCTGCTGGAGGGCATGATCATCGCGGGACTTGCCTGCGGGGCCCAGGAGGGCTATATCTACGTCCGGGCCGAGTACCCCATGGCCGTGGAGCGGCTTAGGGGCGCCATTAAGCAGGCCGAGGAGTGGGGCCTGCTGGGTGACCACATTCTGGGCACCGACTTTAACTTCCGCCTCCACATCAATCGGGGCGCGGGAGCCTTCGTCTGCGGCGAGGGCAGCGCCCTCACCGCCTCCATCGAGGGCAAGCGCGGCATGCCCCGGGTCAAGCCCCCCCGCACGGTGGAGCACGGCCTTTTTGACAAGCCCACAGTGCTTAACAACGTTGAGACCTTCGCCAACGTCCCCCGCATCATCACTGACGGGGCCGATTGGTTTAAGAGCTACGGCACCGCCGGAAGCCCCGGCACCAAGGCATTTGCGCTCACCGGAAATATCGTCAACACCGGCCTCATCGAGGTACCCATGGGCACCACCCTGCGGGAGATCATCTTCGACATCGGCGGCGGCATCCGGGGCGGGAAGAAGTTCAAGGCTGTCCAGATCGGCGGCCCCTCCGGAGGCTGCCTCATCGAGATCAATTTGGACCTGCCCCTGGACTTTGACTCCCTCAAAAAGGTGGGCGGCATGATCGGCTCCGGCGGCCTGGTGGTTATGGACGAGGACACCTGCATGGTGGAGGTGGCCCGATTCTTCATGAACTTCACTCAGAACGAGTCCTGCGGCAAGTGTGTCCCCTGCCGGGAGGGGACTAAGCGCATGCTGGAGATTATGGAGCGCATCGTGGACGGCAAGGGCCGGGAGGGGGACATCGACAACCTGCTGGAGCTGGCCGACATGATCTCCAACACCGCCCTGTGCGGCCTGGGAAAGACGGCGGCTTACCCCGTTCTGGGCACCATCCGGTACTTCCGGGACGAGTACGAGGCCCATATCAATGAGAAACGCTGCCCCGCGGGCCAGTGCCAGAAGCTCAAGCGCTACGTCATTGAGCCCACCGAGTGTAAGGGCTGCTCCAAGTGCGCCCGTAACTGTCCCGCCAACGCCATCCGGGGCGAGATCAAGAACCCCTACGTTATCGTACAGGAGAACTGCATCAAGTGCGGCGCGTGCGTGGATAACTGCGCCTTCCATGCCGTCAAGGAGGTCTGGTAAATATGTCAAAAGGATATGTTACTGTTGACGGCACCCCCGTCGAGATCGAGGGAGAAAAGAACCTGCTGGAGCTGGTGCGCAAGGTGGGCATCAAGCTCCCCACCTTCTGCTATCACACGGAGCTGTCCATTTACGGGGCCTGCCGCATGTGCATGGTGGAGGATGAGCGGGGTAACCTGGAGGCCGCCTGCTCCACCCCTCCCCGTGCGGGTATGGTCATCCGCACCAACACCGAGCGCCTGCGTAAATACCGCAAGATGATCCTGGAGCTCCTCCTCGCCAACCACTGCCGGGACTGCACCACCTGCGGCAACAACGGCTCCTGCAAGCTGCAGGACTTAGCCATGCGTTTCGGCATCGACCGGGTGCGTTATCCCAACACGGCGGCGGAGCCCAAGCTGGACGAGTCCTCGGTCTCCATCGTCCGGGACCAGAATAAGTGCATCCTCTGCGGCGACTGCGTGCGCATGTGCAACGAGGTGCAGAACGTGGGCGCCATCGACTTTGCCCACCGGGGCGCAAAGATGACCATCTCCACCGCATTTGAGGTGCCGATTGCCCAGTCCCCCTGCGTGGGCTGCGGCCAGTGTGCCGCCGCCTGCCCCACAGGAGCCATCGTGGTGAAGAGCGACACCGCTTCCGTCTGGGCCGCGCTGGACGACCCGGGTGTCAAGGTCACCGCCCAGATCGCCCCCGCCGTTCGGGTGGCGATGGGCAAGGAGCTGGGTATGGGGGACGGGGAGAACGCCATCGGTAAGATCACCGCCGCTCTGCGCCACATGGGCTTTGATGAGATTTACGATACTGCCACCGGCGCGGACCTCACCGTTCTGGAGGAGTCCAACGAATTTATCAAGCGCCTGGAGAACGGACTTCAGGACATTCCTCTCTTTACTTCCTGCTGTCCCGCCTGGGTGCAGTATTGCGAGAAGAATTACCCCGAGCTCCTGCCCCATGTCTCCACCTGCCGCTCCCCCATGGAGATGTTCGCCTCGGTCATCAAGGCCGACAACGCGAATTCCTCCCGCCGCCAGGTCCATGTGGCCATCATGCCCTGCACTGCCAAGAAGTTCGAGGCGGCGCGGGATGAATTTAAAGAGGACGGGAAACCAGTGGTGGACTACGTCATCACTACCCAGGAGCTCATCCGCATGGTGAAGGAGTCAGGCGTGGTCTTCAATGAGCTGGAACCCGAGGCGGTGGATATGCCCTTTGCCTACAAGACGGGCGCGGGCGTTATCTTCGGCGTATCCGGGGGCGTAACTGAGGCCGTCCTGCGCCGGCTCACCTCCGACAAGACGAATACCGCCCTCAAGACCCTGGCCTTTCAGGGCGTCCGCGGACTGGAAGGGGTCAAGGAGTGTACCGTGCCCTATGGCGGTACGGAACTTAAGATCGCCGTGGTCAGCGGCCTGGGCAACGTGAGCAGCCTGATCGACCGCATCAAGGCTGGCGAGCACTACGACTTCGTAGAGGTCATGGCCTGCCCTAACGGCTGCATCAGCGGCGGCGGCCAGCCCTTTGCCCATGCCGACGAGCAGGTCAAGCGCGGCAAGGGCCTCTACACCGCCGACCAGCTCTCCCGCATCAAGCGCAGCGAGGAAAACCCCCTGATGATGGACCTCTATAACGGCCTGCTGAAAGGCCGCGTCCACGAGCTGCTGCACGTGGAATATGTGAAGGAGGAGAGGTAAATGGTGACGCTGAGCGTCTGCATCGGCAGTTCCTGTCATCTTAAGGGCTCCTATAATGTGGTTCAGACGTTCCAGCAGATGATCGAGGAGTACGCGCTGGGGGACGATGTGCTGCAGCTGAAGGGCTCCTTCTGCATGAAACAGTGCCAGAACCCCGGCGTGGGGGTCATGGTGGACGATGCCGTCCACTCCGTCCGCCCTGAGGAGGCCCGGGCCTTCTTCCGAGACACCATTCTTCCCTTGGTCGGAGAATAAAAAGAAAACCAGCGTACCGCGATAAGCGGTACGCTGGTTTTTATGTATAAGTGGGGTACATTACACCCTTCGCGTCGGCACGTTCCAGATGCCCTTAGCATAGTCCCGAATGGAGCGGTCCGCGGCGAAGAGGCCCGAGCAGGCGATGTTGAGGAGGGACATCCTGTTCCAGCCCTCCCGGTCCAGATAGGCGCGGGAGGCCCGGGCCTGGGCATCCTTGTAGCTCTCGAAGTCGGCCAGGAGGAGGTACTCGTCAGCCTGGCACCCGGCGCCGAAGAGGAGGCGGTTGACAAGGTCGGTGTAGCTCGCGCCGTCGGAGAATCCGCGGGAGATCTGATCCAGGACGGCCTTTAAATCGGCGGAGTGGTTGTAGTACTCATAGGGGTGGTAGCCCATGTGCTTGAGCTCGATCACCTCATGGGCCTTCAGGCCGAAAAGGAAGATGTTCTCGTCCCCCAGTACCTCGTGCATCTCCACATTGGCCCCGTCCAGGGTGCCGATAGTCAGAGCGCCGTTCATCATGAACTTCATATTGCCGGTGCCGCTGGCCTCCTTGCCCGCGGTGGAGATCTGCTCGCTTAGCTCACTGGCGGGCATAAGCCGCTCGGCAAGGCTCACCCGGTAGTTTTCCAGGAAGACCACCTGTAAGCGCCCCTTGCAGGCGGGGTCTGTGTTCACGGTGGCGGCCACCGAGTTGATGAGGCGAATGATCTGTTTTGCCACCGCGTAGCCCGGCGCGGCCTTGGCCCCGAAGAGGTAGACCCTGGGAGCAAAGTCGAAATGGGGGTCGCTCTTGAGGCGCTGGTAGAGGTAGAGAATGTGCATCACATTCAACAGCTGGCGCTTATACTCATGCAGGCGCTTGACCTGCACGTCGAAGATGGCGTCAGTGTTGAGGAGGACGCCGCTCTCACTGGCGATATTGGCGGCAAAGTCCTTTTTGTTTTCCGCCTTGATTTGTTCCAGACGGGAGAGGACTCCCGCGTCGTCCTTGTACCGCTCCAGTCCAGCCAGCGCGTCGGGCCGCAGGAGGTAGCCATCCCCACCGGTGCAGTCCCGGATGAGGGAATCCAGCTTGGGGTTTGATTCCGCCAGCCAGCGGCGGTGATCGATGCCGTTGGTGACATTGGTAAATTTCTCCGGCGTAAGGGAGTAGGCATCCTTGAAGACGTCTTTCTTCAGAATGTCCGAGTGGAGGGCGGACACGCCGTTCACAGCGAAACAGCTCGCAATGCAGAGATTCGCCATCCGCACGTCCCCGCCCCAGATGATGGCGTTACGCTCCACACGGGACATGTCTCCATGGAAAGCCGCCGTCAGGTGGGCCTGATAGCGGCCCGAGATCTCCACGATGATTTCCCAGATGCGGGGCAGGAGAGACTGCACCAGCTGCTGGGGCCACCGCTCCAGCGCCTCGGCCAAGACGGTATGGTTGGTGTAGGCCACCGTATGGGTGACGATGAACCACGCGTCGTCCCAGCTATACCCCTCCTCGTCCAGGAGGATGCGCATGAGCTCCGGGATGACGAGAGTGGGGTGGGTGTCGTTGATCTGGATGACGTGCTTCTGGTGGAAGTTATGGAGGGTACCATACTTGGCCCGGTGCTTGCGCACAATCGACTGTGCGGTGGCCGAGACAAAGAAGTACTGCTGCTTGAGACGCAGGCTCTTGCCCTCGTAGTGGTTGTCCTCGGGGTAGAGGACCTTGGCGATGACCTCGGCCATGGCCTGCTGCTCTACCGCCTTGAGGTACTCGCCCCGGGAGTAGAGGGACATGTCTACGGGTACCGGACTCTTGGCGTCCCACAGGCGCAGTACGTTGACGTGGTCGGTGCCGTAACCGGCCAGGAGCATATCCTTGGGGATGGCCAGTACGTCGGTGGAGCCCTCATAGGCTACCCGGTGGCGGCCACCCTCGTCCCAGATCTCCTTCAGCGTACCGCCGAAACGGACCACCTCGGTTTCGTCCACCTTGGGGATGAGCCAAGCGTCGCCCAGTCCCAGCCAGTCGTCCGCCAGCTCCACCTGCTGCCCATCCACGATCTTCTGCTTGAAGATGCCAAGCTCGTAGCAGATGGAGTACCCGGTGGCGGGGATGTCTAAGGTGGTCATGGAGTCTAAGTAGCAGGCAGCCAGGCGCCCCAGGCCGCCGTTGCCGAGGCCCGCGTCCGGCTCGGTCTCAAAGAGGTCCCGGGGGTCGTACCCCAAGGCGCGGATTGCCTCAGTCAGGGGCTCCAGCACACCCAAATTGTAGGCGTTCTTCATCAGGGAGCGGCCCATCAGAAATTCCAGGGACAGATAGTGGACCTGACGCTCGCCCCGCTCCTGCTCCCTGTCCTCAGTCTCCAGTCGGTGGGCGGACATCAGGTCCCGCAGCACTAGGGCGCAGGCCTTGAAGACCTGCTGGGGGGTGGCGTCGTCTACCTCCCGGCCGAAGTTGCGGCTCAGCTTGCCGGTGATCTGGGCCATCAGTTCCTTTTTGGTGTATTTATGCATGGAAAAGGGTCTCCAATCTTGTTGAGAATAAAGTCCGCGGCCGCCGCAAAGGACGGCCGCGGATCGGGAATTATACCATGCCGGGGGTTTCCTTGTCAAATAAGGAGTCGCCCCTACATCCCCGTCAGCCAGGCGTAGATATCCAGATACTCCTCCGCCGAGCGGGCCCAGGTGAAGTCGGCTGTCATGCCGGTCCTCATCAGTCTTTCCCAGGCGGGCTTGTCGCTATGGTAGAGGTCCACCGCCTCCCGTACGGCCCAAACCAGATCGTTGACCGTGATGTTGGCGAAGGTGAAACCACGGCCCTCGCCGGTAAACTTATTATATGGAGTGACCGTGTCCTTGAGACCGCCGGTCTCCCGTACGATAGGCACAGTGCCGTACCGCATGGCGATCATCTGGGAGAGCCCGCAGGGCTCGGCCTCGCTGGGCATGAGGAACATATCCGCGCCGCCGTAGATGGCGGTACTGAGCGCGCTGGAGTACATAATATGCGCCGCGAAACGGCCGGTGTGCTGCTGGGCGGCGTTTCGGAAGGCCTCCTCGTAGCTCCAGTCGCCGGTGCCCAGAACCACCAGCTGTACGTCCATGTCCATGATGTGCCCCAGCGCATCTTTCACCAGGTCGAAACCCTTGTGCTTCACCAGCCGGGAGACGCAGGCGATGATGGGCACGTCGGGGTTGAGGTTCAGGCCGGATGCCTCCTGCAGCGCTGCCTTACAGGCCCGCTTGCCTTCAAGATCGGCGGCGGAGTAGCTTCGGGCCAGCCCCAGTCCGGCGGTGGGATTGTAGAGAACGGCGTCTATGCCGTTGAGGATGCCCCGGAGCTTATTGCGGTTGTCGGCCACCACGCCCTCCAATCCGTGGGCATAAAAGGAGTATTGGAGTTCCGAAGCGTAGGAGGGGGAGACCGTGGTCACATAGTCGGCGGCATAGATGGCCCCCTTCATCAGGTTCACATCCCCGTGATAGAGGAGCATGTGCTCGTTGAGGTACCCCTCGCTCAGACCGAAGAGGTCTCCCAGGGCGTGGCTCCCGTAGCGGCCCTGGTACTCAATGTTGTGGATGGTGTAGACGCTCTTGGCGCCGGAGAGCTGGCTGATGCGGTGACGCTCCTCCAGTAGATAGATGGGAGCCAGGGCGGTCTGCCAGTCGTTGCAGTGGAGAATGTCCACCTGAAAATCGAGATACCCAGCACACTCCACCACCGCACGGGAGAAGAAGGCGAACCGCTCCCCGTCGTCATAGTGGCCGTAAATCTGGGCGCGCTTGAAGTAGTACTCGTTATCAACGAAGTAGTAGGTGACGCCGTCCTTCTTTAGCTCGAAGATACCGCAGTATGGGGTTCGCCAGGCCAGGGTGACATGGAAGTTGAAGAGGTAGGTCATCTGGCTCTTCCACTCCGGGCTGATGCCCTCGTACAGGGGGAGGATGACGCGCACATCATGCCCACCGGCGGCCAGTGCCTGGGGGAGGGAGCCTGCCACGTCCGCAAGTCCGCCGGTCTTGATGAAAGGGGCCACTTCGGAGGAGGCAAAAAGGATATTCATAAACATGCTCCTTTCCTTGATAAGGAATTGGCCCGCCGGGCCTACACGATCTCGCCCTTGGCGATAGCCAGCGGATAGGTCTCGTGCCCCATGAGCATACGGCCCGAGTTCACCTTGACGTTGCTGTCGGTGATGGTGTGTTTCAGGACGGCCCCCTGCTGCACGGTGGTGCCCTGCATGAGGATGCAGTTTTCTACCCTGGCCCCCGCCTCCACACGCACGCCGCGGAAGAGGATGGAGTTTACGACCTCGCCCTCAATGACACAGCCGTCGGCAATGAGGGAGTTGGCACTCTTCCCATCGGGCCCGTAGTAGGTGGAGGGGTTAGACTGGTCCTTGGTCTTCACTGGCCTGGCGGGGAGAAAGAGGTCGGCCCGAACCAAGGGGTCCAGCAGTTCCATACTCCGGGCATAGTACCCCGCCACAGTCTGGAGCCGGGTGGCATATCCATCGAAGACATAGGGGACAATCTTTAGAGAGTGAACCATACCCAGCAGTACCCCTTCGTTAAAGGAGAATAGGTTGTGGGCGGCGCAGTGGTCCACCAGGGAGAGCAGGAGGCTGCGCGACAGGACGTAGACCTCCAGAGACTCGCACCCTGCGGGCGCGAAAGGGTGAACCGCCACATCGGATACTCGCCCGTCTGCACCCATGGTGAAGTAGGTGGAGTTTTTGGGGTCGCTCTTGGGCGTGCGGGTGCATACGGCGGTGATGTCAGCACCGGTGGCAATGTGCTGGTCGCAAATCGACCGCATGGGGAGGTTGGCGGCCAGGTCGCCCCCCGCCAGAATCACATAGTCCTGCCGGATGCTCTGAAGGTAGGAGTATATGCCCGTCAGGGCGTCCATACGGCCCCGGTAGTTGCCCTCCCGGTGCTTGCTGGCGTAGCCGAAGGGGGGGAGGATACGCAGGCCCCCGTGTTTGCGGCTGAGGTCCCAGTCCTTGCCGGAGCCTAAGTGGTTGAGGAGGGATTGGTAGTTGGTGTGGACGATGACGCCCACATCGTTTACCCCGGCGTTGACCATGCCGGAGAGGGTAAAGTCGATGACCCGGTACCGCCCGCCGTAGGGCATGGAGCAGGTGTTGCGGGAGGAGGTGAGCTCCCGCAGGTCGGGGTTGGCGCGATAGGCGAAAATAATGCCGTGAACGTCGTTCATCATTTGCCCTCACCGCCCTTCACGTTACAGGTAATCATGGAATTCGCGGGCACCGTGCTGCCTTCGTCGATCTCGACATCCTGGGCAACCACCGTGATACCCCAGCGGTCCGAAACCGGTATGGGCGGCGCTGAGCCCACCCGTGCCCCCGTGCCGATGACGGCCCGCTCCGCCACGATGGCGTACTCCACCACCGCGCCCGCTTTCACCACCGTGCCGGGCATGAGGATGGAGTAGCTCACCCGCGCGCCCGGCTCCACCGTTACCGAGTGGAAGAGCACCGAGTTTTCCACAGTACCGTATACCTCGCAGCCTCCGGTCACCATAGAGTGGGAGATGACCGCGTCGGGTCCCGCGAAGTGGGGCGGCCGGGTGGGCGTGCGGGCATAGATGGGCCAGGAGGTGTCGTAGATGTCGATACCGGATCCCTTTTCGGGGGAGAGCATATCCATGTTGGCGTCCCACAGGGAGTTGATGGTGCCCACGTCCTTCCAGTACCCGGAGAAACGGTAGGCGCTCATGATCTCTCCGGCGTTCAGCATGGCGGGGATGATGTCGTGGCCAAAGTCGTTGGAGCTCCCTGGGTCAGCCTCGTCCGCCGTCAGGTAGTGGCGAAGTTTCTCCCAGGTGAAGATGTAGATACCCATGGAGGCAAGGGTGGACTTGGGCACCTTGGGTTTCTCCTCAAATTCGTAGATGCGGTCAGCCTCGTCCACATTCATAATGCCGAAACGGGAGGCCTCCTCCTTCGACACCTCCAGCACCGCGATGGTAGCGGCGGCGTTAGAGTCCTTATGCCGCTTAAGCATGTCGCGGTAGTCCATCTTGTAGATGTGGTCGCCGCTGAGGATGACTACGTACTCGGGGTCGTGCTGCTCCAAAAAGCTCATATTCTGGTAGATGGCGTTGGCCGTGCCCTTATACCAGGTGCCCTGGTCCCCCTCGCGCATATAGGGGGGCAGGATATGTACCCCGCCGTCGGAACGGTCCAGGTCCCAGGGCTGCCCGCTTCCGATGTAAGTGTTGAGCTCCAGGGGGCGGTACTGGGTCAGCACGCCCACTGTGTCAATGCCGGAGTTGACGCAGTTACTCAGCGGGAAGTCGATGATGCGGTACTTGCCGCCAAAGGGGACGGCGGGCTTTGCCACGTGGCTCGTCAGCGCGTACAGGCGGCTTCCCTGTCCGCCCGCCAGCAGCATGGCTACAATTTCCTTCTTCATACTGAACACCTCACATCAGGTAGTGCTTGATTTTTGATCTGCTCCTTGGGGAGGGGCTTTCGCTCCTTCACACACCGGTAGATGACCCCGCTCATAGGAGGCAGGTCGATGACCAGAGACTGGTCAAAGCCATGGCAGGGCTCCGCCACGGCAGAGAGGGGGCCGTGGTCCCCCAGCCCCTCGCCGCCATAGAGCGAGTCGTCGGCATTGAAGATGCACTGGTAATCCCCCGGCGTCGGCGCACCCAAGCGGTACTCCGGCAGATGGACGGGAGAGAAGTTGCACACCACCAGCAGGGTGCCGCCCGCCTTGTCCTTGCGAAGGAAACTGGCGCAGTTATTGCCGTTGTCGTCGGCACAGACCCACTGGAACCCCTCCCAGGAGAAGTCCAGCTCCCACAGTTCCTTGTGCTCTAAGTAGAAGGCGTTGGCCGCCTTGAAAAAGGTTTGAAGGTCACGGTTGGGCTTGTTTCCCAGCAGGTGCCAGTCAAGGGACTGCTCGAAGTGCCACTCGTTCCACTGGCCGAACTCGCTGCCCATCATCAAGAGCTTTTTGCCAGGATGGGTGAGCATGTAGGTGTAGAAGGCCCGCACTCCGGCAAATTGCCCCTCGTAAGGTCCCGGCATCTTATTGAGGAAGGAGCCCTTCATATGTACCACCTCGTCGTGAGAGAGGGGAAGGATGAAATTCTCCGAAAAGGCGTACACAAAGGAAAAGGTGATATCCTTGTGGTGGTACTGACGGAAGTAGGGGTCTAACTTCATGTAGTGGGTGATGTCGTTCATCCAGCCCATATTCCACTTGAGGTTAAAGCCCAGGCCGCCCTGATCCACTGGGTGGCTCACCAAGGGCCAGGAGGTGGACTCCTCCGCTACCATCAGCGCGTCCGGGTGGGCGGCGAAGACGTGGGTGTTGAGTTTCTGGAGGAAATCGATGGCCTCCAGGTTTTCCCGCCCGCCGTGGATGTTGGGGACCCATTCGCCCGCGTTGCGGCTGTAGTCTAGGTAGAGCATACTCGCCACCGCGTCCACCCGCAGGCCGTCGATGTGGTACTCTTCCAGCCAGAACATGGCCGAGGAGAAGAGAAAGGAGCGCACCTCACTCCTCCCGTAGTCGAAGACCCGGGTGCCCCAGTCTGCGTGCTCCCCCTTCCGGGGGTCGGCGTACTCGTAGCAGGGAGTGCCGTCGAACTCGTAGAGGCCGAAAGCGTCCTTGGGGAAGTGGGCGGGCACCCAGTCCAGGATGACCCCTACCCCCGCCTGATGGAGGGAGTCGATGAGGTACATCAAATCGTGGGGCGTGCCGAACCGGCTGGTGGCAGCGAAGTACCCGGTGCACTGGTAGCCCCAGGAGGCGTCCAGCGGGTGCTCGGTCACCGGCATGAGCTCCACGTGGGTAAAGCCCATTTCCTTGACATAGGGTACCAGCCACTGGGCGATGTCCCTATAGCTTAAAAACTCACCCTCGCCGGTGCGCCGCCAGGAGCCCAGGTGCATCTCATAGATGTTCAGTGGTTTCTCGTACACCGGGGTCCCTTTTCGCCAGTTGAGCCAGGAGGCATCCCTCCACTGGTAGCCTGCGAGGTCGTACAGCTTGGAGCCGTTGCCCGGCCGGGTCTCGGCATGGAAGGCATAGGGGTCGCTCTTGGCGAGGACGTGTCCGTCCGGGGTATGTACGGCGTATTTGTAAATATCATACTGGCTCAGACCAGGGACGAAACCCTCCCATATTCCGCCGCCCAGGGGAGAGAGGGGGTGGCTTGTCTCACTCCAGCCGTTGAAGTCACCCATGACGGCCACCAGATCCGCGTGGGGGGCCCAGGCCCGGAACAGATAGCCCGCCTCGCCGCTGCGTGTCTCGGGGTGGGCGCCCAGGTAATCGTAGGCGCGGCAGCTATCACCCCGGAGAAATGTACTTTTAGGACTATCCTCCGCGCCGATGGGCGACGTCGAGCTTTGCATAGGCATGGGAGCACCTCCAAAATTTCTTTGGTAATTTTTACAAAACGTCAAAAGCGATCACAATTGAGCTTGTCAATTTGCCACAAAGCGGTTTTCTAGAAGGGTAATATTTGTATAAATTATACAACGCATGGGGAAAGCCGTCAAGGGAATGTTCCCATTTCAGATGAAATAAAAAAGCAAATCCTTTGGGGGTGTTTTTGGCAATAAAACTCCCCTTTTGCAGTCCGGGTAAGGGGACTGTAAAAGGGGGGGGTAAGCTTATCCCGCCATAAAGAGCTGGCGCAGGAACTTCTTGAAGATGCCAGGGACGGTGAGGCGCGCCACGCCTTCAGAGGCGATGATAGGAATGGTCTCCCGCTCCGCACCGTTGACGGTGACCACCATCTCACCCAGTTTCTGGCCCGCCTCCACGGGGGCCTCCACGTTTTCGGATAGATGCAGCTCAGTGTTCACATTGTTCAGGTCGGACTTCGGAATGAGGATGCGGCTTGACCGGGCCAGTTTGGGCTGTACCTGTGAGGAGACCCCCAGCAGCACGTCGATGGGTGGCAGGGCCGCGTTAGGGTAGACGTCTAAAAGCGTGTAATTTGCGAAGCCAAAGTTGAGCATTGACTTGGCGCTCTCAAACCGCTTGTCCGAGCTGGGGCTCTTGAGTACCACGGCGATGAGTTCCATCCCCTCCCGCTCCGCCGTGGCGGACAGGCAGTAGAGAGCCGAGTCGGTGGAGCCGGTCTTCAGTCCGGTGGCCCCCTCGTAGAAACGGATGAGCTTGTTGGTGTTGGCAAGCTGGAAAGCCCCATCCCGCAGGGAGTCCATCCAGATGGTGGTATATGCGCGGACCGAGGGGTGTTTTAAGAGCTCACGGCTCATCAGGGCGATGTCGTAGGCGCTGGTGAGGTGCCCGGCGGCGGGCAGACCTGTGCAGTTTAAGAAGCTGGTGTCGGTCATGCCCAACTCGGCGGCGCGCTGGTTCATCTTCTGGACGAAGGCCTCCTCGCTGCCGGCCAGATGCTCAGCCAGAGCCACCGACGCATCGTTTCCCGAGGCGACGCACACGGCCTTGAGCATATCGTTCACCGTCATCTGCTCGCCCTCCTTCAGGTAGACCTGGCTGCCCCCCATGGAGGCGGCCCGGGCCGAGACAGTGACCAGATCGGTAAGGCTCAGCCGTCCAGCGTCGATAGCCTCCATCACCAGGAGAATGGTCATCACCTTGGTGACGCTGGCTGGCTCCAGCTTATCATGAGAGCTTTGCTCGAAAAGGACGGTGCCCGTCTCCTTCTCCATCAGCACGGCGGCGGCGCAGTCCACCGGGGGAGAGACGGCCATAGAGGGCTCCGCCTCTTCGGCGGAGGCGGGCGGGATGGCGCCAATCAAAAGGGAAGCGCACAGCAGCGCCGCCATTATTTTTTTCATGGAATTGTTCCTCCATTCTCGTATCTTTGAACCTATACCAAGGATATGGAAGAAGGGAAGATTCTATACAAAGGGGCGCACTTGTGTTAAAATAAGGCATAGAGCAAAAAACGCGCGAAAAGCGCTGTTTGCTATAAAAAATATGGAAATTACACCGGAGGAAAACCATCATGGGAGAAATTTTCCTGCCCGTCCTGTCCCATTTTCAAAATGAAAACACGTGGATCGCCAGCGACGGGCGGCTCCGTTTCAAGGTCACCCCCGGGGACGGCCTCCTGACCGCCGAGATCTGGGAGGGGCCCTGGAGCTACGACCTCTCTACTATCGAGGAGCAGCAGACCTTCCCCATGGAGGACGATGGCATCGAAGTCCTGCGTGCCTGGCTAAGGGAGAAGGAGGGCGAGGTCAATGCCCGGCCTAAGCGCACCATGGAGGAGGACTGGGCACGCCGCCGCTGACGGCGTATCATAGACATAGGAATTCATAAGATATGGGAGGACGTGGAATACCATGGCGCAGTGGTGGAAAGAACGAGTCATCTATCAGATATACCCCCGCAGTTTTCAGGACAGCAACGGTGACGGCCTCGGGGACCTCCCCGGCATCATCAGCCGCCTGGATGAGCTTGCCGATTTGGGGGTGGGGGCCATCTGGCTCTCCCCGGTGTATTGTTCCCCCAACAAGGATAACGGCTATGACATCTCGGATTATCGCAATATCAACCCCGAGTACGGTACCATGGCAGATATGGAGACTCTGATTGCCGAGGCCGCGGCGCGGGACATCAAGATCATCATGGACCTGGTAGTCAACCACACCAGCGACCAGCACCACTGGTTTCAGCAGAGTCGGGACAAGGACAGCCCCTACCGAGACTACTATATCTGGCGCAAAGGTAAGCCCGAGGGAGGCTCCCCCAACAACTGGACAAGCTTTTTCGCCGAGAAGTGCTGGGAGTTTGACGAGCTCTCCGGCGAGTACTATCTCCACCTCTTCGCCAAGGGCCAGCCCGACCTGAACTGGCAGAACCCCCAGGTTATGACCGAGGTGAAGCAGATTCTTCGTTTCTGGCTGGACAAGGGGGTGGCGGGGTTCCGGTGCGATGTGGTCAACATCCTGTACAAGAGCTCTCTGGCTGACGGGAAGAAACAGCTCGCCCTCACGGGGAGCGAGCACTACCTCTCCCAGCCCGGCACTCACGACATTCTCCGCCGCCTCCGCACCGAGGTGCTGGACGGATATGACTCCTTCACCGTAGGGGAGACCGTCTTCCTCACCCCCCAGATTGCCCACGACTTCACCGACCCCGCCCGGCGGGAACTCGACGAGGTCTTCCCCTTCGAGCACATGGAGACCGACCAGGTCTTCGTCAAGTGGTTTCGCAGGGCGTTCCGGCCCAAGCTCTTCTTCGAGGCGCTGACCAAGTGGCAGGAGGAGCTTTCCTGGAATGCCCTCTACCTCGAAAACCACGACCAGCCCCGCTCCGTCTCCCGTTTCGGGGACGAGAAGGACTACTGGGAGAAAAGCGCCAAGTGCCTCGCCACCCTCCTGCTCACCCTCCGTGGCACCCCTTTCATCTACCAGGGCCAGGAGATCGGCATGACCAATTTTGACTTCAAGAAAATGGACGATCTGGATGACGTGGAGAGCCGCAACGTGGACGCCATGGCCAAGAGTATGCGCATTCCCGCCTGGTACCGCTGGAGGATGATGCGCTCCACCAGCAGAGACAACGCCCGAACCCCCTACCAGTGGGATGGGAGCGAGAACGGCGGCTTTACCACCGGAAAGCCCTGGTTGGGCGTCAACGGTAACCACAAGGAAATCAATTTTGCCGCTCAGAAAGACGACCCAGAGTCGGTCCGCAGCTGGTACAAGACCATGATTGCCCTACGGAAAGACACCCCCGACCTTCTGGAGGGGGAGTTCAAGCTGCTCAAAATCACCGACCAGATCTTCGTCTACCGCCGGGGAAAGAGCCATTTGGTGGCCATCAACCTCTCCGATAAGCCAGCCCACATGGGGGCCAAGGGCGCCCTCGTCCTCTCCAACTATGGCCGCGGACGCTACAACGGTGTCCTCTTTCCCTACGAAACCGTGATTTTGAAGAGCGATAAGGCATAAGTAATTGTACAAAAATGAAAAGGAGCCGACAGATTACGTGATCTGTCGGCTCCTTTTCATAAGGACATAACTAGGCGTCTTTGCATAGGATGGGGATGAATAAGACCGGGAGGCGTTTCTATGGAACAAAATTGTTCATGCAATCAAAATCCCCGCCCCGGGGTAATCACCGATTTTGGCCCCCAGCCCTACGTCACTGACGTAAACGCCGCGGCCAGAGGCAACCCATTCTTCCGCACGGCGCTGTGGACGGGCTCTCACCTCCAGCTCACCCTGATGAGCATCCCCGCCGGGGGCGAGATCGGTGTGGAGATCCACCCCGATACCGACCAGTACATCCGGGTGGAGGCGGGAATGGGCCTGGTGAAGATGGGCAGGTGTGAAAACCAGCTCACCGCCCAGCGGCAGATTTGGCAAAACGATGCTATTTTCGTACCCGCAGGCCAGTGGCACAATATTGTCAACGTCGGAGTCTGCCCCCTCAAGCTGTCCAGCGTCTACGCGCCTCCTCACCATCCCCATGGTACCGTCCATAGAACCAAGGAGGAGGCCGAAGCGGCGGAGCACTAGCCGCACAAAAGGAGACGTCCATGGGGGCGTCTCCTTTTGTGCGGCGGCTTATTCGCATAGGGCCCTGGCGACGGCCTCGGCCTTGCTGAAACTGTCCTCTTGGGGATTCCAATTGCACCGGATCTCGGGCTCCGCCACCGCGAAACCGGCTCCGGTCAGTCTCTCCCGGAGGACCTTGGTGTTCTCGCCGCTCCAACCGTAGCACCCGAAGACGGCAGCCTTTTTGCCCTTAAACTTTAGCTCCTTCAGAAAGTCCAGCCACCCGCCCACCGAGGAGAGGATGTCCTGCCCCACGGTTGGGGAGCCAACGGCGATGGCCTTGGACTTGAACACCTCGGTCATGATGTCGTTTTTGTTGGTTTTGGAGATGTTGAAAATCTTGACCTTGGTGGAGGGGGAGAGGCGGGCAACCTCTGCGCCGATCTTGTGGGCAAGCTGCATGGTGCCGTCCCACATGGTATCGTAGGCGATTGTGACCTGGTCCTCCCGGTAGTCCTGGGACCATTCGTAGTACTTCTCCACGATCTGTAGGGGGTTCTCCCGCCAGACCGAACCGTGGCTGGGGGCGATGATGTCGATGGGGAGCCTCAAGCCTTGAATTTCCTCGATCTTCTTCTTTACGAAGGGGGAGAAGGGGTTGAGGATATTGGCGTAGTACTTCTGCGCCTCGGCCCAGAGGAGGCAGGCATCCGCCTTGTCGTTGAAGAGCTCCTCTACCGCGTAGTGCTGGCCGAAGGCGTCGTTGGAGAAGAGAATATTGTCCCCTGTCAGGTAGGTGGCCATGCTGTCGGGCCAGTGGAGCATTTTCATCTCCACGAAGACAAGCTGCTTTCCGTTGCCCACGTCCACCGCGTCCCCGGTCTTGACCACACGGAAATTCCACTCCGGGTGGTGGTACTGGCCCGCCAAGGATTTGACGGCGTTGGCGGTGCAATAGATGGGGGTGCCGGGAATCTTCTCCATCAGCGCGGGGAGGGAGCCGCTATGATCCACCTCGCCGTGGTTCATCACGATGAAATCGATCTTTTTGAGGTCCACCTCATATGCCAGATTGTCCACAAACTCGGAGGAGTGCGGCCTCCAGACGGTGTCGATCAGCACCGTCTTCTCCTCTTCGATGAGGTAGGCGTTTTGGCTGGAGCCATGGTTAATGGAGTAGTCCGCCCCGTGGAAGAACTCCAGCTCCCAGTCGATTTTTCCCACCCAGGATACGTTATTTTTGATGGACTTTCTCATTGGCGAGTACCTCCGTTAATTGATGTATACTAGAATTGCCAATTCCGGGGTGAAATAGAGCCTCTTTTTACTTTCCCACACAATGGGTGTTGCGGTAGTCGCCAGCCGAGAGGCCCACACATTTTTTGAAGACCCGGGAGAAGTGGGCCGTGTCGGCGTACCCTACGATGGCGGCGATTTCGCTGATGCGCAGGGACGGGTCTTCCAGTAAAACCTTAGCCCTGTCCACCCGAATGCCGTTGAGCAGGTCGTAGAACGCCTCTCCCAGGTGCTTGTGCAGGAGCTTGGAGAGGTGCCATTGGCTCACATAGCAGTGGTCGGCTACGTCCTGAAGAGATATTTTTTCGGCGTAATGCTCCTTCATATAGGCATGGGCCTGCCGGGCCAAGAAACTGTTAGCCGCGTCCCCCGCGGCACTCTCAGCGGCAGGAGGCTCAGTCTCCGGTTCCTTCCGGGGCTGCTGCCTGTCCAGCACGCCGGTCATGTAGATGAGCGCTTCCTCCAGCTCATCCATTTTGGAGGGCTTGAGAAGGAACCGGGCCACCCCCAGGCTGATGGCTTCCTTGGCGTATTCAAAGTCCCGGTAGCCGGTGAGCACGGTGACCAGCATATCGGGGAATTCAGACTTCAGCCCCGCAAGCATGGTGAGGCCGTCCTCGTTGGGCATCTTGATATCGGTGAAGACGATGTGGGGCTTATGCGACCGGATGGACGCCGCACCGGAGTGTGCGTCGTGCCCTGTGGCGACCACCTGGCAGCGGAACTTGTCCCAGTCCACCACCCGTTTCAGGCCCTCCACGATGATGGATTCGTCATCAATAATGACTACCTTATACATGGGGGAGCCCCCTTTCTTTGGCAATTTTATCATAGCATAAAGGAGCGGCGGGGGCAAGCCCCCGCCGCAGTTGTGCATTTGCCGCGCTCAGCGCCTCTACCCCTTAATGGCCCCCGCCGTCAGGCCCTTGATGATGTGTTTCTGCAAAAGTACATATACGAAGAGCACCGGGATCACGATGACAACCACCGACGCCGCCATCAGCCCGTAGTTGACCCCCGCCTGAGAGGAGATCTCATTGAGAAGAAGGGTGATGGTGCGGTTGCGCGGGATGCGCAGGAAAAAGCTCTGGGTGAAGAGGTCGTTATAGCTCCATAGGAAGGAGAAGATGGCAACCGTGGCAAAAGAGGATTTGGCTGCCGGGATGATGATGTGGAAGTACACCTGGAAGACGTTGCACCCGTCCAGGTACGCGCTCTCCTCCAGCTCGATGGGGACCGACTCGATGAACCCCATGAGGACGATGGTGGCAAAGCACAGGTTGCCCGCAATCTGAGGCAAAATAGTAGCCAGGAGAGAGAGCCAGCGGTTGGATGTGCCCGCGATGCCCCAGGCTACCTCCATGCTGTACACCGGGATGATGGTGGAGAAGACCGGAAACATCATCCCCGCCATAATGAGACTGTAGAGCAGGGTGCGGCCCCGGAACCGGTAGCGCACCATTCCGTAAGCCGCCAGCCCCGCCAGAATGACCACCACGATGGTCACTGTCACCGATACGATGAGGCTGTTGAGGTAGGCGTTCTTAAAGTCAAACCGGCTCATGGCGAGCTGGTAATTTTCCAAAGTAAAGCCGCTGCCTAGCATGGGGATGGAGAAGGAGTCCTGCCGGATGAGCCCCGTCTCGCGGAAGGAGTTGAGGATGACCCAAACAAAGGGGTAGAGAGTGGTGATTGCCCAAAAACAGAGGACCACGTAAGTAACGAGCTTGGAGGGTTTAAAGCGTCTTGTATTCAGTGCCATTACTGCTCTTCCCCTCCCTTAAATGTCGTCCCGGGGCCGGAAAATCCGGTTGGAGACGTTGCTGAGCACCACGCCCAGCACCACGATTAGAATGGCGATTGTGGAGCCATAGTCCACATTGCCGCGGTTGAAGGTTTGGTCGTACATATAGGTGCCGGTGAGCCAGCCCAGGTTCTGGGGCATTCCTGCGCCGAACATGACCCACGGCAGGTCGAAGACCTTCAGCGCTCCGGTAATGGCCAGCACCAGGCAAGTGCACAGGACGTTTCGCAGCATGGGCAGGGAGATGTACCGCACCACCTTGATGCCAGACGCCCCGTCCAGCGCGGCGGCCTCATATAGGTCCTGGGAGATGTTATTGAGCCCGGTGACCAGAATTACGAAGTAAAAACCGACATACTGCCACATGACGGGCATGAACATGGTGAAGAGGAAGTGGGCCTGGTCTTTCCAGTCGATGTTCTTAGTGATGGCCCCCATGCTCAGAAGGAGTTGGTTCACCATTCCCCCTTTGAAGAGGAAGATGAGGTTGAACATCAGCCCTAAGGCGGTGGCCGAGATGACAATGGGGAAGAAGTACAGGGTGCGGAAGACCTGGGCACCTACACGGATACTGTCCACAAGCAGGGCCAGCACCAGGGCGATGCCCACCTGAAAAACGATAGTGCACGCAGTGAGAAGCAAGGTGTTCCACAGCGCCGTACGGAGATAGGGGTCGGTGCACAGGGTGACAAAGTTCAAGTACCAGGGCTCATTGACGCCCGTGGCGGGCATGCCCAGGCCTCCGATGGCGCAAAAGCTGTTGATGATGTTCTGAACGAAGGGGTAGTAGAGGTATACGATCAAAAAGAGAAAGGCTGGGACCAGGAAGACCACCAGGGGCCCTTTCTTTTTGTACAGCGTGGAGCCGCCCATAATTTACTCACTCCTCAAGAAAGAAACGCTAAGCCGCCGAGCAGGGGAGATAAGACGGGAGCGGAGCCAAGAGCCCAAGGAGGCCCCGGAGGGGCCGGATGGGTCTTGGCGCAGTCGTACGTCTTATCGACCCGCCCGCGGGGCGTGCGAAAGGCGAAGTTTTTTTAGAAGGAAAGGGGCTGCCGAACGCAGCCCCTTTCCTTCGGCATGTTGACTAGTTGAGCTTGATGGCGGCGATGACGGCCTCCTCAGCGGTCATCTGCCCGGTAACCACCTTCTGCACATCGGCAAAGAGCTCGCCTTTGGCCTCCTTGGTGATGCTGTCCTGCACCGCGCCGATGACGCTGGTGACGTTGGCGTTGGCATCGGCGGCGGACTGCTGGAGGGGATTGAGTCCGGCGGGGGAAGCGCCGTTCTTCAGGGCGGTGACCTCGGTGGTGACGAAAGTAGACAGGACCTCATCGGAGGTCATATGCTCGACAAACTTCACGGCGGCGTCGCGCTTGGCGGGGTCGTCCCAGGCCTTCTTGGTGATAAAGTAGCCCATGGAGATGCCGCCGATGATGTCGGTAGCCTTGCGCTCACCCTTGCCGGGCACATATGCGAGGGCGTAGTTGTCCAGCTTGTCGCTGTAGTTCTCTACGAAGTGACCGACCTTCCAAGAGCCGTCGATGAGGAACGCGGCCTCATCGTCGGAGAAGATCTGGACAGTTTCGGGGTCGGTGGCGGTAAGCGTGTTCTCGGGGAAGTAGCCCTTCTCATAGAGTGTCTTGATGTCGTTCAGGCCGTCTACCCACTTCTGGCCTACCGCGTCCAGCTTGCCGTCGGCGCCAATGGTGGGAATATCGAGTTGGGTGGCGCTGGTGCCGCTGTTCATCACCATGAACTCAAACCAGTAGTGGGGCACCTCGAAGAGGGAGCAGGCGATGGGGGTGTACCCCGCGTTCTTGATGGCCTCGCAGTCGGCCAGGAACTGGTCCCAAGTATAGTCGGGGCCGGGAACCTTAACGTTCGCGGCAGCCAGAACCTTGGTATTCACAAACATGTTCTCCCAGAAACCGGAGGAAGGGAGAGCGTAGTTCTTGCCGTCTTTTGCCACCGCCAGCATGGAGTCCTTCATATTGCCGCCATATTCGGGATATTCGGCCTGTATGGTGGCCAGGTCCACCACCTTGCCCGCGGAGATGAAGGGCTCGGCGTCGGCGTTGGTGAAGTAGAAGAGCACGTCGGGTTCGGCCCCGGTCTGGAAGTCGGTGAGGATCTTGGCCTTCCACTCCTCATTGGAGGTGCCGGAGGCGTCCAGTATCTTGTTACCGCTGGCATCCTCGTAGCCCTTGATGGCGTTCTCATAATTGATGCGGTTGCCGTCGTCGCCGCCGTAGGAGGTGACCACCGTCAGCTCCACGGATTTAGAGGGCTCGGTGGAGTCGGAGGGCTTGGTGCTGCCGCTGGGGGAGGGAGATGCGCTGCCACCTGAGTTTCCACCGGTGCAGCCGGCCAGGAGCGACAGGGTCAAAGCTGCGGAAAGGGACAGAGCAAGGATTCTTTTCGCTTTCATAGTACAACCTCCATAAAATATTGGGGAGCACGCGGTTTCCTCTTTGTTCAAATTTTATATTACACGATTTTGAAAAAAACCCAATAGCCCGCCTTGCCATTTGTTGCATTTGATTGGCGTGCCGGTAAAACAAGGACAAAAAGAGACAAATTACAGCAAAAGGCATAAAAAAGCCCGCCCACGCGCCATATCGATCCATATGACGCGGTGGGTGGGCATGGACAGCGGGGCTATTTTTCCGTGTGGAGGGCGATGGTGATGCGGGCCACCACCCGGTCTCCCTCACTCCTGGTGATGGTCAGCCCGCAGGGGGGGCCGTAGAGGATGCGCAGGCGCTGGTTTACATTGGAGATACCCACGTTGCGGGAGGGCTCCCGCGCCGCGTCATAGTCCGGGGAGAGAAGTGTTTCGATCCGGTGTTCGTCCTCGGGAGAGAGGCCGCCGTCGTTCTCGGTGTCAAGCAGGAGAAATTCTCCGCTCCGCCGCCCCCGCAGGGTGATGTTGCCAAAGCCGCCGGGGCCAATGCCGTGTTCCACCGCGTTTTCAATGACGGGCTGGAGGATGAGCCGGGGCACCATGCAGTCCATCAGTACGTCGGGAATGTCAACGTTGACGCTCAGCCGCCGGCCAAACCGCTCCATGATGATGTGCAGATAGGCCGTCACATAGGTCATCTCTTCGGCAAGGCGTACCTCGGGCCGCTTGTCCCGGTCCACGGCGGCGTCCAGCACGGTGGACAGGTCTTCAATCATCTTGGACACCTTGGCGTTCCCGTTCATCCGGGCCTCCCAGTTGATGATCTCCAGGGTGTTGTTGAGAAAGTGGGGGTTGATGTGGGCCTGCAGGGCCTTGATCCGGGCGTCCCGCAGGGCGAGTTCCTCCTGATAGAGCCGGTCGAACTGGTACTGGAGCTGGCCCGACATGTGGTTGAAGGAGTCGGTCAGATACTGAAATTCCAGGCTGTCGGCCCGGTAGTCCATCTGGTAGCCCAGCTTTCCCGCCTCGATTTCCCGGGCCCCCGCCATCATTACGTCGATGGGCTGGGAGATGCGCCGCCGGAAGAATCGGAACACCAGCAGCAGAAGAGGCAGCAGCAGCATCAGCATGGCGAAAAGGAGCCATTTGTACCCCGAAAACTGGGAGAGAAGGACGGTCACGTCCACCTGAGCCAGGGCCGACATGGTGTAGCCCTTCCCCGTCGCCACCTGGTAAATAGCGCTCTTGTCCCCTCCCCAGCTCAGGCCGGAGGCAGTTGCTCCCAGGCCGAAGTCCCGGGGAAATGCCCCCGCCCCTTTCACCGCCACCGGGAAGGCGCCGTTGAAGGTCACCGTCAGGTCGGAGCACCAGGGGTAGGCGGCTAAATCGCTGAAGTAGTAGTCTGGGTCCAAGGCCAGCACCAAAGTGCCAATGGTCTCATAGGAGGAGCTTTTCAGGTTGCGCACCAGGTAGAGTTCCTCCCCCAGAGGGAGAAAGCCCACAGAGGTGTCCAGCGTCTCGGCAAACTCCTTCACCGCCTGATGGTCGCTGCGCCAGTATCGGTTCACCTGGGCGTACCCCTCTCCTGCCGTCTCCGTTATGGTGGATAGGCCCCGCCGGTCCGGGTCGTCTGCAAACCATAGGACGGTGAAACGGAACCGGCTGTCATACCCATACTGGCGGTTTAAGAAGGTCCGGCTGTTCCAGTAGAGGTCGGAGTAGGGGCCACCCGCCTGATAGCGGCTCCACGCGTCGGTGATGTCGGGGCTGTAGGTGGCAAGGCGCGAGGACTCCACCGCGCTGTCCAGCCGGTCCCCGCACATCCGTACCGTCACCTCGAACTGGTCGGAGAGGCTCTGCGCGGTGCGGATGCTCAGGCTGTCTGAGATGTACCAGAACATGACGGCCAGCACCAACGCCACCGGCACCAGCCAGGCCCCCAGCATCATCGCCGTCATCTGCCATCGCAGGGAGGAGGTCCGCTTGTTCTGCTTCACCGGGCTCAGCTCCTCTCTTGTCACGCCTCGCGGGCGGGTCGCTTTCCCTCCGACTCCGGGCAAAGCTCCCCAGCTCGGCGGCTCAACGCTTTTTTTGTCACGTTTCGCACCCTCCGCGACGGCGTATAACTCCTCCGACTGCGCAAAAACGCGCCAGGGGCGCGGCCCCTTCTGCGTTTTCGCTCCGCTGTGTCATTATCCGCCTGCTCCCGGGTGATCAACGCTTCTTTTTGTGGCGAGAGCAGGTGAGAATCGAACTCACCAGGACGGGTCCACCGTCCCTCAGCGGTTTTGAAGACCGTGGGGCTCACCAGATACCCTTCTGCTCCCATATAGCTTGATTCACGGTACCCGGCGCAGCCGAGCGGAGACTTCCTTCCTTGTAGGGATATGATTTGTCATGTCCGTCGTCGGAGGGCTCCCGCCCTGCGGGGGCGCGCCTGCGCGGCGGGGAAAAGCGCCAGGGCCCCTGGACCCCATAGGAGCATTCTGCTCCACTCGGTGGGTAGAACGCTCTCTCCTACTTTACCACGCCGCCCCGCCTTTTTCAATGCCCGGCCAGGACCCGGCAATCCCCCTGTTTCACCGTGACCCCCGCTCTGTCGAACTGCTCCAGCAGCAGCAGCGCGTACTTACGTGAAACGCCCAACATATCCCGGTACTGTCCCAGGGCAATGACTCCTTCCCGCTCTGCCAGGGCCCTCAGAGCCTCTTCTTCCCGTCGATAATAGACCCGGTGGACCCGGTGCCGCCCCCCCAGGGGAACCAGTATTCCGTCCCGTACCAGCTTCTCCATGACCTCGCCGCCCATAGACGCGTCCACGGTTTCGTTCTCCTCGGGCGCAAGTCCCGCGCGGCGGTAGTACACCTCGATCTGGTCCCGGACCTTCGCAAGCTCCGGGGTATACTTGGGCCGGAAACCAGGCAGGGCCGCCACGCCCCCTCGGAGTTTGATTGCCCCCCGGGCGGCCAGAGCCTCCAGCAGTGCGGTCTTCCCGCCGCATTTTTGCAGCAGCTCCCCCCGGTTCATACCGTCCCTTAATGGGTAGCGGACGTGGTACTGCGCCAGCAGCTCCAACGGGTCGGGCGTTTCTTTCTGCCGCTCGGCCGGAGTCAGCGCCTGAAAGATTCCGCCCCCCACCGTGGCGGCGGGGGAGAGGGTGCGCACGACGAAACGGTCTCCCTGCCGGGCCGCCATGGGAGCCTCCAACCGGAGCCGGACGGCACAGTACGCTCCGGGGAGGAGGACCTTGCGCCCCCGCAGGGTGCATCGGCACAGCAGTTCCCGGGTTCCCTGGTAGAGTCGGACCCGCGTCCCGGTCTTGAGGGGGGCGGCGTGAGGAAGAAGGGTGAGCTCAGCCTCCACAAAATCGGTGAGGTCCATGGAACCGGACGAGGCTATTGTGTCTCCTCGGCTCACCTCATCCCGGTCCACTCCGGACAGATTGAGTGCAGCCCGGCGGCCCACGCTGAGCCGGGCGATTTCCACCCCGTGGCTCTGGAGACCCCGCACCCGGACGGGCTTTCCCGAGGGATAAAGCACCAGCTCGTCCCCGGCTGACACCGCCCCGCTCGTTATCGTGCCGGTGATGATGGTGCCAAACCCCTCCCTGGTGAAGACCCGATCGATGTTCAAGCGGAAGGGCATATCCTCCGCCCGGGAGGAGCGGGGCGCAGTAGCGAGAGCGGCGATGGCGGTGCGCAGGGCCTCCAACCCAATGCTCGTACGGACCGACACGGGGAGAACGGGCGCGCCCTCCAGAAAGCTCCCCGCTGTCAGCAGGGCGACCTCCTCCCGCACTTGGGCCAGGCGGCTTTCGTCGGCAAGGTCGGATTTCGTAATGACCACCAGACCCAGTCCCACCCCCAGCAGGGTGCAGATGTCCAGGTGCTCCCTGGTCTGGGGCATCACGCCGTCGTCGGCCGCCACGGTGAGGATCGCTGCGTCCAGCCCCGCCGCACCCGAGAGCATATTACGCAAAAAGGCCTCGTGGCCGGGCACGTCCACCAGTGCAGCCACCCCGCCGTCCGGCAGGGGGAAGGGGGCAAAGCCGGTCTCAATTGTGAGACCCCGGCGTTTCTCCTCGGCCAGCTTGTCGGTATCCACGCCGGTGAGGGCGAGGGTGAGGGCGGTCTTACCGTGGTCCACGTGCCCGGCAACTCCTAATATGAAGTCAGCCATTTGCAAGAGCCTCCACGATCTCGTCCACGTCCTCCGCCGTAAGGGTACGTACGTCCAGCAGGAGCTTTCCGTGGGACACCCGGGCGACGATGGGAGTGCTCCAGTTCCTCAGCAGCCCCTCCAGCTGGGAGAGGTCCCCGTCCCCGGGCGTAAGGGCCGCAGCGAAGGATGGGAGGGCCCGGTTTGGAATGGCGCCGCCCCCCACCTGCCCCTCTGTAGGCAGCACCTCCACGGTGAACCGCCGGTTGGAAAGTGCCGCCAGCCGTCCGGCCAGCTCCCCGGCCCTGACCTTGAGCTGCTCGGATGAGGCGCTGAGCATGGCGAGGGTGGGTACACGCACCCTGCCCTCCGCCGGGTCGGCGCAGAGCAGGAGGGTGGCCTCCAGCGCGGCAAGAGAGAGCTTGTCGATGCGTAAGGCCCGGGCCAGCGGGTCCTTTTTCATTGCATCGATGCACACCTTTTTTCCCACGGCGATACCCGCCTGGGGCCCGCCCAGCAGCTTGTCCCCGGAGAAGCACACCGCGTCGCACCCCGCCGCCAAAGCCTCCGATACCGTGGGCCCGTCGGGCAGGAAGGGGAGATAGGCCTTTGTCAGCGCTCCGCTCCCCAGGTCATAGAGGAGAGGGATGCTATATCTCTGTTTCAAATGGAACAGATCTGAGAGGGAAGTCTCCTCCGTGAAACCGACGATCTCATAGTTGCTGGGATGCACCTTTAAAAGAGCCCCCGCCCCCTGCCGGATGACGGACCTCTCGTAGTCGGAGAGGCGGGTCTTGTTGGTGGTGCCTACCTCAATAAGCTCCGCGCCGCTTCGAGCCATGACGTCTGGTACCCGGAAACCGCCGCCGATCTCCACCAGTTCACCCCGGGAGACGGCCACCCCCTTGCCCGCCGCCAATGCCGACAGCATGAGGAGAACGGCGGCGGCATTGTTATTGACGGCGATAGCGGCCTCCGCCCCGGTGAGCTTGCAGAGAAGGTCTTCCACATGGGCGTGCCGGTCGCCCCGGCGGCCCGATTCCACGTCGTACTCCAAATTGGAGTATCCCCGTGCGGCCTCGTAAGCGGCCTGGGCCGCCGCTTCTGCCAGGGGAGCCCGGCCCAGGTTGGTGTGCAGCACCACGCCGGTGGCGTTGACTACCCGGCGGAGATGGGGCCGGGCAGCCAGGGCGGCCAGCTCTGCCGTACGGCGGGCCAGCTCCTCCATAGAGGGGACGACCTGGCCGGGCCGGGCCTTCAGGCTGGCGCGTAGGCCGTCCAGACAGCTGCGGGCCGCCTGGCGGAGAGCGGACCGGGGCAGATCCGCCCGCTCCAGAATGGGGTGGGAGAGCAGCAGATCCATTTTTGGCACCTGCCGGAGTGGGTTTTCAGACATGGGAATACCTCCCGTGAGCAGATTTTATAAGGATTATACCATAAAAAAAGAAGAGAGCATACGGGATGTTGGACCAAATGCCTAAAATCCATGGATAGGGGGCCGCCGCGTTGACAACAAGGGGGGAAAAACGTAAAATGGAGGGGTAAAAAGAAGGATAAATTGCATCCCTGCGTGGGGAGAGAGGAAAAGCATATGCCTGTTTTTGAGACAAAGGTACAAGAGCTGAAGAACGACGTGCTGCGCGAGGTGGCAACCCTGGCCTGGGAGGATAAACTCCAGGGCGATTTGTGGGATATTCCAGGTCGGATTGTCCCCGGGCCGGAGGCCACCATGCGCTGCTGCATCTATAAAGAGCGGGCTGTGGTCGCCAGCCGCGTGAAGATGGCTCTGGGGGGCGACCGCTCTAACCCTTGCGTGGTTGAGGTGATGGAGGTGGCCTGCGACGAGTGTCCCGTCGCCGAAATCACCGTGGGCCCCGCCTGCCGTGGCTGCATCGCCACCCGCTGCGTCCACGCCTGTCCTAAGGACGCCATCACCGTGGTGAATCACAAGTCTGTGGTGGATCACTCCAAGTGTATCTCCTGCGGCAAGTGCGTGGCCGCCTGTCCTTACGGAGCCATTACCAAGAATTTACGCCCCTGCGAGAAGGGCTGTAAGGGCTCCGCAATCTCTATGGGGCCCAACAAGAAGGCCAGCATCGACAACGATAAGTGCATTTCCTGCGGCAACTGCGTTTACCAGTGCCCTTTCGGTGCCATCATGGACAAATCCTACATCGTGGACGTTGTGCAGATGCTTCGGGGAGCGGAGCGCTGGGGGTACCATGTGTACGCCGCTGTGGCCCCCTCCATCGCGGGCCAATTTGCCCCCGCGTCTTTTGGGCAGATGGTGTCCGGGCTGAAGGCCTTGGGCTTCTATGGCGTGTATGAGGTTGCCCTGGGCGCCGACATGGTGGCAGACCTGGAGGGCGAGGAGCTTCTGGAGAAGGGTGAGCTTGCCACCTCCTGCTGTCCCGCTTTCGTGGACTACGTGGAGAAGAACTTCCCCGAACAGGCTGGGCTTATCTCCCACACGCCGTCTCCCATGGTGATGATCGGCAAGCACATCAAGGCGGCGGACCCCCTGGCCAAGGTGGTCTTTATTGGCCCCTGCGTGGCTAAGAAAAAGGAATTCCGCCTGGGCAAAACCATGGGCGCAGTGGATTGTGTAATGACCTACGAGGAATTGAACCCCCTCTTCGAGTCCAAGGGTATCGATATTGGGAAACTCAAGGCAGAGGCGCTGGACGAGGCCAGCGCCTACGGCCGGGCCTTCGCCCACTCGGGCGGGGTGACCGGCGCGGTGGTCCAGTCCTTCAAGGAGAAGGGTGTCACCAAGGAGCAGTTTGACCTGAAGGCCGTGCCCTGCAGCGGCATAGAGGCTTGTAAGCTGGCCTTCCTCAAGCAGGGTAAGGGAGTACTGGACGGAAACTTTATCGAGGGCATGGCCTGCGACGGCGGTTGCGTCCAGGGGGCGGGCATCATCATCCGCAGCCCTAGGAACCAGGTGGAAGTGGACAAGCACGCGAAGGAGGCCGGTGGCCGCACCATCGGTAGCGCCATCCAGGACGCGAAAAAGTAATCGCATATGAAAAACCCGCCCGCGGCAGTCTGCCGCGGGCGGGTTTTGGTTTGGGCAGGCGGTATGATTTGTCCCTCATGGACATATTCTATTACGGAAAAGGGGGTATGTCTCATATGAAACGGCGGCCCAAACGGACGTTTCTTGTCTTTCTCGTTGCCTTGGCAGCAGGGGCGGCGCTCCACTTTGTCTACGAGTTGCTGCCCAACGTGTTCACAGCCCTGTTCTCCCCGGTGCAGGAGAGCCTGTGGGAGCATGTAAAGCTTATCTACTGGCCCATGCTCTGTGCCGGACTGTTCCTCACCCGGGGAGAGAGTAAGGAAACGAAGGGACCCTGGGCTCTGGCAACCCTGATCGCGGCGGCGGGAGTGCTGGGCCTGGGGTATATCCACCGCATCGTCCTTGGCGGAGAGTCTGCCGCGGTGGACGTGGGGATATACGTACTCATGCTGGCTCTGGGCTTTGTGCTGGCGCGGATGCTGGACCTACCTGTCATCCGCTCCAGAGCGGAGGCACTGATGCTGCTGGCCCTGGCGCTGGGGGGCGCGGTGGTGCTATTTACCTTCTTGCCGCCGGACGGGGTGCTGTTTATGGACCTGGAGCGGGCGAGCACCTGGGGGAGCATCCCTTATTAAAATAGCACTCTGAGCCATTTTTCATGGGCATACTGCGCTGTGTGGCCATGCGTTTAGATTAGTATGGCCGTGGCGGCGACTCGCCACTACGTGACCGTTTGTAATAGATTGCATACGGCGGTCTATTAAAAATGCCCCTTTACAAAAGCGCGAAAGGTTGCTATAATATCAAAGTCCCTCAAATCGGGACATTGGTACGCGCCCGTAGCGCAATTGGATAGAGCGTCAGATTCCGGTTCTGAAGGCTGGGGGTTCGAGTCCCTTCGGGCGTACCAGGAGAGTCCTGCAATTCGTTGTGAATTGCAGGACTTTTCTTTTTCTGCATCAGGATTTTCTAGTAAATAGTGATGTGAAATGTTTTGCTTTCGAAATTGACCCTTTCTTTGGCCCTTACCGATTTGGCCCCTACCGGCGTCGTTAGCGCATGGATGTCAGTCCATACGAGAAGAAATATACTAAGTGTTTCAAAATGCTTTGATCGCAAAACAGAAACTTCATGAAGATCATACAAAAGAGCATTCGCTTTATGTCCAGATATATCTTCTATTTGAGTAAGCAAAATACATATTCTATTTTACATTCCATAAAGCAATACGCTGACCCATAATGGAGGCTCAACGGGTGTATATGGCGAAATTAGTAGAAAGCGTTTACCACGGCAACCCGTAAATAATAGTAAAGGGCCCCTCTTGCTGTAATATTTAATGTGTAGTTTCCCGCTGCCGTGATCTTAAAAAATGACATTTTTGAATCCGCATACTGGCCGCTGTACTGCGCGATTGCCGCCCCATCGGCGCCCTTTAGCTCTACGGCGGCATCGGCCACATTGCCGGTAGAAACAGCCGATATGATTGAAACAACCACGATTTTTCCCGCTGGGATGCAATCCGTGATTTGATGTATCGTCGTATTGTTTGAGGAAACCGCTTGAGCGATAGACCCCTCCCAATTGGTTAAGATGATTGGAGCTCCTGCTGCCGCTTCGACCTTTTCCATTTCCGTCAACATGGTAATCCCCCCAGTTTATAATTCATTTTTATCTCTGCCTGTTAAGACGAACCTCATCCCTGAATATGTAGCAGGGTTAAAAGATTCTGTGAAAAACAGATGGCGGGCTGCCCGCCCGCCATCCATCGCTTTGGTTATTCTCTGGTTACCGCCTATCGTTCTATGCGCGGATTTGGGGCTGGGGGAACGTACCGGTTCCGTTCAAAGCTCCGGTATTAGTCACAGTGAGGGTGCCGTTCACGACCAGTGTGCCATTCACAGTCAGGGTGCCATTTACGGTCAGAGTACCGTCTACGGTCAGGGTTACATCTGCGGGGATGGTGAGAGTTTTGCCCTTGGCCACGATCAGCTCAGCGCCTACAGGAACCGTAGTGGCGCTCTTGCGGGTCACGTTGCCGGTCACATAGAATTTGGAGCCCTCAGCGCCGGAGGACAGACGGAAGTTATCGGTGGCGGAGTTGGAGGCACAGTGAATCACAGTGTCCTCGGTCTTCTCGCCCAGCTTGTTGCGAGTATAATCGTTTTTGCAGTCGACAAACTGATTTCCGCTGATGATTGCTAAGTCCTTCTCGTTTGTCATATCGGTTTCCGTCGCGCTCATCCCGGTTGCCCCAAAGAAAGGCTTACTGGGCATTGGGTAGTTGCAAGTGATGAGAATGGCGGTGCTGGACCAAGTGATTTTTCCGCTGTCCTCTCCGGTAGTAACGGTTGCCTTGTAACCGTGGAAAGTATTACCGGTAATGGTATAGTTCACTTCTTTGGCGCTGGGCAGAATCATCAGGCCATTTGCGAACTCAGTGCCCGAGTAAAAGATGCAATTTTTGACGCTCAGGCGGGCGGTATAGGCGTTAATACCGTTGCGGTGCTCGCCACCGGATTCGTCGCCCTTGTTGTAGATGGTCACGCCATCAAAGGCCACATCGTCAGCCTTCACGACAAAGGAGCCGTACACAGTGCCTCCCTTAATGGTCACAGCGCGGTCGACGGTGTAGATGTCATACTTCTCGGGAGAACCGATGGTGCTGCTGATGGTGATTTCGGTGATATCCGCCACACCAAGCAGTTCCTTCAGTATCTCAGGAGTCGTCGCCACCTTCTGTTTCCACTTGGCGGTCAGATTGATGTTGCCGGTAGTCCCCTTGGAAATCGCGGTGACTTTGACCTCGCTGTTGTACCAGCCGTCAAAATCATAGCCCACTCTGGCGGTGGGGGCTTTCAGCGTGACAGCATCTTCAATCGTATACGAGGCAGGATTCCCATGGGTCGCGCCTTCAATGCCATTGTAGCTGATGGTGTACGGTGTGGCAGTCCACTTGGCGTAAATGGCAGTAGCGGCGGTAACTAAGGTTCTGGGATCCCATACGGTTTCGGTTTCTGGTACACCGCTCCTCGTCACCCAGTTATCAAAGGTATAGCCGGTTTTCTCAGGAGTGGCGGGTGCGCCCACAGCGGCATCCTTCTTAATGTTGATCGTCTGGTACACCGTGGCGGGGTTGCTGCCATCCACAAATTGCACTTTGACGTATTCCGCAGCGGGGTTAAGATACTCTGCCGTCTTGGTCTCGGACAGGCCGCCCTTCTTCAGGGTAACGGCATAGGTGCCAAACGGGTCATTCTGTTCCAGATAATCCTTGCCCTCCGTCTCAGCAGGGGTGGCCATATGCCAAAGCTGATAGCGCTCTTTATTGATGGTGTTCGTACCAGTCTTACCACCCTGGATGTTTACAGGAAGATTGTCTTTCATGATGTCGAAAGCAAAGCTACCGGTCACATTGCTATCATATACAACAGCAAGCCAGGGCAGTCCGATGGGATTGCTCTCGTCGTCATATGTCTCAAGCCACGGGTACGCCTTGGTGTAACTGGACGGAAGCTGATTGTAGCTGTCCTTGTCCTTCACGACCCAAGTCTTCATATTCTCCGTGTCGGGAGCCAGAGAGACACCCCCAAAGTCAACGGTATAAACGGTGGTCCTGTCGCCGTTCTTCACGGCGATATAGCCCAGCTTTTTATCACTGGTAAGGCCAAAGTAGAAGGTATCATAATCCCTGCCGTTCTGGGTCATCTGATTGTCGGGTGTAGCTTTGAAATCGGTAATCGTGTCAGGGGCCGCGCCCCAGCCAACAGCGTACGTATTCCCCGCGACCTTAGGAATGCCAACGCCAATCCAGTAGCCCAAAGCACTGTTGCCCGCCTGATGCAGCATCAGGTGCGCGCCGCTGACCGTGACAGTTGCGGAGCTATCATTGCCGTCGATAGTGAACGCGCCGTTGGACACGGTGAAGTTGCTGATGATGCTCCCGTCAGGGACATAGGTGCCTGCCTCAGCGTTTAAAATATCCGCGCGGGTATCGTGCAGAATTGCGGGAATCAACTCGGCGTAAGTTTGGCTGGAGGAGCCGCCGTTGTACACGGTGCCCGGTTTAATCTCCTTGCCGTTGGAGTTGGTGGGATTCTTGGTGCCCGCGGCCACAGCCACGGTTGTGGGCCTGGTGCCGTCCAGGATGACACCGTCGGCGTTGACCTGGGCCTTGGAAATGGAGCCTCGGTTGGTCACCTTGGCCGCAGCGTTGGCGGTAAAGGTGGAGATGGTGCCACGATTGGAAATCTCAGCGGAGGCGTTGGCCACCAGCGCGCTGATGGAGGAGCCTCCAACGATCTCTACGGAGGCGGGAGCGTTGAGGGTCAGATTACTCAGCCTGCTGGAGCTCTTGACGGAGAGTGCGGCGGTGCCGTCTACCTTGAAGGTGGCTGCGGTCAGGTCGCTGGCGGCGACTTCAGCCTTGCGCGTGCCGGCGGCTACGACAACGCCGGAAATCGTGCCGGTGAGCGTGACCGCCCCCTCGCCTGGGACGTTTACAATGACGAAACCGTTAGTATTGTTTGTACTGACCTTACCGGGCTCGGTCACATATTCGGCCACGGCCTTGTCCAGCAGGGCCAGCAGAGAGGCGCGGTTGATATTATCAGTGGGCGCCACGGAGCCGTTTCCGCTGCCGGTGACGATGCCCAGCTTGGCCAGGGCGGCCATATAGCCGGTGGCCCAGTCGGCGACCTTTTTTGCGTCGGTAAAGCGGCTCAGATCAGGGCTCGCGGGGGGGGTCACTCCCATGGCGCGGCCAAACATGACCATCACCTCCTGGCGGGTGATGGGGGCGCTGGCCCGGCTGCTCGTACCGTCGCCCTGCATGATGCCGGCCGCGGTACACTTGAGGATTGCATCGGCGTACCACTCGCTGCCCTTTAGGTCGGCATAGGTGTTCTTCGCCACGGCTGTCAGGCCAAACATATTCGTGAAAATCTGCGCCAGCTCTCCGCGGGTCAGCTGGGCGTCGGGATTGACCTTGCCGTGCTCGTCACCTTTTACGATGCCGTAGTCTGCCCAGCGGTTGACGGAGCTCTCAGCCCAGTGCCCGGCGGCATCGGGGAATTTAGGGGCAGCCTGCTCCGCTGCCAGTGTGGGCAGGGCGAGTATAGAGGTAATCATTGTGACGGCTAGGAACAGTGCCAAACCTTTTCTTATTCGTATTTTCATTTTCTTCTCCTTTCTTTGCTGCAAATATATATGGCGGCCCGCTTTTGGACCGTCTGGAACTCCGCCGGGCATTTCCTGCCCGGAAAAGTAGTCCACATGATTTCATCCATAACATTGGGCTAATCTGCCGTTGTAATATTTGACGATACCGCTTAGGGAATCGTTCCCTCCATTGGCTAGAATATTTAAAAAGCGTTCGCCATATAAAGACATTGTTCTCCTTAATTTGCAACAGCGCGCAGATAGGGAACTCCTTGTGTCTCGTGCTCCTCTCATTCGCTAATGTACGTTGACAGCTCTGTGAAAAACCGCCTAATAGGCATGCCTGGTTACAAGCATCTCCGTTAGGCGGCGGGGCAAATCAGAGGCTTTTATAGTTGCAATGGTCATGGTGTGGCTGTCTCCCCAAAGCCTCCGGTAATCGTCATCCATATTGGACATGATAAAGAAAGTCTTTTCCTTCGCGGTGTACACCTTCACAGTCGCACCATTTTTTTCAAATCTGAGCGAGGCCAGGTCGGCTCCTGAGCGATGGCGCCGCACCTGGATGCTAAAAAATTTATCTTCATTATCCGGCGACTCAAGGTGGGCGTATTTATTTTGGGGGTTACTTGCCTGCCCATCCATACTCCGACCTCCTTTCTCTTTATATATGTACGCTACATCCAAAAACGGACATCATTTTCAAAATTATTTTATATTCAGAGAGCTTTTCTCCCGGTTTATTTCTGATCCTCTGCATCCGCTTTTGGCAGGTCCCCAGCAGAACAGTTCCTGACAGAGGTTGGATACACAGAAGAAGTTGTATCCACTTAAGATCTTGACAAGGTTCTTTTCTATTTGAATGCAAACAGCTAAAATTTATATTCAACGCCATGGCGTTCGTCAAGAGAAATTCTTAAATCAGAGAAGGGGAGATGGTATCGAATTCTTGCCATTCATATTCGTTTATGGGATAAAAGGACAGTGGTTTGCGCTTTGTGGCAAAACACTGTCCTTTTTCATTTGGATGGCACTCATTGCTTAAGCTTTCATGAACTCTCGGCAACCATGCCGATGTTTGCACAATTTGAATCCCTTCGGGCATGCCGATAAAAGGTCCTGTATTCTTAATGAATACAGGACCTTTTTCATGCCAAATTTCAATGTTTTCCCTTGCGGGAGAAAAATGGTTATCCCATTTCGAGGTTGTCCAGATACTGTCTGCTCTAGAATAAAACGCCTTGGTCGTTTCGCTTTTCTATTTATAGTTCCTTTTGCATCCAGATGTGTTCTACAGGGGCTTCTTTCATTAAATATGTGTCCCCATATTCATGATAACCTAGTTTTTTGTAGAAATCTTTGGCCGTTACACGTGATTCTAAGCATATCCTTTTAACGCCATGCTGCAATGAGCGCTTTTCGATATCTTCAAGGAGCGAGCGACCAATACCACCCTTCTGCGAATCTGAGTCAACACATAAAAAGCATACTTTAGCAGTTGCATTGTCATTAAAAACAAGAACGCCCATGCCTAAAATTATGTCCTCATCAAAAACAGCAAGCACAGTAGCATGTTCTTCAGAGGATAAGTCATCGTTATTAATTGAGAGGCCTAAAGGTTTTCTCATAACTTTGTCTCGCAATAGGACGGTTTGCTTATAGCGTCTTGAGCCAAACGCCACTTCTTCAACGGTATAGGACTTCATAATTATTCTCCATGCTTATTATTATAGTTTTATATACTACTACGATATATTACATATAGCAAGGTCAAAAACAGCCTGTAGAAATAAGTTTAGCGGAATAATCCATTTGTCCCAATGCTAATTTGTTTATCTGCGGATTGGACGTGCCGTTACCTGCCATGTATCGCCCTGGATTGCAATCGTTGCTGCGCCGTTCTTCACACATCTCACCCAACCGGAATATACTAGGAATGCAGCAGGTAACACATATACCCTCTTCACATATTTCAACCCCCACCCGGTTTATTACCGGGTGGGGTCTATTTGCGGCCTATTACCACCACGAATTGAAATATCTTCAGGTAGGCATTGGTAAATTGCGTGAATTGATTTAGATTAAAATAGGGGAGAAGACGGCAAATCTGTTGCATGATGGTTCGAATTTACCCTCCTCAACTAAGAGACACATCTTTTCACCAAGGGGAAGGTATGCCTTTCTTCCTGTGAAAAACCGCAGTGATTTTGGTAATTCATAAATATATATCCATTATCATACAATCATGATATAGTATCCGCAGCCTCGAGCGATAAATCAATAAGAATTGCTGCCGCGGTTCCCCCAAAATTCGCGTTCTGGTTCCAGACTAGGGGAGTCCGTTTGCAGCGTGTTTTTGATTACTGCTTCATAAAAATAAACAAAAATAAGGTGATTAATAATGTGGATGCGAAGCCGTGTTATTGCCACATTCATCGCAGGCATTAGCTTAATTATTGCCGTTTCTCTTGCTATAAATGGTTTTGTGGGGTACAAGCAAAATGCTGGCGGCGGCATTACCGCCACAGGATCGGCAACTTGCGAGTTTAGCTCGGATTTAATTGTGTGGCGGGGCACTTTTTCCGCTTATGGGCAATCTACCACAGAGGCGTATGAAATCATAAAAAAGGATGCCAGTATTATTGAAGAATATTTAACCGCACATAATGTGCCCAAAGAAAGCATTGTTTTTTCCTCTGTGGATATCAGCCCGAATTACCGGCAGATATATAATGATTATGGCAACTACATAGGCTCAGAGCTTGATGGATATTCTCTCAGCCAAAGGCTGACTATTCAATCGGAGGATGTGGATAACATTGAGGTCATCTCGCGCGATATTACGGAGCTGATCGGTTCGGGCGTTAATTTTCTCTCGGAGGCTCCCGAATATTATTATACCAAGCTTGGCGAGCTAAAACTGGAACTGATTGATGCCGCTACCAAGGACGCCAAGGCACGCATAGACATTATGGCGGAACAGGCGGGTGGAAAGGTGCTTAAACTGCTAAGCGCAACGTTGGGTACTTTTCAAATTACCGCGCAAAATTCGGCTACCGATTCTTATATCGCTGGTGGTGCCTTCAATACCTGGTCGCGCGAAAAAACCATGTTTATTTCCGTAAAGCTTCATTACGCGCTGGGATAAGATCCTCGTAAAGCTATTCCCATGTGATAGATAAGCCGATTATATTTGGACCTGAAAAATCTATTTTCCAATGGAAAAAGCTTGTGATTAAAGCCCTCGCCTTTGTCGCCTCCACCCAGTTTCTTTTATCTGCTCGGTTGAAATTAATCTGCCTGATATCAAGTTTTTGGCCTTCGGATCAAAATACTTGAGAGGCCGCACTTGCGGAGGATATTTTGCCGAGTCCCTTCTGGCGTACCAAGATAGGCTAAGAGAAGACAAGGGCTGAGAGGCGGCGAAGGACCCTGTGCCAAAGGGAGTCTTTGGGTGCAGTCTTTGCGCCGTACTCAGCAAACCACTGGGCGCAGTACATCTGGGAGTCCACCGGTGAGCTGTTGTCGATTTTTTTGACATAGTTTCCATCTGGGCACAGGACCCGCGCCTTGACGTTGTCGTACCATATAGCCTCCAAGAGCTGGAGGATTTGCTGCTTGAGCTCCTGGTCCAGGACTGGGCAGGCCACCTCAATACGCCGTTCGGTATTCCGCGTCATCAGGTCGGCGGAGGAGATGTAAAGCTGCGGATCCTCTCCCGTGCCAAAGCAGTACACCCTTGAGTGCTCTAAGAAACGGCCTACGATGCTGATGACGGTAACATTGTCGGTTCTGCCCGGCACTCCGGGCAGCAGGCAGCAGATGCCCCGGATGATGAGTTGTACACGTACACCCGCCATCGATGCCTCCGCCAGTTTCCCGATAAAATCAATGTCGGTAAGGGAATTGATTTTGATGAAGATGAACCCATCCTTCCCCTTGGCGATCTCCCGCTCGATCAGCCCGAGCATAGGCCCCTTTAAGGAGGCGGGCGCCACCAGCAGAGACTTATATTCTCCATCGACGTTGCCAATCAACAGGTTCTTAAAGAGCTCCGCCGCGTCGGCTCCGATGTCGGGGCGGGCGGTGATGAGGCTCAGGTCGGTATATAGCCCGGCGGTCTTTTCGTTGTAGTTTCCGGTACCCACCTGGGTGACGTAGCTCACCCCGTTTTTCTCCTTAAGGGTGATGAGGCAGACCTTGGAATGGACCTTAATCTCGGGAAAGCCGTAAACGATTTTGCAGCCCGCCTCCTCAAGTTTCTCCGACCAGTCGATATTATTTAGTTCGTCGAACCGCGCCCGCAGCTCCATGATCACGGTGACCTCCTTACCGTTTTCCGCGGCAGTGCAGAGGTAGTCCACCAGCTTGGCCCGCTTGGCCAGGCGGTAGATAGTGATTTTTATGGAGATGACAATTTTATCCCCTGCGGCCTCCTTAACGAGTTGGAGGAAGACGTCGATGCTGCTGTAAGGGTAGCAGAGCAGTATGTCCTTCTGCCGAACCTGCCGCAGCAGGCTTTGTTTCGGGTCCAAGCCCACCGGGGGCAGCGGAGTGAGCTCGGGGTAGAGGTGAAGTTCCCTTTTCGCAGGGGAGAGCTTGTCCGCAATGTCAAAGACATACCCCAGGTTCAGGGCGGTGTAAGAGACAAAAATTTGCCGGGACTCGATTTGGAGCCGGTCGCAGAGAAGGCTTGAAAACCGTTCGCTCATGGGAAAGTTGGCTTCCAGCCGCACCACAGAAAGGCTTCTGCGCTTGCGCAGAAGCTTTTTCATCTGGCTACGGAAATCGTCAAACTCCTCAAAGGCGTCCTCGTCCAGGCTGATGTCGGCGTTACGGGTGACGCAGATGCAGTTCTTTTCCAAAATCTCGTATTTTCCGAAGGCATCCCCCGCAAATTCATAGATGATTTTTTCTATCGGTATGTAGCGCAGCGCATCCCCCGGCAGGTAGGTGATCTTGGGCAGCACCGCCGGGACGGGCAGCAGACCTAGGATCAAGCTGTTCTTATGCCTAAGGAGCGCTGCGATATAGAGCTCCTTGCTTAAAAGGTGTGGGAAGGGGTGGTGGGGGTCCACGATCTGAGGGGATAAGATCGGCTTGATGCTCGTTTTATAAATATCCTTGATAAACTTAACCTCGTGAGCAGTGAGCTCCCGATAGTCCAGCGGATATATGCCTTGCCGCTCCAGCTCCATTTTGACCTTCGCGTATACTGCGTCCTTCTTTCGGTAGAGCGGGCGGACATAGTCGTATATATGCTCCAGCTGCTCTGCCGGAGTCATCCCCGTCTTGTTGTCATAGTGGTTCTCGTCCATCTCGCTGAGTGCAAAGAGACTGCCCACCCGGATCATAAAAAACTCATCCAAATTGCTGGTAAAGATGGACACGAATTTCAGCCGCTCCAGCAAAGGGACTCCGGGATCATCCGCCTCATCCAGCACGCGCTCGTTGAAACGGAGCCAGGACAGCTCGCGGTTCTGGGTACAGAGCTCATTCGCCGCAGGTCGCTCCAGAATGATTGTTTCCGGCATGGTGTTCTCCTCCAAACAGTTTGCTGCAAAGGTAGCCCTCTCGTACCCCGTAGCCGCTAACCTGTATCTCCGCGCAGTCGAATCTGTCTGCCAGCAGCTCCAGAAGCGTCATACCCGGCAGGATGGTATGGATGCGATCAGGTGCCGTTCTGAGGATGCTTCTCACGGCAAATTTCCGCTCGTCACCCATCCGGCGCAGCAGATTGCGCAGCCGTTTTCCATCGATAACACGGTTGTCCTCCGGCAGCGCGTAAATATCATTGCACAGCTTGCAAGCGCAGCGGATCGAGCCGCCCACACCACAGATGAGTCGATTCCCACCCGGGAGGGAAATTTTTTTCAGCTCACTTTTCACAGCCTCTCTGATTTTCTCCAGTTCTTTCTCCGTGGGGAGGATGTCTTTTACAAATCTCGTGTAGAGGTTGAGAGAGCCGAGGGAAATGGAGGCCGCCTTCTCCACGCACCCTCTGTCGTAGACGGCCAGCTCGGTGCTGCCGCCGCCGATGTCGACCAGAAGCCCGTGCTCCAGGGACAGGAGGTGGGTTGCGCCCATGAAGTCGAGCAGGGCTTCCCGCTCGCCCGAGATGAGGTCCACCTCGAAACCGGTATGGGTCCGGAGTGTTTGCAGCACTTCATCCGCGTTGGAGGCGTTTCTCAGCGATGCCGTCGCAAAGACGAATGTGTCTTCCACCCCGATGTTTTCCAGGATATGCTGAAAGCTCTTCAGCACATAGACCGCCTTTTTAACGCCCTCCTCAGAAAGTCGGCCTTTTTTGTCTATAAAGCCCGCGAGGCCGGCCATGCTCTTTTTATTGAGCAGGAGCCGAAAGCTGTTTTCGGTCGTGCTGTAAATGGAAAGGCGCATCGTATTGGAGCCGATATCGATGACGCCGTACATGGAATGTTCTTTTTGAACCATAGTCCCTTACATCCTCCCCGCCGCGTCGAAGGCCAGGGGGGAGCGCTCACATTCGTCGGGCTGCATAGATAGCTGGAAACACAGCGGGCTCCCCTTCATCCGCTCCCCGGCATAGGAGAGGCCGTTGGTGCGCTCGTCCAGGAAAGGATGATCAATCTGCTCCGGGTCGCCCAACAGTACGATCTTGGTCCCCTTGCCTACCCGGGTTACGATACCCTTGGCCTGCTTTGGGGTGAGGTTCTGCGCCTCGTCAATAATCAAATATGTCTTGGTGATGGTCCGCCCCCGCACAAAATTGAGGGCTTCGGTGGCGATAAAACCGCGGGAGAACAGCTCATTGATCTTGTCCGAGAGCTCAAGCTCGTCTTGGTAGCGCTCCTTCTCGTTGCGATCTACAAGGATCTCAAGATTGTCAATGACCGGGCGCAGGAAAGGGGCGATTTTCTCCTGCTCGCTCCCAGGCAAAAAGCCGATGTCTGAATCGAACTGAACATTGGGGCGGGTGATCAGGATACGGCGGTACTCCTTGTCCCCGCCGTTCATGACTTTCTCCAACCCTACAGCAAGGGCATAGAAGGTCTTGGCTGTTCCCGCTACGCCCCTGACGATGACCAGTGGCGCGGTATCCGCGTCCTGCATCAGCGCTTCCTGCATGAAACGCTGCCCCACGTTCCTGGGCTTGATGCCAAAGGGTTCCTTTTTCAGGCTCTCCAGCGGCACGATGCGTTTGCCGTCAAAGCGCCCCAGCAGCGTCCTTTTCTCAGATAGCTCGGAGCGAATGATGACGAATTGATTCGCAATGGGGAAAAAGGGAGTTCTCGTCTCGCCGTCCATACGGTAGACCTTGTCGGGGGATAGGCCCTTCTTCTTGAAAACCTGCAGGTTTTCATCAGTGGTGTAGATAATTGCGCGGCCGGTATACTGCTCAGTGAGCCGCGGGGCCTGCTCTGTGGTGAAATCCTCCGCAGCGATGCCCATCATCTGCGCTTTCAGGCGCACCAGGATATCCTTGCTGACCAGAATGGCCCGCGTGCCCCCGTCGGACAGGCCCTTGCAGATTTTTAAAATGCGGTTGTCGTTTTTTGACTCCGGCAGATCCCCCGGAAGGGGAACGTTGACGTGGTTGGCCTCGATCCGCAGCTGCCCGCCGCCAGGCAGGGGCACTCCATCCAGCAGATCTCCCGACAGCCGCAGCCTTTCCAGGAAACGAATACACTCCCTAGCGTTGCCCCCCCGCTCGCCATCGTCACTCTTGAGCTTGTCCAGCTCCTCCAGGCAGACGATGGGCAGCACCACATCATTCTCCTCAAAGGACAAAAGCGCCAGCGGCGATTGGATAAGTACGTTCGTGTCTAGCACATAGGTCTTATTCATAAGCACACTCCCTAAGTGATTTGCCTTTATTTTATTGTATAAACGCTGTGTAAAATTCTCTATCAGATTACTGTAAAGTTAGAGGGAATCCCCCAAATAGGGGGAGATCTTGCCGTCATTGATAGGCTGGGTGCCGTTCTGAAAAAGGTTATGCCAAAGGGTAGAATTCGCACGGCTTGCGCTCAGACAAGGGCAGGGGAGAGCTTGATTCAGAATTTAAGCTGGCTATCCACTGATTTTACAAAATTTTTACTGTTATACGATAGCGGCCGTGTTTCGCAAAAACATAAAATAATTTTTGCAAATTGTAACATGCGTTACACATTATAAAAAGTAAGGCCTAATTTTCACGGTTTCCCTAGGCCTATTTTTTATGATGCTATTTGCAGAAGAATAGGGAAGAGGAGATAGTTTATGTATTTGGTGAGTTCAAAGGTTAAAATGGCCATGTTGCGTATTCTGATTTTTGCGATGTTCTTTACACTGCTACCCATCGACAGTTTCAAGGCCTTGGCAGTGAACACACATTCATCGCCCATCATGATAACGGAGCTTGTCCCCGACAGCAATAATGTAACCGGGTCTGATGGGAAATCGGCTGACGGCTATGAGTTTATTGAGCTCTACAATACCAGCAACAAACCGCTTAGCATGGATAATTACGAACTGATTTACTGCAAGGATTCCTCATCCGAGGTCGTCTGGAGCCTAGATCAGAGCGGAATTGTTATTCCTGCGGGAAGCAGCCTCGTTATTTGGCCCCGGTCTGCATCCATTAAGAACCTTACTTCCGAAGATTTTAACGCCAATTACAGCACATCTCTGATTCTGGGGGAGACGCTGGCGACCACCACAGGAGCCATGCCTAACTCCGGTGCACGCTCGATGAAGCTGAAAACGAAAACTGGCTATGATCTGGTATCCGCAAGCTACACTGCCTCCTCCGCAAATTGCGGTATTAACTTTCTTTATGATGGCAGCACATATGAAGAGCCCGCTCTTGAAAGCAGTGCGGTGCCGAGTCCCGGCATTGTCGGGGATAATCAGAAACCTGAAAATGCATATGCCTTTATTGACACCTCCGATCTTCAGGTAACGACGGACGCGCCCTTGGAAATTGTCTCGGGCGAGGCCTTTGACTTGAGCGTGACACCGCAGAGCAGCAGCCTCATCCACTGTGTCACCATATACACGAAATATGACTCTCAGACGGAATATACTGCCTCAAACATTAAACAATCCGAGGGGGCATATACGTTTGCCCTGGACAGCACTGCGCTGAGCGGGCATACGTCCCTGATGTATTATGTGACCGTGAATGACGGCGCGTATGAAAAAACGACGGAAATACAGACCCTGACGATTCGCCCGGAGTCGGAGGGCGGCGATGATACGGCTATTGCGGCCACGACGCCGATTATGATAACGGAGCTGGTCCCGGATACCACGAACTACGGATCGTCGGACGGATATGAGTATATTGAGCTTTATAATACCAGCAACATGGCGCTTAACATGGATAACTATCAAGTTATCTACTATTCGGGAACTGCGGAAACTTTCTGGCCCCTCGACCAATCCGGTATCATGCTGCCGGCCGGGCAGACGCTTGTGATCTGGATTAAGCCGACATCCACTGCAAGCCTTGGCGCAAGCGAGTTCAACGCCTTTTATAACACGTCGCTGACATTGGGGGAAAACCTTGCAACCATTCAAAAAAGCGGAATGGCCAATTCCGGCGAGCGTTACATCAAGCTCAAAACAAAGACGGATATCGATCTGGCCGTGGCAAGGTATAGCGCAACCGGAAATATTGCCGCAGACAAGGGGATAAGCTATGCCTACAACGACAGCTCCATAGAGGAGACTTTGCTGAACTACAAGGACGCAACAAGCCCCGGCGTAGTCGCGGACAACCAGAAACCGAAGAAGGCCTATGCGTTTGCTGGTACTTCCGACCTGGAGGTATCGCTCGACGCCCCTTCGGAGCTCGCCGCGACGGACAGCTTTACCCTGGGCATCGCAGCACATAGCAGCAGCCTGATCCACAGCGTCACCGTATTTGCCAAATATGACTCGGAGACGCAGTTCACTGCCGCTAACGTTGTGCAGGCGGACGACTCCTTCACGTATACGCTCAGCAACACCTCGCTGAGCGGGCATACGTCCCTGAGCTATTATGTCGTCGTCAGTGACGGCGCGTATACGAAAACGACAGAGACCGCGACTGTAGCCATCGCTTCGGACGGCGCGGAGGATACGGGAATGCCGGAGCTCGTCGTAACAGAGATTCTACCCGACTCGTCCAATGTTAACGGAGTGGATGCGTATGAGTTTATCGAGGTCTATAACAACTCGAACAAGGCGATCGATTTTAAGGATTACAAGCTGTTTTACGACTACTCAAACAAGGTCGGCGACAGCAAGGGCCTGATGTGGACAAGCACGCCGGACAGCGTAATGATTCCCGCGGGAAAGGCCGTCGTGTTCTGGATTAAAACCGGCACAAACAATGCCTTGACAGCCAGCGACTTCAACACAAAGTTCGGAACGGATTTGACGGCGGGGGAGACCCTTATCGATATCTACGCCGGAGGACTGGCGAACAGCGGAGACCGGGCGATCCGGCTTACGACCAACGTGCAGGACGAACTGGATTATGTCCTCTATAATCAAAGCGGCGCGGATGATACGACTGCGGATAAATCAATTACCTACCGGTACAGCGCGTCCACCGGGCACAGCGTTATGACGGCCAATGACGCCGCTCCGACGCCGGGTACGGTAACGGCAGCCGAGGCTCCCGCCGGGAAGGCAATTATCCCCGCCGATCCGGCCGGGCCTACTCTGACCGACAGTACCGCCGCAAGCTTTTCCGGCTCGGACGACCTGGTGTTCACACTGACGGCGGAGCCGGGCACAGAATCTATCAAAACAGTCAAGCTATACATCAAGGATCAGACCATGGCGGACTACGAGCCGTACTACCTTTTGCGCACGAACGGGGATATTTTTGAAAAAACGTTAACCGCCGTCGATTTGACCGCCAAGGCGTATTACGACTACTATTTTGAGGTGGGCGACGGCACGAACACCGTGTCTACGGAGGTTTCGCGCTCCGTATGCAGCAGGCCGGAGAAGGAGGCCGTCCGCCTGAACCTCAATAACCGGCAGACGGTAAATGCGGCACAGTCTATTGTCGCCTCGTCAGAGGCGGGGAACCTGTCCCTCCATGTTGACGGGGCGGACGTGACGCCGCAGACGTCGAAGTCCGTGGAGCCGTCCGTCCTCTTCGTTGCGGATATCTCCCAGACCGATACATTCTTTAAAAATGCGGTCGCGATAGGCGACAACGTGATCGGCGTCTTCACCGAGGGCATGTATAACTACTGGGGCAGCATCTCCTATGAAATCCCGGCCTCATATTTCGTTCAGGGGCAGCCGCTCACGATCAGCGTACACGCTGGCAATAAGGCCTATACGATGGTACATAACGAAGAAAACGAAGACGACTTCGTGATCAAAAACATCCGGCTCATCCTTCAGGACGGACGCACACTGCGCGCAAATGGCCTCGAAGACCCCGAGAAGACGATTGAAATGGGCGACAGCGCCGCAAAAGACAGAATCCTGAACGCGACGTTCAACATCCCGGACAGCTCCTACCAGGGCATCCGCTATACGCTGGACACAGCGACGCTGAGCGACGGATATCATACGGTAAAGGCGCTCTCCGGCGGCGCGAGCAAGGAAATAACCATCCAGGTGGACAATACCGCTCCGGTCATAACGACCAATATGGAAGCCAAGAGCTATAAGGGCAGCACCCAAATTCAGGCCGAGGCGACGGACGCCATCTCCGGCGTTACAAGCCTTGTGGCAACGCTCGACGGCAAGGAGATCAGCCTGCCGTATACGCTCAGCTCGACCAGCCTTGCGGCGGGAGAGCACACGCTGCTTCTGGCCGCGACCGACGTGAGCGGGAATAAAGCCGAGAAGGCCGTGACCTTCACGATCCCGGAGGAAAACCCGCTTCTCAGTGATCTCTCTCCTGACGATCGCTCCGTTGTCGCAGTGCCGCCTGTCTTTTCCGTCAGAGTGAACGACCCGACGAACGATAGTCTGACCGTTTCTTTCAAGAAGGGCGAGAGCCATCAGCTGGGCGATTCGGGGGTTGCGGCGTCCTATGGCGTCTCGACTCTGGGCGGAGCCACCGCGCAGACGTCGTCGCAGGGGCTGGGCGACATGGACGAGAAAAATGGCTATCCCTACCAGCAGTTTGATGTAACCCTTGACGCCTCCACCGGCGAGAGCGCTATCGTCCAGGTCAACTGGGAAGGAACCGCCAATCCCAGGTCAAAACTGCTGATGTATGTCTACAACTTTACGGACGGCGTCTGGGATAAGGTGGCCGACGGCTATACACAGAGCGATGGGACCATCGCCCTGACGGGCGGGATCACGGCGGCAAACCATCACTCCGGCAGTACCGTAAAGGTCATGGTACAAAACGGCCTGGGCTATACGCCTGTCCAGTATGCCGCCGGAATGCCGGCCAACGCCACCAGCAATACAAATATTACCACGTCCAATAGCGGCGACCTTTCGCGTGACAGCTATGATTTTACATTGGCCGTGGAGAGCGATACCCAGTATTACAACGAAAATTATAATAATGTTTACCGGCACCAGCTCAATATCCACGACTGGCTGGTGGCCAATACGCCCCGCATGAACATCCAGTATCTGTTCCATACCGGAGACATTGTGGACGATATGCCGGAGACCTATGAATGGCTGAACGCGGATGAGGCCTATAAGATACTCGACGATGCGAAACTCCCGTACGGCGTCCTGGCCGGAAACCACGACGTCATGAGCTATACGGAGGGCGAGCTGGCAGACTACGCCAGGTTTTCACAGTATTTCGGGCAGTCCCGGTACAGTGCGCAGCCCTGGTATGGGGAGAGCTATCAGGACAACCGGGGCCATTACGACCTGATCAGCGTGGATGGCATCGACTTTATCATGGCCTATCTGGGCTGGGAGATCACTCAGGACGGAATCGACTGGCTGAATACGGTTTTACAGCAGTACCCCGAGCGCAAGGCAATCTTGAATTTCCACGAATACCTGCTGGTCAGCGGCGGCATTGGGGAAGAGCTGCAGAAGGTCTACAATCAGGTCGTCGCCGTCAATCCCAATGTCTGCATGGTTTTGAGCGGGCATTATCATAACGCGGCGCTCCGTACCGACAAATTCGACGACAATGGCGACGGTGTCAGCGAGAGAACAGTTTACAGCATGCTGTTTGACTATCAAAAGCTCAGTGAGGGAGGATTGGGCTATATGCGCCTGATGCACTTTGACCTGGACAGCGGAACGCTCCATGTCCGCACCTATTCCCCCTCGCTGGATGATTATGACGCGGGCGGCGACATGGCAGGCAAGGAGGACTTCACGCTTGCCTTCAGCGCGCTTGGCATCACGCCGGTCAATAAGAAGCTTAGCACCGGAGAGCTCCATATCAACGTTTATTCCGGCGACGTCGTCGGGCGGCAGGAGAACGTGGCGAGTGGAGAAGTCGCAAGCTATACCTGGGCGGACGCGCCGAGCGGCACGGTGGGCTGGTATGCGGAGGTCAGCGACGAGTACGGCGGCCTGACGCGCAGCGACGTCCGGTATCTGACGGTCAATCCGGGCGCGGGGCCGATCGCGCAGGCAGGCTCCGTCAGCCGCGGCAGCGACAGCGCGGCAACGGTGAAATTTACACCGACCCAGGGCGGGCGGTACTACTATGCGGTTGTTGAGGACGGCGCTCCGGCTCCAGCCATTGATACAAGCGCCGACGGGACGGCCTGCGACGCGGCGGAGCAGACGATCACGCTCTCTGACCTCACCGCGGGGGCCAAGGACATCTATATCATCATAAAGAATGCCGAGGGGATCGTCGGCGCGGCTGTAAAAATCGATATTCCCGCGTACAGCGGCGGAGGCGATACCGGCTCGGGCAGGAAGACGGGCACGGGCACGCTGCCGTCTGTTGATACCAGCAGCTCCGGCAATACCACGACCACGAGCAAGACGATCGACGGTTCTGCCGACAGCGCGGGCAAGGTGACCGCGGTTCTGGATTCAAAAACTGCCTCAGCGTTGACCGACGGAGCGAAAGCTGCGGAAAAGGCCGGTAAAAAAGCCATCGTAAAAGTTAAACTGACGCTGGGTGCGGCTGCGGTTTCGGCTGAGGTATCCATTCCGGGCGGTTCGTTCAGTACTCTTGCCGCCGATACAAATGCCGACCTGACGATTGACGCCGGTATCGGAAGTGTGACGTTCGACGCGGCCGCTGTGGATGCCATCAGCGCGGCGGCAGGCTCAGGCAACCTCAAGGTGAGCGTTGCAAAGGCGGATGCGGCGGCACTTTCAGAGCAGACAAGGGCGCAGCTTGGGAACAGGCCGGTATATATGTTCACCTTAACGGCGGGCGACACAAGGCTTTCCGGTTTCGGCGGCGGCAGCGCGTACATCAGCGTGCCGTATACGCTGAAAGCCGGTGAAGATCCCCATGCGGTTATCGTCTATTACGTGAGCGATGCCGGCGCTCTGCAGACTGTCCGGGGCAAATACAACGCAGGGACAGGGATGGTGGAATTCAAAACGAAGCACTTTTCTGCCTATGCCGTCGGATATAACAAAGTTGCCTTCAGTGATGTGGGCACCGCCTCATGGTACCATGATGCCGTGACGTTCATTGCGGCCCGCGGTATTACAACCGGCACAGGCGCAGGCGTGTTCAGCCCTGACGCGACCCTGACGCGGGGGCAGTTTATTGTGATGCTGATGCGGGCGTACGACCTTTCGCCTGATGTAAATCCCGCGGACAACTTCTCCGATGCGGGCAATGCCTATTACACGGGCTATCTGGCCGCCGCCAAACGGCTCGGCATTTCAACGGGGGTCGGCGGCAATCTGTTCGCACCCGACAGTGAGATAACACGGCAGGAGATGTTTACGCTTTTGTACCGGGCGCTGGAGACTCTTGGGGAGCTGCCTAAAGAGACCGAAGGTAAGGCTATGACGGACTTCAAGGATGCCGGTGAAACCGCGGGCTATGCGCAGAACGCTATCACCGCGCTGGTGAAAAGCGGCATTATATCCGGAAACAACGGGGCGCTTGATCCAAGCAGGGTGTCAACGCGCGCTGAAATGGCACAGCTTCTGTATAACCTTCTTTCAGCGTAGAGAAGGGCTGCTTGAGCTTGTCTTGCAAATTTGTACCTTCCGTTGCCCAATTAGGGGCTAACTCTAGAAAACAAGAGGCAGGCATCTTTTCTCACGTGAAAAGATGCCTGCCTTTTTTATTATCCCGTACCGGCTTCCCCCGGCTCAGTTACTGTTTCTCCATTCAATTTTACAATCCAAATCGAAATCTAGTATTTTTTATGAATATTTTACCATTCAGTGATTACAAAATTTACATTCAGTACGTCATAATTATATTTGAGGAGGAAAGTGTGCGAAATAAAATCGAAATCCGATATACCACGTATCAAAGCGGCGAGTTTATGCCCCCCACAGAAGGCATCGACTTGATTTAACCTATCAAAAAGGAGAATTAAGCTATGAAAAAAAGACTTATTGCGCTTACTCTTGCTGTGGTTACCGTTCTGGCAATGATGGCTTCCACCGCTTCGGCCGCCTCCCCCATCAATCTTGTAGTTGATGGCAAAAAGATCACACCCACAGTTGATCCGGTCGTGGAAAGCGGCACAACACTTGTCCCCCTCCGCGTGATTTCGGAGACCTTGGGTGCCGATGTGACGTGGGAACAATCCAAACAGCAGGCCACCATTAAGACAGCAGCCTATACGGTGGTATTCACTATCGGCTCCAAAAGCTATACGGTAAATGGTGCGAGTAAGACTCTCATCGTGGCGCCCAAAGCGGCCAACGGGTCCACTCTGGTGCCTATCCGAGCATTCTCCGAGTCTATCGGCGCTACAGTGAACTACAATGCCTCTACTAAGACAGCCAGCATCGACTACTTCACCAAAATGTCGGGTTCGCTTAAAATCAGCGGTTCCACCACCCTCCAGCCTATCGTGCAGGCTGCGGCCGACAAGCTGGTGAGCATGAACAGCGGTCTTTCCATCACCGTATCTGGCGGCGGCTCGGGCACCGGCATCAAGGACGCGACGGCCGGCACAGTCAACATCGGCATGAGCTCCCGTGAGCTGACCACCGATGAGATGAAATCCCTCAAGGTCTACCCCGTCGCCAACGACGGAATCGCCATCATCGTGAATCCCGGCAACCCTGTGAAGGACCTAACCAAGGACCAGGCCGCGAAGATCTTCCTCGGTGAGATCAAGAACTGGAAGGACGTAGGTGGCAACGACGCCCCCATCGTGGTCATGACCCGCGAGACCGGCTCGGGCACCCGGGCCACCCTGGAGGAGATGATCCTGGAAAAGAAGTCGGTGGTAGAGCGCGCCACCCCCTTCGCCTCCTCCACCCTCATCAAGCAGGCAGTGGCCAAGGACAAGAACGCCATCGGCTTTGACTCCATCGGGTTTGTGGACAGCACCGTGAAGGCCCTCTCCCTCGACGGCAAGAGCGCCACCTCTGCTACGGTCATCAGCGGCTCCTATGGGATGGGCCGCCAGCTCTTCTGCCTTACCAACGGCAACGCCTCCGGCCTGTCCGCCATCTTCATCGACTATCTGAAGACTCAGGACTGCCAGGACAACATCGTGGTCAAAGAAGGCTACGTAAAGCTCAGCTAAACGAAAGGATACCGGCGCGAAAGAGACGTGTCTGTGAGAGGCACGTCTCTTTCGCAATGGAAAGGAGGTTGCTTATGACCAAAAAGAAATGGAATATCGGCCTGCCTGAGGCCGTGATTTATCTTCTGTCGGCGGCCAGCATCGCCGTCATTGTTTTTATTTTTCTGTTTGTCTTCTACAAGGCCTTCCCCGTTCTCCGGGCCAGCGGCCTTTCCCTCTTTACCTCCGGCGGCTTTGACAAGCAGATCCAGGACGCCTTCTATTCCTCTGAAGCCGATCCGGTGCTCAGTTTCGGCATCCTGGGCCTTATCTCCGGGACGGTGATTACCACCACGCTTGCACTCCTCCTTGCCTCAGCAATTGGAATCGGTTCGGCGATCATTATTTGTGAGTATTCTTCCCGCCGTGTTTCTGGTATCTTGATTTCGGTGGTGAGACTACTCGCGTCGGTGCCAAGCGTTGTGTTTGGCCTCATTGGAATCGTCACTGTTGTTCCGCTTATGGAAGAGCTCTTTGTTACCGTTGACCGTCAAATCGAGTATCTTGATTTTTTTCAGATGAGCGGGCGGAATTTACTGTCGGCGAGCATTGTGTTGACCTTTATGATTGCGCCGACAGTAGTCTCCCTTTCGGTGGATGCAATTCGTGCCGTGCCCCATCTCTACAAGGAGACTGGGTATGCGTTCGGCATGAGCAAGTTTCGTGTAATTTGGAAGATCATTCTGCCAGGAGCGCGTTCAGGCATTATGGCAGGCATCGTTCTTGCGGCAGGACGCGGTATGGGCGAGGCCATTGCCGTGTCTATGGTGTGCGGGGGCATCGGATTCCTGCCAAAAGCGTCTCTTGGGTTTATCAATTTTCTTGCACCTACGCTCCCTCTTGCCGCAGCCATCATCAATAAATCGGAGGCTATGGGCTCGTTCGCAGTCGAATCGGCGCTGTTTACCTGCGGGGCGGTGTTGCTGCTGATTGGCGCTGCGCTCAGCATCGGGGCAAAAAGCATTGAAAAGAAGATGAGGAGGAGCGCAGGACATGACGATTAAACAAAAACATCATGCGGCGTTCGATATTGCCGGAACTGCCTATTCATACATTGCCATGGGCCTGCTTGTGTGTGTGTTTGCATTTATTCTCATAGTTACTTTGCGGTATGGATGGGGCGTCCTGTCGATTCGGTTTCTAATCACCGAGCCAAACTCCTCGGCGCTGGATGCGGCGTCGGGCGGTATCCTCACGCCCATCATCGGTACGTTTATCCTGACCATCATCGGAACCGTGATTGCGTTCCCTTTCGCCCTCGCGACGGCTATCTATCTCTGCTTTTACGCGAAGAAGAGCCTATTCAGGACTTTTGTAAAAAGCGCAGTTGACATCCTGTCCGGCGTTCCAACGGTGGTCATCGCTCTGTTTGCTTTGGTTATTTTTACCCTCCCTCAAATGGGCTTTCTAAGCGTGATGATTGAGGGGGTGGAAGGAACAAGCCGCGCTTATGGACGTTCTTTCCTGGTCGCCGGAATCACCATGGCGATCATGATTTTGCCGTTTGTCATTAAAAGCATGGAGGAATCACTAAAGGCTGTTCCCACGTCCTATATTGACGCCTCTCTCGCCCTTGGCGCAACGAAGTGGCGGACAATATATAAGGTAGTCTTAAACGCTGCTCGTGACGGACTTGTAACCGGCATAATTCTTGGGATGGGACGCATCATAGGGGATACCGCCATTGTTTGGCTGACGCTTGGCGGCTCCATCAGAATGACGGGCAGCCAGCCGTGGTTTTCGCCCGAAAATTGGGTGTCCACCCTTAGGAACAGCGGCAGTACATTGACCACGTATATCTATTATGCCTCGCCGGTGGGTGAGGGGAACCAGTTCGATGTGGCATTCGGCGCTTCATTGGTACTTATTGCAATCATTATACTGCTGAATGCCATCGCAGCGCTGATTGGAAAGGTAGGTGCGAAGAATAATGGACAATAAAAATATTGCCATCAGTATTGAGGATGTTACCTGCTATTATGGTGAACACGCCGCCGTCCGAAACGCAAGCCTTTCCATACCCCGAAACACCATCTATACGTTTATCGGGCCATCAGGGTGCGGCAAAACCACCTTGCTTCGTTCTATGAATCGCTTGAATGATCTGATTGATTCGTTTAGGCTGACTGGTAGCGTGAAAATGGACGGGGAGAACATATATGAAAATCACTCACCGGAGAAAGTCAGGATTCTGCGGAAAAAGACCGGTATGATTTTTCAGCAGCCAAACCCGCTTCCAACCAGTATACTGAAAAACATGTATTTACCACTCAAAGAGCATTATAGTGCCGGAAACGACTATTTTTACGAGAAGGCGGTTGAAAAATTAAAAACTGCCGCACTTTACGATGAGGTGAAAGATAGACTTAACAAGGCGGCTCTATCGTTGTCCGGGGGCCAGCAGCAGCGGCTTTGCGTTGCCCGTGCGTTGATGCTTGAACCTGAGATCTTGTTGCTCGACGAGCCATGTTCGGCGCTAGACCCCATCGCAACTTATAAAATAGAGGATATGCTGACCGAACTAAAAAGCGAGCGAACTATTATCATTGTGACCCATAATATGGAGCAGGCCCGTCGCATTTCCGACTACACAGCGTTTTTTTTTCAAGGAGAAATTGTTGAAACAGGCAAAACCTCTAAGTTATTCGCGAACCCGCATACCGAGCTTTTAAGCGACTACATAACCGGCAAGTTCTAGCTGAATGGACCGGGAGCACATAGAAAAAAACCTGTTTCACAAATGAAAGAAGTGTTTTTGTTGAGTCAGATAGAATTGCGGAATGTGTTTTACCGTAATGGAGAAAATACGATTCTTAGTAATTTTTCTGTTGAGATTGAAGCAGGTGATTATATCTCAATTATGGGCCAATCCGGAAGTGGGAAAAGCACGTTCCTTAGACTCTGCTGCCATTTAATTACCCCAACAGAAGGGTCGATTGCGTTTTACGGAAACGATATAATGCGACAGGATCCCATTGAATTAAGAAAAAAGATTTGCTATTGTTTTCAAACGCCCGTACTTTTCGGAGATACGGTTGAAGATAATATTTTGTTTGTCTACTCAATACGAAAGCAGGCTATTGATCATGAGCGTGTCAATTCTTTGTTTTCACAATTCAATATGAATCATGTTGGCATGAAACAAGAAATCAAAACTCTTTCAGGAGGGGAGAAGCAAAGGCTAGCCTTAATCCAGACTTTGCTTTTCGTGCCAGATGTTTTACTGCTTGATGAGGTTACATCTGCCCTTGATGTTGACAACACATTGATCGTGGAAAATGCAATTAAGGAAATGAACCAGGAGGGCATAACCATTCTGTGGGTTACGCATAATCCTGAACAAGGCAAAAGATATGCCAACAAGCTGTTAACTATTGAAAAAGGTAAAATAGAGTCATTGGAGGTGCTTAGATGAACGGTGCCAACATAAGTATCAGATCCCTTATGATTGCATCGTTACTTGTTATTGTTTCTCTTCTTTTTTCCTATTTTTAAAAGCTCAAACTGGAGAAAGAAACGATCATCAGTGTTATTAGGGCAATCCTCCAACTTATTGCAGTAGGCTATATCCTTGAATTTGTCTTTGGACTAAATAATCCGTATTTTACGACATCACTTGTTTTATTTATGATATTTAACGCCGCTTATAACGCTTCTAAAAGAGGGAAAGAAATTAAAAATGGCCTCCTGATTTCGTTTGTTTCAATTACTGCAGGAACCGGGCTTACTCTGTGCGTTCTTGTTTTATCAGGTGCAATTGAATATCAGCCGACTCAAGTCATACCGATCAGCGGAATGATAATCAGCAACGCAATGATTGCACTTGGTCTATGTTATCACCAATTATCCACTGATTTTAAAAGTAGGCGCGATGAGATAGAGACAAAGCTTTCGCTTGGCGCAGATATTTTACCATCGTCTATAGAAATAATACGCGGGTCCATCCGCACAGGGATGATTCCGACAATTGATTCAGCCAAAACATTGGGCATAGTTTCTTTACCGGGTATGATGACTGGACTCATTCTCGCGGGTACTTCACCTGTACAGGCCATTCGTTATCAAATTATAGTAACCTTTATGTTATTATCAACGACCGCCATTTCTTCATTTATGGCTTGCTATCTATCATATAAAGGCTTTTTTAATAAAAGAAAGCAACTGTTATAAGGCTGCTGGCCTAAGAGGAAGTCCTGTATTCTCAATGGATACAGGACTTTTTTCATGCCAACGCATAGACGGCCATTATAGATTGATTTTGGGCATTGTGAAATTATTGCCTGACCGAAAAACCGCCATATGCAATAATTTCGAGTAGCGTGCGGCCTGTAAGAGGCCGGGGGGTCAGGGAGAAAAGCAAAATAAAAAAAGCAGCCCCGCCGGAGCGGAGCCGCAAGTATTGAGACTTAAGAATTCGGGCAGCTACCGGTGCTGGTGCTGATGTACTGGAAAAGATACTTTAACAGTTCGGAACAGTTGCTGAAGTTACCAAAATTGAAAAACATAGCAGTGACCTCCTAAAAAGTATTGTCCTCACCGGACAAACGAATAGTAACAAAATGTAACTATTTATTCAAGTACAAATGTATGGAAACTTAGGAGATTATAGGCGGAACCTAGGTAAAGTACGGCTTGACGGAAAACCGCCCCGGTTAAGGGGCGGCGTGAGGAGCGCTATTAGCAACGGGGGCACGGAGGACCGAACCGCGGCAGCGCAAAGATGCTGATTGCGTAGATTTGCAGCAGGATACTCATAGTCATTATGCCGCTGTATCGGATGCGGACGATATTCCCGGGACTGAACCGACGTGCGTGGGGCGTATTTACAATTACTCTTCGCCGGCTGTCAAAGTCAAGTACAAGCAGCTGATCTCGCCGCACTTCAATTACAATGGCCTGCATGGTCATACTTACCACCTCCACTTGCCACACCATAAGATGTGCCGGGTGGTGGCGGGCAGAGACAAACGATAAAAGATACAGTAGTATGGGAGACTATGCCTTAAATATTGGGCATCAGCGTTTACGGCGTTATTGTTAAAAAAGGAAATCCATTTCTAGGGAGTACCTATATCAGCCTAAGGGTTAGGTTCTATAGTGTTGGGTGCTGAGCGGTGATGTCTCGTAATGGCATTGCGCAATCAGAATATTCCGTTTTCAGAAGGTCGAAGAGTTGATTCACTGTCGTGATTTCATGAATTCTTGACGCATTTGCTCCTGCAAACACAAGGCCTCTTTGTCCCTTCTGCGCATGGATTAGGGCGAGAGAAATGCAATAGGGACTCTCCAGATAGTTGCAGGTTTTGATACAATGAAACGGGCATTGCCGTGGCTTTGTATTTCCGGCTTCCACATCATTGAGGAATGAATTACTGATGGCTCTTCCCGGCATTCCCACAGGGCTTTTCACAATCTTGATAGCTTCATTATTTGCATGGACATATTGATTTTTGAACGCTGGCGAGGCGTCACATTCCTCCGTTGCAACAAATCTGGTTGCCATTTGTACGCCTGAAATTCCCAGGGACATGATTCGGTAAATATCTCCTCCATGATAAATTCCACCGGCAGCAATCACGGGAACTTGCTTTTGGCAGGATGCTTCCAGCGGCTTGATTTCATTTATCACGTCTTCCACAATATGTTCCAGAGAATATTGCGGGTCCCTAATCTGCTCTGGCAGGAAACCGAGGTGTCCTCCTGCCAGGGGGCCCTCCACAACAATTGCATCGGGAGCATATTCATATTTTTCAATCCATTTTTTTGTAATTATTTTGGCGGCTCTTCCGGATGATACAATGGGAACCAGCCTAGTATTGCTTTTACCATGCAAAAATTCCGGCAGGTTAAGCGGAAGTCCTGCTCCCGAAAAAATAATATCGATTCCCTCTTCAATGGATGTTTTCACCATATCAGCAAAATTTGTCATAGCAACCATAATGTTTACGCCAATAATACCCTTGGATAACGCTCTTGTTTTCCTAATTTCTTTTCTCAGAGCTCTCACGTTTGCTTCTGAAAAATTAGTATAAAAATCTGGCTCCCGAAACCCAATACAAGCAGCCGAAATGACCCCGATCCCTCCTTGATTTGCAACTGCCGAGGCAAGTCCTGACAGCGAAACCCCGATCCCCATCCCACCCTGAACGATAGGGACTTTCGCAGTGTGATGGCCTATGCGCAGTTCTGGCATGTCAATCATGCTTTATCACTCCTAGTTTCCGATATCTTATGATATGGTATTTAAGATGATATCATAAGTAAATTAAAAATGGAAGTAGCAAATAGCTCATGAGGTAGATTGTTTTCACGCAAGGGTTTCAAAGTCGTCGTACTCGGTAGGGATGAGGGGGACGCCGGTCATCTTGGCGTTGATGCGGAGGAAGACACGGGCGATTTTGTCCCAGTAGCCCACAAAAAGGCAGGTCGCCGACAGGACGGCCAAGGAAAAGCCTGCGATTTTCAAGATAAAACGGATTGTCTTCATAGAAACATACCTCCTATTACGTTTATGTCTGCGCCCAGGCGTCAAAATCATCAACCTCGGTCGGAGTGGGGGGGACATTGGTGAAGATTCCCTTCCAATAGCCCGCGAGAAAGCAGACAGCCGACACAGCGGCCAGGGCAAGACCTACAATTTTCAGGACGACACAGGCAGTTTTCATAGAATCATTTTCCTTTCAAAATAGAAAATTACACATAGCTGTTGATGCCCCGCACGCTCACATCGCCTGAGAAAACGGTTTCCTCTCTGCCGTCGGAATATCGGATCAGAAGGGCGCCGTTCTCGTCCAGTCCGGTGCAGTGGGCAGAGATGCTCTCCCCATTCCGGTGGAGGAGGATGTCCTGCCCCACAGTGAGACAGAGCGCCTCATACTGGCTAAGGTAGGCTGCTTTTTGGGACAAGATTCCCTCCGAAAGGCGGAATATCTCCTCCATCAGGCGGATGGCCAGGTCGGTGCGGGAAGGGGAGCGGCCAGTCTCGGAGAGGAGAGAGGCGGCGAGTCCGGCCAGGTCAGGGGGAAAGTCCTCCGGGCGGTGGTGGACATTGATGCCTACGCCCACGATGAGCGCCCCCGAGGAGAACTCGGTGAGCACCCCGCCCAGCTTTTTTTCGCCCAGGATGAGGTCATTGGTCCACTTGATACGGGGGGAGGGGCAGCCGGTGGCCTCTACCGCCCGGCAGGCGGCCACGGCGGCCATAGCTGTTACGTGGAGGAGCTGTCCCAGCGGCTGGACTGGCCGCAGGAGAAAGGTGGCGTACAATCCCAATCCCTTCGGGGAGGTGAAACTGCGCCCCAGGCGGCCTCGCCCTGCGGTCTGCTCCTCGGCCAGGACCGCCGTGCCGTGGGGCGCACCCTGCCGGGCCAGAAGTTTGGCGCGATTATTGGTGGAGTCCACGTTGCTGAGCAGGTGGAGCTCGCCGCCCCAGGAGAGAGCGTCCATGGCAGCGCGGAGGGCTTCGTGGTTCAGAATGGGGAATACCTCCTTTCGGAAGAAAAGGCTTGTCAAAGCGCTTTTGGCGGAGTATTCTATTGCATATTTTTGAGAGGTGAGTGACCCATGAGAGCAAGAGACCTGACCCTTACCGCCCTCTTTGCCGCCCTGACGGCGGCGGGGGCCTTTGTAAAGATTCCCACGCCCATCTCCTCCTTCTCCCTCCAATTTCTGGCTACAGCCTTGGCGGGCATCCTGCTGGGGGGAAGGCTGGGGGCGCTCTCCCAGGCCGCCTATGTGGCGCTGGGATTGGTCGGACTGCCCATTTTCACGGCGGGAGGCGGACCGCAGTACATCCTTCACCCTACCTTCGGTTTTCTGCTGGGGCTGATTCCCTCGGCTTTTATCGTTGGAAAGATTGCCGAAAAAAGCAAGAAAAAGATACGCCTGACCCTGGCCTGCTTGGCGGGGCTGGGGGTGCTCTATCTGGTGGGCCTGCCCTATATGGGACTGGTAATCAACCTCTATCTGGGCAGGGCTATGAGTTTGGGGCAGATCTTATGGGGCGGCATGGTGCTGTTTTTACCCGGTGACGCCATCAAAATAACCGCCGCGGTCCTTGTGGGAGAGCGGCTGGGCGGCCGCTTGCCCCGGGAACATAGAGAAAAAGGGATTGACAAATAAATCTGCAAGTATTATTATATGCTCAATTATTTAGATAGTCAAACTAATTATTTTGGGAGAAGGCGGGATTTCCTTGCTCGACGCATTTGAAGAAAAACTGAATCTCCTGCTCACTGACACCTACAACAACATCAACAAGGTGGAGGAGGAGACTCTGCGCAGGAGCGGTATCGACGCTAGCATCAGCGAGGTCCATCTGATCGATGCATTGGGCCGGGCCGAGGAGGCTACCGTGAGCGGGGTAGCGGCCAGCCTGGGCATCACCATGGCTTCAGTGACGGTGGCTGTCAACAAGCTGGTAGACCGGGGCATGATCATCAAGGAGAAAAATCAGGAGGATCGGCGCAGTGTCCGCCTTACCTTGACCAAGGAGGGGGTGCGGGTCTATCGCATCCATAAGTATTTCCACAGGAAGATGGTGCGCGCCGTATTCTCCGGCCTGGACGATAGGGAAAGGGAGATTATCTACAAGGGTGTAGACCGGCTCAACGAATTTTTCAAGGAGAGCTTCGACATGGAGCGGGAGGAGCTATGAGCCTTCGCATATTAGGGCTGGGCCACAGCGCCCCGGCCCTCTCGGTCAGCAATGACGATTTGGCCAAGATCATGGACACCAGCGACGGGTGGATCCGTACCCGCACCGGCATTGGCAGCCGCCATATCAGCCGGGGGGAGAGCCTGACCGACCTCTCGGCCGCGGCGGCGCACATGGCCCTGGAGCGGGCGGGGGTAAAGCCCGAGGAGCTCGGCTATATCATTTGCACGACCGTACAAGGGGACTACCTCACCCCGTCCCTCGCCTGTCTGGTGCAGCGGGAGCTGGGCGCATCTTGTCCGGCCTATGACCTCAACGCCGCCTGCACCGGCTTTCTCTATGGGCTGGACGCCGCCGACGGATATTTCCGCGCCGGGAAGGCCGAGAAGATTCTGCTGGTGTCAGCCGAGATGATGAGCAAGCATGTGGACTGGAGCGACCGCGCCACCTGCGTCCTCTTCGGAGACGGAGCGGGGTGTGCCGTGCTGGGACGGGGGGAAGGCCTGCGCGCCATTACCCTGACGGCCAGGGGCATGGCCGAACCTCTGAACATCCCCGTGCCGGCAAATCGGAACCCCTACTACCCCCAAGAGGGAGGGCTGGCCCCTGCGGTAGCCATGCAGGGGAGCGAGGTCTTCAAGTTCGCCGTGAGCCAGATGACGGCCGACTGCAAGCAAGTAATGGAGCGCGCCGGTTTGGCAGCGGCTGACTTTACCAAATTTGTGCCCCACCAGGCCAACGCCCGTATCATCCATGCAGCACAAAAGGTCCTGGGTTTTACCGACGCGCAGACCGCTATGAACATCGAGCGGTACGGCAACACCTCCTCGGCCACAGTTCCCATCCTCCTCTCGGAGCTGGCCGAGGCGGGGGCAATCAAGCGGGGCGACCTGCTCTTACTGGCGGCAATGGGCGGCGGGCTTACCTCCGGCGCCTGTGTCATAAACTATTAAAATTTGGAGGAAATAAGTATGATTTTCGAGAAAGTGGCGGCCATCATTGCCGACAATAAGGACCTGGATGTGGCGAGCATTAAGCCCGAGTCCACCTTTGAGGAGCTGGGTTTCGACTCGCTGGATACGGTGGAGCTGGTGATGGCCTTCGAGGAGGAGTTCGGCATCGCCATCGAGCTGGAGGACGGCGGTGTCAAGACAGTGGCCGATCTTGTAAAGTTGATCGAGAGCCTTCAAAACGCCTGATTAGGAAATTCAACAAAGTTTGAGGTTTTGCGTATGAAATCGGTACTATGTGACCTGCTGGGCATCCAGTATCCCATCTTCCAGGGGGGCATGGCCTGGGTGGCCGACTGGAGTTTGGCCTCTGCCGTGACCAACGCGGGGGGCCTGGGCATCCTCTCGGCGGGCACCGCCCCGGTGGACTTTGTCCGGGAGCAGGTGCGCCGCACCAAAGAGGCTGTGGGGGAGAAGCCCTTCGGCGTGAACGTCATGCTCTTAAGCCCCACCTGCGACGAGATCGCTCCCATGCTGGTGGAGGAGGGCGTACCCATTGTGACCACAGGGGCGGGTATGCCCAAGTACATGGAACAGTGGAAGAGCGCAGGCATGAAGGTATTCCCCGTGGTCCCCTCGGTAGCCATCGCCAAGAAGATGGAGCGCATGGGGGCCGACGGCGTGGTGGCCGAGGGCGGCGAGGCCGGCGGCCATGTGGGGGACCTGACCACCATGACTTTGGTGCCCCAGGTGGCCTCGGCGGTGTATATTCCTGTGCTGGCCGCCGGCGGCATCGCGGATGGGCGGGGGATTGCCGCCGCAATCATGCTGGGGGCCTGCGGCGTCCAGGTGGGCACACGCTTCCTGGTGGCCCGCGAGTGTACCGTACACCAAAACTACAAGAACAAGGTTCTCAAGGCCACCGACATCGGTACCATGACCACGGGCAACAGCCTGGGCCACCCGGTGCGGGCCCTGCGGACCGCCTTCACCCGCCAGTTTTTGCAGAACGAGCGGGACCCCAACATGACCCTTGAGGAGGTCGAGGCCTTTGGCGCGGGGGCCCTGCGCAAGGCTGTGGTGGATGGCAACGAGCAGGAGGGGTGTTTCATGGCGGGGCAGAGCGCAGGCATGGTCACCTGTGAGCAGAGCTGCCGGGAGATCATCGAGGAGATGTTTGCCCAGGCCGACCAGGTCCTGAGAGGGGCGGCCAAATGGGTGGATTAGCCTTCGTTTTCGCAGGCCAGGGGAGCCAGTACACAGGGATGGGGAAAAGCCTCTGCGAGGTCTCTCCCGCTGCGGCGGCTGTTTTCAACATGGCCGACTTCCTCCGCCCCGGCACGACGCAGCAGTGCTTTACCGCAGGTAAGGAAGAGCTCTCCCAGACCGTAAATACCCAGCCCTGCGTCTTTGCCGTGGACCTGGCCGCCGCCGCCGCTCTGGAGGAGGGGGGAATTTTCCCCGACTATCTGGCCGGCTTCTCTTTGGGGGAGGTGCCTGCCCTGGCCTTTGGAGGCTATCTGAACTACGAGGACGCCTTTTCTTACGTCTGCCGCCGCGGCGAGGCCATGGACCGGTGCGCCGGGGAGAGCAGGGGGGCCATGCTTGCACTCCTGGGCCTGGAGGCTTCCATCGTGGAAGAACTCTGTCCAAAAGTGGGAGACGCCTGGCCGGTGAACTACAACTGCCCCGGCCAGATCGTGGCTGCCTGCCGGGAGGAGAGGGCCGATGCCCTGGCCGCCGCCGTCAAGGAGCGGAAGGGCAGGGCCATGAGGCTGGCCGTCAGTGGGGCCTTTCACAGCCCCCTGATGGAGGGGGCTGCGCACGTTCTGGAGGGGGAGTATAGTGCTCTCGCCCTGAAATCGCCCCGCCTTCCCGTTGTTGCTAACCTGACCGCGGAGCCCTATGAGGGGACGTGGCAGATGTTCGCCCAGGTCCACAGCCCGGTACGCTGGCAGGAGACCATCGAGTATCTTCTGGCCCAGGGGGTGGACACCTTTGTGGAGGTAGGGCCAGGCAAGACCCTCAGCGGCCTGATTGCCAAGATATCGAAAGAGGCGTCCGTCCTACATGTGGAGGATGCTGAGACTCTGAGTGCGGCCCTGGTCGCTCTTGGCAAAGCATGACCGCCCAAGCAAACAAGGAGGAGCAGCCGTGGAACAAACTATGAGAAAAGTGGCCCTTGTCACCGGCGGCAGCCGCGGGCTGGGCCGTGCCGTGGCCATGGAGCTGGCCCGGGGCGGAGCGAACGTCGCTCTGGTCTACGCCGGGAACGAGGCGGCTGCTGACAACGTGGTGGCCGAGATCGAGGTCCTGGGGTGCCGGGCCGTAGCCTACCGCTGTGATGTGAGCCGGTTTGATCAGGCCAAGGAAACGGTGGCCGCCGTACTGGCGGAGTTTGGCCAGGTGGATATTCTGGTCAACAATGCGGGGATCACCAGGGATGGGCTGATGCTCAACATGAAGGAGGAGCAGTTTGACGCCGTGGTGGACACCAACCTGAAGGGGGCCTTCAATATGACCCGCCATGTGTACGCCTCCATGATGAAGAGGCGATATGGCAGGATCGTCAATATCTCCTCGGTGGTGGGCCTGTCGGGCAACGCGGGGCAGACCAATTACGCCAGCGCCAAGGCCGGACTTATCGGTCTCACGAAGTCGGTAGCCAAGGAGCTGGCCGCCCGGGGGGTCACCTGCAACGCCGTGGCACCCGGCTTTATCGAGACCGACATGACGAACGCCATGCCCGCCCAAGCCGCAGAGAAGATCAAGGCCGCCATCCCGCTAGGGCGTTTGGGTAAGCCCGAGGACGTGGCAGCGCTGGTGGCCTTCCTGGTCTCGGACGGCGCGGGCTATATCACCGGCGAGGTGATCAAGGTGGACGGAGGGATGTATATATGAGCCGCGTGGTCATCACCGGCATGGGGGCCTTCACCCCTGTGGGCAAGAGCGTAGAGACTCTTTTTGACAGCCTGAGGGCGGGGCGGCACGGCATGGGCCTTATTACCCGCTTTGATACTGCCGACTTTAAGGCCAAGGTGGCCGCCGAGATCAGGGGCTACGACCCCCTGGACTATCTGCCCAAGGCCGAGGCCCGCAAGATGGACCTCTTCACCCAGTACGCCGTGATCGCCGCCGCCGAGGCCATGGGGGACAGCGGCCTGGAGGGGAAGGTAAACCCTGAGCGCTTCGGCGTCTACGTGGGCTCGGGCATCGGGGGGATGGAGACCTTCGCGGCCGGGGCGGTCACGGTGGAGCAGCAGGGGCCGAGAAAAATCTCCCCCTTCATCATCCCCATGATGATCTCCAACATGGCGGCGGGGATGATCTCCATCCGCTATGGGGCTGCGGGGCCCACCCTCCCGGTGGTGACGGCCTGTGCCACCTCCACCCACGCCATCGGCGAGGCCTTCCGGGCTATCAAGCACGGGTACGCCGATGCCATCCTGGCCGGAGGCACTGAGGCCGCTATCCACCCCCTGGCTATGGCGGGTTTCCAGAATGCCATGGCCCTCAACAACACCGACGACCCCGAGAGCGCCAGCATCCCCTTTGATAAGCGCCGCAATGGTTTCATCATGGGGGAGGGCGCGGGCGTTCTGGTGCTGGAGGAGTATGAGCACGCCGTAAGGCGTGGGGCCAATATCTATGCCGAGGTGGTGGGCTACGGCAACACCGCCGACGCCCACCACATGACGGCTCCCCACCCAGAGGGGGCCGGGGCCATCCGGGCCATCCGGCTGGCTCTGGAGGAGGGGGGCTATGAGGAGGGCATGGCGGTCTACGTCAACGCCCATGGCACCTCCACGCCCCTCAACGACAAGGCTGAGACCCATGCCCTCAAAGCGGCTTTCGGCGAGGAGGCTGCCCGGAAACTGCGCATCAGCAGCTCCAAGTCCATGACGGGGCATATGCTGGGGGCTGCAGGAGCGGTGGAGGCCATCGTTTCCGTCATGACGCTGCGCACCGGTATCGTCACTCCCACGGTGGGCTACCAGGTGCCCGATGAGGACTGCGATCTGGACGTCACCCCCAATGTGGCGGTGACCGCCCCCTGTGACTTTGCCATCTCCAACTCCTTTGGCTTTGGCGGGCACAACGCCGTCGTTGCACTGAAAAAGATTTGACTTTTGGAGGGAACCGTGAAGATAGAGGAGATTCGCCAGCTGGCTGAGATCATGCAGACCTACGGCCTGGAGAGCTTTGAGCTGGAGGAGGGGGCCACCCAGGTGCGCCTGCGCCGCTCCGGGGCCGGGGCGGCCCAGATCCCCGCCGTACCCCTCCCGGCCGCCACCGCTGCCCCGGCCGAGCCGCCCCACCAGAAGTCGGTCGCCCGGGAGGCTCCCGCCGCTCCGGAGGCGGGGCGGGTCGTCACCTCCCCCATGGTGGGGGTGTTCTACAGCGCCCCTGTCCCCGGAGCCGAGCCCTACGCCCGGGTGGGACAAAAGGTGACCCCCGGCGAGGTGCTATGCATCGTGGAGGCCATGAAGATGATGAATGAGATTACCGCCGAGTTTGGCGGTGAGGTGGCCGCCGTCCACGTGAACGACGGGGACATCGTGGAGGTGGGCCAGCCCCTCCTCACTTTGATTTGAGGTGGCGCACATGAATCAGGAAGAGATTAAAAAAATCCTGCCCCACCGGGAGCCCATGCTCCTGGTAGAGGAGGCCGAGATTCAGCCCGACGGAGCCGCCGTGGGGTTTTACACCGTCAAAGGGGACGAATTTTTTCTCCAGGGCCATTTTCCCGGTAATCCGATCGTACCGGGGGTCATCCAACTGGAGATGATGGCCCAGACATGCGCGGTGCTCCTGGCTGGGGAGGAGGCGCGCCAACCCCTCTATACCGGCCTTGATAAGGTCCGTTTCAAGGGCAAGGTAGTCCCCGGGGATACCCTGCGCTTTGAGTGCCGTATCGTGAAGAGCAAGAAGCCCTTCTATTTTGCCGAAGGTAAGGGCTATGTGGGAGAAAAGCTCTGCGTGCAGGGGGAGTTCTCCTTTGCCCTTGTTTGACCGCGCTCCCGCCGGAGGAGGAAACTTATGTTTTCAAAAATTCTGATTGCCAACCGGGGTGAAATCGCGGTGCGCGTCATCCGGGCCTGTAAGGAGATGGGTGTGTCCACCGTGGCCGTCCACTCCCCTTGTGACAGGGAGTCCCTCCATGTGGCGCTGGCCGACGAGCACCTCTGCATCGGCGGCAACTCGGTATCTGAGAGCTACCTGAACATGGAGTCCATCCTCGCCGCCGCCGAGGTGACGGGGGCCGGAGCCATCCATCCGGGCTACGGTCTTCTGTCTGAGAACAGTCAATTTGCCGCCCTGTGCGAGAAATTTCAGCTCCCTTTTATCGGTCCCTCCTCCGACATCATCAGGAGGATGGGAAATAAAGAGGAGGCCCGCAGAACCATGCAGTCGGCGGGGGTGCCAGTGGTGCCCGGCACCGATGTGATTGAAGATCTGGCGGCGGCCAGGAAAGCAGCCGAGACCATTGGGTTTCCGCTGCTGTGCAAGGCCCGCTCGGGCGGCGGCGGGCGGGGCATCCGCCTGGTGGAGCGGGCCGAGGACTTTGAAACGGCCTTCCTCACCGCCAGCCGCGAGGCCCAGAGCGCCTTTGGCGACGGGGGCATCTATTTGGAGAAGTACCTCGCGAGAACCAAGCATATTGAAATCCAGCTCCTCTGCGACAAGCACGGAAACGCCGTCTCTCTGGGGGAGCGGGACTGCTCCATGCAGCGGCGGCGGCAGAAGATGCTGGAGGAGAGCCCCGCGCCCACCCTCAAGCCCCGGGTGCGCGAAGCCATGGTGAAGGCCGCCGTCAAGGCGGCCGAAGCCGTCAAGTACACGGGAGTGGGAACCATAGAGTTTCTGCTGGACGGGGACGATGCGTTCTACTTCATGGAGATGAACACCCGCCTCCAGGTGGAGCACCCGGTGACCGAGTTCGTCACCGGCATCGACCTCGTCAAGTGGCAGATCCGCACGGCGGCGGGAGCCGTTCTTCCCTTCAAGCAGAGCGATATCGATTGCCGGGGCCATGCCATCGAGTGCCGAATTGTGGCTGAGAATCCGGCCCAGGGTTTCCGCCCCAGCTGCGGCGTCATCAGCCGGCTCCATGTGCCGGCGGGGCCCTGGGTCCGCTTTGACAGCCATATCTACCAGAACTATCAGGTGCTGCCCTATTATGACTCTCTGCTGGGCAAGCTGATCGTCCACGCCTCCACCCGGGAAGAGGCCCTGCGTAAGCTGCGCGCCGCCCTGTGCGAGCTGGTGATCACAGGGGTGGATCACAATGGCGAATTTCTTATGGACCTTCTGGCCATGAGGGAATTTATCGACGGGAGCTATCACACCAACACCCTGGAAGGACTGGGTAACTAAGGCATGTTTTTATTTAAAAAACCGAAAAACGAGCTGGAGCCCATCCTGAGTGCGGCCCAGGGGGAGAGCCCCAACATCGTGGCCGAGGCCTTTATCCGCTGCCCGGACTGCCATAAGTCCCTCCTGGCCGATACCCTGCGGGATCATCTCCAGGTCTGCCCCAAATGCGGCTACCATCTCAAAATAGGGGCGCGCGATCGCCTCCTCGCCCTTTGCGATGCGGGGAGCTTTTGTGAACGGGATGCAGAGCTGGAGAGCGCCAATCCAATTAATTTCCCCGACTACGAGGAGAAGTTGACCGCGGCGGTTGAGCGCACGCTCGAGCGGGAGGCCGTGGTCACCGGCCGGGGCAAGGTGGAGGGGCTGCCCTGCTGCCTCTTCGCCATGGACGGTACCTTTATGATGGGAAGTATGGGCTGTGTTGTGGGAGAGAAGATCACCCGGCTCTTTGAGTACGCCGAAGCCCAGAGCCTCCCCGTAGTGGGGTTCACCCTCTCTGGGGGCGCGCGGATGCAGGAGGGGATCCTCTCCCTCATGCAGATGGCCAAGACCAGCGGGGCCGTGAAGGCCCACAGCGACGCGGGGCTCCTCTACATCACGGTGCTTACAAACCCCACCACCGGCGGCGTGACAGCTAGTTTTGCCATGGAGGGCGACATCATCCTGGCCGAGCCGGGGGCCCTTATCTGTTTTGCCGGACCCAGGGTCATCGAGCAGACCACCCGGCAGAAATTGCCCCAAGGGTTCCAGCGGGCTGAATTTCTCCTGGAGAAGGGCTTTGTGGATGCCATCGTACCCCGGGAGGAGCATAGGAGTATGCTGGGGCGGCTGCTGGCGTTCCATCGGAGAGGTGCGGCGGTATGAAGGCAATGGAGCGGGTGCGCCACGCCAGGGACAAGGACTGCCCCGGCGGACTGCGCTATATCGAGGAGATTTTCACCCACTTTATGGAGCTCCACGGCGACCGCCGCTATGGGGACGACCGGGCGATTGTGGGGGGGCTGGCATATCTGGACGGTATCCCTATCACGGTCATCGCCACTGAGAAGGGCCTGGACGCCAAGAGCCGTCTGGCCCGCAACTTCGGCTCCGCCCACCCGGAGGGGTACCGAAAAGCCTTGCGCCTGATGAAACAGGCCGAAAAATTTTGCCGCCCTGTCGTCTGTTTCATCAACACCTCGGGGGCCTATTGCGGGATCGGGGCCGAGGAGCGGGGCCAGGGTCAGGCCATTGCCGAGAACCTGATGGAGATGACCGCCCTAAAAACGCCCATTATATCCATCCTCACCGGCGAGGGGGGGAGCGGTGGGGCACTGGCCCTGGCGGTGGCCAACCGGGTATGGATGCTGGAGCAGGCGGTCTACTCTGTCATCTCCCCCGAGGGCTGCGCCTCCATCCTCTACCGGGACCCTGACAAGGCAGAGATGGCCGCTGAGAACCTGAAACTCACCGCCCCCGACCTGCTGGCGCTGGGGGTCATTGAACGGATTTTCCCCGACGAGGACCACGCTGAGACCTGCCGTGCGCTGAAATCCGCCCTTCTGGAGGAACTCGCCGCTTTGACCGCCTTGAGCGGGGAAACCGTGGCCGAGCAGCGCCGCCTGCGTTTCCGTGCCCTGGGTGCGGCACCATAAAATATAACCCGTGCGGACCCCAAAGGGTCCGCACGGGTTTTCCGTTTTTCAATTCGTAAAAATTTTGAAGATCACCATAACAGTCTATGTGTGGAGAATTCGCACAGGGGGCGTTCTTCATTAGGCGTCGCCCTCCAGGAGCGGGTAAAGCAAAAAGGAATAGGCATTTGCCTACTCCTTTAGCCGTCCTCGTTACTGCGTTCCTCGGAAAAAACAACCCTTGTGTCATCTCTCATCCAGGGAGCCACCTTTTGCTTGCTGGGTTTCCTTGGGGCCTTGGCTGGATTGGTCGGCTGTTGCTGCTTCGGTTTTTCCGCCATTTAAATCACCCGACCATATTCTGTGCAGAAAAAAGATAAAAAAACCATAGCCTTACATACTGAAGTGTGCCCAAGCCCAATTGCTGTCAATGGATCTGACCATCCTATAGGCGATTGGATAAAACCCGCACTTGGGCCAAAAGGTCGAGGAGGCGAGGTTAGCAACTCTCCAGTCAGCTATGATATGGCGGTATCCACGCTCATTCATGATCCTGCAGCCCTCATTCATTAACTTTTTTCCTACTCCATGCCCCATTTGACAGGGGTAAGTGCCCGCAACATTGAGTTCAACCCCGCCGTCGGGCCACATTAAGCGCTGTGCGGCCGCCTCATAGATTTGAAAGCCCAGTTCCTTACCGTCTTTCTCCGCGATGAGGACCATCGCGTCTGCATCGTCCATAATGCTTTCATATCCGGATTTTATGTCCGCCACGATTTCGGGCAACGCAAGCTCAAATGTTGGTGCCGAACTCTGATAAGACTGGATAATGCCGGACAGGCGTCCCATTTTTTCACGGTCCGCTTTATCGGCAATGCGAATCTCCGCATCGGACGCCTGTTTAAAGGGCAGGTATTCCTCCAGGTCCATTACACCGTGCACCTGTTGGATAAAAAAGCTCAGCCGTTGGAGAGATTCAAAATAACACTGACTTCCAAGAGGAATAACTGCATAGTGCATAAAGAAACCTTGGTTCAGCCACATGGCAGAAATCTCGGCGTAGAGAGCCCTGATGAGTTCGGGGGATTGATCCTCTCTAATTGCCATTCCCTCATAGGGTATCCATACATGCCTGCCTCTCAAGGTATCGATCTTGAGCTCTCCTATCAAATAACCAACCAATTCCTGGTGAAAAAAGGCTCCTATACCAATGGCTCTTCTATTAAACAATCTCTCAAATATGTCAATGATGTATGCTATATTGAGACAGTGGTTTTTCAGAAATGGAAATGTTTTGCTCTCTAAATTCTGCCTTGATATAAGTAAGTTCGCTATGATAGGTATATCAGCCTCGGTAATAGCTCGAACGGTATACCCATTCATTTTTGTTCCTCCTTCGTGTTTTGCCCCTCTCGCCGGGAGAGCTTTCTCGTTTTGGAGCATCTCAGTCACTTTCTTTGTAGAGCAACCACTTGGAAAAGCAAGATGGGCGCCGCTCTGATGTTATGATACAGCACAGGGTTCAAATGGTCAAAATAAATCATTCATGATAAAAAAGAGAAGGAGGCAGCGCAGCGCACGGCAGCGCAGGAGCATATGAGCAGATGGGATAGTGTGGCAGGGAAAGTCAAGTCGGTAAGGGGGAGGGCGAAATTCAATGGCACTCACTGCCCATAGAGGCAAGGAACTTTGTCAGTATCTCAATGTGTTTTTGCTCATCAAGTATGATGCGCTTAAACAAGCGCTGGATATCGGGAGAGTCAATTTGATGGATTAGACGTGTATAATGGGCGATGGCGTCGTGCTCTCCTTTTATGTCCGAAAGCAAGATAGGCCTTATTTTATAGGCATAAGCTGGGTTTTTGCCGGTCCAATAGCAGTTGGTTTCATAAGTCAGGAATTTTGGAGGCATGCCAAGGTCTCGGATGAGATTTCCAAGCAGATTTAAGTGCGTTAGTTCGACTGAGGCAATGCACCGATAGGCAAAATTGATTTCCGGATAATCATGGGTATAGAAATTATGCGCTATGTATTGCGCAATTGCGGTGGATTCAGAGCCGGGGCCGCCGAAGGCTCCAGAAATTAGCGTTGCGTAACAAACGTTTATCTCTCGTACCAGTACGGATGGGTATGGCAAGTCAACTAGATACTCTTCGCAGCTATTCAAGCGGCATACCTCCAATCAGTTCAGGATATGAGCGGGAGGGCCGCATTATAGCTCCGGCATAAAAGTGATGATCGGGCATCGCCGGCTGGGTCGGCCGCCCACAGAACAAGGGGGCGAGGCGGCGCTGGAAGGGCAGGCCGAATGAACAAGATTGGAAAGGAGAGAAACAAAACGAGCACGCCCTCGAAAGGACGCACTCGTTTAGGATGGAAGTTATCTACGGAAACAATCGCTGCAATAAATGGGGCGGTCGCCACGCGGCTCGAAGGGAACCTTACAAGGCTTTCCGCACTCAGAGCATACGGCATCGAACATGGGACGCGCACTGCGGCCATCACGGGAGTTGCCCTTGCGGGCGCTACGGCAGCTCTTGCAACGCTGGGGCTCGTTATTAAAGCCTTTTTCTGCGAAAAACTCCTGCTCGCTGGCAGTAAAGGTGAACTCCTGGCCGCAATCCTTGCAGACGATGGTTTTGTCTTGAAACATGTAATTACCTCATTTTTGTTAGTTCGCTTTATAAGCGATGATTTATCATACGGTTGATTGGGCAGGAAGTCAAGATAAATTATTCAGAAGGAGTGAAGAAAGCGACGCAGGGTTATTCAGGGAGGAGTGGTTTAAGAAAACGATTGCTGCGCTGAGGCCAGACGCTGATAAGGCGGGGGATAATAATGTCCACGGAACAGGACAAATGACGGCTGTCGGGCTGGATTTATTGTCCTGGCCGGGGGTTTTACTTCTATTTTACTAAGATGCCACGATAGTTAATTTTACTGTAACATCTTTTGCTTTTTTGCTTAACACTTCTTGGGTATTATAATATCTGCAAGGGCAGTCTTTTTCATTTCATCCTCTTTCCTTGGAGGCGGCCGGACGTCAGGAGCAGGCGTCCGGCCTTCTCTATTTCTTTTTTCTGATGTGAATTGTAGACCGCCTCTGGGGATCTTTCCCCAGGGCGGTTGTTGTTTAAGCGAAAAAGCACTGTCAAGAACTATGATGACCTTATCTGCACACATCATTTGATCGGATTTTAATCAAGTAAGTCTTGATTATTACTCTGACCCCGTTTGTATTCGTACATGCGCCGATCAGCTAGGGCAAATACCTCTGTAGCGTTTGAACCTTCCGAGCGCACTGCGCACCCTTTGCTTATGGTTAATGAGAAAGCATACCCCTGTATCTCACATAGGCTCGTTTCAATACGGACACATATTTGACGAGCGGTTTCGTTATTCACATTAGGTAATATAAGCAGAAATTCGTCTCCCCCGAAACGAAAGGCGTAATCCTCTGAGCGAATACTTTTCTGGATCGACGCCGCAACACTTTTAAGTGCTGAATCGCCCAGATTGTGCCCATAATAATCATTGATGCTTTTAAATTTATTAACGTCCAGCATAACAACTGCATATTGAAGGCCTTTTTTCCTAAAGACGTCTTCCAATTCATTAAGGACCTGCTCAATAGCTCGGCGATTCAGCAGCCCCGTTAGGTCATCGCGCAGAGAAAGATCCGTTATACGTTTGTTGATCTCCATGTTTTTCAGCTTGACACCCTCTACGATACAAACTGTCAGCGTGGCAGTGAGAACATATGCCACCAGAATGTTGATGATCTGCTCCATATCTCTCATGCCTTGCCATGTCACCAGCCAATATATTGTAAGACCAAGCATCAGAACGCCGTAGAGAGAGAGTAATATTATTTGTATTCTGTTGTAGTATGTGAGTGTGATCATCGTGATAAATAAGATGGAAAGATATGGTGTACAGCCCAATAGCCCGTCAAATGTAATCCAACTTAGAGGGGTATACACAAAGCATAGAATCAACATGGGAATAAGACATGCCGTGTTGATGCTAATTTTACCCGCCGCATACAACGGAGTTGTAACAAATAAACAGACGATAATACAAATGAATACCGCCATCAATAGGTAATGGGATAACAACGCCATCAAGACAACGCCTGAGATGCATGAAAGAACACATGCGATAAGCATTTTTACAGGCGTACTATTATGCAGTATTGGACTGTCATTTTCCTCAAATAAGAGCGTTGCCTTTTTTTGTTTCATAAGACTCATCCCTTACAAGATCGCTACGATCCAAACTAAAAGTATAATTTTTTGTTTATTGATAAGAAAATTATAAAATTAGCTAGTACTAAGGGTATCATTATACCACATTACAATGACCGTGTATAGAACAACAAGCGTTACCCGGAACAGCCGTGCTGTCCTTTTCAAAGATCCGGCGATATGGTATAATTACAAATCAAACGTATGAATTCATATTATGTGGGGTTGAACGTGAAAACGGTAAAACTAATTATTACATGCGCAAATTGCAGATGCGGATATCATAAAGCGGGTGATGAATTTATAGTTGAAGATTTATGCCCGCCTCTATGCCATGAGCTGTGGAATAGCATTTATCCTTCTGTCTATACTCTTTTAAATGGGGGAACTTTAGACCATGGCGAAAATAGGGTAAAGTTTTTTGACGCAAAATGCCCCGATAACGGACGCGTGTGCATACACGGTGAAGCTACCACTGATTAATTTGGATCAAGAGCATATCTTATAGAAAACACCGCCCCCAGTGAGCCATCCCAGGGGCGGTGTTTTGCTGCGGTTATTACCCTTCCGGAACAATCGGCGCCGTTAATTCAATATGATTACCCTCGCTGTCCTCAAATTCGCTTACCCAATTAGCCCCTATCTTTTTTAGCGGAAATACAAGCTTCAATCCAACTAACTTTTGCTTTAGCAAGTCAACATTCTCAACATCAATACTAGGTAGACAATTGTTCCCATAGCAATGATCCTCATGCATCTTTTCAAACGCAAAAAGGCCTAATCGAAACCCGCTAATATCAAACACGCTATAAATTTCATCCCGTATTAATACGGGAATTTCAAAGAAACACTCATAAAATTCAATTGCCCTGTCCATATTTGTCACACATAAATACATGGATTTTATATTACATTTCATAATTGCCCCCATAAAGACTGCTATATTATACCACAGCAACATGCTCGTGCAATGCTATAGATAAATAGACAGTTCAACATTGATGCTTGAATGCTATATATATTGTAAGTGAATAGTACAGCATAATCAGCGCCGAGCCAAGCAGCAATCCTCCCAAAATATCGGTGAACCAGTGAACGCCTGATATGAATCGCCCGATAATCGTTATAACAATGACCGCGGTAAATATGCAATCTGCCGCAATCCTTATGATTCTATTTTTCAGTAAGGCATGAACCTGCAATATCGCAGTACTCATGATGCATATTACAATCATTACGTGAGACGAAGGAAAAGATGCTTCCAATCCATCGTGGATGATAATTGGCCTAAAATTTATAATGAATTTCTCAAACAGAACATAACAAGCGAATACCAGAAAATAGAAGGCACCCAATACAATAATGCTCGTATCCACACGCTTGATGCTTTTTCGCCTGATCAGTTGCACTAATCCTAATACGGCAAAGCTAAAAGCGACCATAATTACAGCAACACCAAACCAGTCGGTAACGTTATACCAAAACAAATTTACTCCTATCAGATTAAATATAAATTCGTTTACAGTTGCGAGACCAATGCAGGATTGCTCTGGACCTATGGGCTTAACATCTATGTTTAGGAGCGCGATTATCAGTGCAGCAAAAAGTATAAACAATACTCCCGTCACAATAAAGCTTGTTTGGATTCTTTTTTTCATTTTCTAATCTCCATTCAATATTCTGGTATGATTTTCGCTCGATATAAACCTTACCATTGAGATTAGTAAAACGTAAGAATCCCGCGGTCACATGGGTGACACGATTCGTATCATTGCTGTTTTATAAGCAAAACTCCTTTAAAAATGAGCATACAGAACACAAAAACGGCCACATAGGGCTGGCCGCTTATGATAAAGATTAATACGCCCAAAATACTGAGAGAAAGAGATGTTGCCAGGTTGATTTTCAGCCATATTCGATGACGAAGGTTTTGCAAGGCAAGCATGGCAACGCCGAATATGACCGTTACTATTACAATTAAGATGTATGGAACCCTAATGTAAGCGGGAACGCCCGTAAGAACAAGGAGTGAGACATTGTATATCATTCCGTCTCCCTGCTGTCCAAATAAAGGAAAGAAGAAGAGTATCGCCATCATGCAGTCGAGTATTCCGAACACCAAGTAATGCAAAGTTCTGGTCTTTTCTTCATTTTCAGCTTCGGCGAGTGAAATCAATTCCTCCCCCGAAAGCAGATTATCTATGGATACTGAAAACAGCGCTGAAATCGCTTTAAGTGAATCAATACTCGGATACCCGCGTCCCGATTCCCATTTTGAAATTGCCGTGCGAGAGACAAAAAGCATATCGGCGACTTCTTCTTGCGTTAAGTTTTTCTGTTTCCGTAATTGTTGTAATTTATCCCTAAATTCCATTGCATTCTACTCCCCGCATACTCGTTTTTTGGCTTATACAGATATTTAAATAATCAGCAGTTTCTGATTTGTAATAAGACCATAGCGCCATACCTGTGCATAGAAGGATATTACGCGCCCGGAGCTTACACGGTAGGCTCCGGGCTTTTCCTATTCCCGGCATAGTTATCAAGGTAAGAGAAGACAGAGAGCTGGTTCTTCTCTCCTCCTCTCGCCCTCGTTGGCGGTTCTCCGGCGCGGCGCGCTATTTAATCTTAATATTTACCCCGTTGACCTCCACGCCCTCGTCGGCCCGGATGAGGATGTATTTGGCGCCGTCTATCACACGGGTCTCCAGGAGGTCGCCCCGGTCGGGGCTTATCTGGATCTTCACGTCGGGGGTGCGGACCTCGATCTGCTTGGTATCGACCAGGTTGCGGGGGCTGAGCTCGGTTTCTTCGCCGAAGGAGTCGTCAAACTGCACCTCGAAGATATCCGCCCGCTCCTTGGAGACGCCGCAGGAGGAGAGGACGCGCCTAACGGCACCTTTGTTCAGCACCAACGGCTCGGGTTCCTTGCTCTCCTTGTGAACCGCGATCATGCCGCACAGTTCGCCTTGAACGGCCTGTACGACCTCGTAGCTGCACTCATCCGCCAGAGTCTCACCCAAAAGGGATTGGAAGGTCTCCTTCTGGGCGGCGGCGGGCATGGGTGGTTCGGTACGGAAGATAGCGTCGATAAAGTCCTTGTGGCTCTCGGTGACGTCCTTTGTGTAGTAGAGCGCGCCGTAGAGGTTGGTGCTGCGGTCATCGAAGGCGGGGAAGAGGAACCCCAGTTCCGGCGGGGAGACCACCCAGTCCACCTTCAGATGGGAGAACTCGCTCCGCTCCGCGGCGTAACTGAGGGCGGGCTTGGTAAGCTTGACGGGGCAGATGCTGCACAGTATGTAGGAGAAGGACTCGGAAGAGGCGTCGGCCTGCTTCTCGCCGTCCTGGGAGCGGTAGGGCACATCATAGGCGTCTCGGGCCAGAAGAATGAGATAATTGCCCTCGATATCGAGGGAGGCGATGACGCGCTGGAACAAGGCCTGTACCGTGTCCTCGTGCTTGAGGGCGGAATCGCGCAAGACCATCAGGAGCTTGTGCTCGTCTCCATCCACCACCTGCGCCGTGGCGAACTCAATATCGACGAGGTTTTTGCCCAGCGTACCCGACAGAGTGCGTCGGATCGTAGCTAGAATGAGCTCCGCATCGTCCTGGCCCAGCATGCCCATCGACTGGTCGAACTGGGAGACGATCTCCCGGCTCTCATTGACAAAGCAGCCCCGGATATGGGTGATGCTGCTTCTATCCGGGCGGAACCGGCGTCGGAGCTCAGCAATTTCCTTTTCGTTCATTGGTATCCTCTTTCTATAAATGATATAAAAATTATAACACAGCGGAGAGGGTGGTTCAAAGCCCCCTCTTTTTCATCAGCCATTTGCACAAAGGTTGGCCTGCCTAATTGTGGGAAATCTCCATTGAAAAATGTAAAAAGACGGGAAAACAAAGCGGCTGTCGCCATTGCTGGTGACGAAATCGAATCAATATAAAATTGTCATTGATAAAAATGGACGAAAGTCACCTTTGTTTTACTTGCGAAAACAGTGCAATGTGTATAAAATCAAACTGCAGCAAGGAGAAATCGCCCGGTTTCCTGTGCACGGGAGGCCGCTCGGCCGATTCCACCGCTTTGATCAGGCGGCTGTCTCCGGAGAGAGCGTATTTGAAGGAGGTAAGGAAATGTCTGAATCCAAAGTCAAGGGTAAATCTCTGGTTCAGGGCGTAGGACGCAGCCTCAGCGGCATGGTCATGCCCAATATTGGCGCCTTTATCGCATGGGGCCTTATCACGGCACTCTTCATCGCCACCGGGTGGCTCCCCAACGAACAGCTGGCCACTCTGGTCGACCCGATGCTCAAATATCTGCTTCCCATTCTGGTGGCCTATACTGCCGGTAAGAACGTGGCTGGAGGGCGGGGCGCCGTCATCGCGGCCATCGCGGCCATCGGCATTATCGTGGGCTCCAGCATCCCTATGTTCCTGGGCGTGATGATTATGAGCCCCTTTGCGGCCTGGGTCATCAAGAAGTTTGACGCCCTCTTGGACGGCAAGATCCCTGCGGGGTTCGAGATGCTGGTCAACAACTTCTCCCTCGGCATCATCGGTATGCTCCTCGCCATCCTCGGCTTTTTCCTCATTGGGCCCTTCGTCACCCTGATCACCAACATCCTGATTAACGGCGCCAACATCATCTACACGACAGGCTTCCTGCCCCTACTCTCCATCTTCGTGGAGCCCGCCAAGGTCCTCTTCCTTAACAACGCCATCAACCACGGCATCATGGGCCCCATCGGCGTGGCCCAGGCTTCCGAGTTCGGCAAGAGCATTATGTTCCTGGTTGAGACCAACCCCGGCCCGGGCCTGGGCATCATTCTGGCCTACTGGGTCTTCGCCAAGGGCTCCGTCCGCGACAGTGCGCCCGGCGCGGCGATCATCCACTTCCTGGGCGGCATCCACGAGATCTATTTCCCCTACGTACTGATGAACCCCGCGCTCCTGCTGGCTGTCATCGCCGGCGGCGCGTCCGCCCTGCTTACTTTCTCCATCACGGGCGTGGGCCTTGTAGCTACTCCGTCCCCCGGCTCCATCTTCGCCCTGCTGGCCATGACCCCCAGGGGTAATTTCTTCGGCGTCATTCTGGGCGTTGTGGTGGCAACGGCGGTATCCTTCCTTGTGGCCGCCCCCTTCGTAAAACGCAGTGCCGCCCGCAGTGAGGGCGACCTCTCCGCCGCAAAGGACAAGGTCAAGGCCATGAAGAGCGAGAGCAAGGGCGTCAAGGCCGCGCCCGCCAGCCTCACAAAGTTTGACGGCGTCATCGTCTTTGCTTGCGACGCGGGCATGGGCTCCAGTGCCATGGGCGCCACTACCCTGCAAAAGAAACTGGCCGGGGTGGGCATCGAGGCCAAGGTGCTCCACAGCGCAATCGAGGAGATCCCTGAGAGCGCCACCTACATCGTCACCCAGCACACCTTCCTTGAACGGGTCCAGAAGAGAGCGCCCGGCGTGAAGGTATACACCATCAACAACTTTATGAGCCCCACCGAGTACGACGGGCTCATCGAGGAGCTAAAGGGGCTCCAGCGGGTTTAGGTACCGTGCTTTTTGGGAGAGCGGCCGGAAGAGGGCCGCTCTCCCGAAAGGCTGTAAATCTCGTATTTAAAAAGGAAAGAGGGTGTTCACGATGCAGCTCTCCACCAGAGAGGGTTCTATCTTAAAAATGATTCTGGACAGCGACGGTTTTGTCACCATGAACACCATTGCCCAGCGCCTGTCCCTCAGCAAGCGCACCATTTTGCGCGAGCTTGAAAAGCTGCACGCCCTGTTGGGTGAGCAGAGCGCGCTTCTGGAGACCAAGTCCGGCTATGGCGTGCGGTTCCGCGGCAGCGAAGAGCAGCGTGGGACACTCCATGCATTGGTTGGGCTGTCCCGCCAGAATCCGGCGGGACTCTCCTCCGCCGAGCGGGTGAACTACCTGCTGACTCAGCTTCTTACGGAGCAGGAACCCATTAAAATTTATGCATTTACCCAGGAGTTGGACGTCACCGAGGCCACCATTGGCAGTGACCTGAATCGCTGTGAGAAGTGGCTTGGTGAGAACCACATTGAATTAGTACGCAAGCCCGGTGTGGGCATTTACATAGAAGCGGACGAGTGGCGCCGCCGTCAGGCCCTGGTGGCGCTTTTCTACCAGAACACTGACCAGAAACCCGGAGAGTTTGACTTGCTGCCTATCTCCGGCCTCTACGATAGGGAGAAGCTGGCGGCGCTCCGGGCGCTGGTGGACAGTGCCCCTGACGTGCGGGACGTGTTCCTCAGCGACAGGAGCTACACCGCCATTGTGGTACACCTCTACTTCATACTCCAGCGAGTGGAGGCGGGGTGTGCAATCGCGGTGGACGACCTCGCCAAGATCGCGGGGGAGGACGAGGAGGAGACACGCCTGGCGAGCCGGCTCTTAGAGCTTGTCCAGCGGGAATTCCAAGTCACTATACCCTCAGGGGAGCTGGGGTATCTCGCCGCCATACTGCACTCCGCGCAGGGACTCAAGCGGTTCGACGACCGCTACCACGAGCAGCAGGCGGCGCGCATTGCTGACAGGCTTATGCGCATCACCGAAAATAAGACGGGTCTCATCATCGGCAACAACAATGCCTTTTATGACGCGCTCCTGCGCCATCTCATTCCCACCATTTCCCGGCTCAATATGCACATGGAGATCAGAAACCCCATGCTGGATGATATCAAGAAGCACTACGGTGAGCTCTATGAGCTGGCAAAATCCGGCGTCAGCGCTATTGAGGAGGAGCTGGGGGTAAGCGTTCCCGAGAGCGAGATCGGATACATCGCCATCCATCTGGGGGTGGCGCTGGAGGACCGGCGGATGCACCTGCAGCGCCGCTACAAGGCCATTATCTGCTGCCCCAGCGGCATCATCAGCGCCAAGCTCCTCTCCCTGCGGGTGGAGCGGGAGTTTTCCGATATCGCCATTGTGGACGTGATTTCCACCATGAATCTGGACTTCGAGGATCTGCGCCGGCAGGGGGCCGAGCTCATGATCTCAACTATCCCTATCAGGGACTGTCCGCTCCCGTGCGCGGTCGTGTCCCCCTTCCTGCTGGATGAGGAGAAGGAGAGCCTGCGCCAGCTCCTGCTCACCTGCAAGCGAGTTTCACCTACCGCTGCGCCGGCTGCGGAACACGTAAACATAGCCAGTACGCTTGAGGATTCCAAGCGGTTCATCGACAGTATTCTGGACCTCCTGAACAACTTCTTCTTCCGCAGTGGGAAGGGCCTGAAGAGCACGGAGGAGCTAATTGAATTTACCGCCGAGACGGTAGGGCGCAGCGACCTTCAGCGGGCTGCCATCGCCCGGAGCCTTTTTGCAAGGGAGCGGTACGGCAGCACCCTCACACCCGACGGGCGCTGTATGCTCCTCCACTGCCGCACACCGGGAGTTTCCCAGGCCTATCTGGGCGTCGTCTGGCTGGACGGGTGCATCACCGTGGCGGACGGGCAGAGACCGCGCTCCGCCCTCATCATGCTGGCTCCACAGGATGGCCCGCGCCAGGCGGTGGACGTGCTGAGCGCGGTGGGATCCTCCACTGTGGAGTACCCCTGGCTGGTGGACGCGCTCTGTACGGGCGACCGGGATCAGTGCTACGCCGCGGTGGAACAGGTGCTTGCGGAATACTATGGCAACAGCAAATAATAAAGGAGAAACAGTGATGGGCCTTTTCTTTAAGAAGAAGAACGACGGGTCGGAGGAGAGCGGGAGTTTCAGTTGCCTGAAAATCTCGGACATCCGGGTCCAGCTCCCCCCCATGGAGAAGTTTGATGCCATCCGCCTGGCCGGCAGGATGCTGGTGGAGCGCGGCAGCGTCAGCGAGGAATATATCGAAGCAATGGTGGAGCGGGAGAAGACCGTTACCACCTATCTCGGAGAAGGGGTGGCCATCCCCCATGGGGTAGGCACCGCCAAACAGTATATAAAATCCACCGGGCTGGTAGTGCTCCAGTTTGCGGGTGAGGGCGTCGCCTTTGAAGATGGCAGCGCCAAGCTCCTGGTAGGCATTGCGGGACTGGGAGAGGAGCATCTGCCCATCCTCCAGGCCGTGGCCCACATCATCATGAAGGGCGACCTTCTGAAGGAGCTGCAGGAGACCGACGACCCGGAATTTATCCTGCGCACTCTCACCAGCGGGGAGGCGGACGCATGATCATCACCATGACCTTGAATCCGGCGCTGGATAAGACGGCCTATATCCCCGACTTTGCCGTGGACCAGGTGAACCGCATACAGGACATCCATCTGGATCCGGGCGGCAAGGGTATCAACGTCTGCAAGGTGGTGAACGCCCTGGGCGGCAAGAGTCTCGCCATGGGTATACTGGGTGGGGACGCCGGCCGTTATATCAAAAGCCGCCTGGACGAGATGGGGGTGGAGAATGATTTCCTCTTCATAGACGGGGACACCCGAACCAATCTGAAGGTTGTGGATGAGAAAAACAAGACCTATACCGACATCAACGAGCCCGGCCCCACCGTAGATGCCACCGTGATTTCCGTACTGGGCGAAAAGCTCTTCGCCCGGGTAGGGGAGGGGGATATCGTGGTGTTCGCAGGCGGCGCGCCCCGTGGCGTACCCGAAGACCTGCTCAAGGCCTGGACGCAGCGCTGTAAAGAGCTGGGCGCGTATGTATATGCCGACCTGGACGGCGCGCTCCTCGCCAGAGCGGTGGAGGCCGCGCCCTATCTGGTCAAGCCAAACGACGCGGAGCTCTCCCGTCTGCTGGGCCGCCCCATGGAGACCACAGAGGACCTCGTCTCCGGCGCGCGGGAGCTCGTCTCCCGGGGCGTCGGCCTGGCGGTTGTTTCCCTCGGCTCCAAGGGCGCGCTCTTCTGCAAGGACGGCGAGATCTTACTGGCCCAAAACCTTGAAGTGGACGTGCGCAGCACCGTGGGTGCAGGGGATTCTATGCTGGCCGCCTTCGCGTGGTGTCAGGACCGGGGGCTCGACTGGAAGGAGGCCGCCCGATGGGCTATGGCGACTGCAAACGCCAAGGTCACTGAGGAGGGAAGCAGCCCCCCTAGCCTTGACAAGGTAAAGGAATTTTATAGCTGCGTCGTCTGCCACGGCGTCTGAAAGAGAAGGAGTGCGACGATATGAAAACAAGAGCGGTAAGACTTTTCGGGGCCAATGACCTCCGCCTGGAGGAGTTTGAGCTCCCCGAGCTGAAGGACGATGAGATTCTGGCCGAGGTGGTCTCGGACAGCGTCTGTATGTCCACCTATAAATGTGCTATCCTGGGTCAGGATCACAAGCGCGTCCCCCCCGACGTGCTACACAATCCCACCATCATGGGCCACGAGATGGCGGGCAACATTGTGGCCGTAGGTAAGCAGCATCAGGACAAATTTAAGCCCGGCATGCGCTTCACCCTCCAGCCCGCCCTGAACTATAAGGGCACCATGTGGAGCCCCGGCTACTCCTACAAATACTTCGGCGGCAACGCCACCTATATGATCATCCCGCCCGAGGTCATGGAGCTCGGGTGCCTCCTCGAGTACAAGGGCAAAGCGTACTACGAGGCGTCACTCGCCGAGCCCATGAGCTGCAGTATCGGCGCGCTCCACGCCGCCTACCACACCAAGATGGGCGACTATCACCACATCATGGGCATCCGCGAGGGAGGCAAGATGGCGATCCTAGCTGGCGCGGGGCCCATGGGCCTCGGTGCGGTGGACTACGCCATCAGCTGCGACCGCCGCCCCGGCACGCTGGTGGTCACAGACATCAATGCCGAGCGCATTGCCCGGGCAAAGCACCTCCTCGGCGACAAGGCTGCCGCTGCGGGGGTCCAGCTCGATATCGCGGACACCTCTGCGATGGAGGACCCTGCCAAGGAGCTCCTGGAGAAGTACGGCGGTTTTGACGACGTACTGGTCTACGCCCCTGTGGCGGCGGTAGCCGAGCTGGGCAGCGCCATTCTGGCCCGGGATGGCTGCCTCAACTTCTTTGCCGGACCCACTGACCAGAAGTTTGCAGCCAAGATCAACCTATACGACGTGCACTATAACTCCACCCATTTGATGGGCACCACCGGCGGCAATACCGACGATCTCATCGAATCCCTGGAACTGTCCGCCGGGGAGCGCATCAATCCAGCCGTCATGGTCACCCATGTGGGCGGCCTCGACTGCGCATGCGAAACCATTTTGAACCTGCCCCACATCCCCGGCGGGAAGAAACTCATCTACAGCCACATCTCCATGCCCCTCACCGCCATTGAGGACTTCCGTGGCCTCGCCGCCGGGGACGCCCGTTTCGGTGACCTCGCCGATATCGTGGATACTCACAAGGGCCTCTGGTGCGCCGAGGCGGAGCAGTATTTGCTGGAAAACTGGAAATAGGCCTTTTGGGCGTTGGAACAGTAAGGATCGGCGGGGCTAATGCGCCCCGCCGATCCTTACTGTCATTTGCTGCAGACGATTTTTCGGGCGAGTTTCGCCAGTTCATACCAGAGTACCGATGCGGCGGCGAGCACCAGCGCGGTGAGCAACTGCCCTCCAGAGAGGGGAGCCAGTTTCAGATAGGATGAAAGTGGTGTATATAGGATGGCCGCCAGCAGAGCCAGAGTACCCAGGTTGACCACCCACATGACCCTGTCGGTCGCCAGACGCCTGATGGAACGGAATATGAAGTCGTGATCGGAACTATTTACTTGTACAAGGAACAGATTTGCCAACATAATGATGGCTAGACCCATGCCGCGGGCGGCAGAAGCGTTGGCGGGGTCACCCGCCAGTGTGACGAAGTATGCACCGAAGGAGGCGGCGAACACAAAGAGGCCCTGCAATACGCTTTTGATAAGTAATTTCCACGTCAGCAGATTTTCCTTCGGGTCGCGGGGACGGCGGTCCATGATGTCAGTCTCCGCAGGCTGGCGCTCCAGTACGATGGAGCAGGTTGGGTCGATCAGTACCTCCAGCAGTACCACATGGAGCGGCAGCAGGAGCAGCGCGGCGGGGGCAATGCCAAGGAACGGGGCAAGCAGCGACGCGAGCGCGATAGGAATATGGATGGTGAATACATAGCCCACCGCTTTGCGGATGTTGTCATAGATACGGCGTCCATCCTTCACCGTCTCCACGATGGTAGTGAAGTTGTCATCCATCAAAATCAGGTCGGCTGCCTCGCGGGAGACCTCGCTGCCGCGCTTGCCCATGGCGATGCCGATATCGGCATACTTGAGGGCGGGAGCGTCGTTTACGCCGTCACCGGTCATAGCCACGATCTCGCCGTTTTCCTTGAAGGCTTTGACGATCCGCATCTTGTGTTCCGGTATGACTCGCGAGAAAATGGAGACGTTTTTTACCGAGTCGCGCAGTTCACAATCGGTCATAGTTTCCAGCATATCGCCGGTGATGATATGGTCGCTGCCGGGGATGCCGATTTTCTTGGCAATAGCGGACGCCGTATTGCCGTTGTCGCCGGTAATCATGACCACGCGAATACCCGCCCGGTTGCAGACGGCAATGTCGTTCATCACGCTCTCGCGGGGGGGATCAGCAAGCCCAACAAGACCCAGCAGGGTCAAATGGCAGTCAGTGATGGTTGCAGGGACAGATGCCTCGTCCGCAGGATTTGCGGCGGCAATCGCAATGACGCGCAGCCCTTCGGAGGACAGGGCGTAGATCTGCTTTTCGGCTGATTTGCGCTCCTCATCCGTCAGTGTGCAAATGGTGAGGAGGCGCTCTGGGCTGCCCTTGGCGGCAATAATCAGTTGATCATCCTTGCGCCAGACGTGTCCCATCATTTTCAGATTGTTGGTAAAAGCGTATTCGGCCACAAATTCATTGCTGAACAGGCTCTCTTTGGTGACGCCGTGCTGCTCACAATAGCTGAGCATGGCTTTTTCCATGGGATCGTAGGCGTCCGTTTCGCAGCCAAGTCCCATGGTTTCGATAAGGCCCTGTTCCGTTCCGCTAGCTACCCATGTTTTCTGTACGGTCATCTGGTTCATGGTGATGGTGCCGGTCTTATCCACGCACAGTACGGAAACCGCGCCAAGCGTCTCTACGCTGGGCAGTTTACGTACCAGCGAGCTTTTCTTTGCCAGCCGCCACGCTCCCATGGAGAGGAACACGGTGAGAATCACCGGAAATTCCTCCGGTATCATAGCCATGGCCAGCGTCACGCCGGAAAGGATGCTCTCAATCAGCCGGTCGCCAAAGCTGTGATCGGGGATATTGAACCATGTGAAAACGCCCACCAACAGGAACGACACGCCTGCAATGATGGTACAGGTCTTGACCAGCATACCGGTCTGCTTTTGCAATGGAGTGCCTTCCCGAGGAGCCTCAACCAGGCCAAGGCCAATTTTCCCGTATTCGCTCTGTGCTCCGATTTGATCTACTTCCACGGCGGCAGTACCCTGCGTGACCAGCGTACCCGCATAGCAATAATCTTTGCGCCAATATCCTTCGCTTGGTTCGCTGTTCTCGGCCGGGACTTTCCAGACGCCCTCGGCCTCGCCGGTCAGGGACGATTCGTCCACACACAGATCGGCACACCGAACTACCACGCCGTCTGCCGGTATTTTCACGCCCTCGTGGATCATCATCAGGTCGCCCGGCACCAAATCGGCACTGGCAATCCGCTGCTCATTCCCGTCACGGATGACGGTGATATGGGGGGCGGACAGGTCTTTTAAAGCGCTGAGTGTCTGATCGGTTTTCCATTCCTGAATCACATCGATACTGATGATGCCCACGACAAAGATGAGCATGATCGCTCCGTCGCGCGGTTCGCCCAGAATAAAGTAAATGACAGCGGTTACGATGAGCAAAAGGAACATCGGCTCGCAGAGGATGTGAAGGACTTTCTTAAAAAAGTTCTCTTTCTTCTGCGGCACCAGCTCGTTTTTGCCATACTGCTGCTGCCTTCGTTTTGCCTCCGCACTTGAGAGGCCGGCGTTCTTTGGGGTGTTTGTCATAAAAGAATCCTCCGTTTCCCGCCATGGCGGCGGTGTCATGATTTCTCCTATGGCACTCCATCTGAGGTCGACTGTTCCACAAGTCAATATAAAAATAGCACATCTGTGGAACATACTACTGTCCCACAGATGTGCATAAAATGCAATCTGCTGCCGCTCTTTGGGCGGCCCGGCCCCACACCCTTTCGGGCATCGCCTGCTCAGTTTGTACTGTTGATCTCGCATTCCGTTGGAATGTAATGCAGTGCAAAGAGATTACTGTATATTGTATTCGGGGGAACAGGATATGTCAACAACTATCCACTCGCATTTTTATGTTCCTAAATTCAAATGAGAAAAGAGAGGGCTTTCACCCTCTCTTTCTCTTTAAATCACGCTGTAAAGAAGCTCCCCGTAGGAGGGTAGGGGCCAGTACTTTTTGGCCACCAGGGTTTCCAGCTCGTCTACGACTAAGCGCAGCTCAGACATGGCGGAGAAGACCTTTTCCCGGTAGAGCTTTGCCAGAGTAAGAGAGTCCTGCTCGGTCCTGGTCTCCAACAGACTTCCCTCCAGGGCATCCAGCTTTTTGAAGAGGCAGGCCGACAGCTTGGAGAGCTTGCTCAGAAGTGCGGCCTCCGGGGCGCTGTCGAACTCACCGCAGGCAGTCTTCTGCTGGAGAAGAGCGGATAGGGCGCTCTGATACTCGAAACAGGCGGGGATGATGTCCCGGTGGGCGAGGTCAGCCATGGTGAGAGCCTCAATATGGAGGGTCTTGCAGTAGCCCTCCAGCAGAATGTCGTACCGGGAGAGGAGCTCTTTTTCGGTGAAGACGTGGTGCCGGGTGAAGAGGTCCATGCTCTTGGGGGCGATAAAAGCGGGGAGGGCATCCACCGTGGTCTTCAGGTTGGAGAGCCCCCGGCGCTCTGCCTCCCGGACCCAGTCGTCGGAGTAGTTGTTGCCGTTGAAAATGATGCGCTTGTGTGCACGGATGGTCTCCCGCACAAGGTCGGCCAGGGTGCGGGTGAAGTCCTCGGACCCCTCCAGCTGGTCGGCGAACTGACGCAGGGATTCGGCTACCACGGTGTTAAGCACAATGTTGGGGCCGGCGATGGAGAAGGTGGAACCCAGCATACGGAACTCAAACTTGTTGCCCGTGAACGCGAAGGGGGAGGTGCGGTTTCGGTCGGTGGTGTCCTTGGGGAAGTGGGGGAGCACGGTCACGCCGATCTCCATCTGGTGCCGCTCCTTGTTCTGGTAGTCCGAGCCGGTCTCCAGGGCCTCCAGGATCTCGGAGAGCTCGTCGCCCAAAAACATGGACACGATGGCCGGGGGAGCTTCGTTTGCCCCCAGGCGGTGGTCGTTCCCCGCGCTGGCGACCGATACCCGCAGCAGGTCCTGGTACTCATCCACCGCCTTGATGACGGCCACAAGGAAGAGAAGGAACTGGGCGTTCTCATGGGGCGTCTCGCCGGGCTCCAGGAGGTTGAGCCCCGTGTCGGTGGAGATGGACCAGTTGTTGTGCTTGCCGCTGCCGTTGACCCCGGCAAAAGGTTTCTCATGGAGGAGACAGGCCAAGCCGTGCTTATCGGCTACCCGTTTCATCAGCTCCATAGTGAGCTGATTGTGGTCGGTAGCGATGTTGGTGGTTGTGAAAATGGGGGCCAGCTCATGCTGAGCGGGGGCCACCTCGTTGTGCTTCGTCTTGGAGTAGATGCCCAGCTTCCACAGCTCCTCGTCCAGCTCCTTCATGAATGCGGAGACCCGGGGCTTGATGCTGCCGAAGTAGTGGTCCTCCAGCTCCTGGCCCTTGGGAGGACGGGAGCCGAAGAGGGTGCGGCCAGTATAAATGAGGTCTGGGCGCTTTAAGTAGAGGGCCTTGTCAATGAGGAAATACTCCTGCTCCGGTCCCACGGTGGTGACCACCCGGTGGGCAGAGGTGTTGCCAAAGAGCCGGAGGACCCGCATGGCCTGTTTCTCAATGGCCTCCATGGAGCGGAGGAGGGGAGTCTTCTTGTCAAGAGCCTCGCCGCCATAAGCGCAGAAGGCGGTGGGGATGCACAGGGTATCATCCTTAATGAAAGCGTAGGAGGTGGTATCCCAGATGGTGTACCCCCGGGCCTCAAAGGTGGCCCTCAGACCGCCGGAAGGAAAGCTGGACGCGTCCGGCTCCCCCCGAACCAGCGCCTGGCCCGAGAACTCCATGATGACCTTGCCGTTGCCGATGGGGGACAGAAAGCTATCGTGCTTTTCCGCCGTAATGCCGGTCATAGGCTGGAACCAGTGGGTGAAGTGGGTCGCCCCTTTTTCCACCGCCCAGTCCTTCATTGCGTTAGCCACCACGTTGGCGATATCCAGCTCCAGGTGGGTGCCCTGAGAGATGGTCTTCTTCAGGGCCTTATAGACCTCCTTGGGCAGGCGGGCTTGCATGACGGCGTCGTTAAACACCATACTTCCGAACAAATTGGGAATTTCCATCATGGGGAGTCACCTCACAGTAATTTAATGCCGGCGTCCGCGCAGCCGGAAATGGTCTTCTTGTCCCACACGGAGACCTGTACCTCGCCGATGTGGGCCTTCCCGAGCAGGAGCATGCTCAGCCGGGACTGGCCGATGCCGCCGCCCATGGTATGGGGCAGCTCTCCGGCCAAAAGCATGGAGTGGAAGGGGAGGGCGCGGCGGTCGTCGCAGCCCGCCGCGGTGAGCTGTACGTCCAGGCTCCGCTCGTCTACACGGATGCCCATAGAGGATACCTCAAAGGCACGGCCCAGCACGTCGCTCCAGAAGAGGATGTCGCCGTTGAGGGACCAATCGTCGTAGTCGGGGGCGCGTCCGTCGTGCTTGATGCCGGACTTTAAGAGGCCGCCGATCTGCATGACGAAGGCGGTCTTGTGCTCCTTCAGGTACGCGCTCTCCCGCTCGCTGGGGGTGAGGGCGGGGTAGAGGTCCTCCAGCTGCTGAGTGGTGATGAAGGAAACGGTCCGGGAGAGAGGGGAACCCGCCAGAGCGGGAAACTGGGCCGCCAGGGATTCCTGGGTGTCGCAGACGGCAGCCACGATTTTTTCCACTGTGGCCTTGAGGGTCTCCAACGTCCGGGTCTCCCGGTCGATAACTTTCTCCCAGTCCCATTGATCCACGTAGATGGAGTGCAGGTTATCCATCTCCTCATCCCGGCGGACGGCATTCATGTCGGTGTACAGCCCTTCGCCCACGGGGAAACCGTACTTGTAGAGGGCCATGCGTTTCCACTTCGCCAGAGAGTGGACGATCTCCGCCCGGCCGCCGGTCTCCTGGATATCGAAATCTACGGGACGCTCCACGCCGTTCAGGTCATCGTTCAGTCCGGTCTGGGGATCCACGAAGAGGGGGGCGGACACCCGGCGGAGATTGAGAGCCTGGGAGAGCTTCTCCGCGAAAATAGTCTTGACCTGACCAATGGCGGTCTGGGTCTCGTAGACGGGCAGAGCCGGGCTATAACCGGCGGGAACGAACAGCTGACTCATTGCAAGATGCCCTTTCCAAACAAAAAAATAAAGACGCCGCGGGCCAGGGCCCACAGCGTCTTTGCTGCTTATACCGTCAAGGATAGCACTCCGCCGGGAAGTTGTCAATAAGTTTTTTCGTGGAATTTTGAGGGGAGAAACCGGCGCACCGGGTCGTCGCGCCCAGAGAGACAATGAATCACACAAGAAGCGGGGAACGATTGTATCCCTTGAATTGCAAGGGGTTTCCGGCTTGGGTGCATATCGTAACGTGGGCGGGCGGCAGCCCTTTTAGACACACGTGAGATTAAGAGCAGCCAGAGGATTGCACCGCCGCCCTCCCCGCAAAACCGGGGTCCAGGCGGCGGCGGGTAGGGCATTGAAAATACCCGAGCCGCCCGCAGGCGGACAGGGTTTGCCCGGAGCCGCAGAGAAGGCACACCTCCCGTGAGGCGTGGCAGGGCCCGCCGGAGTCACACCCCCAGCGAGGGGGGGCAGGTACACAAACCCTATTGACAAACCTCCCTTATCTAGCGTATAGTATTCAGGTGAACAAAGGCGTTCATTACACTGCCCTTGAAGGACGGCGGCCTTATGGCTCCCTTTTCAACCGCGGTGTAATGAACGCCTTTGTTTTTCTTTTTGGGCCTGGCGGCACGAGATCGCTGTGGGCGGGCACACCGGTAGCCAACCTCACTGGCACGGGATGCGCGGGGCATAAGAAGTCCCTGCCGGCTGCTTTACAGTGAAAATTGTTTTTTGCTTTATATATAAGGAAGGGCTTGTAGAGTAGGCAGAAAAAGGATAAAATTGACCTGATAGGAGGGGTTCAATATGACCGAGCTCGCAAATGGAGTTCTTGAATTTGTAAGGGAGAACGACGTCAAGTTTATCCGGCTTGGCTTCTGTGATCTGTTCGGTGTGCAGAAAAATATCTCCATTATGCCGGAGGAGCTGCCCGCCGCGTTTGAAAACGGTGTCTCCTTTGATGCTCACGCCATCAAGGGCTTTCGGGATGTGACCGCGTCAGACCTGCTCCTCTTCCCCGACCCCGCTACCCTGACGGTGTTACCCTGGCGTCCGGGCCCAGGCCGTGTGGTACGCTTTTACGGGGAGGTACGCACCCCCGACGGGAATCTCTTTGCCCACGACAGCCGGGCTTTGCTAAAGCGGGTGGCGGAGCGGTGCGAGGCACTGGGCTACGGCTGCAAACTGGGGGCCGAGTGTGAGTTTTACCTCTTCAAGACCGACGAGGACGGGGAACCCACCACCCTCACCCTGGATAAGGGCGGGTATCTCGATATCTCTCCCCTCGACAGGGGGGAGGACATCCGGAGGGAGATTTGCCTCACGCTGGCTGAAATGGGCATCCACCCCGAGACCTCCCACCACGAGCAGGGGCCGGGACAGAACGAGATCGACTTTAAGTTTGCCGACGTGCTCACCAGCGCGGACCACCTCCTCACCTTCAAATCGGTGGTGAAGGCCATCGCCGCCCGGAACGGGCTGTACGCTTCCTTTATGCCCAAGCCCATCCCTGGCGCACCGGGCAGCGGTCTGCATGTGAATCTCTCCCTCACCCGGAACGGACGTAACCTCTTCGACGGCAGGGCGGACGGCGCGGTGGCGGAGCGTTTCTTGGCGGGTATTCTGGCCAAGACGCCGGAGATCAGTCTGTTTTTAAACCCCATTACAAACTCTTATGAGCGGTTCGGCGCATATGAGGCGCCCAAGTACGTCTCCTGGTCCCACCAGAACCGATCCCAATTGGTCCGTATTCCGGCGGCTACGGGGGAGCGGGTCCGAATGGAGCTCCGCTCTCCCGACCCGGCGGTGAACCCCTACCTCGCTTTCGCCCTCATCCTGGCCGCGGGGCTGGACGGGGTCGAGCGGGGACTTACCCTGCCGCCCCCCGTGGACGCGGACCTCTACACGGCGGGAGAGGACGTGACGCGAAACCTTACTCGCCTGCCGGCCAGCTTGGAGGAAGCGATTTCTCTTGCGCGAGAGAGCGAGCTGGTAAAGCGCGTGGTGGGGGAGAGCCTGCTTGAAAAGTACTTGGCGGTCAAGGAGCGGGAGGCCGCCGAATTTGCCGTCGCGGAGGACAGGGAAGCGTTTTACGCGGCGCGGTATTTCAGCCAGATTTGACAGCCTGGAAAGGGGGCGGAGGGATGGAGAGCGTATTGATCCTCTCAAGCTCGGAGAAGAGCATCGCGCTCTTCACCGAGCTGCTGGTCCCCGCCTCCTTCGGGCAGATTGTCTCCGCGGAGACCTGTGGGGAGGCGAGGCGCCTCTTCCTGGAGCGGGATTTTGACCTGGTAGTCATTAACGCCCCTCTGCGTGACGAGTCGGGGGAGAGTCTGGCCCGGCACATTGCGTCGGGCGGGGCCGCGCAGGTCATCTTAGTGGTGAAGACCGAGTATTTTGACGCGGTCTCCGCCGTTACCGAGGATGACGGGGTGCTGACTGTGGCAAAGCCTATCAACAGGGCGGTCTTCTGGTCGGCCCTCAAGCTGGCGCGGGCAGCTCAGTCCCGGCTCAAGCGGGCACAAAGCGAGAACAGTAAGCTCAAACAGAAAATAGAAGACATCATCATCGTAGACCGGGCCAAGTGTATTTTGATTTCGTACCTCAATATGAGCGAGCAGGACGCCCACCGGTACATCGAAAAGCAGTCCATGGACATGCGCGTGACCAAGCGGCAGATCGCGGAGGGGATTTTGAAGACTTATGACAACTAACGGGAGAGTAGCGTAGAAAGAGGGAGCGAGAACATGACGAAATATGTGTTTGTGACGGGGGGCGTGGTCTCCGGGCTTGGAAAGGGCATCACCGCCGCCTCCCTGGGGCGGCTTCTCAAGCAGCGGGGCCTGAAGGTGGCGGCCCAAAAACTAGACCCATATATGAACGTGGACCCCGGCACCATGAGCCCTTTTCAGCACGGGGAGGTCTTCGTCACCGATGACGGGGCGGAGACCGATCTGGATCTGGGCCACTATGAGCGCTTTATCGACGAGAATCTGAGCGCTTTTTCAAACCTCACCTCCGGCAAGGTGTACTGGGCCGTACTGAACCGGGAGCGGGCGGGGGGCTACCTGGGGGAGACGGTCCAGGTTATCCCCCATATCACTCAGGAGATCAAAAATTTCATCTATCAGAGTGCCCGGCAGAGCGGAGCCGACGTGCTCATCACCGAGATCGGCGGCACCACCGGCGACATTGAGAGCCAGCCCTTCTTAGAGGCTATCCGGCAGATTTCCATTGAAAAGGGACTCTCTAACTGCCTTTTCCTCCACGTGACCCTGGTGCCCTATTTGAAGAGCTCCGGAGAACATAAGTCCAAGCCCACCCAGCACTCGGTAAAGGAACTGCGTGCGATGGGCATCTCCCCCAACCTCATTATCGCCCGAGCCGATGAGCCTCTGGGCGAGGGCATCAAGGAGAAAATTGCTCTCTTTTGCAACGTAAAGCCTGACTGCGTCATTGAGAACATCACCCTTTCCTCTCTCTACGAGGCGCCTTTGGTCCTCCATCGAAACGGCCTCGACCAGGTGGTCTGCCGTGAACTGGGCATCGACGCGCCCGAGCCTGACCTCGCTGAATGGCGCTCCATGACCGAGAAGATCGCCGCACGCAGCAGGGCGGTCACCATCGCCATCGTGGGCAAGTATGTTCGCCTGCACGATGCCTACCTCTCCATCATGGAGAGCTTGAACCACGCCGGGTTTGAGACCCGGGCCAAGGTATCCATACTTTGGGTGGACAGCGAAGAGCTGACCGAGGAGAACGCGGGGGACTTCTTGAACGGCATCGACGGTATGATTATCCCCGGCGGCTTTGGAGGCCGGGGTATTGAGGGCAAGATCGCTGCCTGCCGGTACGCCCGGGAGCACGATATCCCATTCCTGGGCATCTGTCTGGGCATGCAGATCGCCGTCATCGAGTTCGCCCGCCACGTCTGCGGCCTGGCCGGGGCCAACTCCGGCGAGTTCGATCCCCACGGCCCTCACAGCGTCATCGACCTGATGCCCGACCAGGCGAACGTACAGAATAAGGGCGGCACCATGCGTCTGGGGGCTTACCCCTGCCGGGTGGTCCCCGGTACGGCGCTGGAGCAGCTCTATAGCCAGCATGAGATTAGCGAGCGGCACCGCCATCGCTATGAGGTGAACAACGCCTACCGTAAGACTTTGGAGGCGGGCGGCCTGGTGGTCTGCGGCGCTTCACCGGACAATACCCTCGTGGAGGCGGTGGAGCTGCCGGATAAGCGGTTCTTCGTAGCCGTCCAGTTCCACCCTGAGTTCAAGAGCCGCCCCAACAAGCCCCACCCTCTTTTCTTGGGTCTTCTCAGGGCGGCGATGGGCGAATAAGGAAATGAGAAAAAGCTGTAAGGCAAAAAGGCCTTACAGCTTTGCTTTTTGCATATTTTACCCCAATCGGCCCATACTACGTAAAATTATGTATGGAAGGATATGGGGCGGTTTGCTGTTGGGATGGATCACCCGAAAACTAAAAGTCTATGCCCACGGTCCCCTCCAGGGCGGCGCGGGAGAGAGCCAGAGCGGCGAGACTGAGGCCGAGGCCGCCGGGCTGGAGGCGGAGCTTGCGAAGAACCTGGACGCGCTAAAGGAGATCTTCGGGAATGCCAGTGACCTAAAGATCCACGGGTTCCGCTTTGGCCCGGAGGCGAGCCTTTCCGGGGCCCTCATCTTCATAGACGGGCTGGTGAACAGCCTCCTGCTCACCGAGGCGGTGCTGCGCCCTCTCAAGGATTGGACCCCGGCGGAAAGAGAGAACCTCCCGCTGGGTAACGAGCTCTCACGGGAGCTTGCCCGGCTGGTCCTGTGTGCCGGGGAGATCGAGGAGGCGGCCACGCTGGAGGACGTGGTCTCCGGCTGCCTCTCGGGGGACGCGGCTCTGCTTCTAGATGGCTGCGCCAAGGGACTTATCATCAGCAGCAAGGGCTGGGACAAGCGGGGCGTGGAGGAGCCCCAGTCTGAGACCGTAGTACGGGGTCCCCGGGAGGGCTTTACCGAGAACCTGCGCACCAACACCGCCCTCATCCGCCGCAAGATCAAGAGCGGCCAGCTCCGGGCAGAGCACATGACCCTGGGCCGGCGGACGCGTACCCAGGTGTGCGTCATGTATATCAAGGACATCGCCAATCCCCAGGTCTTGCGGACCCTCCGATACCGACTCTCCCATCTGGACGTAGACTCCATTCTGGAGTCAGGCTATATCGAGGAGTATATCGAGGACGCGCCCTTCTCCCCCTTTGCCACCATGGGCACCACCGAGAAACCGGACGTGGTGGCGGGCCGCCTGCTGGAGGGGCGGGTGGCCATCGTGGTGGACGGCACCCCCTTTGTCCTGACGGTGCCCATGCTCTTTATCGAGAGCTTCCAGACCGCGGAGGACTACTACGTCCGTCCACTGTACGCCAGCGCTGTGCGCATCCTTCGCTTTATCGCCTTTTTCATCACCATCTTCGCCCCCGGCATCTATATCGCCCTCACTGCTTTCCATCAGGAGTTCATCCCCACCACCCTGCTCCTCTCCATCGCCAACGCCCGGGAAGGAACCCCATTTCCTGTGCTTATTGAAACGCTGGTGATGGTCTTCGCCTTCGAGATCCTGCAGGAGGCGGGCATACGCATGCCCCGCCCGGTGGGGCAGGCCATCAGCATCGTCGGCGCTCTCATCATGGGGGACGCGGCGGTCTCAGCCGGGCTGGTGGGTGCGCCGGTGGTCATCGTCGTGGCCTTCACAGCAGTGTGCGGCTTTTTGGTGCCCACCCAACAGGAGGCGTCGTCCATGCTTCGCGTCGTTATGATGCTGCTGGGGGCCTCGCTGGGGTGGTACGGCATCTCTATGGGTTTCCTCGGCATGCTGCTGCACCTGGGGTCTTTGAAGTCCTTCGGCGTGGTCTACTTCGATGGCTTTACCCGCACAGGGAACCTACAGGACTCGGTGGTGCGCATGCCTCTGTGGTCCATGCTCCTGCGCCCGGCCCAGCTTGCCTATGGGGACAAGACCCGCCGGGGCCGTTTCTTCGTCCCGCCGCCCCGGCCCAAGGACCCGCCGGAGGAACAAGGGGAGGAAGGGGAGGGGGAGCGATGATAAACAGGAAGGGCCGTGCCCTTCTGGCTTGGCTGGTCACGCTGTCCCTCCTCCTCACCGGCTGCTGGGACAAGCGGGAGATCGAGTCCCTCTTCATTGTCACCGCCGTAGGGTTGGATGCCGCGGGGGAGGAGGGGGAGATGGAGGTCACCTTCCAGATCAGCAAGTCCCAGTCCTCCACCTCGGGGAAGAAGGAGCCCAGCGGGGACGAGAGCTCCGCAATCCTTCTCAAGAGCGAAAACAAGACTGTTCTGGAAGCGATGGAGGAGCAGAACCGCAACAGCAGCCGATCCCTTCTCCTCCAGCATAACCAGGTCATCCTGCTGGGGGACGAGCTGGCGGCGCAGGGGGTGGAAGAACGGCTTGACCTGTTTCTGCGCAACCAGCAGGCCCGCATGGAGGTCCTCCTCCTGGTGGCGGACGGGCAGGCGGGAGAGATTCTGGGCGCGAAGCTGGAGCAGGAAACTACGCCGGGCCTATACCTCTCCCGCATGATGCAAGACCTGCGCCGGCTCTCCCCACACTACAACGTGCGCCTGCTGGACTTCGTCTCCCGCCTGCGGGACGGCACCTCAGCCCCTGTGGCCCCCATCGTCAAGGTGGAGAAAGAAGAGGAAAAGGAGAAGCTGACGGTGGAGGGACTGGCCGTCTTCCAGGGGGACAAGATGGTAGGCCGTCTCGATAACGACGAAACCATGGGCTACCTGTGGGCGCTTGGTGCGGTGCGGCAGGGCAGCGTCACGGTGGAGGACGATCAGGGAGTGGCCGTTTTGCGCACCCTGAAAATGGACGTCAAGCGGAAGACAGCCCTCCGGCCTGACGGCGGCGTCAAGGTTACTCTGGAGGTAGACGCAACGCTCCGGGCGGGGGAACTCCAGGGCTTTGCGCAGATGTCACTGGAAGAGCTGCGCCCCGCCCTGACCACACTCGCCCAGAAACAGATCGAAAAGCAGATCCTCGCCACAGCGGAGGCCGCCCGGAGCCTGGGCACGGACATCTACGGCTTTGGCCGCAGTTTCCACACCGAGCATCCCAAGGAGTGGAAGGAGCTGGAGGACCGCTGGGACGCGCTCTTTGCCGACATGGAGCTGGATGTCCAGGTCAAAGTGCAGATTCCCGAGCTGGGCCAGATTTTGAAAACACTGGAGATGGAGGAGGAGGATCGGCCTTGAGAATCGACAATGAAAAGATTTCGGGCAGACGGTTCTTGTTCACCGCCACCTGCTTTACCCAGGCCTCATCTCTGCTGGCGGCCTTTTTGGTTACCGTAGTGTTTCAGGATGCGTGGCTGGTGGCGCTGATAGGGGGCTTCGTCTGTCTGCCGCTTATATGGCTCTACCGGGAGCTGATGGTTATGTTTCCGGGAAAAAACCTCCTCCACATCCTGGACGAGGTCTATGGCCCGGTGGCGGGTAAGGTCTTGGGTACAGCCTACCTGTGGTTTTTTTTCACCCTGGCCTCCCTGAATATTACGGATCTGAGCTCCCTCACCAAGGTGACCATCCTGGAGAAAACCCCCAGCCTCGTGCTGTCCCTTACCTGCGTCCTGGTGGCGGCCGTGGCGGTCCGGCGTGGGGCCGGGCTCGTGACCCGGTACAGCGCCCTCTTCACCATCACCGCCTTCGCCATCATGGGGCTCTCCTTCCTCCTCGTGTTCAATCAGCTGGACATTAAGAACCTCTTTCCCATGTTCGATCAGCCCCCCATGAAGTACGTCCAGGGCGTCCACATCATCTCCACCATCCCCTTCGGGGAGCTGGTGGCGATGCTGATGCTCAACGCCAACTTGAAGATCACCCCGAAGGAGACCACCCGGTACCTCTTCCTGTCCTTTTTCTTGGGGGCGTTTAGCGTGCTCGTCATCCTCGTGCGGGATGTCGCGGCCCTTGGCAACACGATAGACATGTTCGCCGTCCCCTCTCTGATGGTGATGCGCCTTTTCAGCCTGGGGGTGGCTCTGGGGAGGCTGGAGGTCCTCTTCGCCGTGGTGCTGGTGATGCTCCTTTTCTTTAAGGTCATGGTGCTCTACTACGTGGCCGTCATCGCCGCGGCCCAGCTTTTGAAGGTGAAGGAGTACCGGCATCTGGTGCTCTCCATGGGCGTGCTTATGGTGCTCTACGGCATGACTCTCTATCCCTCCAACATTGAGCATACCGAGTCCGGGCAGCGTATCATCCCATTCCTCTGGACGCCGTTTGAGCTTCTGCTCCCCCTGCTGACGCTGGTTGTTGCCAAGGTCCAGCGGCGGCGGGCCGGGGCGGTGAAGGAGGCGTAGCGGCGTGGCCTTGACGATCATCGGATTTCTTCTGCTGGCCTTGGTGGACCTGCCGCCCATCCTCCAAAAGCGGGACCGCCGGGCGGCCATTGCCTTTGCCCTCTTTTTCCTTGCCGCCCTGGCGATGGCTCTGTTGCGGGTCTTTCATGTGGAGGTGCCCAGTGTCCTGCTCCTCCTAGGTGCGGGTCTCAAAAAGCTGGGCATCGGCTATTGGGGCTAAACCCGCTATCATAAAATAATTCCATTCTTAGGCCTCCCTCTTAGCAGCATCAGCGTGCCGGGATCGTGCGGGGAAAGAACAACAAAAAGGCACAGGCCGCCCGAGAGGGCGGTATGTGTTTTTTTCTGGAACAAAGTATGATACAATGGCTAAAATATGAAAAAAGCGGAGGACGGATATGAGACTATTGGTAATAGACGGCATGGGCGGCGGAATTGGCCGGGCCATTATCAGCTATTTGAAGGAGCGTGGGTTTCAGGGCGAAATTATCGCGGTAGGCACCAACTCCACCGCCACCAACGCAATGCTCAGGGCAGGCGCGGACGCGGCGGCCACCGGGACCAATGCGGTGGTCTATAACTGTGCCCATACGGACCTGATAGTAGGTCCTCTGGGCATCGCCTTCGCCAACGCCATGCATGGGGAGATCAGCCCTGAGGTGGCCCACGCGGTGGGCGGAAGCGAGGCGCGGAAAATCCTCCTCCCCGTCTCCCGATGCAACGCCCTGGTGGTAGGTACCCGGGAGGCCCCTCTATCCCAGCTGCTGAGCGAGATGATGGAGCTGATTTCAAATGAACAGAGCTGCTAAGGAGACTGGGGCGCTCCTGCGCCTCCACGCCGCCCGGTACCCGGTGATGGAGCCTCAGGACGCGGTCAAGCTTCTGTACCAGGGAGAGTTCGGCGGCGGGCATCTGATCGCCGACCCGGCTGGCAGCCTCAAGCAACTTCGGGAGGAGAGCCTGACGGCAGTGGCTGACGCCCCCCTCTTCGAAAATGTGGGCGGCTGTTGCTGCCGGGTTTACCTGGGGCCGGCGGGGAGAGGGGAAGCGGCGGTCATGGCCGTCCACCGGATGTTCCTGGCCGGGAGTGCCTGCCTCCAGGGCAGCGCGGTCGGGCTGGAGGAAAAGCTGGCGGTGCTGTCTGCGCTGACTGCCGAAGGGGCTTTGCCCTTCTCCGCCGGGGAGCTGGCGGCCTACCTGGAGGAGTACAGGGCCCGGGGCCTGCCCGCCGTCAGCCATAGTGCTGTCTACCGGAAAACTTACGGCCCGGCCTACCGGGTGGTGCCGAAGGAGTTCGCCGTATATTTCCCCCTTCTGAAGGAGATCGAGGCACGCCTTATGGAGCAAGGTCCGGTCACGGTGGCCCTGGACGGGCTGTGCGGCTCGGGTAAGACCACCCTGGCAGCGGCGTTGGGGGCGATGTACGACTGCAATATTATCCCTCTGGACGCCTTTTTCCTCCCACCGGATAAGCGCACTCCCCAGCGCCTGGGAGAGCCGGGGGGCAATATCGACTACGAGCGGTTTGCTCAAGAGGTGGTCCCCCACCTGGGGAGAGGGGAGGCGTTCACCTACCGGGTCTTCGATTGCGGGGAGCCGGCCTTCACCGAGGGGCGTACCGTGGAGCCCCGCCCCCTCACTGTCTGCGAGGGGTCTTACAGTCAACATCCCGGTTTCGGAGAGCCTTATGACCTCAAGGTTTTTGTCACCTGCACGGAGGAGGAGCAGAAACGCCGCCTCCTGGACCGGAGCGGCCCGGCCCTCTTTGAGCGTTTCCTCCGCGAGTGGATTCCTATGGAGCAAGCATATTTTAATACCTTTCGGATCCAAGCCACCAGCGACCTCGTCATAGACACCACGCCTCAATTACCGAGCCCCGGCTCGTAAAACCCGGTCCCCCACCCCCCTTGACGTGCCTTTCCAAATACGCTATAATAAACTTGTTGTTCCCCTGAAGGCGGAGCGGCCGCCGAGAATGGCGGATTTTTCCCCGGCATGCGCCCTGCGCCAAAGATAAAGTGAGTGAATAAAGCTATGAAGGCTTTAACCCGCAAGAAGCGGGTGGCTTATCATGGCTTTATTTTTTTGCTGAGAGGAATTGATCGATCCATGTCGTACATCCGAAACAGAACCCGGTTCCTGACCTTCACCGCCTTATGCATCGCCTTGGGCATCGTCCTGCCTATCACCCTCCATGCCGTCCCCAACGCGGGCAGCATCTTCCTGCCCATGCATATCCCGGTGCTCCTGTGCGGCCTTCTGTGCGGCTGGCCCTACGGGCTGGTCTGCGGCGTCGTCACGCCCATCCTGTCCAGCGTCCTGACCGGTATGCCCCCCGCGGCCTTCCTGCCCGGCATGGTGGCGGAGCTGGCGATCTACGGCCTGGTGGCCGGGCTGGTACTCAAGCTGGTCCGCACGAAGAGCGAGCTCTTGAACCTCTATATTGCCCTGGTATCCGCAATGCTTGCCGGGCGGCTTGCCATGGGCGTGCTCAACGCCCTGATTTTCCGGGCTGGGAGTTACTCCATGCAGCTCTGGGTGGCCGGAATGTTCGTCACCGCCCTGCCTGGCATCGTCATACAGCTCATTCTGTTGCCCCTCGTGGTACAGTCCCTATTCAAGGCCAAGGTGGCCGCCCGCGTCTGAGCTCTATTTTTCCAAACCGCGCCCGCTTTCGAGTGGGCGCGGTTTCTTTTTAGATAGCCTCAGGCAATCTAAAAACGGCTATAGTGCGGCGTTTGCGCCGCCATGATATAAAAATTAAAAATTGTGAAAATTCATACCAAAGCGAAGGAAGATGTGGTATGATACAAGAATGAAAATCTAACCCACGGAGGGGTCATGCTATGAGAAAATACGGCGTCGCGCTCTGCCTGGCCCTGTGCTTGATGGGGCTGCTGGGGGGCTGTACGTTCCAGTCGGTGGACGAGCTGTATGCTCTGCCCAAACTGCCGGGGGACTACCAGAATCTACAAGCCGAGATCGAGGAGGTCACCGTGGGGAGCGGCGCGGAGTACTCCGCGCCCCGGTTCGGCAGCTACACCCAGCCCGTACAGTTTCAGGACCTGAACGGGGATGGGACTCTGGAGGCCCTGGCCTTCTTCAAGGTTGCCGGAGACGAAAAACCGCTGAAAATCTATATCTTTCGCCTGACTGACAATGGCTACGAGGTGGGCGCAGTGGTGGAGGGGGACGGCACCGCCATCTACTCCATCAGCTACGAAAATCTCAACGACACCCCGGCGAAGGAGCTGGTAGTGAACTGGCAGAAGAGCACCAACGTGACCACTTTGGCGATCTACTCCATTGCCAAATATGAAGTAAGTGAGCTTTTGACCACCCCCTGCACCGCCTTCAATGTAATGGATATCGATATGGACAACCAGCAGGAGGTCCTGGTCATCCAGCTTGACACGGTGGAGGGCAGCGGCGGCAGGGTGGACTGCTACGGGGCCGATAAGGCCGCCCTTACCCTGCGGGGGAGCGCGCCCCTCTCCCAGGGCATCACCGCCCTGGAGAGCGACACCACCCGCAGGGGCTACCTGAAGGGAGACGTGACCGCCCCCGCGCTCTATGTCACCTCCGCCCTGGGGGACGGGCTGGTCACCGACCTCTTCACCTGGAAGGATGAGGCGCTGAAGAACGTCACTCTCAACACCGAGACCGGAGTAAGCAGCTCCACTGTCCGCGCCAGGGATAAGGCCAAGCCCATCGACCTCAACGGAGACGACGTGCTGGAACTGCCGATGCCCCAGGGCCAGCCGGGCGGTATCGTCGGCGCGCCAACCCTGGACACATGGTATCAGTATGATGTCAATGGCAACGCCATGCTGGTGTATACTACCTACCACAATTTCGACTACGGCTGGTACTTCATCCTTCCCTCCGGCTGGGTGGGGCGGGTGACCGTGACCACCGACGCCGCCGTGGTGGGCGAGGAGCGCACCGTCTTCAGCTATTGGGACGGGGAGAAGGCCGGCGCCTTCCTCACCATCTACCGTCTCACGGGCCCCAACCGCCATATGCGGGCCCGTATGGGAGAGAATCGATTTACGCTCTACGCCGACGATTCCACCATCTACTGCGCTGAGTTCACGCCTGGCGGCTGGAGCGGTGGGCTGGATTCAGACGGTGTCAAGGACCACTTCAAGATCACGCAGACCGACTGGTCTGCAGCCGGATAAGGAGGTTTTCTCATGAGGAAAGTATTGGTGCTGGAGGACGAGGCCAACATCCGCAGCTTTGTGGTCATCAACCTCAAGCGCGCCGGGTACGACGCCATTGAGGCCGACACCGGAGAGATGGCACTGGAGCAGCTGCGCCGCAACCCCGACATCAAGGTAGCGCTTCTGGATATCATGCTCCCCGATATGGACGGGTTCGAGGTCTGCCGCCGCATCCGTGCCAGCGACAGCCAGATCGGCATCATCATGCTCACTGCCCGTACCCAGGAGATGGACAAGGTCACAGGATTGATGACCGGCGCGGACGACTATGTCACCAAGCCCTTCTCCCCGGCTGAGCTCACCGCCCGGATCGACGCGCTCTACCGCCGAGCAGGCGGCGCGCCTATTATGGACGACCCCAGCGAGATCCGCCAGCCCCCCTTCCTCCTCAATACCCGCAACCGTTCTCTGGAGAAAAACGGCGTCCGGGTCAAGCTTACCCAGGTGGAGTACTCCATCGTCAAACTCTTCATGGACAATGCCGGCAAGGCCCTCTCTCGGGAGGAAATCTTAGACACCGTCTGGGGCCGGGATTACTTCGGGGAACTGAAGATTGTGGACGTAAACATCCGCCGTCTGCGCCTCAAAATAGAGGACGACGCACAAAACCCGACCTTTATTAACACAGTCTGGGGCTACGGATACAAGTGGGGCGCGTAGGCCAGCAGTGAATTTTCAGGCAACTTCCAGGTGGTGAGATCGATTAAGAGGAATAAAACAAAATTTAAGGGCATCCGGCGTCGATGGATGGTCAACTCCCTCGGCGCGGTGTTTTTGACGGTGTTTTTGGCTGTGACGGCCTTTTCAGTCGCTCTGGCGGGGTACTATTACTCCACCATCGGCGCGGGGCTGGAGGCCAGGGTAAAGAGCGCTGCGGGCACCAGCTCGGTGCGCACGCTCAGCGACTACCGCCAGCAGGCCCAGAGCTACGCCAGCAAGTTCGACGAGCGGGACAGCATTCAGCTTCAGTTCATCAGCCCCACCGGTACCGTGCAGTACTCGAGCTATGCCTCCACCGAGAGTTTTGGACTCAACGCAGGCACCGTGCCCAACACCCCCGATGTGGCTGGCGCCATTCAGAACGTGGAGCAGACCTCCTGGACGGGGAGCGACCCACAGACCGGCGAACATATCATGGCGGTGTCTTCCCCCATGCTGGTGGGGGGCAAGGTGGTGGCGGTGGCCCGCATGGTTACCTCCCTCCGCATGGTGGACCGGCAGATCGTCACGGTCATCGCCCTCGCTCTGCTGGTGGGCGTGCTCATTATCGTGCTCGTCTATTTCTCCAATCTCTACTTCGTCCGTTCCATTGTAGAGCCACTGGCTGGCATCACTGAGAGCGCCAAGCGCATCGCAGGCGGCAGCTACGGCATTCAGATTGAGAAGAAGTTCGACGATGAGATCGGAGACCTGACCGACACCATCAACGACATGTCCATGAAGGTCAAGCAGTCCGAAAAGCTCCAAAGCGAGTTCATCTCCTCTGTCTCCCACGAGCTCAGGACCCCTCTTACCGCCATCAACGGCTGGGCCGAGACCATCATGAACGGCGAGGTGCGGGACGCGGAGGACGTGAAGAAGGGTATGGGAATCATCGTGTCCGAGGCCCGGCGGCTCACCAACATGGTGGAGGAGCTGCTGGAGTTCTCACGGATTGAGGACGGGCGTTTTACCCTCTCGATTGAGCCAGTAGACATCAAGGCCGAGCTTGAGGACGCGGTGTATACCTATAAGGAGTTCTTCCGAAGGGAGGGCATCACCCTGGAGTATACCGACTGCGATGAGGAGTTTGATCCCATCCCGGCGGACCCCCAGCGCCTCCGCCAGGTCTTCTCCAACCTTTTCGACAACGCAGCCAAGCACGGCGGCTCCGGCAAGCGGATCGACGCCTCCATCACCGCCGGGGAGGACAGCGTGGTAATCGCCATTCGTGACTACGGCCCCGGTATCCCGGAAGAAGAGCTGCCCCACGTGAAATACAAGTTCTACAAGGGCTCGTCCAAGGCCCGGGGGAGCGGCATCGGGCTCGCCGTCTGCGACGAGATCGTCACCCGCCACGGCGGCACCCTGGATGTGGGCAACGCCGAGGGTGGTGGCTGCGTCGTTACGATTCGCCTGCCGGTTCATGGAACGTAAGTTCTAAAAAATACTTGCATATTGAACGTATGTTTGATATAATGCAGTCAAAGGAGAGCTCCTATGTCAGAGAAAGCGACATCCGGCGCCGCACCCTTCAAAACCATGATCGGCGGGCAGGCGCTCATTGAGGGCATCATGATGATGGGCCCCGACAAGAAGGCCATCGTCATCCGCAAGCCGGACGGTGAGTTTGAGGAGAAGGTGGAGGACCGGGTCCTCATCAAGGACAAGTACCCTATTCTGGGTCTGCCCTTCATCCGGGGTCTCTTCGGGTTCGGCTCCTCTATGGCCAACGGTGTGAAGGCCCTCATGTACTCCGCCGAATTTTTTCCAGAGGAGGAGGGCGGCGGGGAGGAGGAGCCCTCCAAATTCGAAGTCTGGCTTGACAAAAAGCTGGGCAGCGAGAAGGCGGCCTCGGTCTTTATCACCCTGGCGGTGGTGCTGGGGGTGGCCTTCTCAGTTGGCCTCTTCATTTTACTCCCCACCTTTATTACCGGCGGCATCCTGCACTTTTTCCCCGGCTTTTCCCTCTGGGGCCGTAACCTGGTGGAGGGGGCCATGAAGATCGCCATCTTCATGGGCTACCTCGTCCTGTGCTCCAAGATGAAGGATATCCGCCGGGTCTTCTCCTACCACGGGGCCGAGCATAAGACCATTTTCTGCTACGAAAAGGGACTTCCCCTCACGGTGGAGAACGTCCGGGCCCAGCCCAAGCACCACCCCCGCTGCGGCACCAGCTTTCTCTTCGTGGTCATCTTCATCTCGGTCCTCTTCTCCGGCGTGTTCTTCGCCATTTTCCCCGTCACCAATACCTTTCTCCGGGCCCTGGCCCATCTGATTCTCCTCCCCCTGGTGGTCTGCGTCACTTACGAGCTCAACCGTTTCGTGGGCGCGCACGACAACGCCGTCTGCCGGGTCATCCGCGCCCCCGGCATGTGGATGCAGAACTGGACAACCTTCGAGCCGGACGACGCCATGATCGAGGTGGGCATCCGCTCCCTCGAGTTGGTCCTGCCCCAGGAGAAAGGGAAAGATAAATGGTAATGGTGGTGTGCGGGTGTGGCTACGACCTACAATAACCTCTACTTAGACCTGCGCAAGCGCCTCCGTGCCGCCGGGGTGGACGCCGCCCAGTTGGAGGCTCGGGAGCTGGTGTGCTACGCCTCTGGGAAAACCAGGGAACAGTTTTTTCGTGACCTGCCGCTCTATGCCTCCGCCGAGGTTGAGGAGCGTATGGCAGAGCTGATGTCCCGCCGCATGGCGGGTGAGCCCGTGGCCTACATCATCGGTGAATGGGAGTTTTACGGTCTGCCCCTGGATATCTCCCGTGACGTGCTCATTCCCCGGGCCGATACCGAGGTACTGGCACATCGCGCCATCGACCTAGCCAAGGCGGCGGGAGAGGGGGCCCGCGTGCTGGACCTCTGCGCCGGCAGCGGCTGCGTGGGCCTCGCCGTCGCGGCCAACGCCCCCCAGTGCCGTACGGTGCTTGCCGACCTCTCGGAGGAGGCCTTGAAGCTCTGCAAGCAGAACGTCCGGCGCAACAACTTGAATGCCAGGGTCACCTGCGTTTTGGCCGATGCTCTCAAGCCCCCCTCCTCTGTATTATGGGATTTCGACGTTATTGCCTGCAACCCCCCTTATATCCCCACCGGGGACTTGCCGGGCCTTGATCCCTCCGTGCGGGACTACGAGCCCATGCTGGCCCTGGACGGCGGAGCGGATGGCCTCGACTTCTACCGGGCCGTGGCCTCCAAGTGGGGAGCCGCCCTTCGCCTGGGGGGGACGCTCCTCTTCGAGGTGGGCTATCATCAGGCTGGCGACGTGGAGCTGATTATGGCCCAGCACGGCTTTGAGAATATCCAGACCCATCAGGACACCGCCAACATCTGGCGCGTCGTCGAAGGCACCGCCAACGCGTAGGGGCGGCCGCCGTCATTGTGAGCCAGCCTGCCGACTGGCGCGGCAATCCGCATCTCCCGTCTCCGCTGAACGTATGGCCCGCCCCCGGCGCGCCGTTTGAAAGGATTGGTACACATGGCAGACAAAAAAAAGTCCACCGTAGAGGCCGCCGCTCCTGCTTCCGATAAGAAAAAAGCATTGGAGACCGCCATGGCCCAGATCGAGCGGTCCTACGGCAAAGGCTCCATCATGCGCCTTGGTGAGAATACGGGCGTGGTGGTGGAGGCCATCCCCACCGGCTCCCTCTCCCTGGATCTCGCGCTGGGCATCGGCGGTGTGCCCAAGGGCCGCATCATCGAGATTTATGGGCCTGAGTCCTCTGGTAAGACCACTCTGGCCCTCCACGTTGTGGCCGAGGCCCAGAAACGGGGCGGCGAGGTGGCATTCATCGACGCAGAGCACGCCCTGGATCCCACCTATGCCCGCGCCTTGGGGGTAGATATTGAGTCTATGCTGATTTCCCAGCCCGACACCGGTGAGCAGGGCCTTGAGATCTGCGAGGCCCTGGTCCGCTCCGGTGCCATTGACGTGGTGGTGGTGGACTCGGTGGCTGCCCTGGTGCCCCGTGCCGAGATCGAGGGCGACATGGGCGACAGCCACGTAGGTCTCCTGGCCCGGCTCATGAGCCAGGCATTGCGTAAGCTGGCGGGCTCCATCGCCAAGACCAACTGTATCGTCATCTTCATCAACCAGCTGCGCGAAAAGGTGGGCGTCATGTACGGCAACCCCGAGGTCACCACCGGCGGCCGGGCGCTGAAGTTCTATGCCTCTGTCCGAATCGATGTGCGCCGGATTGAGGCTCTCAAGAGCGGCAGCGAAATTGTAGGCAACCGTACCCGCGCCAAGATCGTCAAGAATAAGGTGGCCCCCCCCTTCCGAGAGGCCGAGTTCGATATCATGTACGGTGAGGGCATCTCTAAGATCGGCGAGCTGGTGGATCTGGGCACCAAGCTGGACCTGGTGCAGAAGTCGGGCTCCTGGTTCGCAATGGGAGACCTGCGCCTGGGTCAGGGCAGGGACGCGTCAAAGCAGTTCTTGAAGGACAACCCCGAGATTGCCGACAAGCTGGAGGCCGACATCCGGGCTAACGCATACAAGCTCATGTCCAGCCAGGCCAAGGCAGCCGCCCGAGCCGCTGGGCGGGCCGTGGACGTCTCAGCCGACGACTTTGAGGACGGCGGGGAAGAATGAGAATCGCCAGGCTGGTCCCGTCTTCCAAGGTGCAGGGCCGCTGGCTCTGCCACATGGAAGACGGCTCCATCCTCCGGGTGGGGGAGAACGAGGTTCTGGCGTTTAGCCTTTATTCCGGCATGGACCTAGACGAGAGTACCGCCGCCGACCTCGCCGCCGCCGCCCGGAAAGGCGCCCTGCGGGAGAAGGCCTTAAACCTTATCTCAGCCCGACCCATGTCACGTAAGGAGCTCCTCGAGAAACTTACCCCCCGCAGGCGGTGGGAGGAAGAGGAGGAGCGTACGCCGGAGGAGGGGGAGGCCGAAGATGCCGCCGCCCAAGTGGCCGATTGGCTGGAGGATCTAGGCTACCTCAATGACGCCGAGTACGCCAAGAGCGTGGCCCGGCACTACTCTGCCAAGGGCTACGGCCAGGGCAAGATTCAGGACGAGCTGTGGAAACGGGGCGTGCCCCGGGAGTACTGGGATGAGGCCAAGGAGTCGGCCCAGCCGCCGGACGCGGGTATCGACGCCTTTCTCCGCCAAAAGCTGAAGGGGAGACCACCCGATCACAAGGAGCTCAAGCGCGCCTCCGACGCGCTGGCCCGCCGGGGCTATCGGTGGAACGAAATTAAGGAGGGCCTGCGCCGCTACGGCGCGGAGATCGAAGAGGAATAAGCAGGCTTGCGTAGGCTGGCCGCCGGATATGTTCGGCGGTCGGCCTTTAATTTTACGCTTAAACGGTTTTATACGAAAAATTTACTTGGGCCACAAACAAATGCAAAAGCGTCCGAAAAAGGGCCGGTCCACTTTACAAACGGAGGTTTTCGTGATATCCTTACTTGACCTATTTTCTGAGGAGAATTGAATTTGAACAGCTATAAAGTCGCTTTTATCTCCCTTGGCTGCGCCAAGAATTTAGTAAATACCGAGCAGATGATGGCCCTGTGCCGAGCGGCGGGCTATACCGTCACCGGGGAGCCCGAGGGGGCCGACGTGGCGGTGCTCAACACCTGTGGTTTCATCGACTCAGCAAAGAGCGAGGCTATCCGCAACGTGCTGGAGCTGGCCGAGCTGAAGAGCGCGGGCAAGCTGGGCAAGCTCCTGGTGGCAGGCTGCCTCTCCCAGCGGTACCGGGACGAGATTTTGGAGGATCTGCCTGAGATCGACGGAATTTTGGGCACCGGCAGCTATATCGACGTGGTGCCCGCCATAGAGGCAGCGATGGACGGCGACCAGCCCACCTTCTTCGGCGACATCGACAATACCGAGGAGGACGGGGAGCGGATCGTCACCACCCCCGGCTACACCGCGTACCTGAAGATTGCTGAGGGCTGTGACCATCGGTGCGCTTACTGCATCATCCCCTATCTCCGGGGCCGCTACCGCAGCCGCACGATGGAGTCCCTTCTTATGGAGGCCAAGGCCCTGGCGGACAGCGGCGTGAAGGAACTCATTGTGGTGGCCCAGGACATCACCCGGTACGGCATTGACCTTTACAAGGAGTTTAAGCTGGGGGAGCTACTGACCGAGCTATGCAAGCTGCCGTTTCACTGGGTGCGCCTGCATTACCTCTACCCCGACGCGCTGAGCGACGAGCTCATTGAGGTGATTGCCCGGGAACCCAAGATATTGAACTACATCGACATCCCTCTCCAGCACATCAACGACAAGATTTTGAGGTCTATGCGCCGGGGGAGCACCAAGGTCGAGATTCTATCCTTACTCTCCAAACTGCGCGCACGGCTGCCCGGCCTGGTCCTGCGCACCAGCCTCATCGCCGGGCTGCCCGGCGAGGGGGAGATGGAGTTTGAGGAGCTGTGCGCCTTCCTGCGGGAGGCGGGCATCGAGCGGGCAGGCATCTTCCAGTTCTCCCCGGAGGAGGGGACGCCCGCTGCCACCATGGAAAACCAGGTGGACGGCGACACCGCCAAACGGCGGGTAGAGCTGCTGGTGGAGCTTCAGTCCGGCGTGATGGACGCCTTCAATGAGAGCCGTCTGGGAAGCACTCTGGAGGTCTTGTGTGAGGGCTTTGACAGCGACATGGGCTGCTATATGGGGAGGAGCTACGCCGACTCCCCCGACGTAGATGGGAAGGTTTTCTTTACGGCCGCGGGAGTGGTTCCGGCGGGGACTTTCGTAAACGTGCGCATCACCGGCACCGAGGACGGCGACCTGGTGGGAGAAATCGAGTAGGCCGCGGAAGTACCGCGTCCGACGTGAAAGGTGAGACAGCATTGAATACCCCCAACAAACTGACCATGCTCCGGGTGCTTTTGATCCCGGTTTTTCTGGTCGTGCTCTACCTGGGCTTTTCCGGCAGCACATATGTGGCGTTGGTCATCTTTATTCTGGCGAGCATCACCGACTTTGTGGATGGGCACATTGCGCGGAGCCGCAACCTGGTGACCGACTTCGGAAAGTTTATGGACCCCCTGGCCGACAAGCTGCTGGTGATGGCGGCGCTGGTGTGGTTCGTGGCGCTGGGGCGTTTTCCGGCCTGGGCGCTGCTGATCGTCATCGCCCGGGAGTTCGCCGTCACAGCCCTGCGGCTGGTGGCGGTGGAGGGGGGCAAGGTCATCGCTGCCGGCTGGTCGGGCAAGGTGAAGACCGCGTCCACCATGGTAGGCATCTGCGTGCTCTTTTTGATTAATCACCCGGTGGTGGACGGCGTGGTGATGGCGGTTATCGTCCTTACCACCGTATACTCCGGGGCGGAGTATTTCGTTCAGAATAAGGATGTTATCGACTGGAAGGACCTATAAGTTTGAAGATGAGCCCCCCGCCAAATGGCGGGGGGCAGTTTTTAGGCGGGCGGCGCGGAGGATAGGGATGGCCTTGACACAACATCGGGGGCGTGATAATATACTGTGGCAATAAAAGAATCGCGAGGATCGGAAAGAGTAATATCCTGACCAGAGGACAGAGAGGGCGCGTCACCGGCTGAAAGCGAGCCTGCTGTGGGGGATATGAAGGTGCATCCGGGAGCGAGGGAAACATGGAGTTTCCCCGGTTTGCCACCGTTATTGGGTCTTTGAGTGAAAAATAAGAGTGGAACCGCGATTTTTGATCGCCTCTTATGCCGCGCGGCGGCATAGGGGCGTTTTTCTTTTGTAGGGAGCGCTAAACACCCAGGGCAGGAGCTGCGCGCCGTCGCGGAGGGTGTGATCGTGACATGGAAAGGAGAGACTATGACAAGGTTAGGAGAGACCCTGCGGGCCTATCAGATGCGGGACCCGGCGGCCCGGAGCAGGGTGGAGATTTTTCTGCTCTACCCCGGCGTGCACGCCATCATCTACCACCGGCTGGCCCACTGGCTCTATAAGCGCGGGCTGCGTTTCCTGGCCCGGGCGGTTTCTCAGTGGAGCCGGTTTTGGACCGGGATTGAGATCCACCCCGGTGCCACCATCGGGCGGCGGTTCGTCATCGACCACGGCATGGGCATTGTCATTGGAGAGACCGCAGAGGTGGGGGACGATGTGCTGCTCTACCAGGGGGTGACCCTGGGGGGTACTGGCAAGGACCAGGGAAAGCGCCACCCCACCATCGGCAACCACGTGATGATCGGCTCCGGGGCCAAGGTGTTGGGACCGTTCACGGTAGGCGATTATGCCCGCATCGCGGCCAACGCTGTGGTGCTCACCGAGGTGCCGCCTGACGCCACCGCCGTGGGCGTTCCCGCCCGGGTGGTGCGGGTGGCAGGGGAGCGGGTGGACTACTGCGGCGAGATGGACCAGGTTAATGTGACCGACCCTGTGAAGAAGGAACTGCAGGCCCTGTCCTCCCGTCTTGAGTGGCTGGAGCAGTATATGGATGAGCAGGCGCGGAGCAAGAACCTATAGGGACCCGGCAATTGCCGGGACGCCGCGCAGAGGCGGCGACCACCGGAATTCATTTCCGGTGGTCAAGAAATCAAGGCCAGGCGCGGAGCAAGAACCTGTTACTGGAAAATTAAAGTCAGGCAAGGAGAAAGACGTATGAAGCTATATAATTCCCTCTCTCATGAAAAGGAGGACTTCGTGCCCCACGAGGCGGGCAAGGTGAAGATGTACACCTGCGGACCCACGGTTTATCACTTCGCCCACATCGGGAACCTGCGCAGCTACATCATGGAGGATGTGCTGGAAAAGTTTCTTGGCTACGAGGGGTACGACGTAAAGCGGGTGATGAACATCACCGACGTCGGGCACTTGGCCTCTGACGCCGACGAAGGCGAGGACAAGATGGTCAAGGGCGCCCAGCGGGAGCACAAGAGTGTCATGGAGATCGCCCAATTCTACACCGATGCCTTCTTTGCCGACTGCAAGAAACTGAATATCAGGCGGCCCGAGGTGGTGCAGCCCGCTACCGGGATGATAGAGGAGTATATCAAGACCACCCAGCGCCTCATCGACAAGGGTTACGCCTATCAGGCGGGGGGGAACATCTACTTCGACACCTCCAAGCTGGAGCAGTACTACGTCTTCAACGCCCACGAGGAGGAGGACTTGGCCGTGGGCGTACGCGAGGGTGTTGAGGAGGACCCCAACAAGCGCAGCAAGGCCGACTTTGTTTTGTGGTTCACCAGGAGCAAGTTTGAGGACCAGGCCCTCAAATGGGACTCCCCCTGGGGTCTTGGCTACCCCGGCTGGCATATTGAGTGCTCCTGCATCTCCATGAAGTATCTGGGTGAGTATTTGGACATCCACTGCGGCGGCATCGACAACGCCTTCCCCCATCATACCAATGAGATCGCCCAGAGCGAGGCTTACCTCGGCCACCCCTGGTGTAAATACTGGTTCCATGTCCACCATCTCAATACCACGGGAGGGAAGATGAGCAAGTCCAAGGGAGAGTTTTTGACAGTCTCCCTCCTCGAGGAGAAGGGGTACGACCCGCTGGTGTACCGGCTCTTCTGCCTCCAGTCCCACTACCGCAAGAGTTTGGTGTTCTCCTGGGAGACCCTCGATAACGCCAAGGCGGCGTACGAGAAACTGATCTGCCGCATTGCCGCTCTGGGCGAGGACGGCGCGGTGGACGAGGCGGCTGTCGCGCAGTATAAGGCCGCCTTTATCGAGAGCGTGGGCAACGACCTCAACACCTCCCTCGGCGTGACGGCCCTCTACGATGTGCTCAAGGCCGGCGTAAACGACGTCACGAAGCGCTCCATCCTCGCCAGCTACGATACTGTTCTGGGACTGGGACTGCTGGACCGGGCCGCCGGCCTGAAGGACCGGGAATGTGCCCAGGCCGCGCCCGCTGAGGGCGACGGAGAGATCGACGCCCTGGTAGCGGAGCGCACTGCCGCTAAGAAGGCCAAGAATTTCGCGGAGGCCGACCGCATCCGTGACGAGCTGAAGGCCATGGGCGTCGAGATTACCGATACCCCCGAGGGCCCAAAGTGGAAACGCCTGTCCTGAAAAGAGTTTGTTCCCCCGCCGCTGCGTTTGCAGCGGCGGGGGTTCGTGATTTTTCCCCGAGGCGGCGGGGCATGGGACGGGAAAATTGTGAAAATGGGTTGCGGACTTCCTATTGACGGAGTGGGAAAGAGCTGTTATAATGTTAGCTACCTAACATGAAGGAGGGGTTCCGTATGTGCACGGGCGGGAAAGAGCGGCACATCGGCATTGCCGTTAAGTCAATCGCCAATCTGCTGGACCGGCGTATGCACGCCAGCGGCGGTTTTCCGTCCGGCGACCATGCTACCCCCATGCAGGGGCGCATCATCAAGTATCTCTATGAGAACGCCAAGCGGGGGGACCTCTTTCAGCGGGACCTGGAGCAGTACTTCTTCATTCGCCGGTCCACCGCCACGGGCATCCTCAATCTGATGGAGCGGGACGGGTTGATCCGGCGGGAGAGCGTGGGGTATGACGCGCGGCTGAAGAAATTGGTGCTCACCGACACGGCACTGGAGCACCACCGTCAGTTCAACAGGCTCATTGCGGAGAACGAGGCACTGATGGAGAGGGGATTGACGGCGGAGGAGCTGGAACAGTTTTTCGCCGTGGCGGACAAGATAAAAAAGAATCTCGAGTAAGCCCTGTACGCGGGCCGCCTTCGGGCGGCCTTTTCAATGGAGAGAAGTTTACCATGCCACAAGGAAAGGAAAGAAAGACGTTTATGCTTAAAATTTTGATGAAGAGCATCCGGGAGTATAAAAAGAGCTCCCTGCTCGCACCGTTTTTTGTCGCGCTGGAGGTGGTGATGGAGACATTGATCCCCCTCCTGATGGCACGGCTCATCGACGAGGGCATCGATAAGGGCAACATGGAGAAGATATGGATGTACGGCGTCATCCTGGTGGTGATGGCGATGCTGGCCCTCCTGCTGGGGGCCCTGTCCGGGCACTTCGCCGCCATCGCCTCGGCGGGGTACGCCAAGAATCTGCGCCGGGACATGTACTATAAGGTGCAGGACTTCTCCTTCACCAATATCGACAGATTCTCGGCCTCCAGTATCGTGACCCGGCTGACTACCGACGTAGCAAACGTACAGAACGCGTATCAGATGATCATCCGGGTGGCGGTACGCGCCCCCTTTATGATCGTCTGTGCGCTCTTCTTTTCCATTTCTCTGAGCCCCCAGCTCTCCACCGTGTTCCTTTTTGCCATTCCGATTCTGGGGATTGGCCTGTGGTACATCATGACTCATGCCCACCCCATCTTCGAGCGGGTGTTTAAGACCTACGACAAGCTCAACAACGTCGTGAGGGAGAATCTGCGGGGGATCCGGGTGGTGAAGAGCTTTGTCCGCGAGGACCATGAGGTGGGAAAATTCTCCGCGGTGTCCACCTCCATCTACCAGGACTTTACCAAGGCCGAGAAGATTTTGGCCTTCAACTCGCCCCTGATGCAGTTTTCGGTGTACGGGTGCATGGTGCTCATCTCCTGGTTTGGCGCGCGGCTGGTGGTGGGCGGAAACCTCTCCACCGGCGACCTGACCAGCTTTTTCACCTACACCTTTCAAATTCTCATGAACCTGATGATGCTGTCCATGGTCTTCGTCATGATCGTTCTGGCCCGCGCCTCCTCCGAGCGTATCGTGGAGGTCCTCACCGAGGAGAGCGACCTCCACGATCCTGAGAACCCCGTCGAGACTGTGGCCGACGGCAGCATCGTCTTTGAGAATGTGCGTTTTCGTTATAGCGCCGAGGCCGAGCGGGACTCTCTCAGCGACGTGAATCTGGCCATCAGGTCGGGCGATACCATAGGCATCCTGGGCGGTACCGGCTCAGCCAAATCCAGCCTCGTCCAGCTCATCCCCCGCCTTTACGACGCCACCGAGGGCCGTGTTCTGGTGGGCGGCCGGGACGTGAGGGATTATGGATTGGAGGCCCTGCGAGAGCAGGTGGCCATGGTGCTGCAGAAAAACGTTCTCTTCTCGGGCACCATCAAGGAAAACCTGAGGTGGGGAAACGAGTCGGCCACCGATGAGGAGCTGGTCCACGCCTGCAAGCTGGCCCAGGCCGACGGGTTTATCCGTGAGTTCCCCGATGGGTATGACACCTACATTGAGCAGGGGGGCGCCAACGTCTCGGGCGGGCAGAAACAACGCCTGTGCATCGCCCGGGCGCTGCTGAAAAAGCCGAAGATCCTGATTCTGGACGACTCCACCTCTGCCGTGGACACCGCCACCGACGCGGCTATCCGCAAGGCATTCCGGGAGGAGATCCCCACCACTACCAAGATCATCATCGCCCAGCGGGTGAGCTCGGTGCAGGATGCTGATAAGATCATCGTGATGAATAACGGACGCGTCGACTCCGTTGGCACCCACGAGGAGCTACTGGCGTCCAATCCCATTTACAAGGAAGTATTCGAGTCTCAGACGAAGGGAGGGAGCAGCGATGAATAAGAACCAGGGCCTCCCCGCCGGGCAGACCATCAAGCGGCTGATGCACTATGTTCTGGGCCAACACCCCTGGAGGTTTGGGCTGGTGGTGCTGTGCATCCTCGTCTCCGCCATCGCAAGCGTCAACTCCACCCTCTTCATCCAGCGGCTGATCGACGACTACATCACCCCTATGCTCCTAACGTCAGCACCTGACTTTGCGCCTCTCTTCCAGGCGCTGAGCTTTATGGTGTGCCTGTACCTCACCGGCGTAGTTGCCATTTATATCTACAACCGCGTCATGGCTATCATCGCGCAGAGCGCGCTCAAGTCCATCCGGGACGACATGTTTGCCCACATGGAGACCCTGCCCATCAAGTACTTCGACACCCACTCCTATGGCGACGTAATGAGCTACTACACCAACGATACCGACACCCTGCGCCAAATGCTGGCCCAGAGCATCCCTCAGGTGTTGAATATGTCCATCAGCGTGACCGCGGTTTTCATTGCCATGCTGCGGACGAGCTGGCTTTTGACTTTGGTGATCGTGATTGGCGTCGCGGTGATGTTCAACGCAGCCGCGCGGATCACCGGCAACTCGGGCAAGTACTTCATCAAGCAGCAGCAGTCCATGGGTAAGGCCAACGGCTATATTGAGGAGATGATCTCGGGCCAGAAGGTCATCAAGGTCTTTTGTCACGAGGAGGAGGCCAAAGCGGGCTTTGACAAGCTCAACGAGGAGCTGTGCGAAAATGCTACCCAGGCGAACCGGTTCGCCAACATCCTCATGCCCATCATGGGCAATATCGGCAACCTCGTCTATGTCGTCATTGCCATCGCGGGCGGCGGCATCGCCATTGCGGGCATCGGCGGTGGGCTGACTCTGGGCGGTATCGCGGCCTTTCTCCAGCTTACCCGCAGCTTTGTAAATCCCATCAGTCAGCTCTCCATGCAGCTCAACAGCGTGGTCATGGCCCTGGCGGGCGCGGGGCGCATCTTCTCCCTCATGGACGAGGCAGGCGAGCAGGACAGCGGCTATGTCACCCTGGTCAACGCCCGATACGACCACGAGGGGAACCTGACCGAGGCGGAGGGGCGCACTGGCCTCTGGGCCTGGAAGTACCCCCACAACGACGGGTCAGTCACCTACACCAAGCTCACCGGCGACGTGCGCTTTGCCGACGTGGACTTTGCCTACGAGGCGGACAAGACGGTGCTCCACAACGTGACACTCTACGCCGAGCCGGGGCAGAAGGTGGCATTCGTGGGTGCCACCGGCGCGGGCAAGACCACCATTACCAACCTCATCAACCGCTTTTACGACATCGCCGACGGCAAGGTTCGGTATGACGGCATTAACATCAACAAGATCAGGAAGAGCGACCTGCGCCGCAGTCTGGGCATCGTCCTCCAGGACGTGAACCTCTTCACCGGCACCATCATGGACAACATCCGCTACGGCAACCTCTCCGCCACCGATGAGGAGTGTATTGAGGCCGCCAGGCTGGCCGGGGCGGACGATTTCATCCGCCGCCTGCCTCACGGGTATGAGACGCTGGTAGACGGCTCGGGCGGGAGCCTGTCCCAAGGGCAGATGCAGCTCCTCTCCATCGCGCGCTGTGCCGTAGCCGACCCGCCGGTGATGATCCTGGATGAGGCCACCAGCTCCATCGACACCCGGACCGAGGCCATCGTACAGGCGGGTATGGATAATCTCATGTACGGGCGCACCGTCTTTGTTATTGCCCACCGGCTTTCCACCGTCCGCAATTCGGACGCCATCATGGTGCTGGAGCATGGGCGCATCATTGAGCGGGGCAGCCACGCCGACCTCATTGCCCAGAAGGGAAAGTACTACCAGCTCTACACCGGGGCATTTGAGCTGGAGTAGGCACAAAGCTGAATTTGGCCCAGATTAAAAAGGGCGCGCCGCAGAAAATTAATTTTTGCGGTGCGCCCTTTTTGTACATAATGTTGGTTGACTTTTATCAGGAGGGGGACTATTATATAGTAACACTCAAAATAAATAACAGAGTTAATTATTAACAAAAAGAAGGTGACAGCGATATGGAGCCCGACGACAAGTTCAAGGCCTTCTTTCGGGTCATGGACCGGTTCGGCAAGCTGGCTGCCAGCTCTGTTCCCACCGGGGAGATGACCAAGGGGGAATTTTTTTGCATGGGAGCCATTTGCGGCGCGGGACGGGAAGAGCCCGAGAAGGGCGGTATCTATGTATGGGAGCTGGCGCGGCGCACCCGCACCCTTCCGCCCGCAGTCTCCCGTATTTTGCGGGATCTCGAGAGGCGGGGCTACATTGAGCGCAGCGTGGACCGGGAGGACCGACGCAACGTGAAGGTTCGGCCCACCGCGGAGGGCCTTGCCATCTGGGAACGGGCTGAGGAAAACGCCAAGGTCTTCCTTCAGCGGGTGCTGGGGGAGATGGGAGAGGCAGACATGGAGCAGCTGGTGACTTTGTGTTCATGGCTGTGCGACATTATTGAGAAAGAACAGAGCAAACCGGAAAAAGGAGACATGGCATAGTATGCTCAAGCTATTCAAATACCTCAAAAGCTCCGCAGGGTCGGTGCTGCTGGTCATCGTGCTGCTGGTAGTGCAGGCCTACTGCGACCTGAGCCTGCCCACCTATACTGCCAGCATCGTGGACGTGGGCATTCAGCAGGGGGGCATTGAGAACGCGGCTCCCGACCAGATCAGAGAACAGACCCTGAAGGACCTGCTGCTCTTCATGGACGACGAGCAGGCCGCTCATGTGGAGGGGGCCTATACCCTCGCTGACGGGGTCTATACCAGAAACAACGTAAGCAAGGACGAGTTGAAGATTCTAAACGAGGACATGGGACTGCCCATGCTGGTGTACTCCTACATGGAGGAGGGTGGCCAGATGGACGCGGAGACCCTGCGCGCCATGATGGAGGCCGGCCAGGTCACTAAGGAGCAGGTGCTCCAGAGTGAGGCGCAGATCGTGGAGCAGATGGGCGACCAGTCTGACACCGTAATTGCCCAGAAGGCGGTTCTCTTCGTCAAGGCTGAGTACACCGCCATGGGTCTCGACCTCAATGAGATTCAGATGAACTACCTCTGGTCCACTGGGGCCAAGATGCTGCTCCTCTCCCTGCTCATGGTGGCCGCCGCTGTTTTGGCCGGTTTCCTCTCGGCCCGCACCGCAGCCAAGGTAGGCATGGACCTGCGGGGAGACGTGTTCAAGAAGGTGGTCTCCTTCAGCAGCGCTGAGATCGACAAGTTCTCCACCGCCAGCCTTATCACCCGCTCAACCAACGATATCCAGCAGGTGCAGATGGTCATCGTCATGCTGCTGCGCATCGTCATTTACGCGCCCATCGTCGGCATTTTTGCCGTGGTCAAGGTTATGAGCACCCACACGGGGATGACCTGGATTATCGGCGTAGCGGTTGGGGTCATCCTATTGCTGGTGATCGTCCTCATGAGCGTTGCCATGCCTAAGTTCAAGAAGATGCAGCAGCTTATTGATCGGCTCAACCTGGTAGCCCGAGAGATTTTGACCGGCATCCCCGTGATCCGCGCCTTCTCCCGGGAAAAGCATGAGGAGAAACGCTTTGATCTCGCAAACCTCGACCTCAAGAAGACCCAGCTCTTCACCAACCGGGTCATGACCTTCATGATGCCGCTGATGATGCTTTTGATGAACGGCATCACCCTTCTCATTACCTGGAACGGCGCCCACGGCATCGACCTGGGCACCATGCAGGTGGGCGACATGATCGCCTTTATCACCTACACCATGCAGATCGTCATGGCCTTCCTCATGATCTCCATGGTGTCCATCATGCTGCCCCGGGCAGGGGTGTCCGCCGGGCGCATCAACGAGGTGCTCGAGACCAAGGCCACCATCCGGGATAAGCACGTCCTTAAGGACAAGGAGCTCTCCGACTGCAAAGGCGTGGTGGCGTTCGAGGACGTGAGTTTCCGCTATCCCGACGCGGGGGCCGACGTACTGGAGCATATCACCTTTACAGCATCCCCAGGGGAGACCACGGCCATCATCGGCTCCACCGGCAGCGGCAAGAGCACACTCTTGAACCTCATTCCCCGGTTTTTTGATGTGAGCTATGGGCGCATCACAATGGACGGCATAGACATCAGGGATATCTCCCAGCACAAGCTCCATGCGCTCCTGGGCTATGTGCCCCAGAAGGGCGTGCTCTTCTCGGGCAGCATTGAGTCAAACCTCAAATTCGGCGGGGCGGACATCACCGACGCCGCCGTGGAGGAGGCCGCCGCCATCGCCCAGGCTGCAGATTTCATTGACACCAAGCCCGATAAGTACCAGGACCCCATTGCCCAGGGCGGCTCCAACGTATCCGGCGGACAGAAACAGCGCCTGAGCATCGCCCGGGCCATCGCAAAGCACGCCAAGGTGCTGCTCTTCGACGACTCGTTTTCCGCCCTGGACTACAAGACTGACGTGCTCCTCCGCCGGGCGCTAGGCGAGAAGGTGAAGGACGCCACCGTCATCATCGTGGCCCAGCGCATCTCCACCATCCTCCACGCCGACCAGATCCTCGTCCTGGACGAAGGTAAGGTGGTGGGCATCGGCACCCATGAGGAGCTGATGAAGACCTGCGCCACCTATCAGGAAATTGCAAGAAGCCAGCTCTCCGAGGCTGAGTTGGGAGGTGAGGGAGCATGAGCGACAACACGAAAACCACCGCTTCCCACCGTGGCCCCATGGGGGGCCGGGGGCCGGGCGGCGGCATGATGCCCGGCGAAAAGGCCAAGGACTTTAAGGGCACCATCGGCAAGCTCTTAAATTATATGGGCAGGTATAAGATAGCCCTCATTTTCATCGCCCTCTTCGCCGGCGGCTCGGCGGCCTTCTCCGTGGTGGGGCCCAAGATCATGGGCAATGCCACCACTGAGATCTTCAACGGCCTGGTCGGTAAGATCGGCGGCACCGGCGGCATCGACTTTACAAAAATCGCGCAGATACTCCTCACCGTCCTCGCCATCTACCTGGTCTCTGCCTGTTTCTCCTTTATCCAGGGTTGGCTGATGACGGGTATTTCCCAGAAGATGGCCTACCGGATGCGGCGGGACATCAGCGAGAAGATCAACCGCATGCCTATGAAGTACTTTGAGTCCCGCACGGTGGGCGAGGTCCTCTCCCGCATCACCAACGACGTGGACACCATGGGCCAGAGCCTGAACCAGAGCGTGACCCAGCTTATCAGCAGTGTCACCACTCTCATCGGTGTGGTGGTGATGATGCTTACCATCAGCCCTCTGATGACACTGATCGCCTTCGTTATCCTGCCGGTCTCGCTCCTCCTCATCAGCATCGTGGTGAAACACTCCCAGAAGTATTTCCAGGCCCAGCAGAAGTATCTGGGCATCATCAACGGCCAGGTGGAGGAGGTCTACTCGGGGCACAACGTGGTCAAGGCCTTCAACCGGGAGGAGGCTGTCGAGGCCGAGTTCGACTCCACCAACAAGGTACTTTTCAGCTCCGCTTGGAAATCGCAGTTTCTCTCCGGCATGATGCAGCCCATCATGACTTTTGTGGGGAACCTCGGCTACGTGGCGGTGGCAATTTCCGGCAGCGTCCTGGCCGTGCGGGGCGTCATCACCGTAGGTGATATCCAGGCCTTTATTCAGTACGTGAGGAGTTTTACCCAGCCCATCACCCAGATGTCCCAGGTGTTCAACATGCTCCAGTCCATGGCCGCCGCCGCCGAGCGGGTCTTCGAGTTCCTCGGCGAGGCGGAGGAGGATCAGATCACCCCCAACGCCGTCAGCGTAGACAGTGTGCAGGGCGCGGTGGAGTTTGACCACGTGAAGTTCGGGTACAGCCCGGAAAAGATCATCATCAATGACTTCTCCACCCAGGTGGAGCCGGGCAAGATGGTGGCCATCGTGGGCCCCACCGGCGCGGGAAAGACCACCATGGTAAAGCTTCTCATGCGGTTTTACGACGTAAATGGCGGTTCCATCAAGGTGGACGGCCACGACGTGCGGGAGTTTAACCGCCCCGAGCTCCGTGAGGCCTTCGGTATGGTCCTTCAGGACACCTGGCTCTTCAAGGGCACCATCATGGAGAACATACGCTATGGGCGGCTGGATGCCACCGACGAGGAGGTTTACGCCGCCGCCAAGGCCGCCCACGTCCACCACTTCATCCAGACCCTCCCCGGCGGGTACAATATGGAGCTTAACGAGGATGCGACCAACATCTCCCAGGGGCAGAAACAGCTCCTTACCATTGCCCGTGCCATCCTGGCGGACAATAAGATTCTTATCCTGGACGAGGCCACATCCTCAGTGGATACCCGCACCGAGCACCTCATCCAGGCCGCCATGGCGAACCTGATGAAGGGCCGCACCAGCTTTGTCATCGCTCACCGGCTCAGTACCATCAAGGACGCGGATCTGATCCTTGTCATGAAGGACGGCGACATCATCGAGCAGGGCAACCATAAGGACCTGCTGGAGCGGGGCGGATTCTACGCCGATCTCTACAACTCGCAGTTTGAGGACGTTGCGGAATAAGTCAGGGCTGGAACATGGAACGCCGCGCCGGTACAATACCGGCGCGGCGTTCTGCTCTGTTTGTTTATTTGGAAATTAGGTGCAGGATGCTGCGCGCTGTCCTCGCGCCCTACTCCAGTCCCACGATGGCCGACTGGGCGAGGAGGGCCGCGCCGAGGGGGAGAGCATTGTCGTCGGTGCGGAAGTGTTCGCTGTGCCAGCCCGCGTTCTCCTGACCGGGGAAACCGGAGCCCAGCCAGTAGAAGAAGCTGGGGACATCCTGCCCAAAGACCGCGAAGTCCTCGCTCCCCATGTCGGGCCTGGGGGAGACGACGGCGTCAGCCCCCGCTACCGCCACGGCGGCCTTGCGGGCCAGAGCGGTCATGGCGGGGGAGTTGACGGTGGGGGGGACCTGGGGGATGAAGTGGAGCGTACAGGTACAGCCGTGGGCGGCGGAGACGCCCCGGACAATGTCCTCCAGGCGTGCTTTCGCACGCTCCATGATTGCAGCACTGTGAGCCCGGATGGCCCCCGTCATGGTGAGGGCATCGGGCACAAAATTCTCCGCCGTGCCCGCATGAATAGACAGGACGGCACAGACCAATGCGTCCAATGGGTCGGTGCTCCGGCTGACGATGGACTGGATGGCCTGGATGATGGCGGCGGCGGGCACAATCACGTCCACGCACTTTTGGGGGGAGCCGCCGTGGCCCGCCACGCCGTGGAGAATAATCTCAAAATGCTCCTTCCCGGACATGACGCCCCCCTCCATCACCGCTATCTGACCGCAGGGCAGCTCAGGCCGGTTATGGAGACCGAAGAGGAAGTCGGGCCTCCCACAGGGCAGCTTTTCCCAGAGACCGTTGGCCAACATGGCCGCCGCGCCCTGGGTAATTTCCTCGGCGGGCTGGAAGAGGAAGACCACATTCCCCCGCAGGTTCTCCCGTCGGGCGGTGAGGAGCTTGGCTGCACCGTAGAGGCAAGTAGTATGAAAATCGTGCCCGCAGGCGTGCATGACACCGGGGATCTCAGACGCGCCTGGCCCCACCGGCTCCCGCTGGGCGATGGCGTCGATATCGGCCCGGAGTGCTGCCGTCCTGCCGGGGAGAGCGCCTCGGAGCAGGGCAACCGCCCCGGTCTCCATCCCCAGGTCGATGAGCTCCAGCCCCAGGGCGGGGAGCTTTTCACGCAGGATGGCCGTGGTGCGGCGCTCCTGAAAGGAGAGCTCCGGGTGGGCGTGCAGATCGGACTTGAAAGCCTCCAGTTCCGGGGCGAGCGCGGCTGATTCTTCCAAAAGAGACATGATGAACCCTTCTTTTTCATTGGATACCGGCATGACCAAGCCGGTGCTTAACGATCGATTTCTCTGCTGTGCTGCAGGTGGATGCCGATGTGACCAATCCCCAGAATCACGGTCGAAATGGAAAGCCAGATTACCTTCCCATATATGCTGAGCAGAAAAAACGCGGCGACGGGCAGAGTGGCCCCGGCCACGGGCACGCCAAAAAAGCTGCTGTAGAAATCGGCAAGGGTCTTTAGGCTTATAAAATATCGAATCCACCAGCCCTCATATGCAAGCATCAGTATCGCCGCGGCAACCAGCCAAAGCGCCCACGCAGACCACGGGCGAAGATTGAAATCCGAAAAAATAAGCGACGTGCAGACAACAAGGACCTGGCCGATACGCTCAAAAGCCAGCAGGATCTTATTTTCATTTTGCGTACTGTACCCCTTCGGTTGATGCCTGGTCCATATCAGGTTGGGAATGGTCAGCATGGATAAGAAAATCAGTCCTATATAGGAAAATCCGAAATGTCCCATTGTGTTTTCCTCCCTAATAAGTTACCTGTCCTTCCAGGGGTTTTATTTTATCACATTCCATGAGATTTTGGCAATGTGCGGTAAGTCAAACCGAGTCTAGACCCGTCAATGCTTGGGGGGATATCTGTCACTTTGTATTGCCCAAATCCCGAATTGCGGATATAATAAGTACATTGAACCGGAATCCACGGAGAGCGGGGAGACTCTTATGAAAAAACTTATGGTCATCGACGGCAACTCCATCGTCAACCGCGCCTTTTACGGCGTGCATATGCTCACCACCCGAAACGGCCAGCCCACGAATGCTGTCTTCGGCTTTTTAAACATCCTGCAAAAGCTGATCGACGAGGAGCGGCCTGACGCGCTGTGCTGCACCTTTGACCTGAAAGCCCCCACCTTCCGCCACCTCCAGTATGAGGGGTACAAGGCCCAGCGCAAGGGGATGCCGGAGGAACTAGCATCTCAGATGCCCATCCTCAAGGACGTGCTGGATGCCATGCGCATCCCCCGGTACGAGCTGGAGGGCTGGGAGGCAGACGATCTGATCGGTACGATCGCTGCCAAGGACGCCGACGCCGGGTGGGAGACCGTGGTGGTGACAGGGGACAAGGATTCCCTCCAGCTGGTCACCGATCAGACCCACGTAAAGCTGGTGTCCACCCGCATGGGGCAGACAACTACCCGGGAGATGACCCCCGAGACCTTCCGGGCCGAGTACGGCTTTGACCCCATCCATATGATCGACTTAAAGGCCCTTATGGGGGACGCGTCCGACAACATTCCAGGCGTGCCCGGCGTGGGGGAGAAAACTGCCATGGACCTTATCCAGCGGTATACATCGGTGGAGAATATCTACGCCGGGTTCGACAGCCTGGAGGCAAAGCCCGGCGTACTCAAAAAGCTGGACGAGGGCCGGGAGATGGCCAAGATGTCCTACGAGTTGGCTGCCATCCACTGTGACGCACCCCTGGACTTCATGCCTGAGGACGCCCTGCGCCGGGAGGTGGATACACGCGCGCTATACGAGCTTTTCTTAAAGCTGGAATTTTCCAAGCTTATCGACAAATACGGCCTCAAGGCGGTTGCGGAGGCGGTTCCCGCCCTGGTGGAGGAGGAGCGTGCCGCCGCCGGCATCTGCGACAGCGAGGTGGTAACCGAGCGTGCCCGGGCGGAGGAACTGCTGGAGACCTGGCGCAGGACCAAGTGCGTGAACGTGCTGGCCCTGCCTGATTTGAGTACCATTGCCGTGGAGTGGCAGGACGGGGAGGATTCCCATGCCGCCCTGATCCACGCTGACCGTCTGGAGAGCTACAACGAGTTTTTAAAGGCCCTCTTCAATGCCGATATCAAAAAGGCCGTTCACGATAGCAAGGCCCTCTTGTCCCGTCTGCTGGAGGAGGGAATCGTGGGGGCGGGTATCGTCTTCGACACCGCCGTGGCGGCCTATCTCCTTGCCCCCACCGACGGGAGCTACGACCTGGAGAAACTGGGTGTTTCCTACTTTAACCAGGAGTTTGCCAGGGCGAAGGACTATCTTGTAGAGGGGGCCTTCGGCCCCCTGGGGGACCCGGTGGTCCCCGTCGCCGCCCTCCTCTCCCACTGCGCCCTTATCGGCGCGTTGCGGCAGGTGCTGGCCCCCAAGCTGGAGGAGCTGGGAATGCACGACCTCTACTACAACATCGAGCTGCCCCTTTGTCCCGTGCTGGCAGAGATGGAGCACACCGGCTTTTTGGTGGATCGCAAGGCGCTGGCCGAGTTTGGCGGAATGCTGGATGGGCGCATTGCGGACAATCAGGCGAAGATCTTTGAGCTGGCGGGGGAGGAGTTTAACATTAACTCCACCCAGCAGCTGGGAGTCGTCCTCTTTGACAAGCTGGGCCTACCCCCGGTGAAGAAGACCAAGACGGGCTATTCTACCAACGTGGAGGTGCTGGAAAAGCTGCAGGGCCAGCACCCGATCATCGACTCCATCATGGACTACCGGCAGCTCACTAAGCTCAAATCCACTTATGTGGACGGCCTCTCCAGGGTCATCGCCCCCGACGGGCGCATCCACACCAGCTTTCAGAACACCGTGGCCGCCACCGGGCGGCTCTCCTCCACCGAACCGAATTTGCAGAACATCCCCGTGCGTACCGAACTGGGGGCCGAGCTGCGCAAGATGTTCGTCCCCGCTCCCGGCTGCCTGCTGGTGGACGCGGACTACAGTCAGATCGAGCTGCGGCTCCTGGCCCACATCGCCGATGATAAGGTGATGCGGGACGCCTTTTTGAGCGGTACCGACATCCACACCGTCACCGCCTCCCAGGTCTTCGGCGTAGAGCCCAAGGACATTACCCACGAGATGCGCCGCCGGGCTAAGGCGGTCAACTTTGGTATCGTCTACGGCATCTCCGACTTCTCCCTCTCCCAGGATATCGGCGTTGCCCGGTGGGAGGCCAAGGAATACATGGATCGGTACTTCGCCAAGTATTCAGGGGTGCACGCCTATATGACCGATATCGTGAGCAAGGCCAAGGCGGACGGCTTTGTCTCCACCCTCTTCGGTCGCCGCCGGTGGCTGCCGGAGCTCAAGTCCTCCAACTTCAACATGCGCTCCTTTGGTGAGCGTGTCGCGCTCAACATGCCCATCCAGGGTACGGCTGCCGACATTATGAAGCTGGCCATGCTCCACGTCTATGACAGGCTCAGGGCGGAAAAGCTGAAGGCCAAACTGGTTCTCCAGGTCCATGACGAACTGATTGTGGAGTGCCCTGAGGAGGAGGTGGAGTTGGTGAAAGCCCTCCTCACCGAAGAGATGGAGAGCGTCGCCACGCTGTCCGTGCCCCTGCTGGCTGCGTCCGCAGCGGGAAAGAGCTGGGCGGCCGCTAAGGATTAAAAGATAGAAAACGGCGCGCCGGGGCGGTGCGCCCAGCGAGGAGCAAACCAAATGAATTATAAATTAGTGCCCATGGACCGCTCTAACGTGCCCGACGTGGCGGCCCTGGATCGGGAGTGCTTTGAAAGGCCCTGGTCGGAGGATATGCTGGCTGAGGAGCTGTACCAGGACAATGCCTCCTACATCGTAGCTGTGGCCGAGGACGGGACAGTACTGGGCTACGCGGGACTCAAAGTGGTGCTGGACGAGGGCTGCATCGAGAAGGTGGCAGTCAAGGCCCAGTACCGCCGCATGGGGGTGGCCGATGCGCTGGTCGACACCTTTGTCCGCTTTGGGCGGGCTAATCTGGCTTTCATCACCCTGGAGGTCCGGGCCTCCAACGACGGCGCCATCCAGCTCTACATGAAACACGGCTTTGAGCAGGTGGGCCGCCGGAAAAATTACTACGCCGAGCTGAACGAGGATGCCATCCTAATGACGCTGGAGTTTCACAAGGAGCAGCAATGATACTGCGAACCCTGGATCGGGTGGGTCTCCGCGCGGTCTACAAAAGCCATGTAAAACGGGACTTCCCGCCCAGCGAGCGAAAGCCTCTCTTCGTCATGGAGCGGCTGGTGGGGGAGGGGAAGTATGACCCCCTGGGCGTCTATAATGGCGAGGAACTGCTGGCCTACGCCCTCCTCTGGCATGACGAGGTGAGGGATTGCGTGCTGCTCGATTACCTTGCCGTCGTCGAGGGCGGGCGGGGAAAGGGGACGGGCTCCGCCGTGCTCAGGCTGCTGGAAGAGCACTACAGGGACTACCGGGGTATCCTGGTGGAGGCCGAGGCTCCCGGTATGGACGCGGGCGGGGGAGAGAACGCCCAGCGGCTCCGGCGGCAGAAATTTTATCTGCGGTCGGGGTTTCGTAAACTGAGTTACCAGGCCAAGCTATTCGGGGTGGTGTACGATATGTTTTCCTCCGGGGAGGCGGACACCGCCTCTGCTGTGGCCGCTCACCGCCGCCTCTACTCCGGGGGCGGACATCCCCGCCCTGGCCATTTCATAGAGATTCCCTATGGCGCACCATAGGGTGGGCGCTGAGGTTGCCAATTGCTGCCCTCAGCGGTCCGCACGTACCGCCCTGGTAGCGGCATTCTTGGCATGCCATCCATTCCCCCAGAAAAGAGCTGATTACATTGAACATTCTTGCCATTGAATCCTCCTGTGATGAGACCGCTGTGGCCGTCGTCCGGGACGGGCGGACGGTGCTGTCCGACGCAATTGCCTCCCAAGCCGATATGCACGCCATCTATGGCGGTGTGGTACCTGAAATCGCGTCCCGCAAGCATGTGGAAGCCATTACGGGCCTTGCGGACAGGGCGCTTGACGACGCGGGGGTGACGCGGGCCGACATCGATGCCGTGGCCGTCACCTATGCCCCCGGCCTTATCGGTGCGGTGCTGGTAGGGGTCAACTTTGCCAAGAGCGTGGCCTTCGGCCTGGGCGTGCCTCTGGTGCCCGTCCACCATGTCCGGGGTCATATCGCCGCCAACTATATCACTCACCCCGACCTGGAGCCCCCCTTCGTGTGCCTCTGCGTCTCGGGCGGCACCACCGCCATTGTGGATGTGCGCAGCTATACCGACATGGCCGTCCTGGGCGCTACGCGGGACGATGCGGCGGGGGAGTGCTTTGATAAGGCGGCCCGGGTGTTGGGAATCGGCTACCCCGGAGGAGCCCCCATGGACGCCCTGGCTCAGGGGGGAGACGATACCCGCTACGATTTGCCCCGAGCCCAGGTACATGATGCTCCTTTGGATATGTCTTTCTCCGGCCTCAAGACGGCCGTGGTTAATCTGGTCCACAACGCCGCGCAGAAGGGGGAGGCACTGGACCTGTCGGGCTTGGCTGCCTCCTTTGGGCGCGCCGTGTCGGAGACCCTGGTGTCCCGCATCATGGAAGCCGCCAGGCTTAAGGGATACGGCAAGGTGGCCGTGGCCGGGGGTGTGGCCGCCAACTCTCGCCTCCGGGCTGATTTGGAGCGCGCCTGTACCGCTGCGGGGGACAGGCTTTTTCTGCCCGCTCTGGCCCTCTGCGGGGATAACGCCGCCATGGTGGGCTGCCAGGGATACTATGAGCATTTGGCGGGCAGGCGTGCCGGCATGGACCTCAACGCCTATGCGACCCGCGACATTGGGAAGGGCTGAGAATTCAGCCCTTCTTTTTTGCAGGAGTATGACGGAAAGGTTTCATGGAGGAAGGAAAAATGCGTTATGACAACCAAAAATGAAAATGGCAGGGAGGACAGCTTGCGATACAAGCTTGTGGAAAAAAGTGTGGAAATGTTGAAAACCATTTGAAACAAAAGGGGTTGATAGATGTGGAAAACCATGTGGAAAATGTGAATAACTCTTTGTAAAAGAAATTATGAAAAAAATTATGTCAATAAGGCGTTGGAAAGGAGACGATTTCCAATTGGTAAAAATGGCCTGGTTTTTTAAATAAATCCCCTGTTTTCAAAACTATAAAGGATGATTTATTTTTTGAGTTGAAGGAGATATTTGGAGGGGTTTCAAACTTAAACTGAAAAAACTATGCAGCTTTTCCGGCAAAGGATTAAGAATATACAAAATGTATACTCTATAAAAAGGGAGTGATTGACGGCGGGAAAAAAATATGCTATGATAATTCACGCGCGCGGCTGACTTCAGAAATAGAATACGCTGATGTGGCTCAGGGGTAGAGCAGCGCACTCGTAATGCGCAGGTCGTGAGTTCGAATCTCACCATCAGCTCCAAAAATGCGGATACTTAGGTATCCGCATTTTCTATCTTCTTTTTTACTTGTTTAACGTGTTATAATAAACTAAGATATCTATAGGTGAAAACGGATCCGGCAGACAGGACAGTTGTGTCAATGGAAGGAGAAGGGCGGAGCAAATATGAAAATCACTGTTATTTACGGAACACAGAGAAAAGCAAAATCCAGTACGTATAATATTGCACAACAGTTTATAAGGCATTTATCTATGGGAGATACTGTCATGGAATTTTTTCTGCCCAAAGATATGCCGAATTTTTGTCGAGGCTGCTGGCAGTGCTTTACCGACTATACAAAGTGTCCTGATTTCGAATATCTAAAGCCCATTATAGATGCCATGAAAGAATCAGATCTGCTTATTTTTACGGCACCTGTTTATGTTTATCATGTTCCGGGGCAGGTAAAGGCCTTCCTTGACCATTTTGGATATCGGTGGATGCCACATCAGCCGAGCGGCGATATGTTTAAGAAACAGGCGCTCCTCATATCGACAGCGGCGGGGGCAGGAACAAAATCTACGCGAAAGGATTTGAAAGACAGTATGACGTTTTGGGGGGTAGCCCGAATCCATACTTTTGGGAAAAACATTCGTGCAGCTGATTGGGACGGCGTCAATGAAAAAATAAAACTACAAATCCAGACAGAGGTTGAAAAGCGGGCGGAGAAAATTAAAGCAATTGGTAGTAATGTAAAGCCTAGCTTAAAGGTCAGGGGCTTGTTTTACGTCATGAGAGCTATGCAAAAACGGTTTCAATATAATCCTGCGGATGTGGCGTATTGGGAAAAGCAAGGGTGGCTTGAAAAAGCAAGGCCTTGGTAATTTCCCCTCCAAACCAGCAAACATACTTGCCGTCTGCGGAAGAGTGTTACCCACATGGAGTATTGGTCTCCTCCTACCAAATTATTGCGAACGCCACCGGCGGCAAGAAATAAGCTAAGCGCCGACAAGGGAAAACCTTGTCGGCGCTTAGCTTTGTCAATTTATCGCCTGATGTGCTGCGGGTGCCCTGCATTGCGGTTCCTCCCACATTTGCCGATAATGGAGGAGAAAACTGGGAATACTGATTGTCGTTTTCCCAAACAAAAATTGAACTCAAATAAGGTTGAAAGAGTAAATAGTAAGCTATAAAATACAAATGTAAAATATTGTAGGAAATAGCCTGCGGCTGAAATTGTCGTTTTAAGAACTCGGTTTTATTGAAATAGGAGGAATTATTCTTATGTTAAGCGAAATTATGAAGGAAGACTATATACAGCTGAGAGTTCAGGCTGAGGACTGGGAGGACGCGATCAGGAAGTCGGCGGTTCCGCTCCTGAAGGACGGCGCAATCACGCAGTCCTATGTGGACGCCATGATCACCTCGGTGAAGGAGACGGGCCCCTATATCGCGATCACCCCGCACCTGGCCCTTGCCCACGCGCGGCCCGAGTATGGCGCGAAGGAAATCGCAATCGGCATTACAACGGTGGTACCCCCGGTGGAGATCGGCAATAAGGAGAATGACCCGATAAAGTATATCTTCTGCCTGAGCGCGGTGGATCAGAAGACCCACCTGAATGCCATGTCCGCTCTGGCGCGGCTTCTGGACAAGGATGAGTTTTACAACATGCTGGATACGGCAAAGGACGCGAAAGAGGTACTGGAGTATATAAAAGCCTACGAGTAACAGCGTGCCGCGCCACAACAAGAGAGGAGGTTCTTTGCCATCGACAGGGAATTATTGCTGATCCTGAAAGTGCTGCTGGAGAGAACGCTGATCACCACAAAAGAGCTGGAGAGCATTACAGGGCTGACAAACAGGCAATTGATGTACCGGATAGACAAGATTAACGACCTTTTTAGGGCAAAGAAAGTACCCCTGCTCTCTCTGAAACACAACAAGGGAATTGTACTGAGCGAAGAGACAAGAGCTGCGGCGATCCAGATGATGAAGCAGTATAGCGATGAAAAAAAGTACTACTTGAACAAGGACGAGCGGCTCGCGTTTATCTATCTGGCGTTGTTTATCAATTTGGACTACTTGTCTCTCAACCATTTCACAGATGCAATGAAGGTAAGCAGATCAAGCGTCATTCTGGACCTGAGGGATTTAAAGCAGATCCTCGAGGAAAACGGCATTTTAATTGTCAACAACCGCACCAGAGGATACTTCATAAAAGGCTCCGAGGTGGAGATCAGAAGACAGCTGGTGAAGTTTGTCATCAACATCTCGTCCGTAAACCAGGACAGCAAGATCTTTGATTATTTTATCAAAGAATTCAAATTGGAGAGCTTTGAAGACGCCAAGGAGACTATCGCCTCCCTGATGGAAGAGCATAACATCGCCTTTATCAGGAGCAGGATGATAGAGTTCATTTATATATTTATATTTTTATTTAACAGAATCGGAGCCAATACGAGCGGGGAAGACGCCCGCGGTGTGCTGGATATTCCGGAGATCCCCGTGATCCGGCAGCTGAAAGAGTACAGCTTTACGCAGGATCTTCTCTATAACGCATACAACCTGGAGGCCCTGGACGCTGACCTATGCTATATCAGCGCGCTGATCATAGGCATTTCGGTGGGGGAAGCCAAGGAGAACACGCAGGACATCTCCCTCATCACAAAAATGGTCCTGGAGATCATGAACCGTTTCCAGTCCTTGAGCGGTTTCGACTATACCAGCAGTGAAAAAATATTTGAGCAGCTCTATTCCCACTTCAGACCCGCGTACTACAGACTTGTGTTCAAGCTGCCCATCTACAACCCGCTTTGCGACATCGTCAAGGAAGAATATAAGGAAATCTACAAGCTGGTCAGCAAGACAATGAAGCCCTTTGGGCAGCTCTATGGCCTGGACATTCCCGAGGACGAGATCGCGTATTTGACCATGCACTTCGGTGCCATTTTGCTGACAGGCAAGGAGGCCAACCAGCCGAAGAAGAAAACAGCGCTTATCGTGTGCTCAAGCGGCATTGGCAGCTCCGCGATCCTGTATACCGAGCTTAAGAACCTGTTCCCGGAGCTCAACTTCCTGCTGCCGATCGAGCTGTCAAAGGTCAGCACCATAACGGAGGCCTTTGATATCATTTTTACCGTGGATAATATCGCTGAGATGATCGACCTTCGCATCCCCGTAATTGTCGTGAGCCCGGTAATGACGTTGAAGGAAAAATACCAGATCAAAAGAGAAGTATATCTTAAAATGGAGAACCTGTTCCTCAAGCAGCCAAAGGTCAGCGAAGTGATGAAGATTGTAAAGAAATACTCCGAAGTAAACGCCGAAACTGCCCTCCACGACGAGCTTGCCTCGTATTTCTCCCAGATAGAAAATATAACGGCACCGCCGGAGAATGCGCTAAAGCTGAGCGACATTGTCAGCGAAGACTTAATACGCCTCCATGTGGCGGCTGAAAACTCGGAGGACGCGATCAGGAAATCGGCCAGGGCGCTACTGGAAAACGGGAAAATCACCGAGTCGTATATTGACGAGATGGTCAAGGTCGCGAAAGAAGAGGGGCCTTATATTGTAATCACAAAGCATGTCGCGCTTCCGCACGCAAAATCCAAGTACGGCGCTAAGGAGATCGCGATGGGCATTGCGGTGCTGGAGCAGCCCATCAGATTTGGAAACAAGCGAAACGACCCTGTCAAATATGTCTTCAGCCTGAGCGCCGTGGACCACGAGAGCCACCTGCAGGCGATGGCGGAATTGTTGGAGCTGTTGGAGAACGAGGCGTTCTATCACCTCCTGGATCACGCCGGAGACCCCAAACAGATTATGGACTTTATTAAGAGTTTTGAGTGAATAATGAAAGCTTATTGTTGCTTTCTGCCCTATTATCAGGCATAAGCACGGATAAGATTAACTTATCTAGCGCACTTTGAAATTATAAATTTTCATAATAACTTGGGTGCAACCGGTGTAATTTTTGTGTTTTTTACCGGACGAAAGTTGAACCCAAATCAGATTGAAAATACTAAGGCAATAGAATAGAATGGCGATAATGAAAGATGACCAAGATAAGATTCGTTTGAGGTAATGTTTATGACAACGGATGATCGTGAGGAAAAACAAGCCGTAGAACAGTACGCATCGGTATTGCAGAGTGAGCTAAAAGCGCTGTTCGGCGGGATGGACCATGGCGCGCTGATCAAGGCGGAAGAGCTGATTTTGACCGCCGAGAAAAATAACAACCGAGTACATGTGACCGGAATCGGGAAACCTGGGCATGTATCCGGCTACGTTGCCTCCCTGCTCTCGTCAACGGGCACCCCCGCCTACGCCCTGCACGGCACGGAGGCGGTGCACGGCTCTGCCGGGCAGGTGGTGCCGGGTGACGTGGTGATCGCCATCTCCAACAGCGGAGAGACGCAGGAGCTAAAGGCAACGGTGACCACGTTGAAGAACAACGGGGCAAAAATCATATCCGTGACAGGAAAGGGCGACTCCTGGCTTGCAAAGGAAGGTGACGTGTGCCTGCTTGCCGGCGTGGAGGAAGAGGGCGGAAACCTCAACAAAGCGCCCCGGGCCTCCATTATCGCTGAGATTGTTGTGCTGCAGAGCCTGAGCATATTGCTGCAAAACGCGAAAGGCTTGACGCTGCAGCAGTACGTGAAGTGGCATCCGGACGGCTCGCTTGGCAAGTCGTCCAGGGAAGAGCTGCGGAGCAGCTGACCAAATTTACTAGAGATAAGAAAGGAGACGCCATATGGAGATCAAAGGAATTATCACCGCAATGGTGACGCCTTTTGACAAAACCCAGCAGATTGACCCGCAGGCGACAGGGCAGTTGGTCGAAAAGCTGATCGGTGCGGGCGTTGACGGAATTTTTATCCTTGGAACAAACGGCGAATTCCATCTGCTTACCGAGAATGAGAAGGTCGCCTTCGCGGAGCTGGTGATTCAGAAGGTCAATAAGCGCGTGCCCGTTTATGTGGGCACGGGCGGCAATAGCACCAGAGAAGTGATCAGGCTGTCCCAAAAGATAGAGGCCCTGGGAGCGGACGCTCTGTCGGTCATAACGCCATATTTTCTAGTGCCTACGCAAGAAGAGGTCATTAAGCACTACGAGGCCGTGGCCGAATCGGTAAAGATCCCGATCGTCCTGTACAACATCCCCAAGAATACCGGGATGAATCTGGAGCCTGAGACTGTAAAGAGGCTGGCAGCGGTAAAGAACATTGCCGGCATCAAGGACAGCAGCGGCAAGATCGAGAACATCAAGGCCTATATCGAGGCCGCGAAGGGCTATGATTTCAGCGTGCTGTCCGGTTCGGACTCCCTGATTCTGGACGCCCTTCGGATGGGTGCCGCGGGAGCGATCGCGGCCACATCAAACGTGATCACCGATGTAATCCTCTCCATCTACAAAAACTATCTGGACAGCAACCTAGAGGCAGCGGAGGAGGCGCAGAAGAGCGTCGACGTGTTCCGGGCCGTGCTGAAATTGGGCACCGTGCCCTCCGTACTGAAAAAAGCGGTGGAGCTCACCGGTATCCAGGTTGGCCCCCCCAGACTTCCCGTCACGGAGCCGGACGAGTCCGTCACCGAAAAGATTGTCGAGGCGCTGAAGTACTACAAGCTCCTCTAAGCCGCCAAAGCGCGGCCGTTTTAGAAACGGCGGATCAAGATAAGCAACTAATTTATAGGTAAAGGAGGTGAGTTTATGTATAGCGCTCTGGTTGCCTGCAGAACGGGTATGGGATCAAGTATGCTTCTCAAAATTAAAGTGGATCAGGTTATTCAGGAGAACGGCTATCCGATCACTGCGGAGCACTCCAACCTAGATGCAATCGCTGAAAAAAAGTGGGATATTTTGATTACCATGGCGGACATCACAAGTGATGTCGAAGGCAAGGTCAACTATTGTATTCCCATCACCAACATCATGGACAAAGAGGAAATCAAGCGAGGCCTGGAAGGATTCCTGAAGACAAAAGAAAAATAATTAGAGTGTGTGAGGAGTGGTTAGAGTGAAGGTAGTTATTAGTTTGCTGAGTAACGCAGGTATCCTGGTCGGCCTCATCTCTATGATCGGCCTGATCCTGCAGAAGAAACCCGTAGATGACGTAATCAAAGGCACCGCAAAGACCATCATCGGCTTCCTGATATTCGGCATCGGCTCTTCGGCTATGTCCGCGACCCTCGGCAATTTCAACACGATGTTCCAGAAGGGCTTTGGCATCACCGGCGTGGTTACGCAGGTGGAGGCCGCGACGGCGCTCGCACAGCAGAGCTTTGGCACTATCGTCGCCCTTGTCATGATCATCGGGTTTGCGATGAACCTGATTTTCGCCAGGATTACCCCGTTCAAAAACATCTTCCTTACCGGCCAGCACAGCCTGTATTTTGCCTGCGTCCTGACGCTGGTGTTTAAGGCCTGTAACGTGAACGACGTGGTGACCATTATCCTCGGCGGCATCATCCTCGGTCTCTCCGCGGCGAGCTTGCCCGGCCTGTGCCAGCCCTATATGCGTAAGATCACCGGCAACGACAGCATTGCCATCGGCCACTATAACCACATCGGCTATGCTCTCTCCGGTTTCATCGGCTCCAAGGTGGGCAATCCTGAGCACAGCACCGAGAACTTCAAGTTCCCCAAGTGGCTGTCCATCTTCAGAGATTTCACCCTGAGCGTCGCCGTAGTTATGGTCATCCTCTTCTACGTGTCTGCCATCGCGGCCGGGCAGGAGGTTGTTCAGGAGCTCGCCGGCAGCGTCAACTGGCTCGTGTTCCCCCTGCTCCAGGGCCTCCAGTTCGCGGCTGGTATGTACGTGCTGATCACCGGCGTTCGTATGTTCATCGCCGAGATCACCGCTGCCTTTGTCGCCATCTCTGAGAAGTATATCCCCAACTCCCGCCCCGCCGTCGACTGCCCCTCCGTGTTCCCCTTCGCCCCCATGGCGGTCATCCTTGGCTTTATCAGCGCCTACGCTGCCGGCCTGGTCGCGATGCTGGTCATGATTCTGGTCAAGAGCCCCACCATCATGATTCCCTCCGCCAGCATTTGTTTCTTCTCCGGCGGCACCGCGGGCGTGTTTGGCAACTCCACGGGCGGCTGGAAGGGCTGCGTCGTCGGCTCCTTCATCATGGGCATCCTGCTTGTGACCCTGCCCCTGCTGCTGTACCCCGCCTTCACGACTCTGGGGATCGTCGGCGCCTCCTTCCCGAACGTTGACTATAACACGATCGGCACGGTGCTGTACTATATCACCAATGCGGTGCAGTCCCTCTTCCACTAAGCATTAAGCCGTAAAACGGCATATGGAAACCTGCCGCCACTCTGGTCAAACACAGGTGGCGGCAGGTTTTCAATCATCCAAGATATCTATAAAGGTGGACATTATGAAACTGAAAGAAAAAATGTTAAACGAGCATCTATACGGCTGCTTTATCAAGATGATCGATAACCCCACCATCAACATCCTGGCAAAGGACGCGGGGCTGGACTTCCTCTTCTATGACAACGAGCACGGGATGTATTCCTATGACGTGCTGCACAATATGATTCTCATGGGCAACAATATGGGGATGCCCTCCTTCGTGCGGGTGCCCCAACTGGCCCGGGCCGACGTGTCCAAAGCCGTGGACTGCGGCGCTTCCGGCGTGATGGTGCCCATGATGGAGTCTGCGGCGCAGGCGAGACAGCTTGTGGAGTGGTCCAAGTATCCTCCCATCGGCATCAGAAGCTATTCCGGCGGCGCCAACACAAACTATCGGCCCTCGGGTAACCACAGAAGCAACATGGACGAGCTGAACGACACCGTGATTACGATCGCCCAGGTGGAGACCAAACTCGGGGTGGAGCGCGTGGAGGAGATCGCCGCCGTTGAGGGGGTGGATGCCCTCATTGTGGGGCCCGCAGACCTTGCCATCTCCCTGGGTTTCCCCGGGGATTATATGAATGCCGAAGAGCTGGCGGCGATCGACAAGGTGGCGGCCGCGTGCAAGAAGTACCGCAAGGGCTTCGGTATCATCGGAAAGCTCGGCCTGATTGAGAAGTACAAGAACGACATCAACTTCATGGTGACTAAGATTGACGTCGACATCGTGCGGGAAGGCTTTATCAAAGCGGTAAAGGACTACGACGGCCTGTACGAGTAAGCGCCGTTTCACTTGATTTAATCAGAGCAAAAATAAGCCCGGCACCGGTAAGGAAGTTTCCTTGTCGGCGCCGGGCTTTGTCATTGTATTGGTCCGTGTAGGGCGCCCGGCAGCAGTGCGGCGCACTCCTCCGCGGCTCGTTTTCTCTTAAATATTTCGGGCCTTTTAAAGATACTTTTCCGCCAGCTCGTTCAGGATGCTCAGGTAGGTCTCTTGGGTGCCCACCTCTTCGGCGGCGCGCTCAAAAGCGGCGGTCTCCTCGTCAATCTGGAGGAGGACCTCCTCCGGGAGGCTCCGCTCCCCAAAGGGATAGACCACCTGATTCTCTTTATCGATGTGCCGCTGGAGGAGAGCGGCATACCCCATCGCCTCGGCGATGATTGTGGCCTTATAGATGGTCTGCGGGTCGGCCTTGTACTGGTCCAGGGCCTTTTCAAGCTCCGAGATATGCAGACGGCCCAAATCGTGTTCCACCAGCATCCCATGCTGCACCAGATTCTTTCCCGCGTCGCCCAGAAGCGCGGCCATCTCCCGGAAGAAGATCTGCTCCTCTTTGCCGTGGTGGTGCTTGTCGGCGTAATTACGGGCAAAGGCAATGAGTTTGCGGAAATCCTTGTCCTCCACTGCACCGCCCTCCAGAATGCGGCAGGAGGCCGCCCTGAGGACCTGCAGGGCCTTGAGAATATTGTCGTGCTCGCTTACCATGAGCTCTGCGCTGTACATACTTATGCCCCCTTTCTCAGTTCGAATGCTCCGTCCCCGACGGAGAGAAAACTCACGCTGCTCCCGTCCAGCATCCCGGCGATAAGCCAAGAGCGGAGCGTGTAGTACACCTCGGCGTCTCCGCCTGCCTGATTCCAGTATACGTCGTGGAGACGCTCGGTCCGCTGCCAGGAGAGGCTGCCCTCTCCCTGGGTGGTAATCTGGTTCACATGGTCGCAGGGCATCCCGTCCAGCAGGCTGTCGTTCAGTGCCTGATAGGCGGCGGCGGGGTCAGCCTGGGTGTCAATGGAGTGCCTCTGCCCGAAGGCATAGGCGGCCTTTTCGAGGACCAAAATCCGCTCTGGGCCACCCCCCAGCAGACCGGTGACCAGCTGGGCGTACTTGGCCTCCGAGAGGCCAATCTGCCACTGGAGCCAGCCGTGGATGTTCCCCAGGTCGATACTGCTATCCAAAGACGGCAGGGCAGGGTTCACACCGTCGGCGCTGATGCCCTCGACGGAGAGGATATCCCAGCCCTCCCGGGCCGCGGTGAGTAAAATCTCACTGATCAGCTCCTCCTGGAGCTGGATCTTGTTGTACAGCCAGTGGTGGATAGGGCCTAAAAACGCGCTCATATCTAAAATTTCCTTTCTATTTGTAAGGGGGCGGCCACATAGCCGCCCCCTCCGATTGTTATGGAATTAGAGGGAGGCGTTTACCCGCTCCAGCACGGCGTTTACGTCCAGACCGTGTACCGCGCAGGCGTCGGCCAGGGACTCCATCTGGGAGGAGGGGCAGCCCAGGCAGTGCATACCGCAGGCCATTAGGGCTTCCGCAGCATCGGGGTACTGGCGCAGGATCTCCCCAATGAGCATATCGGCGGTAACGGCGGCCTTGACAGAACCCTCGCTGAAGAAGAGGGCCATGTCATCCTCCACGGTGCCGATGGGAGCGATGCCGAAGTTCTCCACCAGCACCTTCGCCACGTTGGGGGAGAGGAAGGCGGGCAGGGTGGGGCCGAGGTGGATGTTCTTCACGCCCAGGTACAGGAGGGCCAGCAGGACGATGACGGCCTTCTGCTCGTACCACGCGATGTTATAGACAATGGGCAGGTCGTTTATGTCGTCGAGACCGAAGACCTCCTTGAGCTTGAGCGCGATGACGGCCAGGGAGTAGGAATCGTTGCACTGACCAGCGTCCAGAACGCGGGGTATGCCGCCGATGTCACCCAGGTTCAGCTTATTGTAGCGGTACTTGGCGCAGCCTGCGGTGAGAATGACGGTGTCTTGTGGCAGGGCCTTAGCGAACTCAGTGTAGTAGTCGCGGCCCTTCATACGCCCATCGCAGCCCGCCATGACCACGAACTTCTTGATAGCGCCCGATTTCACGGCGCCGACGACCGCGTCGGCAAGGCTCAGCACTTGGTTGTGAGCGAAGCCGCCCACGATCTCGCCGCTCTCGATCTCAGTGGGAGGCGCGCAGCGCTTGGCGTGCTCAATGATGGCGGAAAAGTCCTTCTCCTCCCCGATGCCGCCGGGGATGTGCTTGCAGCCGGGGTAGCCTGCCGCGCCTGTGGTGTATAGCCGGTCCTGATAGCTGGGGCGGGGGGGGACGATGCAGTTGGTGGTCATAAGGATGGGGCCGTTGAAGGTCTCGAACTCGTCCTTCTGCTTCCACCAGGCGTTGCCGTAGTTGCCTACGAAGTGGGCATACTTCTTGAACGCGGGATAATAGTGGGCGGGCAGCATCTCCGAGTGGGTGTATACGTCCACGCCGGTTCCCTCGGTCTGCTTGAGGAGCATTTCCATGTCCCGAAGGTCATGACCGGACACCAGAATGCCGGGGCGATTGCCCACGCCGATGTTCACCTTGGTGATCTCGGGGTTGCCATAAGCGCCGGTATTGGCCCCGTCCAGCAGGGCCATGCCGTTCACGCCGTACTTTCCGGTCTCCAGGGTGAGGGCTACCAGCTCGTCCACGGTGAGACTGTCGTCCAGGGTGGCGGCCAGGGCACGCTGGAGGAACGCATCCACCTCACCGTCGTCCTTGAGGAGGACGTTGGCGTGCTTGCTGTAGGCGGACAGCCCTTTCAGACCGTAAGTGATAAGCTCGCGCAGGCTGCGTACGTCCTCGTCTTTAGTGGACAGCACGCCTACCTGGGCGGCCTTGGCCGCGAAGTCGGCACGCTCACCCTCCCAGCGGGCGGCCTCTGGCAGCGTGTCGGGCTGGGAGACCTGGGCCAGCAGCTCACGTTTTACGTCCAGAGTGGAGGCGATGCGGGCTGCGATGGCCTCCTCGTCGAAGTTGGCGTTGGTGATGGTGGTAAAGAGGTTCAGCGCCGCCAGATGGTTCACGTCGGTGGGCACTGCTTTGCCCTCGGCGCGCAGCCGGGTGGTGACGGCGGAGAGACCCTTGGTCACATAGACCAGCAGGTCCTGCATGGCGGCTACCTCAGGCTTTTTACCGCAGACGCCGGAGTAGGTGCACCCCGCGCCCCCCGCGGTCTCCTGGCACTGATAACAAAACATATTCTGTTCCATTGAAAATTCCTCCTCAATTGGTGTAGTCCCTTGTTGGATGAGCCAATCATACCAGACCAATAGGAGAAGTTCCGTAACAATGGTTACAGAAATGAAAAAAGAGATAAATTTTGTTTTTCCACGTCGTTTTCTTTGGCTCCAGTTATGCTGGGGCTTTCAGCGAAACGAACTGAAGGAGGGCGCTCTTTGCTTCCCTGATTACTATAGGGACCCCGACCTCGGCGGCCCACCCGCCTTTATTTTTTTGCTACGATCACAAATCTATGGATTCTTCCCTCTATGCAGCCTCGCTCCTCCAAAACTTGCTGCGCCTTATATAGCTCCGGTAAACAGCGCCCGACCGCAAAACCCGGGAATTCCCATTCGATGATGCGTGCGAACCATACCAGCGCGCCGACGTCATAAAACTTTATCGGCCAAAAGGCCTCTTGTTTATAAAAGCTCCTGCAATGCCTCATCGTCGGGCACCAAGATGGCACGGCGATCCACGGTGATAAGGCCCTCCTCTTGCATCCGCATCAGTTCCCGAGAGAGGGAGGGGCGGGCGGTATTGAGGAAATCGGCCAATTCCTCCCTGTTCATGGGTAGACTCACCCGGCCATTGGGGGTTCGGTTTTGCAGCAGAACCTTCGCGATCTTCTGCCGCAGTGTGGCGCAGGAGACGATCTGGAGTCGCTGGTTCAAAAAATAAGCCTTGCGGGCCAAGATGGACAGCATGTTGGAGATCATGGTCTGGTGGTGGGCGCAGTCTTCCCCGCAGGTGTGGTAGAGGAATTCTTTGGGGATCTGCAAAACCTTGGCGGGGGTTATGGCCTGGGCGTAATGGTCGTACTCGCCCTTGCTCAGAAAGAGGAAAACCTCTCCGAAAAGCTCACCGGGCTGGTTGAAGGTAGCGACGATGCTGCGTTTCCCGGAGCTGGAGTCATTGCCCACCGCCACGGCTCCCTCCAGGAGCACCAGCAGTTTCCGGGGCGTATCGCCCTGATGGAAGATGAGCGCGTCTTTCTCATACGCCGCAATCTCCGAGCGGCTGCAGCTCAGGCAGGATTCGATATCGCGCTCCGTCATCTGGGCGAATAGCGGGCTTTTTTTCAGCAGCTCCAGCATGGGGCACCTCTTTTCTAATGTTCTTCCAGCAATTTTATCATAGATGTATTATGCAAAGGGAAGCTTTGGGTATGGGTAGAGGAGCGCAGCTCTCTGTTATCCTCCCGCAGGGGACGTCTACCCGCGGACGACCCCCACCAGCAGCTTGAGCAGCTCAAAGAGCATCCTCCGGCTGCCCGGCTCCATGTTCTTGAGCTCCGAGAGAGCCGCCCCGGCACTTCGCAGCCAGTCGGCGGAGAGTTCGGCGGTAGTCTTGGCGTTGGTGGCGCAGAGCACGTCGAAGAGGGCGTCCACCGTCTGCTCCCTCTGGGAAATATCCATGCCGGCCAGCCAGCTCTTGACGGTAGCGCTGGCGAAACGGCTGCCATCGGTTACCGTGTCAAGAAGACAGAAGTCGCCCCCCATCACTTCCCAGGAGTAAGGGTCGTGCTGAAAGAGCCCCAGCCCCGTGCTGTGGACCACCTGGTAGGACTCCTCGTGATCCATCAGCATCCCCACCACCGAGGACTGGGGTACGAAGGTGTGTACCCGGTCCCGCACGGCCAGGTACTCCGGGGAGGTGAGCACGCCGCCGCTAAACCCCGGCCCGTCGTTGTTATACACCGCCCGCAGCTTTTTCTGCACCTCTTCGCCGCAATGGGCCGCGGCATAGACCGCCAGGTTCCCACCCTTAGAGTGGCCTCCCGCCCGAAGGGAGGTGAACCGCTCGGACACCGCCGTCAGGTACTCAGCCGCCGAGCGCTGGGAGGGGACCTGGGGGAGAAAGCTCATATTAAAGTCTTCCTTCCACCCTACCAGAGTGCTGTCGGTACCCCGGAAGGCGACGAAGGCGCTCTTGGCTCCCAGGGAGATGGTGAGGGCGGAAAACTGCTTTTCGTCCTCGGGGTCCAAAATGTCCACGCAGTCGGAGAGGAGGAGGGCGGAGTAGCGCGGGAACTTGGCCAGCGCGTCCAACAGAAGGATATTATTCCCCCGAAAGCCGCGGCTTCCTGCCTTATCCTTCCCCTCGGCGGCAAAGTATTTTTTTGCGGCCTGAGCCAGCGTGACCGCCCGGCCACTCCCCAGCCCCGGCACGATGCCGCACAGTTTCACATAGGACAGGGCACAGAGGATGAGATTATCTACGTCGTTGAAGGGCGCCTGGTTGAGGGTCAGGTCCCCCCTCCAGTTGAGATAGTCGAAGATACAGGCCACGACGCCACCCCTTTCCGTTCATATACTACAGTGATTGTAGCACAGCAGGAAGGAAAATTCAGCAGCTTTTTGCTTGACTTTCCAGAGTAGGGCAACTAGAATAATTGCATGTGCAATTAATGCAGATGCAACAAACGACGCGGGGGAATGTGTATGCTCGAGCTGATTCTGACCCACATTAGGCCCTACCGCAAATACGCTGTCCTGGCCGTATTTTGCGTGGCGGTGGAGACCGCCTTTGAGCTGGTGATCCCCATCCTTATGGCCGACATCGTAAACGTGGGCGTGGCGGGGGGCGACACGGCCTATATCTTCTCCAAGGGGGGGCTGATGTGCCTGTGCGCGTTGGCCGCCCTCTTTCTTGGCATCGGCAGCGCGCGGTTCTCTGCCGTGTGCGGCCAGGGGCTGGGGGCCGAGCTGCGTGCCGCCGAGTATCGGAAAATCCAGTCCTTCTCCTTCGGGAATACCGACCACTTCCAGACCGCCAGCCTCATTACCCGCCTCACCAGTGACGTGAACGCCGTGCAGAACGCGGTGAGTACCGGCCTGCGCCCCGCCGTCCGCGCCCCCATGATGATGGCCATCGCGCTTTTTATGTCCTTTCGCATGAGCAGTCAGCTCGCCATCACCTTCGTGATTGCGGCGCCGGTGCTGGCGCTGCTCCTGGCCGCTATCGTCAGCAAGGTGCGGCCAATGTATGGGAAGATGCAAGGCGCTATGGACATGGTTAACCGTATCGTCCAGGAGAATTTGACTGCCATCCGTGTGGTAAAGGCTTACGTCCGGGGGGACTACGAGGTGGAGAAGTTCAACGACGTGAACGAAAACCTCCAGACAGTCACCGAACAGGCCTTCCGCCGGGCCTCCCTCAACATGCCCGCCATGCAGTTTGTCATGTACGCCACCATCCTCTCTCTCCTCTGGTTCGGAGGAAGGCTCACCATTGCGGGGGGGCTGCAGGTGGGCACCCTCACCGGCTTTTTAAGCTACGTGCTCCAGGTACTTAACTCCCTGATGATGATTTCCTCCGTCTTCCTCATGGTGACGCGGAGCATGGCCTCCGCGCGGCGCATTCAGGAGGTGATGGCCGAGGTGCCCGAAATCGGCGAGGGGCCCGGAACGGTGGCTGATAATGCCCAGGTGGAGCGGGGGGAGATTACCTTCGACCATGTTTCCTTTAAATACAGCGCTGGGGCAAAGGAAAAGGTGCTCACCGATATCTCCTTCCGCATCGAGGCGGGGCAGACAGTGGGTATCCTGGGGGGCACCGGCTCAGCCAAGTCCACGCTGGTGCAGCTCATCCCCCGGCTCTACGACGTGAGCGAAGGGGCCATCCTGGTGGATGGCCGGAATGTAAAGGAATATCCCTTGCGTCATCTGCGGGACGCCATCGCCATGGTATTGCAGAAGAACACCCTCTTCTCCGGCACCGTCCGGGAAAACCTCCGCTGGGGCAAGGCCGACGCCACCGACGCCGAACTGGACGCAGCCTGCGCCGTAGCCTGCGTGGACGAGTTTTTGGGCCGGCTGGAAAACGGGTACGACACCGAGCTGGGACAGGGGGGCGTGAACGTCTCCGGCGGGCAAAAACAGCGGCTGTGCATTGCGCGGGCCATTTTAAAGAACCCCAAGGTATTGATACTGGACGACTCCACCAGTGCAGTGGACACCGCTACCGAGGCCAAGCTCCGCCAGGGGCTGGCCGAGAGTCTGCCGGGGACGACGAAGATTATCATTGCCCAGCGGGTGAGCTCGGTGCGGGACGCGGACCAGATATTAATTTTGGAGGATGGGCAGCTTGCCGCTGTGGGCAACCATGATAGCCTAATGGCCGAGAACGCCGTTTACCGGGACTTGTGTGAATCTCAGCAGAAGGGGGCGCTGGAATAATGGCGGGCGGAATCAATGTAAAGCACCCCAGGGACACGGGGCGCACCCTGCGGCGGCTGGGTGCGTATCTGGGCCGCCACAAGGCTACCCTGGCGGTGGTAGTACTGCTGGTGCTGGTGGGGGGGCTCGCGGGTATCGTGGGCACCTACCTCCTTAAGCCGGTGGTAGACGACTACGTCTTGCCAGGCGACTTGAAGGGGCTGGCGGTCATTTTAACCGGCATGGGGGTTATGTACCTCTCGGGAGCTTTAGCCACGCTGGGGTATAACCAGCTCATGGCCCGTACGGCCCAGCAGGTGGTGGCAGAGATTCGCTCCGATCTCTTTTCACACGTGCAGACCCTGCCCCTTGGGTACTTCGATGGGCACACCCACGGCGAGCTGATGAGCCGTTTCACCAACGACATGGACACCCTGGCCGACGCGATGAACAACTCCCTGGCCTCGGTCATCCAGAGCGGGGTAGTCTGCCTGGGAACCATTGTCATGCTGCTGGTGCTCAGCCCTGCGCTGTCCCTCATCGTGTTCGCGTTCCTGGGCTTGATGGCCCTCTATATCCGCTGGAACGGCAAGCGCAGCCGCAGGTACTACAACGAGCAGCAAGCGCGCCTGGGGAATATCAACGGTTTCATTGAGGAAATGGTGGAGGGGCAAAAGGTTGAGAAGGTCTTCAACCACGAAGATGCCGGCTACGCCGAGTTCTGCGCCCGGAACGACGCCCTGCGGAAGGCCGCCACCAAGGCTCTAGCCTACTCGGGTACGACGGTACCCACTGTGGTGGCACTCTCCTACATCAACTATGCCGTCTCCACCTGCGTGGGCGGGCTCTTCGTCCTGTCGGGGGCTATGGGGCTGGGCAGCCTGTCGGCGTATCTCCTCTTTGTTCGGCAGAGCGCCATGCCCATGAACCAGTTTACGCAGCAGGTGAACCTCCTCCTTGCGGCCCTGGCGGGGGCTGAGCGCATCTTCGACATGATGGACGAGGAGCCTGAGGTGGACGAGGGCACCGTTACCCTCTGCCGGGCCCGCCCCGACGGGAAGGGAGGCTATGAGGAGAGCGTCGAGTACACCGGTTCTTTCGCCTGGAAGTTGCCCCAGCCGGACGGGGGCTATGCGCTGGCGCCCTTGCGTGGGGACGTACGGTTCCACGACGTGGTCTTCGGCTACACGCCGCAGAAGACTGTCCTGCGGGGCATTGAGCTCTTCGCAAAACCGGGGCAGAAGGTTGCCTTCGTGGGCTCCACCGGCGCGGGGAAGACCACTATTATTAATCTCATCACCCGGTTCTACGAGGTGACCGGCGGGTCCATTACCTATGATGGGATCGACCTGCGGGACATCAAAAAGGCCGACCTGCGCCGCAGCATGTCCATGGTCATTCAGGACACTCATCTCTTCACCGGCACCATCGCGGACAATATCCGCTATGGCCGCCTGACCGCCACTGACGAGGACGTACGCTCGGCGGCCAAGCTTGCCAACGCGGACTCCTTTATCCGCCGCCTGCCCGACGGATATGATACCATGCTCTACTCCGATGGGGCGAACCTCTCCCAGGGGCAGCGGCAGCTCCTCGCTATCGCCAGAGCCGCCGTCTCGCACCCACCGGTGCTGGTGCTGGACGAGGCCACCAGCAGCATCGACACCCGCACTGAGCACCTCATTGAGCGGGGAATGGACGCCATGATGGAGGGGCGTACCGTCTTCGTCATCGCCCACCGGCTCTCCACCGTCCGCAACTCCAAGGCCATCCTGGTACTGGAGCAGGGCGAGGTTATCGAGCGGGGAGACCACGAGGAGCTGCTCGCCCAGAAGGGCCGGTACTACCGGCTCTACACCGGGCAGTTCGAGCTGGAATAGGAGGGAGCCATGAAGAAAAGCGCGGTACGCGAGCAGCTCTATCGCCTGGAGGTGGACCGCCGCCGTAGGCTCCAGCCCCTGTTTGCCCATCTGAACCTGGCTCCCGGCCAGCCCCGGATCCTCAATTACTTGCTGGAGCAGGGGGGAGGGCTGACCCAGCGTGAGCTGGCCGACGCCTGCTATCTGGATGCCACTACCCTCTCCCGGGCTCTGGACAGGCTGGAGGAAAGGGGCCTAGTCTCCCGCAGCACCAACGGGGCAAACCGCCGGGCCAACCTCATCACCCTCACCCCGGAGGGGGAGGAGCTGGCGCAAGAGGTGGCCCAGGGTTTTCGCCGCATGGACGAGGGGCTGTGGCAGGGGTTCGCTCCAGAAGAGATGGAGGCCCTGATGGACGGCATGGAGCGGCTTCGGAAAAACCTGGACAGATTAGAAGATTGAGGTATACAATAAAGTTTGATTATGTCTACCCAAATACGCCGGATTATGGTACAGTATATACCATAATCCGGCGTATTTTCCTCCTCAATGGGGAAGAGATAATAGAGAGAAAAATCGGGGGTACTTGGTATGGGCGGATACGGAAAGAGGATACTGGCGGCTTGCCTGGGCGTGCTGCTGGTTTTGAGCGGCTGTACGGCACCCACCGGCGGGGAGACTCCGCCTGTGCGGGAAAGCAACGCCCGGGGGGACATGCGGGCGGTATGGGTGTCTACGGTATACAACCTGGACTACCCCTCCAAGGCCACCGCAGACCCTGCTGCCCTAAAACGGGAGGCAGACAAGATACTGAGCAATGCGGCGGAGCTTGGGATGAACGCGGTGATTTTGCAGGTGCGTCCCTCCTGTGACGCGATCTACCCCTCAGAGCTGTACCCCTGGAGCGCCTGGCTCACCGGAAGCCAGGCCACGGCTCCGAAGGATGCGTTCGACCCTCTGGAATACTGGGTAGAGCAGGCACACGCCTTGGGGCTGGAGCTCCATGCCTGGCTTAACCCCTACCGGGTGACCAAAAAGGGGGCGCAGGAGTTTGCCGCCTTGTCGGCGGGCAGCCCCGCCAAACAGCACCCAGAATGGGTGATAGAGTACGAGAACAACTACTACCTGGACCCCGGTATTCCCGAGGTGCGGGAGCTGGTGGTGCAGGGAGCTGAGGAAATTGTCCGTAATTATGACGTTGACGGGGTGCATTTGGACGACTACTTTTATCCCGGCAAAACCTTCAAAGACGACGCCACCTTCGCGAAGTACGGCGGCAGTTTCTCCGACCGCGCCGACTGGCGGAGGGACAATGTGAACCAGCTCATCAAGACGCTGGACACACGGCTCCACGCCATCAAGGCGGGGCTCTCCTTCGGTGTGTCGCCCTCCGGCGTGTGGCGGGACGCGAAGAGCGACCCGCTGGGGTCTGCCACTACGGGCGGGTACGAGAGCTATTCCGCCTCCTATGCAGATAGCCGTAAGTGGGTCAAGGAGGGGTGGATCGACTATATTTGCCCCCAAATCTACTGGTATATCGGCCACAAGACCATGGACTACAAGACGGTGGCCCAGTGGTGGGTCAACACGGTGAAGGGCACGGGGGTCAAGCTCTACATCGGCATGGCCGACTATATGGCGGGCAGCGCGGATCCAAGCTCTGCCTGGTACGGCGTTTCCGCCATTGCAGCGCAGCTTGCGCTGAACAAGACTATTGCCGAGGTAGCAGGGGAGGTCCACTTCCGCTATCAGTTTTTGGCGGACAACAAGGATCTGTGGGACCTTTATCTGAGCGAGTACGCCGGAGTGGATACGGGGCCCGACGCAGAAAGCCTTGCGTGGCTTGCCCGCCTGCCGGTGGGCGAGCGGACCTATTGGGCGGCGAAATACTATGGGAAGCTGGGGGCGATGGGGGTGGTCACCGGCAAGGACGACGGGACCTACGCCCCTGAGGAGTCTATGACACGAGGGGCCATGTGTAAGCTGGTTTTCTCCTCCATACGCCTTTTAAACGGCACCGTCCTGGCCGCCCACCTCTATGATAACCCAGTGCCCGACACAGCGGGGACCTGGTCGGAGCCGTACCTCGTGCCTCTCTTCCACGCGGGCTATCTGGATGCGGGGGACTATCCGAATGGCTTTAATGAAGGCCGGCCCATGAGCCGGGCCGAGGTGGTAAAGCTCCTGGTGCGGGCCCTGGGGTATGAAGACGACGGGAGCACTCCGGAGACGGGGTTTCCCGACGTGAAGGAGGATGCCTATTACATAGCCAAGGCGGTAGAGCTGGGACTCGTGACGGGGAACGAAGACGGGACCTTTACGCCCGACGCGCCAATTACCCGGGCCACCGCAGCGGTTTTGCTATTGAGGGCAATGGAGAGTTAAAAATTGCCCCCCGGCCCAATCGGCCGGGGGGTAAAATCTACGTAGTGAAGAATTATGGAAACCCATCATGGAGGCATCGTTTCATTTCATAGAGTGTCTGCACGTTATTAAGTTATCTATAGATAATGATCAACGATCCCACAACTCGTCCCTTAACACCAACAAGGCTTCCATCATCTTTGGAAAACCTCCGGTGGGTGCAACCAGTAAAACAGCGTGCTCTATTTCTTCTTTTGTACAGCCGTTTGCAACAGCTTTTCTTATATGGGTTCTGAGCGCGAATTCATATTGGCAGGAGGCCGAAATAGCCACCTTGATCAGCCACCTTGTTTTACTGTCAAGAGGCCCCCCCTCCTCATGCAGCTTGTTGCCATATTCCTCATAGGCTTCATAAATACTACCATGCTTTTCTATAAAATAGTGCAGATTCTCTTGTATTACATCCAAGTTTTCTCACTCCTTTTCAAATGTAATTAGCTTTTTATATTTTTCCTTGCTTTATACCGGGTATGCATAAGTAATTTGACGCCAGGCATATTGATCGTGGAGGCTAGCATGAAAACCATGAATATTACGAAAAGAATTACCGCCTTTGCACTCACAGCCGCACTGTTGAGTGGGCTATGCTCCTGCTCGCAAAACAATAACGACAGCTCCGGTGTGCCGGGCGCAAGCGCGGCGGTGCAGTCAAGCACGCCTGCCGCAGACGATGTTACGCCCCAGACGAATGCGCCAAGCGGCCCCGCTGCTTCGGTGCCGGCTCAAGCTGACATGCCGATGGAATCGTTGTGGTATTACTACAATATGCTTGATTCCTCACAGCAAGCGGCTTATCTGGAGCTGTACGATGCCATCCAAGCCTGGATCAATAACGACTCGGATACGCAGCCCTTTGCATATGAGCTTAGGAATCCTGGTTCCACAGTCGACGGCGACGATCTCTTGATGGACGTGAAGTGGGATAATCCGATTATCGCACAGTATTTTAACACCATTACCGCTGAAAAGACGAGCGACTCAATCCGGTTTACAGATATGGACGATCAGCATATCTTTGGAAATACGCAAGATGTCCGTCAGGCGATTCGTGATGCGGAGGCAGCCGCGGATGCCATCTTGTCCGGGTTGAGTTCGTCAATGAGCGACTACGATAAATACTGGTATATTGCAAAAAAACTCTGTGAGGAAACTGCCTTTGATTACGATTTTCCGCAAGTTGCAATGAGGCAGTTCCTTGACGACTCAGGAGTCTACGGTGCGCTGGTTAACCGCCTCGCTGTTTGCCAAGGCTTCGCGCAAACTTACGACTACCTTTGCAAGCGCTCTGGTTTGTTCAGTCTTGTAGTGTCCGGTAATGTCGCCTCAGGAGATCACGCTTGGAATATTATCAAACTGGATGACGGTTATTACCATGTGGATACGCTATGGATGCAATTAAATGAAAACCGGTATTTTTGCCTGACAGACAAACAAGTTGCAGTAGACCACACGATTATCAGCATGTACCATCCCGAGTGCGACGGCAGTATATACGCTTATCAAGGAGCCTAGGTTAGAAATCCCGCCTTTAACATATCTCTTTGCATGAAAAACACCCCCAGTTCACAGGTTCTTCAACCCAATAAACTGGGAGTGTTCATCGCTATACAAATGGCGTTATTAACTGCGGTACAATGGGGAGCGGTTGCTTTTTATTTTTCTTTTCGCTGCAATTGCAGTCGGTCGGCGATCATGGCGATGAATTCACTGTTGGTGGGTTTGCCCTTGGCGTTGGAAACCGTATAGCCAAAATACTTTTGTAAAGTCTCCAGGTCGCCTCGGTCCCAGGCCACTTCAATAGCATGGCGAATGGCCCGTTCTACGCGGGATGCGGTGGTGGAAAACCGCTTTGCCACTTCGGGGTAGAGGATTTTAGTTACGGCGTTGATGACCTCCATGTCCTCCACCGCGATGATAATGGCTTCGCGGAGATATTGGTAGCCTTTGATATGGGCCGGTACGCCGATCTCGTGGATAATGGCGGTGACCGTGCTCTCCAGGCTCTGCTCCCGGCTGCTGGAGCGGTTAGGCGTCTCCTGGGGCATCTCCAGCAAGGACTGCCCGCAGAGCTGGCGGATACGCTCCACTACCGTGGAGAGCTTCGCCGGTTTCATGAGATAGTAATCCGCCCCGGCCGTGGCGGCGTGGACAGCCAAGGGGCCATTCGCAAAGCTGGACAGCACCAAAATCCGGGGACGGGGCAGCATGGTATTGATAGTCTGCAAAACTTCCAGACCATCCATGCGGGTGAGCACCAGATCCATCGCTACCAGGTCGGGGTGCAGTTCCTGCGCCAGGCGGCACACCTCCTGCCCGTCGCAGGTGTCGGCTACCACCTCAAGATCGGATTCCTCCGAGATTGCGTTTACCAAGAGTCGGCGAAACTCTTCGCCTGCGTCGGCTACCAGTATTCTCTTCTTCGTCTCCATGTCCGCATCCTTTCCAAGCGTTACTGCTTCATGCTAAGTTTTAGCAATTTTTACCGGGTGTCTATAATTTACCATAATAAGACAGCAAACGCAAGAGGGAATTGGCATTTTTTGGATAAAAATAATTCGACGTGCTTCGACGTTACTTGTCGACGTGCTACGACATTTTAACCGACGTTTCGCTATCAGCTTGGGCCAACATATTCTCTGCCAGGATGCCATAGCCCTGGGTGGGGTCATTTACCAGCACGTGAGTGACCGCGCCCACCAGCTTGCCGTTTTGCAGGATAGGGCTGCCGCTCATGCCCTGTACGATGCCGCCGGTGGTCTCCAGGAGCCGCTGGTCGGTGACCTTGAGCATGAGGTTGCGGGTGTCACTCGGATTCTCTGGGTAGAGGCGGGTGATCTCCACCTCATACTCGGCAACCTCGTTCCCCGCGATATTAGAGAGGATGGTGGCTTTGCCCACCTGCACCTCGCTCCTGGACGCAATCTCGACGGGCTTTGCGTCACCGGCCAGGCTGTCGTCCACCAGTTCGCCAAAGACGCCGCTCTTGGTGTTGGCGTACAGCTCGCCCAGGTCCTTGTCAGTCTTGAACGCACCATGCAACTCGCCGGGTGCGCCCGCCGCCCCCTTCTCCACGCCGGTCACCTCGGCATACATGATGGAACCGGATTGAAGGGGCATGAGCATGGCGGTGTCCACGTCGCTGATGCCGTGGCCCAGGGCCCCGAACAAGCCGGAGTCGGGATCGTAAAAGGTCATAGTGCCGATGCCTGCCATGGAGTCGCGGATCCAGGCACCCAGCTTATAGCTGCCGTCAGCGCTGCACTGGGCGGCCTGAACGGTCATCTGCACCTTCTTGTCCCCACGCATGGCCCGGATGGAGAGTTTTTCGTCCCCTGAGGATTGCAAAATCTCCTGGACTTCCTCAATCGTGTCTACTTCTTCGCTGTTGATGTGCGTGATAATGTCCCCCTCACGCAGGCCGCAGGCCCTGGCGGGGGCCTGGGCTCCATCCGCTGTGGCAATCTCCGACAGGCCGACGACCAGCACCCCGTCGGAGAACATCTTGATGCCTACGGCCCGGCCCAGCGGAACCACGGTCCGGTCTACCTCAGCCGCCGCGGCCGGGCCGCCCCAAAAACCCAGGGCAAAAACGAGCGCCAGTCCGGCCGCCACCGTCCGGGCCGCGGGGCGTGGGCCCTGTTTCTCCTCCTTCATTGGATCACCCCTATTTTAAAAAATGAAATGACGCGCAAACCTCACGCGCCTCTTCTAATATGGCCGTTCGGCGGCAAAAAAAGCGCCCGCGCCGCTGGGAATGAAACACACCTTTGGCTTTCAATATTTCCTGCGCCGCCGCCATCGCAAGGTTTCATAAAAAATGCTGTCTGAAATTAATTCTTTTTCCAAAAATCAGCGTTAAGACGAGGGAGACGTTTGTCGCTTGACATCGTTTCCCCCGCGGGGCATAATAAATGTGAGACATCGAAAAAGAGAGAGGAAGAGAGAAATATGCAACCGATTTTATGGGCTGCCATGGGAACCGGCTTTACGTTTTTAATGACGAGCTTAGGTGCGTCAGTGGTCTTTTTCTTTAAAAAACAGGCGACTGCGGGAGCGCAGCGGATTTTTCTGGGCTTTGCCGCTGGAGTAATGATCGCCGCGTCGGTCTGGTCCTTGCTCATCCCCGCCATCGAGGAGGCCGAGGCCGCGGGTATGGTCGGCTGGGTCCCAGCGGCGGGCGGGTTTATCCTGGGCGTGGCGTTTCTCATGGCGCTGGACGCGCTGCTGCCCCATCTGCACCCCGGCGCGAAAAAGCCGGAGGGCGTGAAGTCTCACCTGAAACGGACCAGTCTTTTAGTATTTGCCGTTACCCTACATAACATCCCCGAGGGTATGGCTGTGGGCCTCTCCTTCGCCCTAGCTGCCCAGCATGGTAGCGACCCGGCGCTCTATACCGCCGCCATGGCCCTGGCAATTGGCATTGGAATCCAAAATTTTCCTGAAGGTGCGGCGATCTCCCTTCCTCTCCGCCAGGAGGGGATGAGTCGGACGCGGGCCTTCCTCAGCGGAGCGGGCTCCGGTATTGTGGAGCCCATCTTCGGTATCCTCACCGTATTGGTGGCGGGCAGCATCGTCCACCTTATGCCTTGGCTCCTGTCCTTCGCCGCCGGGGCCATGATCTACGTAGTGGTGGAGGAGCTCATTCCTGAGGCTCACCTAGGTGAGCACTCCAACCTGGGTACCCTGGGCGTCATGGCTGGGTTTTTGGTAATGATGGTTTTGGATGTGGCGCTGGGATAAGCGCAAAAAAGAGCCGCCCTCGGGCGGCTCTTTCGCGTCTATTTGTCAGCGCCTGCGCACCAGGTATCCAAAGACGGTGCCGCAGGCGCCGCCCACCAGGTGCATGAAATTTGCCACATTATTTTGCACGAAAAGAGCGGAGTAGACCTCCTTACCCATATAGAGCACCGCCACCAGAATGAGGGTGACGGGAACCGAGCCGCTCTTCATCCCCGCCAGGGAGGAGAGCATGATGAGCATGAACACGATGCCGCTGGCCCCCAGCAGGGCCACGCCGGGAAACAGGACGCACTGGAGGAGCCCCGAGATGAGGGCGGTGGCCAGGATGCCGAAGAGCAGCGTGCGGCTGCCGTACCTCTCCTCCAGCGGAGGGCCCACCACCAGCAGGAGCACCATGTTGCCTGTGAAATGGTCCCAGCTTGCGTGGCCCAGCACGTGACCGAAGAGGCGCACAAAGAAGAGGGGACCAACGCTGGAGCGATAGACCGAGAAGATATCCCGGGTGGTCTGCCCACCGGTGGCGAAACCCAGCAGCAGCGCGGCGAGGGAGAGAAAGAAGAAGGTCAGGATCACAGGGGAGTTGTAATGCAGCTTTTTCATGGTGCGGCCTCCTTTGCGGATAGGGACATTTTACATTGTTTTTTGACTGTCCGCAAGGGGGGATACAAGGAGCTCGGCGTGGGGGTTGCCCCGCCGAGCTCCCCCGGCCCTTATACCGTCTTCACATATGCTCCGATCGCGCCCCGCAGGAAGGCAGCGCAGCCTGGAACCTTCGCGTCGTAATACGCCGTGAACCGCTCGTCGGCCACGTACATCTCGCCCAGGCCCGCATGGGCTTGCGGGGAGTAGCTGGGCCAGGTGAAGGTAAGCCAGCGTCGGTGGAGGGCGGCGATGGCAAGCCCCTCCTCACCGACAGGCTCCAAGCCACCGGCCACGGCCTTTTCAAGCCGCTCCTGGATCTGGGCGGCAAGGCTGTTCATCTCCTCAAATTGTGCCTTTGTGAGGCTTCGGAACTGCTTGTTGCTCTGCTCCACAACGTCCTCTCCGTACTTCTCCCGGATTTCCGTGCCGTACTTCTCTTCGTTCTCTCTCAGGGCATTTTCCTTAAAGCCCTCGAATTTTTCTCTGTCGGACATGGTTTGTCCCTCCTTCAATGTGTGTTGTACCGTCAGGATAAGGTTCTCCAGTCGGGTCTTGCGCTCCTCCAGGGCGGCGAGGTGGCTCTGCAGCGCCGCCTCACGGTTGAAGGCCGGGTCGTCCAGGATGCGGCGGATATCCGCCAGCTCCAGCCCCAACTCCCGGTAGAAGAGAACCTGCTGGAGCCGATCCACCTCTGCGCCGCCGTAGAGCCGATAGCCCGTTTCGGTGACCCGGCGGGGCTTTAGGAGCCCCAGACTGTCGTACCAACGCAGGGTGCGGGTGGTCAGCCCCGCCAGCTCCGCCAATGCCTTGATAGTGTATTCCACGGTAATTTCCCTCCTGACAAGATGGAGTATAAACCTTGACGTTACGTTAAAGTCAAGAGAAAATTTAAAAAGAAAGCAGCAGCCGGGCGGTCGTCTCGCCCGGCTGCTGCTTTCTTATCTCCGCCGCCCGCTGTAGCGGCTGCGGTAGCTCCTATTGTTTCTGCGCCTCCGCCCGAAGAAGACGAACCGCAAAATCAGTATCAGCACCAGAAGGATAACCAGCAAAATCACCAGCTTGACCCAGAGCTGGTCGAAAAACTTTTGCAGCCGGTCCAGCCGGTAAAGGAGCTCGGACCGCTCCACGTCGGCTACCGCCACCAGGTCCAGAGTGCCGTAAGTCTTGTCCCGGTAAGAGACCGTGACTTTCCCCAGCACCTGGCCCTTCTGTACGGGGGCCTCGATGCCGTCGGGGTAGAGCGACTCGGTCTTGAAGTCGAAGTCTGGGAGGTCCCAGTCGTCGGGCAGGGTAGCCTCGATAGAGCCGTTGGGCTCGGCAACCACCTGCTCAGCTTCCTCGGAGAGGGTGACAGGGACAGTAAGCAGGGGGTCGGTTCCATCGATGACGGTGCGGCGGGAGAAGTTGCTAAAGCCCCACTCAAGTAGGCGCTTGCTCTCGGTGAAGTAGGTAAAGCCCTCGCTCCCAGTGGTGTTCGGTTCCCGCTCCGCGCCCAGGACTACCGCGATGAGAGAGCGGTCCCCCTTGGTGGCGGAGGAGGCCAGACAGTACCCCGCCTCGGGGGTGTACCCGGTTTTAATGCCGGTGGCGTACTGGTAGAGGTAGCCGGTCTTGTTAAAGTTGGAGATGAGGGCGTTGGTATCGTGCAGGGTTCGTACCCCCGTCATGTTGGTGGCGGCCACCTCGTAGCTTTTGGAGGTGACCATCTCCCGGAAGAGGGGGTAGGTCATGGCGGTTTCGGCGATGAGGGCGATATCGTAGGCGGTGGTGTAGTGGTCATCGTCGTGGAGACCGTGGGGATTCGTAAAGTGAGTGTTCTCACAGCCCAGCTCGGCGGCCCGCTGGTTCATCAGCTCCGCGAACGCGCTGAGGGAGCCGGATACCGTCACGGCCAGGATATTGCACGCCTCGTTTGCCGAGGGGATGAGGGCGCAGGCCAGCACGTCGCGCAGGGGCATGACCTCCCCCATCTTAATGTTCTGGGTGGAGGCCCCCGAGATCATCTTGTCGTTCACGACGTCGCTGGCGGTGATGAGCTGATCCAGGCTCAGCTCGCCCCGGTCTACCGCCTCGATGGTGAGCAGGGCGGTCATAATCTTGGTGATGCTGGCAGGATACATTTTCTCATGGGCATTTTGTTCGTAGAGGATCTCACCATTGGCGGTGTCCACCAGGATGGCGGCTTTCGCATCCACATGGTAGTCATCCACCGAGGAGGCCTCCGCCCTGGCGAATGGGGACAGCAGCCCCGAAATCAACGTGAGGGCAAGGAAAAGAGAAACAGCACGATTTTTTTTCATAGGAAACTCCCGCAGCATATGTTATAATTATAGAAACGATTTCCCTGCCGATCCGCCCGCGAGGCATGCGAAACGTGACAGGACGGATAAGTACATTCTTATTATAGCAAAAGCGGACGGGCCGCGCAACCGGGAAGGTGGTTACAAATTCATGAAGATTTCAAAACTAGAATTTGCCACCCTGCTCCTCACCGCCGTCTTCCTCGCGTTCTCTTTGGGCTGGTTTCTCCGGGGGAGTACCGCTGCCCAGCCAGTCCGGGTGGAGACCGAGCGAACCCTCTCCGCCGCTGAGAATTCTCCCGTTGTGCTCCCCACCCCCAGCGAGAGCGCCGTGCCCATCATCGACATCAACACCGCCGCAGCCGAAGAGCTGGAGGCTTTGCCCGGCATCGGGCCCAAGCGGGCCGCCGACATCGTCGCCTATCGGGAGGAGCATGGCCCCTTCCGTATCCCGGAGGACATTGCCAAGGTACCAGGCATTGGAGAGAGTACCTTAGAGGGCCTCATCGACTTCATCACGACAGGAGAGTAGTATGAAAATTTTAGTGGTAGACGACGAGCGCGTACTGGTCAAGGGCATCAAGTTCAATCTGGAGAGCGAGGGCTACCAGGTGGAGACCGGGTACGACGGGGAGGAGGCCGTGGAGCTTGCCCGCAACGGCTCCTTCGACCTCATTATTCTCGATCTGATGATGCCCAAGATCGACGGGCTCCAGGCCTGTATGCGCATCCGGGAGTTTTCCAATGTGCCCATTATTATGTTAACCGCCCGCAGCGAGGACACCGATAAGATCATCGGCTTTGAGTGCGGGGCGGACGACTATATTACCAAGCCCTTCAACATTCTGGAGCTGAAAGCCAGGGTCCGGGCCCTCCTCCGCCGTGCGGGGATGGCGGCCCAGCGGGACCGCTCCGCCCGCCTCACCGCCGGGCACATCGTGGTGGATGCCGACGAGCGGGCCGCTTGGCGGGACGGTACTCCCGTGGAGCTCACCGCCAAGGAGTTCGACCTCATCGAGCTGCTGATGAAAAACCCCGGCCGAGTGTACAGCCGGGAAAATCTTTTGAACGTGGTCTGGGGCTACGAATACGCCGGGGACTACCGTACGGTGGACGTACATGTCCGCCGCCTACGGGAGAAGTTAGAGCTAGACAGCGCCAACCCCGAGTACATCCTCACCAAATGGGGGGTGGGGTATTACTTTAAAAATAGTTGAAAAGCGACAAATGCGCTTGTCTCGACAGGGGAATCCCGCTATAATGCAGGGGAAATAAAAACTAACTGAGGTGAGCCAGTATGCACGAACATGATTTACAGTTCCATATCCAGTGTAAGGCGGGTGACGTGGGCCGCTACTGCATCCTGCCCGGGGACCCCGGCCGGTGCGAGATCATCGCCCAGCACTTTGATAACCCCGCAAAGGTTCAGTCCAACCGGGAGTACACCGTCTATACCGGCACGCTCCTGGGGGAGAAGGTCAGCGTCTGCTCCACCGGCATCGGCGGGCCCTCTGCCGTCATCGCCATGGAGGAGCTTACCAAGATCGGCGCGGACACCTTCGTCCGTGTGGGTACCTGCGGGGGCATCAAGCTGGAGGTCCAGTCGGGCGATGTGGTCGTTGCCACGGGCGCCATCCGGCACGAGGGCACCTCACGGGAGTACGCCCCCATCGAATTTCCTGCCGTGTCCGACTACGAGGTCCTCACCGCCCTGGTGAGTTCGGCCAGGGACATGGGCTACCGCTGTCATACCGGCGTGGTTCAGTGCAAGGACTCCTTCTACGGCCAGCACGACCCCGCCCGTATGCCCGTGAGCTACGAGCTCCTTGCCAAGTGGGAGGCGTGGAAACGTCTGGGGGTCCTGGCCAGCGAGATGGAGTCGGCCGCCCTCTTCACCTGCGCCGCCGCCCTGGGGGTGCGCTGCGGAAGCGCGTTCCATGTTATCTGGAACCAGGAGCGGGACGTGGCTGGCCTCCCACAGGACGAGAGCCACGACGTCTCCTCCGCCGTTAAGGTGGGCGTGGAGGCCCTCAAGCGTCTCATCGCTGCCGACCGGGCCAGGCAGTAGGCCGGACAAGCCGAGAGATATACTCCCATCCGAAGATCTCGGAGGGAGGGATAGTGTGAAAGGGAACCGTCAGGGTTCCCTTTCGCGTGCAAGAAATCGCTTTTCATCCCTTTTAAAAGGGATGAAAAGCGCCGTCCTCCACAGGACGGCGCTCGAGTAAATCACTTATTTCCGACTTGGACACTCAGCACAGCTTTGTCGCCGACTCACAGGCCAGTTCCGCCACGGCGGCGAGGTTCGCCTCGGTGGGGGTGAACATGGCACGCAGGGGCGCGTCGGGTACGCAGAATTTGAGCTGCTGGAGCCGGATGCGCAGCATCTCGGACGCCTCGCCGCTCCAGCCATAGGACCCGAAGGTGAAAGCGGGCTTGCCCTTGACATTGATGGCGTCGATGGAGGCCAGCACGTCCCATATGGCCTTGGGCGCGTCCCTGTTGATGGTGGGGGAGCCCACCGCAAGCAGATCGCACTCGTTTGCGAGGGCGGCGCTCTCGGCGAGGTCGGTAAAGGTCACATCCCTGATCTCCACGTCCAACCCCTCGTCCTCCAGGGCCTTAGCCGCAGCCCGGGCCAGCGCGGCGGTGCATCCATAGGCCGAGCAGTAGAGGACGGCGGCCAGCTTGCGCTGGCGCACCACGGGGGCGCTCCACTCCCGGTAGAGGGTCTTGAGCTTGCCGATGCTCTCGGTGAGGCAGGGCCCGTGGCAGGTGCAGATCAGCTCAGGGGCGGGGGAGAGGGCGCCGATCTTGTCGAGCCCGGCCAGCACAAAGGGCTTGAAGGGCCCGAAGATGCAGTCAAAGTAGTTTTTCACCTGGCCCATGTATGCCTCGGGGTAGTGGGTGGTGATGTCCATCATCGTCGGCTCACAGTAGTGGGTGCCCAGGAAGTCGCAGGAGAAGAGCACCTTGTCGGACGGGGACCAGGTGAACATGGAGTCCGCCCAGTGAAGCATGGGGGCGGGAATGAACTCCAGCGTCCGGCCGCCCAGGTCCAGAGTATCCCCCTGCTTGACCACGCGGCAGTTAAAGGAACGGTTGGTGATCTCCTCCAGATACCGCTTGCCCGACTGGGAGCAGAGGATGGTCAGATTGGGGCAGAGCTCCAGAAGCTTTACCACGCTGCCCGAGTGGTCGGGCTCGTTGTGGTCCATGATGAGGTAGTCCAGCTTTTCCAGGGGAATGACCGACTCTATGTTAGCCCTGTACTCCTCCCAGAAGTCGACGTGCACCGTCTCAACCAGAGCGTTCTTCTCCCCGGTGAGGAGATAGGAGTTGTAGCTGGTACCGTAGGGCGAGTGCATCACGATATCGAAGACCCGCAGGCCGGGGTTGAGCACGCCCACGGAGTAGAGGTTGTCCTTTAATTTAATGGTTCCCATAAAATATGCCTCCTTCTATTTACCGTTTCAGTATAGGAATAAAATCGAAAAAAGTCAAGATAAACCTCTAAATTCAGTAGGAATAATGGGAAATAAATAATGCCTTAAAAACTGCGTTGATTGGAACAAAATTGGCTTTTTATAAAAAATATATCCAAAAGGAGAAAAAGAAATTATGGAAGAGAAAACATACACCCCCGCCCAACTGGCTGGGCACATCGACCACACCCTCTTAAAGCCCGAGGCCACCGTGGATGATGTAAAGAGAATCTGTAAGGAAGCCATTGAGCACCGCTTCGCCAGCGTGTGCGTCAACCCCTCTTACATCAAGCTGGTGGCGGACGAGCTGCGGGGCAGCGGCGTAACGCCCTGCTGCGTAGCAGGCTTCCCCTTCGGGACCCATACCCCGGAGGCCAAGGCCGCCGAGACCGCCCAGGCCGTGGCCGATGGCGCGGGCGAGGTGGACATGGTCATCAACGTGGGGGCCATCAAGTCCGGCGACTGGGCTCTGGTGGAGCGGGACATCGCCTCCGTGGTGGCAGCCGCGGAGAGCGCCAGGGTTAAGGTGATTCTGGAGACCTGCCTTCTCACCGACGAGGAGAAGGTCAAGGCCTGTGAGGTCAGCAAGAAGGCGGGCGCCGCCTTTGTCAAGACCTCCACCGGGTACTCCACCGGCGGGGCCACCGTCCATGACGTGGCTCTGATGCGCGCCACTGTGGGCCCTGACGTGGGGGTGAAGGCCTCCGGCGGCGTACGGACCTACGAGGATGCGGTGGCCATGCTGGGTGCGGGGGCCAACCGCCTGGGGGCCAGCGCGGGCGTCAAGATCATCGCCGGGCTCTCCGCCGACACGCCCGCCGGAGGGTATTGATGACGGAGCCTGTCGCCCTTGTGGGGGCGGGCCCCGGCGGGGCGGGCCTGCTGACCCTGGCGGGGCGGGAGGCGATTGCCCACGCCCAGGTGCTGGCCTACGACAGCCTTGTGAGTCCCGACATCCTGGCTCTGGCCCCGGAAGGCGCATCCCGCATTCCGGTGACTCGCCGGAGCGATCCGGACGCGGTGCGGCAGGAGGACATTGTACCCATTTTAGCGCAAAAAGCCAAAGCGGGTTTCCGGGTGGTGCGGCTCAAGGGGGGAGACCCCTTCCTCTACGGCAGGGGATACGAAGAGAAGGCCGCGATGGAGGCGTTGGACGTACCTGTGGAGGTGATTCCCGGCCTTACAGCCGCCCTGGCTGTCCCCGCCTGCGCGGGCATCCCCGTAACCTGTGGGGACCTGTCCGGCTCGGTCCATATTTTAAGCGGCAGCCCTCGCACTGGAAAAACCTTGGAACTCGACTATGAGGCCCTGGTCCGGGTGGGGGGGACCCTGGTCTTCCTCATGGCGATGGAGAATCTGGAGGCTATCTGCGCCGGGCTCCTGGCGGTGGGTCTTCCGCCAGATACCCCCGCGTCTCTGGTGGAAAACGGCGCGCTGCTCACACAGCGCCGAGTGAACGCGACGGCGGAGACCCTGCCCCGCGCTGCCCGGGAGGCTGCGGTGAAAGAGCCTGCGGTATTGGTGCTCGGGGAGGTGTGCGGCCTGTGAGGGCACAAAATCGGGCTGCCCGGCGGAAGAAGACGTTTTTTGTAAATGTTTCAAAACTGTAAAAAAAAGATGACAAAAGAACATTTGTCCGTTGCTCTTTTTGGACAGGTGGGTTATAATGTCAATACGGGTCCGGCTCAGGGGTAAACAGAGAAGTTTGCTCCAGCCGGCCATCAACGTTCGAAAGGAAGGTAGATGTTACAATGAACAAGTCCCGTAAAATCCTTGCTCTGGTGCTGTCCCTCGCGCTGGTCTTCGCTCTGGCAGCTTGCGGTTCCACCGGCGGTCAGGGCAGCAGCTCCCCCAGTCCCTCCGCCTCCACCACCCCCAGCGCTTCCGCCACTCCCAGCGAGAGTACTCCCGCCACTGATATGAAGGTGGCCATGATCACCGACTACGGCGATATCACTGACCAGTCCTTCAACCAGACCACTTATGAGGCCTGCAAGGCCTACAGCGGCGACAAGATTCCTTTCAGCTACTACAAGCCCGCCGGTGACTCCACCGCCGAGCGTGTCGCCATGGTCGACAAGGCCGTTGCCGATGGCTACAACGTCATCGTGATGCCCGGCTACGCCTTCGGCGAGACCATTACCCAGACCGCCGATGTGTATCCCGATGTGACCTTTATTGCTCTGGACGTGGGCGCTGGCGACCTCGGCGACTACACCCTGCCCTCGAACGTTTACTGCGCTGTGTATCAGGAAGAGCTCTGCGGCTACATGGCCGGCTACGCCGCCGTGAAGCTGGGCTACACCCACGTGGGCTTCCTGGGCGGCATGGCCGTCCCCGCTGTCGTCCGCTATGGCTACGGCTTCGTGCAGGGTGCTGACGCCGCCGCCGCCGAGACCGGCAAGCCTGTGACCGTCGAGTACGTCTATGGCAACCAGTTCTTCGGCGACGCCGATATCACCGCTTACATGGACAACTGGTATCAGTCTCTGGGCGTGCAGGCCGTGTTCGCCTGCGGCGGCGGCATCTACACCTCTGCTGCCGAGGCCGCTGCCAAGGTCGAGGGCGCCAAGGTCATCGGTGTCGACGTCGACCAGTCCGGCATCATCGACGGCGCTTATGGCGAGGGCATGACCATCACCTCCGCCATGAAGGGCCTGGCCGCCACCGTCCACACCATGCTCGGTGAGGTCGAGGCCGGCAACTTCGCCAAGTTTGGCGGCAAGATCGACACCCTGGGTCTCGTGTCCACCAACCCCGAGGAGAACTATGTCCAGATCCCCATGGACACCACTCAGTTTGGCGATGGGTTCACTCAGGACGACTATAAGACCCTGGTGGGCAAGCTGTTCGACGGCTCCATCACCGTCTCCAACGACATCACCGTGGAGCCCGCCGCCAACGCCAAGACCGCCACTGTCAACGCCTACGGTAACATTAAGTAAAAAAATCTGCATTTTAAAGCGGACAGAGCATTGCTCTGTCCGCTTTTTTATAGATTTGCCTGGGGCAAATCTATAAAACGGCTATGTGGCGGAGCTCCGCACAGCCGCCTTAAAAATCAAGCGCATGGCCATAGCTTGGCCGAATTCGCGTAAAATAGCTTGAAAAGGTATCTTTTATGAAAAGGGCTATGCTCTATACAAAAAAATTTTGCTTTCTCAATAAAAATCCGTCATTTTTCCTTGGAACTGTCGCCGGGATGTCGTATAATAAGAACAGTTTAGCAAAACGCTGCCGGCGCGGCGCAAAGATTACCAAGGGGGAGGAGAGTCGGCTTGGAACAACCATACGCTATTGAAATGCTGAAGATCACCAAGCGGTTTCCGGGCATCATTGCCAACGACAACATCACGCTGCAGGTGAGAAAAGGGGAAATCCATGCGCTGCTGGGCGAAAACGGCGCGGGCAAGTCTACCCTGATGAGCGTCCTGTTCGGCCTTTATCAGCCGGAGGAGGGCATCATTAAGAAGGACGGGCAGGAGGTCTCCATCAAGAACCCGAACGACGCCAACGCTCTGGGCATCGGCATGGTACACCAGCACTTCAAGCTGGTGGAGGTCTTTACGGTCCTCGACAACATCATTATGGGCGTGGAGCCCACTAAAGGCCCATTCCTCCAGAAGGACGAGGCCCGGCGGAAGGTCGTTGCCCTCAGTGAGAAGTACGGCCTGAAGGTGGATCCGGACGCTATGGTGGAGGATATTTCGGTCGGCATGCAGCAGCGCACTGAGATTTTGAAGATGCTCTACCGCGACAATGAGATACTGATTTTTGACGAGCCCACGGCGGTGCTTACCCCTCAGGAGATCGAAGAGCTCATGGAGATTATGCGCGGCCTCAAAGCAGAGGGCAAGAGTGTCCTCTTCATCACCCACAAGCTCAACGAGATCATGGCTGTGGCCGACCGGTGCACTGTGCTGCGTAAGGGCAAGTACATGGGCACTGTCGACGTGGCAGGCACCACCAAGGAGGAGCTCTCCCGCATGATGGTGGGCCGTGATGTGGACTTTATCGTCCACAAGGATCCCGCCAAGCCCAGCGACGTGGTCTTGGACGTGGAGGGCCTCACCGTGGCCTCCAAGGTACATAAGAACAATGCCGTCAAGAACGTGTCCTTCCAGTGCCGCGCGGGCGAGATCGTCTGCATCGCTGGCATCGACGGGAACGGCCAGTCCGAGCTGGTTTACGGTCTTACGGGCATCGACTCTGTCGAGGGCGGCAAGATCACCCTGAGGGGTCAGGATATCACCAAGGCACCCATCCGCAAGCGCTCGGTCTCAGGCATGAGCCATATCCCAGAGGACCGGCACAAATACGGCCTCGTCCTTGACTACACATTGGAGGACAACATGGTCCTTCAGCGCTATTTCGAGCCCCAGTTCGTTCAGGCCGGGTTTCTCAAGCGCAAGGCCATCCGCGACTATGCCGAGAAATTGATCGGGCAGTACGATGTACGCTCCGGCCAGGGCCCCGCCACTCCGGCGCGCAGCATGTCCGGCGGCAACCAGCAGAAGGCCATCGTGGCCCGTGAGATCGACAAGGACCCTGAACTCCTCATCGCCGTCCAGCCCACCCGCGGCCTGGACGTCGGCGCCATCGAGTACATCCACAGCCAGATCGTGGCTCAGCGCGACGCTGGTAAGGCGGTGCTGCTGGTGAGCCTGGAGCTGGACGAGGTCATGGCCCTCTCCGACCGCATCCTTGTTATGTACGAGGGCGAGATCGTGGGTGAGCTGGACCCCAAGACCACTACGGTGGAAGAGCTGGGCCTCTATATGGCCGGCGCCAAGAGGGAGGAGAAATAAGAGATGAAACCGGAAAAAAACGCTCGTACCCTCTTGAAGAGCAAGGGCGTCCAATCCCTGGTGGCCTCACTTTTGTGTATCCTCCTGGGCCTTCTCATCGGCTATATTGTGCTTTTGATCATCAACCCCGCCGGCGCGGGTAAAGCGATCCTCACCATCGTCCAGAACTTCTGGACCTACCCAAGTGTCCCCGCCCAGCTTAAATATCTGGGCAACACCCTGGTGAAGACCGCGCCGCTGGTCATGTGCAGCCTATCCATACTGTTTGCCTATAAGGTCGGTCTCTTCAATATCGGAGCCGCCGGGCAGTACGTGGTAGGCGCGGGCGCAAGCCTCTTCTGTGCTCTGGCCTTCGGGATGCCCTGGTATATCTGCATCCTCGCCGCCATCGCGGCGGGCGCCCTGCTGGGCGGGATTTCCGGCCTGCTCAAGGCCTACTGCAACGTGAACGAGGTCATCTCCTGCATCATGCTCAACTGGATCAGCCTTTACGGCGTGAACATGCTCCTGAGCAACGTTAAAGAGGTCGCCAGCCCCTATACCCTGACGCTCTCCAGCACCAACAAGAGCGCCATTATCCCCAGCATGGGCTTGGATACCCTCTTCACCAAAAACCAGTATGTGACCATCGCCATCCCAATTGCGGCCATCATGGCAATACTCGTTTGGGTGGTGCTGAATAAGACTAAATTCGGCTATGAGCTGAAGGCCACCGGCTACAACAGATTCGCCGCCCGCTACTGCGGCATGAAGGAGAAACGCAACATCATCCTCACCATGGCCATCGCTGGCGGCCTGGCCGGCATGGGTGCGGCGCTCTTCTTCCTGACCGGATTCGAACAGTGGCAATGCACGCAATCCTCGGTCCCCGCAATGGGCTTTAACGGTATCGCTGCGGCCTTCCTGGGCGGCCTGAACCCCATCGGCGCTATCTTCTCCTCTTACTTCATCCAGCATATCACCAACGGCGGCTCATACGTGGATAAGACCATGTACTCCGCGCAGATCTCTGATCTGATCTCCGCCCTCATCATCTACCTCTGCGGTTTCGTCCTCTTCTTTAAAAACTTTATGGATATGCGCGCCGCCCGGAAAGAGGAGAGGGCGCGTGAGACCGCCAAAGCTCAAGAAACGAAGGACGGGAAGGGGGGCGAGCAGGTATGACGCTGCTGATTCAATACACGCTGATTTTTGCCTCCGTGCTGCTTCTGGTCGCTCTGGGCGGCTGTTTCTCCGAGCACTCCGGCGTCATCAACATTGGCCTTGAGGGCATCATGGTCATGGGGGCTCTGGGTGGGGCGCTGATGATGAAGTTTCTCCCCACAGGCACAAGTCCTTTTCTGATCTTGGTGCTCACTATCCTGGGAAGCGTAGTATTTGGTATGCTCTACTCCCTGCTTTTAGCTGTTGCGGCGGTCAATTTCAAGGCGGACCAGACTCTGGTCGGCACCGCCATGAACCTGTTGGGCACCGCCGCCGCCACTGTGTTTGTCAAGGCGATGAACACTTCGGCCAGCGTAGACAACGTCTCCTCCACCATCCAGTATATCGCCGCCAAGAAAGCCTTTCTTTTAAACATCTCCGGGTTCGAGTTCAACTGGTTCATGCTGCTGGCCGTCGTGGCCCTGGTTCTCGCCTACCTCACGCTTTACAAGACCCGTTTCGGCTTGCGTCTCATGGCTTGCGGCGAGCATCCCCAGGCCGCTGACAGCGTGGGCATCAACGTCTATAAGATGCGCTACGCAGGCGTGCTGATCTCCGGCTTTCTGGGCGGCCTCGGCGGCATCGTCTACATCACCGCCGGCGTCAGCGAGTGGAAGTTTGAAAATGGCGTGGCCGGTTTCGGTTTCTTGGCACTGGCCGTTATGATCTTCGGCCAGTGGAAACCCACGCGCATCGCCCTGGCGGCCCTGCTCTTCGGTTTCTTCCGGGCTCTGGGCAACGTGTATACCGGCTTTAATTTCCTGGCAGCGTTGAACCTGCCCAGCGCATTGTACAATATGCTGCCCTACATCATCTCGCTGGTGGTCCTGGCCTTCACGTCTAAGAAGTCCCGCGCCCCCAAAGCGGAGGGAGTACCCTACGACAAGGGCCAGCGGTAGGGTAGCTTTATCCTACCAGAGCCGGTGAAAAAGAGGTAGGTCATCTGTCCTACCGGGAGAGCGGCTGCCTGGGCAAGAAAGATTTTTAAAAAGCCATATGTCGTTGCAAAATCCCCCTTTCACGTGGTATGATACCCATACAACGCGAAAGGGGGACCTTTTTATGACCGATAAGGAACTGGTAGAGCTGGCTTTTGCCATGCTGGAGCGCTCCTATGTACCCTACTCCGGTTTCCCCGTGGGGGCGGCGCTGGAGTGCGAGGACGGCTCAGTCTATACCGGGTGCAACGTGGAGAACGCGGCTTATGGCTCCTGTATCTGTGCCGAGCGCACCGCACTGGTGAAGGCGGTCAGCGAGGGTCACAGGGATGACTTCAGGCGCATCGCCATCGTGGGCAACTCTGCCGACTACTGCTGGCCCTGCGGCGCGTGCCGCCAGATGCTCTACGAATTTGCCCCCGGCCTCACCGTGTTGGTGGCACGGGGCGACCATGAATTCGTGACGCTGGACCTCTCTGAAGATCTGCTGCCCCACGGTTTCGGGCCCAAGTCGCTGACTCGTGAGGAGTGAGCGCGCGCAACGCGCGAATAAAACATTTTGAATAATTTGTACGAAAGGTGCCCATGCTATACCCGGAAATCCATTTAGAGGAGGTTTCTCGGGAAATGATCATGGACAAGATCGCTCTGGTCCTCGCCATCATCGGCGGGCTCAACTGGGGTAGTATCGGGATTTTCGGCTTCGACGTAGTGGCCTTCGCCTTCGGCGGCTCCGGCAGCGCCGTATCACGGGTCATCTACACGCTTGTTGGCCTGTCCGCCGTCTGGTGCATCTCCCTCCTGTTCCGGGAGCGGGATACCGTGGACGAAAAGGCCTAAAACCGCGCGCGGGCATCCATTATGAATCGCCCCCGGGGACAGATTTTTTATCTGACCCCGAGGGCGGTTTTCTTTTTCTTCGCGGGGAGGGCGGCGCGTCAAAGATGTCGCGCCGCCCTTGTTCTTTAAAATCAAAGAAATGGGGAGCAGGGGAAACGATATATAAAAATTCACAGGATTTATAAAACCGCGCTCTCCAGAATGGAAAAGCCTGCGCTGTCGCAGTCGATTTCGGCCAGCGCGCCATAGGGGAGGATGGTCTTGGGCTCGTTATGACCAAAAGAGCCGTTGCAGAGCACTGGCAGGTCGGCCCGGCCCGCCTCCGCCAGTACCTTGCGGGTCACGTCCCGGTACTCCTTGTCGTACTTCTCCCCCTGGGGCTTGCCCCAGAAGATGCCGCTCAGACGGCTCAAAATCCCCATCGTACCAAGGCAGCGCAGCTCGTCCTCCACCAGCCAGGGGGGTGACTCACACTCACTGGTCTCCAGGAAGAGTATGGCCCCATCGAAATGGTCGGACGTGGGGAAGAGGCTGGTGCCCCGGAGGTAGTTTAGCACCTCTAGGCAGCCGCCGATGAGCCGCCCCTGGGTCTTGCCCGCCCCTTGCAGCACCTCGTAGGGACCGTTGGGCTGGAAGCCCCTGGCGGTGTTCTTGTTTTCCTCCACCCACGAAAGCCGTTGGGAGGTCCAGGTCTCGCTGGGGCCCACCGGGCCGATAGGATCGACGGTGAAAAAAGCCCGCCGGACGGCCTCCACCGTATAAGGGGTCATTGCCACATTCTCGGCGAAGTCGGTGAGGATGGCAGGGCCATACATGGAGGAGATACCCGCTTTCATGCAGAGGAAATGGGGCACTGTGGTGTCGGAATAGCCGGTAAAGACCTTGGGATTTTTGCCCATGAGGTCAAAGTCTATATAGGGCAGCATACGGATGCTGTCCGTCCCGCCAATACAGGAGAAGATCCCCTTGATTTCCTGGTCGGCAAAGGCGGCCATAAGGTCCTCCGCCCGTTTTTCCGGGTGGTCGTACACGAACTGTGTCCCCGCCAGGGTGTGGGGCATCTCCACCACACGGAGGCCAAAGACCTCTTCCAGTCGCGCCTTGCCCTGATAATAGCGCCACAAAATCTCCTCGTCTCCCGCGCCCCCCCAGGAGAGGCTGACGGTAGCTACCTTGTCTCCGGGCCGCAGACGCTCCGGCTTTTTTAAGCTCAGCATAGGCTTACCCCGCTTATTTGTTTAAAGTACGATCCAATAAACAGCCATCGTATTTCCATCGAGATATGGCTTTACTTCCGTCAGCCTGCCTCCGCATTTTTCAATGGTCTTTTTTGACGCGAGATGACGGAGTTACATCCCAGCATGACCTTGGATAGATCAGGGTGCCTTGCGTAATCAAGGACTTGCCGTGGATTATTGCTTCAACGTAATCAAAAAACTCTTTTTTGTACTCCTCGGCCCCGTCTTTATCTCCGTTGTGGGAGAAATCAATTTTGTTCTATCCATATTTGCCCGCCGCTCCCTAAGCTTATGTTGAGAAACAGTATATCAGTAAAATTCCTACTTGACAAGCGGGAATTGCTAAGCTATACTAGCATTATGATATACACTACACCCCAGGGGGGTATTAACCTAGAAGGAGGTCCGCCCCATGATGGCAGACGAGAAGAAAACGGCCCGCCTCTTGAAGACGGCGCGAGGCCAGTTGGATGGCATTTTGAAGATGGTGGAAGAGGATCGGTACTGTATCGACATCTCTCAGCAGATCATGGCGACCCAGGCCATCCTGAGCCGGGTAAACAAGGAAATCCTTACCGCCCACCTTAAGCACTGCGTCATCGCCGCCCAGTCAGACGCCGAGCGTGTCCAGAAGGTAAACGAATTTGCCGACACGTTAGACAAGATATTGAAGTAATCCCAGGAATCGAGGTACGTCTATGAAACAAAAATTTGAAGTAACCGGCATGACATGCTCGGCCTGCTCCGCCCATATTGAGAAGGCCGTGGGTAAGCTGGAGGGTGTAAAGAGCGTCAACGTTAATTTGATGGCGAACAATATGCTGGTGGACTATGACGGGGACAGCGGCGCCATCATTGCCGCCGTGAGCGACGCGGGGTACGGGGCCGCCCTCCCCGCTGCCGCTAAGACCGCCGCAGCCAAAGCCGGCCCCTCCCCACTGGAGGAGGAGCTAAAGAGCATGAAACGCCGTCTGGTGGTCTCCTTCGCGTTCCTGATTCCCCTCTTTTACCTCGCGATGGGCCACATGATGAAATGGCCCCTGCCCGAACTTTTTCACGGTCCGGGGAACGCCATTACCTTCGCTTTTACCCAACTCCTCCTGCTCCTGCCCATACTCTACGTGAACGACAAATATTATAAGGTGGGGTTCCGCTCCCTCTTCAAGGGCGCGCCCAACATGGACAGTCTCATCGCCATCGGCTCTGCTGCTGCGGTGGTGTACGGTATCGCCGCTATCTTCCAGATCGGCTACGGCCTGGGTCACGGGGACGCCATGCGGGTGGAGCACTGGTCCATGGACCTGTACTTTGAATCGGCGGGCATGATTTTGGCCCTCATCACTTTAGGTAAATTTCTTGAGACCCGCTCCAAGGGCAAGACCAGCGAGGCCATCACCCGCCTGATGGACCTGGCCCCCAAGACCGCCGCCGTGCTGCGGGATGGGGTGGAGGTGGAGATTGCCGTTGAGGACGTGGTGGTGGGCGACCTTATCGTCGTCCGCCCCGGCGGGCGCATCCCTGTGGACGGTGAGGTGGTGGAGGGTCGCTCCTCGGTGGATGAGAGCGCCCTTACCGGTGAGAGCCTTCCGGTGGAGAAGGGCCCCGGCGACAAGGTGGCCGCCGCCGCTATCAACAAGTCCGGCTCCTTTACGTTTAAGGCCCTCCGAGTGGGGGAGGACACCACCTTGGCCCAGATGATCCGCCTTGTTGAGGAGGCCTCCTCCTCCAAGGCCCCCATCGCCAAGCTGGCCGACCGGGTGGCCGGGGTCTTCGTGCCCGTGGTCATCGGTATCGCGGTGATTACCGCCATCGTCTGGCTCATCGCCACCGGGGATGGCACCCGGGCCCTCACCGCCGCCGTGGCCGTACTGGTCATCTCCTGCCCCTGCGCTTTAGGCCTCGCCACCCCCGTCGCCATTATGGTGGGCACCGGCAAGGGGGCAGAGAACGGCATCCTCATCAAGTCCGCCGAGGCGCTTGAAACCCTGCATACCATTCAGACCATCGTGCTCGACAAGACGGGCACCCTCACCCAGGGAAAGCCCGTGGTGACAGACCTGCGCCCTGCAGCGGGCACCACGGAGGAAGAGCTCCTCTGCGTGGCGGCCTCTCTGGAGAAGCCCTCCGAGCATCCCCTGGCAGACGCCATCGTGGCCGAGGCCCAGGAGCGCAACATTCCTCTGGCCCCCATCGAGGACTTCGCTGCCCACCACGGCCGGGGCATAGCCGGGAAACTCCACGGCGTAGACGTCCTGGCGGGCAACCGCGCCATGCTGGAGGAGCGGGGTATCGATTTGGCGGGCTTTGCCGCCGCCGCCGATACCTTGGCCACCGGGGGCAAGACCCCCCTCTACTTTGCCGAGGACGGCAAGATTTTGGGTCTGGTGGCGGTAGCCGATACGGTAAAGCCTACCAGCAAGGACGCCGTGGCGGGGTTCAAGGCCCTGGGTATTGAAGTCGTTATGTTAACCGGAGATAACCGCCGCACCGCCGAGGCGGTGGGCCGAGAGCTTGGAGTGGATATTGTTATCGCCGAGGTACTGCCCCAGGACAAGGAACGGCAGGTGGCTGCCCTCCAGGCTCAGGGCAAGCGGGTGGCCATGGTTGGGGACGGAATCAATGACGCCCCCGCCCTGGCCAGGGCCGACGTAGGCCTTGCCATCGGCGCTGGGACCGACGTAGCCATCGAATCGGCCGATATCGTACTGATGAAGAGCGACCTGCTGGACGCGGTGAGTGCCGTGCGCCTCTCCAAGGCCACCATCCGCAACATCCGTCAAAACCTCTTCTGGGCGTTTATCTATAACATCATCGGCATCCCCCTGGCCGCCGGTGTGTTCTTCCCCCTGCTGAACTGGCAGCTCAACCCTATGTTCGCCGCCGCCGCCATGAGCCTGAGCTCGGTGTCTGTGGTGACCAACGCACTGCGTCTCAAATTTTTTAAACCCGCGGCGGCAGCCGCGCCCATTTTGAAAGGAGAAGTCAAAACTATGGAAAAGAAGCTTACGATCGAAGGTATGAGCTGTGGACATTGTTCTGCCCGCGTGGAAAAGGCCTTGAACGGCATCGACGGCGTGACCGCCGCCGTGGACCTGGCCTCCAAGACTGCTACCCTTACCCTGGCCCACAATGTGGCCGACGCCGACCTGAAGAAGGCGGTGGAGGACGCGGGGTACACCGTCACCGGTATCGAATAAAGCAAGGACAGGACGTGCGCGCCGCAAATTCCTTTTTGCGGCGCGCATTGCCATGCTGTTTGAGCCTTATGGGAATTGTCATGCCTGTAGTGGCGTGGTTTTCCCGAACGGGCCCACGCTAAATTGTGATTTGTGGTTCGCCATTTATTGACGGCCCCTCTCTTCTGTGATATAAATTAGTCAGCATATCTAAAAAAATGTAGGGGGATGACCGATATGTCCACACTTCTCATTAAAAACGCCCGCTATATCGTCTCCTGCGACGACAACGATACTCTCTATGAGCGTGCAAATCTCCTCATTGAGGACGGGGTGGTGACCTACATCGGCCCCGAGCTGCGCCCCGCGGAGCAGAGCATCGACGCGCGGCGTATGGTGGTCTACCCCGGTCTCATCAACACCCACCACCACCTGTACCAGATCTTCTCCCGCAACCTGCCTGAGGTGCAGAAAATGGAGCTCTTCCCCTGGCTGGTGACCCTGTACGAGGTATGGAAGGGCCTGGACGAGGATGTCATCACCCTCTCCTCCCTCACCGGGCTGACAGAGCTTGCCAAGACGGGGTGCACCACCGTGTTCGATCACCACTACGTCTTCCCCGCCGGGGCGGGGGACCTGATTGCCGCCCAGTTCCGGGCCGCTGACCAGATCGGCGTGCGATTCCACGCCTCCCGCGGCTCCATGGATCTCTCCAAGAAGGATGGCGGCCTTCCGCCCGACAGCGTAGTGCAGAGCATCGACGCCATCATGGCTGATTCGGAGCGACTGGTGCGGGTTTGGCACGACGACTCGTCCTACTCCATGCACCAGGTGGCCCTCGCCCCCTGCTCGCCCTTCTCGGTGAGCGGTGACCTCCTGCGGGAGAGCGCCAAGCTGGCCCGTAGCCTTGGCGTGCGCCTTCACACCCACTTGACCGAGACCAAGGACGAGGAGCAGTTTACCATGGAAAAATTTGGAATGAGACCTCTTGCGTACATGGAGAGCCTGGGCTGGGTGGGGCGCGACGTGTGGTTTGCCCACGGCATCCACTTTAACGACGAGGAGCTGCGCCATCTGGCTGCCACCGGAACCGGTGTGGCCCACTGTCCCATTTCAAACATGAAACTCGCATCAGGCGTGTGCCGGGTGCCTGAGATGCTCAGGCTGGGCGTCCCCCTGGGTCTGGCTGTGGACGGCGCGGCCTCCAACGACGGCTCCAACCTTCTGGAGGAGCTGCGGGTCTCCTTCCTCCTCCACCGGCTCCACTCCAGTAAGGACGCCCCGTCGGGGTACGACCTTCTGAAGATGGCTACCCGGGGCTCGGCCCGTCTCTTGGGCAGGACCGACATCGGCCACCTGGCCGTGGGCATGGCCGCCGACCTCTTTATGATAGACCTGGAGCGGCCCGAGCTGGTGGGTGCCCAGTTCGACCCCATGAGTATGCTGGGCACTGTGGGGTTCAAGGGGCCGGTCGACTTCTGCGTCGCCGCCGGGCGGCCCATCGTCCAGAACGGACAGCTGGTTACCGTGGACGAGGCCGAGGTGACCGCAAAGGCGAACGAAAAGGTACGCAGGTATTTGAATCGATAAAGCTACTGACAGCCCGGGAGATTTCTCCCGGGCTGTCAGCTTTGTGTAAAAACACTATTGTAAATCTACGCCGACATGGTAGAATGATATTTCGTTGGCGGAATGACTTCCAATAGAGAAGGTGCCAAGAGATGAACGAACCGAACACCCTGGCGGCCAGTAAGCCCATCTTCTCCCGGCGGGCGCTGACGCGCCTCATCGTCCCTCTGGTCATCGAGCAGTTTCTTCTCATGACGGTGGGCATGGTAGATATCGTCATGGTGACCTCGACGGGGGAGGCCGCCGTCTCCGGCGTCTCTTTGGTGGACAACATCAATACCCTGCTCATCCAGGTCTTTGCCGCTCTCTCTACCGGCGGCGCGGTGGTGGTGTCCCAGTACTTAGGCCGTGGGGAGCGCGAGAATGCCCGCAAAGCGGCAAAGCAACTCATATACGCGGTGGTGATTGCCGGCACGCTTCTGACAGCGTTCGCCCTCCTCCTCCGGGAAAAGCTCCTCTACTTCGTGTTCGGCAGCATACCGGACGACGTGATGAAATCCGCCCTGGATTATTTCATCATTACCGCCATGGCCTACCCGTTCATGGCGGTTTATAACGCCGGGGCCGCCCTCTTTCGTTCCATGGGCAACAGCCGGGTGTCCATGTTCAACTCGGCCATCGTCAACCTGGTCAACTTCGCGGTCGGCGCGCCCCTCATCTACAGGTACCACATGGGCGCGGCAGGCTCTGCCATCGGCACTTTGGTCTCCCGCATCGTGGCGGCAGTCATTATCCTCTTTCTCCTCCAGCGCTCCGACAATCCTCTGCGCATTGAGGGGCTCTGGAAACCGGAGTTTCATCCCGGTATTATAAAACGAATTCTTGCAATCGGGGTTCCCACCGGGCTGGAGAACGGCCTCTTCCAGGTAGGCAAACTCATTGTTCTGAGCCTGGTCACTACTTTGGGGGTGACTGAGGCCCTGCGTACTGCCGCTATTGCGGCCAACGGCATCGCGGGCAGCGTGAGCGGCGTGGCCAACATGCCAGGTACGGCCATGGGTCTCGCTATGGTCACGGTGGTGGGCCAGTGCATCGGAGCCAAGGAGATGGAGCAGGCCGTATCCTACGCCAAAAAGCTACTGGCGCTCTCCTACGTGTCGGTGGGGGTGCTGTCCATCCTTCTGTTTTTCTTCGCGGGGCCGGTGACCGCCATCTTTGGCCTGGGGAGCGACGCTGCGGCCATGACAGTGCAGGTGCTGCGCATCTTCTCAGTCTTCTCCCTTCTCTTCTGGCCTCTGTCCTTTACTCTGCCAAACGCCCTCCGGGCTGCGGGAGATGTGTTCTTCACCATGAGCGTCTCCCTCTTCTCTATGTTCGTCTTCCGGCTGGGGTTCAGTTATCTACTGGCCCCCGCCAGCCTCTTCGGTCTGCCCATGCTGAACATGGGGCTGGCCGGGGTGTGGCTTGCCATGTGCCTGGACTGGATCGTCCGGGGTATGATCTTCGGCGTTCGGTTCCTGCGGGGAAGGTGGAAGAGATTTCAGGTTATTTAAATACTTTGCATGAAAAAAGCCGCCGTCCTGGGCAGGGTTTCCCTTGCCCGGGGCGGCGGTTTCTGCTATGCTAATGCTGACGAATAGCCCGCCCTGCGGTCTATTTAAGCGGCATATGCCACATAATGTGTATCCATTATGATAACGGTGAGTAAGGAGGGGTGGAGAGATGGAGTTTCTGTCCGGAGGGACACTGGCGCCGGCGCGATGGGCCGTCCTGTACGCCGCTCACCCCTGGCTGGAGCGCTACCCCTGGCAGTTGTGCCGGTATGGAAAGAGGGAGTACCTCTGCCGGTTTCGCGAGCCGGTAGGGCAGCTCCTGTTCCTGCTGGAGGGAAGGGTGTCGGTCTCCCTCACGCCACCCCACGGACGGACCCATATCATCACCTGGTCCCTCACCGAGGGACTCATCTGCGGGGACGTGGAGGTGGCGCTGGGGAATACCACCGCCAGCGCCGACCTCCGCTCGGAGGACGGGGCGCTCTGCCTGTCTCTCCCCATCGCACCCCATTTAGAGGGGCTGCGGGAGGATAACGAATTCCTACGCTACGCCCTTGCCCGGCTTTCAGACCAGATGATCCACCAGTCGATTTACACCGCAAACAATCTCCTCTTCCTGCTGGAGACCCGTATGGCGGGCTATGTCCTCGCCTACTCGGAGGACGGGATCTTCCGGGCCAACCTCACCCACACCGCTGAGCTCCTGGGGGCCAGCTACCGCCAGCTCTCCCGGGTCATGCGGAGCTTTACGGAGCAGGGACTATTAAAGAAGGATGGGGACTCCTGGCGTATCACCGGCTGGGCCGCGCTGGAGGCCATGGCGGCGGATATGGAGCAGCTGCCTTAGAGTGTTACACCGGGACCCGGTCACAGTTGCGCACCGCAGGCATGGCCAACGCCAGGAGACCGCAGCCGATGGTGACCACCCCCGCCACCAGAAACCAGAACGAAGGGCCGGTGTAGTCTCCCAGCAGGGCAGTGGCCATCAGCCCTACGGGGGAGGCCAAACTCATGATGGATCCGGAGAGGCCCAGCACCCGGCCCAGGTACTCCGGTTCCACTTTTTGCTGGATGAGAGCCATAAAGAGGGAATTAAAGAAGGGAGCGGAGAGCCCCATGAGGCCGGAGAGTCCCACGAAGACCCAGAAGCCGCTGGGGGGCAGCAGGCCGGAGATCACCAGCAGGACGCCCAGACACATGATAGAGGCAATCATCGTGACCATTTTGTCCTTGGTGCCGCCCCACAGGCCCAGGATCACCGACCCGGCCAGCATCCCGGCGGAGAATAGGGTCTCCACCACGGCAGCGGAGGCGGGGTCGCCCCCGAAGTACCCCATGCTCATCAGCGGAAAGAGGGCTGCCACGGGCATGAACGCCACTGAGAAGAGGGCGCAGATGAGGCACAGCTCCCACAGCCAGCGGTGGGAGCGCAGGATACGAAAGCCCTCCTTCGTGTCCTGCCAGACCCGGAGCTTTTGCCCCGCCTCGCCGACCCGCAGGACGGGGAGCTTGGCGGCCAGGAGGCCCAGAACGGCGAACACCGCCCCCAGGGTATCCAGCAGCAGAATCCAGTGGAGGGGGAACTTTGCGTACAGCATGGCGGCCAGGGCGGGGGAGAGAAGCATGGATACGGTCTGGATGCCCTGGCTCCAGCCCGCGCACTTCGCCAGGGATTCGGGGGGTGCCAGCAGGGGAGTCACCGCCTGGATGCATGGGGAGTGGAACGCGCTCCCCATGCTGCGCAGCAGCAAAACCGCCAGGATGGGACCCACCGTCAGTGCGTCATTGGCGGCGAGAGCTACCAGGGCGAGGGAGACCACGCCGATGGACAGGTCGGACACCACCATGATGACCCGCCGGTCAAACCGGTCGGCAAAGGCCCCGGTGAACGGGGAGAGGAGCCCCTGGGGCAGCATGGCCGCGATCATAGACCAGGAGAGCACCGCCGTGGAGCCGGTCCGCTCGGTGAGGTACCAGATGAGGGCGTACTGGGAGATGGCACTGGAGAGGATTGATAATGCCTGTCCCACCCAGAGGGTGATGAATTTGCGTTTCCAATGTTCTATCAAAATATTCCTCCTTTATGTTCCTTGAGGTAGGGATTGCAAAAGCTGGACGAGAGGTTTTTCGCCCATTGGGAAAGGTATCATAGCATAGAGCCGCTATCATGGTCAAGGAAAATAACATTAAAAAAGCTCCAAACCTTGAAAAGGTTTGGAGCTTTTTTCAGATTTGGAGCTTTTGTTGTTACCAGCCCACGCCGTAGTTGGGCCGGACGTTCAGATCAATGATGTCCTTGGAGTCGTAGAACTGTATATACCACTCCCGGGATCTGCCGCCCCGGAGGGTGGTGCCATCGGGGTGAAGCCGGTCGCAGATGACGGCCGAGATGGTGGTCTTGATCTGGGAGTAAGAGTTGATGCCTACCGAGGCAAAGATACGGAAACCCTGGCTCTGGAGCCACTTAAACTGCTCGCCGTAACTCTCGCCCTGATCCTTGTCACCGTCAGGCCGGCCGCCGAAGGGGTAGAAGATGATATTGGTGGGGCCCACCAGGGTGCCCACCTCTTCCTGCCAACGCAGGGTGTCCCGCTGCAGTGACTCCATAGACTGCACCGGCAGGCGGATGTGGCCCCAGGTATGGGAACCGAAGGTCCAGCCCGTGTCCTTCAAGCGCTGGATTATGGGCTTTACCGCATCAATCTCGCTCTGGCGTTTGGCGTCAAAGGCGGGACGGGCGGGGTCATTGGCGGCGATGTCGATGTCGTTTTGGGTGCGATAGCCCAGAATGCCCTGGTATCCGGTGAGGGAGTAGCAGCCTTTCGCCCCGTTGAGGGAGAAGTCCGGGTGCTCCCGGACGAACTTGTCCAGGATGGTGGTAGAGTCCAGGTCCTGGGTGATAATTTCCTCACCGGTGAAGGGGTTCACCCCATAGGCCCAGATGTCCCCGTCCTCGCCCAGGATGAGCTTGGACATGAAACCCTCTTCCAGCATGTAGTCGTAGTAGTTTACGTCATCGAAGGAGAAGACCAGGGGTTTCTTCCCCTCGGGCAGCTTAAGGGTGTTGCGCTGCATACGCTGTTCTCCGTTTTCAGTGGTGTACTCGCTCCACACGTCGCACATGTTCACCAGGATATAGTCGTTGTCATAGAGGCTCTGGAGAATTTTCTTATACTCGTCCGCTGTGACCATGTAGTCGTCCAATCCCTTTTTCTGGGATTCGGAGATGGTGGAGGAGGTGAAGGCAAACTCCGGGTAGGCGATGACGGGGTGAAAGAAGAGGTGCTCCACAACCTGGTTGGGGCCCCACTCCTGAGTGAGCTGCTCCGGTTTCCAGTAGTTGCGCACCGCGTCCTCCGGGTCCACGGCGGGGGAGGGGCTGGGGTCGGTCTCGGCCGGGTCGGTGGGGGCGGGGGTGCTCACCGTGGAGCTCTGGCTGGGGGTGGGGTTTTGCGCTTTGCCGCCGCCGCAGGCCGCCAGGGGGATGCCCAGAGCCAGGGCTAAAAAGAGCGCGGTCAACTTGGTAGGTAATTTCTTCATTACAATAAATCCTCCTATGTTTCCTGTAGCCTATCATACCCTGTTCCGACAGAAAAAGCACAACAAATTGATTACAAAATGCTGACGAAATTTTGAAACCTGTCCACATTCTAATGGGAGATCATATTAGACGATATCAAGCGTGAAAAGGTTCCGCATTCCGTCTGTTTTTCTTAAAACTCTTACGGCTTGCAAATGTATTAATTTTCTGCTAAAATACAAAGGATTCATTCGTAACCATAGGAGATGGATAAATGGAGAAGAGAGAGAAGACCGCGCGCCAGCGCGAGGAAGATGCGGCTCTGGAAAAGATCCTATACTGGATCGGAGGCTCCGCCCTTCTGATCGTCTTGCTCCGCTTGGTACGGGGCTATTATACGATTTTGCCCTTGCTGGGTGCCGCTGGTGTGATTCTGGCTGCCGCTGTGTTTTACCTGGCTTGGCGGACGAAACAGGCGGGGAAGGAGACTGTGTTTCTCAGCGCGCTGGGGGTTTTCTTCCTGGGCTTTGCGGCGTGTACTCTGGGTATTTGGTGCCTGGGCGGGGTACCCGGTAGCATTCAGCTCTCTAACTATGCGGTAATCGGGATCGGCATTCTGGCCACCATCTATTACCTCTATCAGCGGGATTTCACAGTCGTGGCCTTCGTCAGCGCTTTGGGGCTACTGGGCCTGTGGCTTATTTTCCTAGAGGGAAATGGCGTTCGGCTTTACCTTGCCGTCACCTTGCTCCTAATTCTTGTGGTAGCTGTCACCGTTCTGGCCCGGTACCTCCAGGGACATGGCGGTATGCTTACACTGAAGGGGCGCAAGGTAGAGACCCTCCCCAAGAGCACGTCTTATTCCCTAATTTACATAACCTGCGCCCTGGTGGCCGTTCTTCTGTTGGCCGCGCTCGTCTTGGGCGGGACGCCCAACCTCATGATTTACTACGCAGTACCCGTAGCCTGGTTCCTTATTATGGCTGTCTACTACACAGTCAAGCTCATGTGAGAATAAATGTTGCCCGCCTTCGATCAGAAGGCGGGCGGTATTTTTCTTTCCGGAGCTTATGACTCAATGATATAGGCGCTGACGATCTCGCCGTAATAGGCGGTGTGGACGTCACGATTAGCCCCGTGGAAGGAGCCGTCCACGTCCTGGGGATAAAAGCTGGTCCGGTCTTCCTCCGCCATGGCGTTTAAGTCCTGCCTCTGCTTGTAGACCACTCGGCACTCCAGGGTCAGGGGCAGCTGCAGGATGCCCGGGACGGAGGTCTGATCCGGGTCCTCCAGGGTGAGGCCCAGAGCGGCGATTTTGTCCACATCGCGGCCCGATTGGGTACCGCAGACGCCCAGGACCTTCTTGTCGAAGGAGCCGTAGGGGACGCTGATGGTGAATTCCGGGTTTTGGTCGAGGAGGCCTTTTGTAAAGCGGTTTTCCCTTACGAAGGTAGTGAAGATAGGCCGGTTCCACTCAATACCCAAGGTCCCCCAGGAAATGGTCATTGAGTTTACCTTGTCTCCCGCCTTGGTGGTCAGCAGGACGCCGGTGCTGACCCCTTTCAGAATCTCGTTTGCGTAGTCGAACACCTCAATTTTGCGCTTCATGTTGATTCTCCTTGTCATTTGTTTTTCTCTATGATAGACTGATATAAAAATTAAGGCAAGTATGTACTTTTTTGTAAGGTACTATCCCAAAGGAGAGCAATGTATGCACGATGGCTGTGAAACGGTTAACGTAAAGCCCTTCGCCTACGCCATGTCCCTGATTGATGGGAAGTGGAAGATGCACATTTTGTTCTGGCTTTGGCAGATGGAGGTGCTGCGGTACGGGGAGCTCAAACGCGCCCTGGGCACCATCACCCACAAAATGCTCACCACCCAGCTCAAGGAGCTGGAGGCCGGCGGGCTGATCCTACGTCGGGAGTACCCCCAGGTTCCACCCAAAGTGGAGTACTCCATGTCGGAAAAAGGGCTGACGCTGATGCCGGTGCTCCAGAGCCTTTGCCGGTGGGGGCATGAGCACATTGAGGACACGGAGCAAGAGCAGGTTAGCTCTCTGTAAGGGGGCTGCCCACCACTGAGAGAAAAAACCAGACGGCCCGATGAAACCATCGGGCCGTCTGGTTTTTGTCTATGATTCAAGGGACCTGATCTTCAGATAGTAGCGCTCAACGGAGGGATCCAAGGTCACCTCGCTCACACCGTCCGGCAGATTAAAACCAAAATTCTGTTCCATGATCTTGATTCGGTCGGTATTGGTGAGGCGCGCGATGAGTGAGTCGAACACGAGAACGCTGCCTAGGCGAGCCGCCAGATCGTACCCTTGTACGCTCGTTTTTTTCGAGCTGCTGCCGGCATAGTCGTAGCTGGGGCTTTTCCCCAGGGAGGCTGTGACGGCGGCGCTTCCCCGGGGAGGGATGGTGATGGGGAACTCCAGATAGAGGACGCGCTGGTCGGTGAAGACTTCATTGAAAAAGCTCTCCAGGCCCTCCTGCAGCGCGCCCCTCTGATTGTCGAGGACGCCGCGTTGGGTGAGAAACTGGTAGATCACACCTGTGAACATCTCCGTCGAGACACCGGTGGGCAGCCCCACGCCGTTGCCATACCGGGAGAAGAAATCGGCTACCAGGTCCTCCATCAGGCCGGGCAGCGCGGTTTCATACCTCGTGACGGTGGCCGAGACACCGTCCAGCTCCTCGCCCGGCTCGCAGGCACCATTTTGGTAGCCCTGTAGGACATAGGGCCCTATGTCATCCCCCAGGACGATGAGGAGCTTGCGCTCCGGCCTCACGGAGGAACTGTCGGGTACGGAATAACTCAGGCGCAGGTTGCTCTCTCCATCCCATGCGCCTCCCTCGAAGCCGTAGGTGAGAACGACGGTTTTCGCCTGGTCAATGCGGAAGGAGATTGCCTGGTTCGCTGCCGGAAACTCCTCCCATGGGGCGTCAAAATCTGAGAACTCGTATATGGTCACGGCCTGATCGAGGGACGGGGCGGGGGAGAGGGCGTCGGCCTGATAGTCCGCGTCCGCCATGAGGGACTTGTAATCCTCCCAGCTATGCAAATCGCTGCTTCCGCTGCTGCTCCCGGTAAGAAGGATGGGCTGGACCGCTGCGCCGTCTACCGTCACGGCCGGGGTCAAAGTGTCCAGGTCATGAAAGCTGCTCACGAAGGGGTAAAGGGCGGTGACGGTCTGTTCCTCTGCCGTGTGGTTGGTCAGTGTGTAGCTATCCTCCACATCCGAACCCCAAACCCGCACGGAATCCTCGTTAGGGAGGGAGAAATCGTAGGTGACGGTCCGCTCCGCCGTAATGCCCTGCACATCCTCTGTTAGCGTCAGGGGTAGGACGGGCCCGGCATAGGACATGAACGTGCCACCTCCCGCGCTGCCGGCGTTCCCGCCGCCGGAACTGCCGCCCAGATTGCTCCACACCAGCATGCCGCCTACGCCAATCGCCAGAACGGCGCAAGCTGCCATGGCCCAGGTTTTCCAGGTCGAACGGGTGGATTTGCGCCGCATTTCCTGGGCGTCCTCCACCAGGTCGTCCCGGATCAGGGTAATGGCGTCAAATAGCGTTTGTTCGCGTTTCAAGCTCATAGGGCAATTCCTCTCTCCGTCAGATAGGCCCCCAGGCTTTTGCGTAGGCGAAACATCCGCCCAGCCAGCTTGTTAGGGGTGGTTCCCCTGGCGGAGGCAAGAGCCTTCAGATCCTCCCCGTTCCAGTACCGGAGGAGGAAGAGCCTACGGTCAGCCTCAGGCAGGCCGTCCAGCCAGCCGTCGATGTGGAGGGCCAAGGCCTGACCCTCTAAAATCTCCTCAGTGCGCTCGGTGCTGGGGATGCAGTCGGTGAGCTCGCTCAGGAGCACCTCCGCCCCGGCATATCGTTTTTGGGCGCGGTCATGCCGCCAGCGGTTGATGGACAGGTTCCGTACGATGCGGCCCAGCCAGGCCCGGAAGGCCGCGGGCTTTTCCGGCGGGATAGCATTCCATGCCCTGTGGTAGGTGTCGCTGACGCACTCTTCCGCGTCCTCCCGCACGGACAGAATGTTCATGGCGAGGCTGTGGCAGAAACCGCCGTACTTCCTGTCGGTCTCCCGGATGGCGACCTCGTCCCGCAGCCAGTAGAGGGCGATGATTTCTTGGTCCTCCATGCCGCCCCTCCTCTCAAGATGATAAAGCGCTCTCTGCCCATATAGACAGGAAATAACGGGAGATATTCGCTCTCCCTTTCAAAAAATTTTATCCACACTCTCTTTTTTGTACGTACTTGCATTTTTCTCCAAACGGACTTAAAATGGGGCAAACGCTTTAGGAGGTCTTGCTTTATGAACGTACTGCTGATCAACGGCAGCCCCAATCGGGAAGGCTGCACCTATACCGCCCTGACCGAGGTGGCGGGCGCACTCCACCGCGAGGGCGTGGAGACCGAACTGCTGTGGCTGGGTACTAAGCCTATGGCCGGGTGCATCGCCTGCGGCAAGTGCGAGGGGACGGGTCGCTGCGTCTTCCCCGACCATGTGAACGAGGTGCTGGAGAAACTGGACGGGTACGATGGCATTGTAGTGGGATCTCCCGTCTACTACGCGGGGCCCGCCGGGCAGCTCTGCGCCTTTCTTGACCGACTCTTCTATGCCGGCAGCGACCGCATGGCCGGGAAGTTCAGCGCCGCAGTGGTCTCCTGCCGCCGGGGCGGGGCCAGCGCGGCCTTCGATCGGCTGAATAAATACTTCACCATCTGCAATATGCCGGTGGTCACCTCGCAATACTGGAACCAGGTCCACGGTTTTACCCCCGAGGACGTGCGGAAGGACGAGGAAGGGATGCAGACTATGCGTACCCTGGGCCAGAACATGGCCTGGCTCCTCAAGAGCGCCGCCGCCGCCCGCGCCGCCGGAGTGGAGCCCCCCAAGTACGAACCCGGAGTAATGACGAATTTTATCCGGTGACCGCTATTGAAAAGAACCTGGAGGGCCGCTCCCCGGCCCGTCAGGTTCTTTTTAATAAATGGGGCAAGGAGAGCTGCGCATGGAGGGTATGGTATTAATATAAAAACTTATTTGCATCCAGTCTATCATATTAACAAGCCTTCGGCAACGCCGTTGCGGTGACGATTGAGTCAAGCTGTTCAAAAATGCTCACAGGTCTTTTTCTTTTGGATGTAAACGGCATTGTCATCAAGCAATATATATTAACCTCTCCATTTACTGGTGAGGCGCTCGAGGCGTCCGACCCGGTACTGCCGAATGGCACAGCCATTTCGGGACGAACTCTTCTTGCTTTGCCGGGCGCTATCTACTATAATAGTGCCAGTCCATATCAAGCTACTGAGTAAAAGAGGTTTTTTTATGTTTAGAGAAATGCGCCGCAAGAAACAGCTTCTATCCCAGGAGGCGGCTGCCGCCGTCCTGGAGCGGGGGAGCGCCGGGGTTCTGGCGGTCTATGGAGATGAGGGTTACCCCTATGCGGTACCCCTGAGCTACGTGTACAGCGGCAACAAAATTTACTTCCACTGTGCTCTTATGGGCCACAAGCTGGACGCCATCAGGCGCAGCGACAAGGTCTCTTTCTGCGTCATCGACAAAGACACTGTGGCGCCGGAGAAGTATACCACCTATTTCCGCAGCGTTATTGTCTTTGGCCGGGCGCGGGTCCTGGAGGACGAGGGGGAGAAACGTGCTGCGCTGGAGGCCCTGGCTGCCCGGTATACCCCCGATGACGAGTCGGGCCGCCTCCGGGAGATCGACAAGTCCTTCAAGCAGGTATGCATGGTGGAGCTGAGCATCGAGCACATGACAGGGAAAGAGGCTGTTGAGCTGGTCAACGCCCCCTCACCTTGAGCACGCCCCTAAATAAAAGAAAGAAGTGGATTGTAAATGAAGAAAACCCTTGGCTTTATCGGCTGCGGCAACATGGCGCGGGCTATGATGGGGGGCATCCTCTCCGCGGGCATTTTGGTCCCTGAGGAGGTTATCGCATCGGATGCGTACCGCTCCGGGCTGGAGTCCGCCGCCGCCCAAATGGGTATCGCCGCCGCGGGGAGCAACCGAGAGGTGGCCGAGGGGGCGAGGATTTTAGTCCTGTCCGTCAAGCCCCAGGTCTACGCCGCCGTCATCACCGAGATTGCACCCTGCATAGGAGCGGATACCGTGGTAGTCACCATTGCCCCCGGCCAGACCTTGGAGAAACTCGAGGGGCGCTTCGGGAAAGATGTAAAATTGGTGCGCACCATGCCCAACACGCCCGCCATGGTGGGGGCTGGGATGACGGCCCTGTGCAAAAATCAGCATGTAACCGACGAGGAGTTTGAGGAGGTCTGCCGCCTCTTTGGTGCCTTCGGTAGGGCCGAGGTGGTGGCCGAGCACATGATGGAGGCGGTAGTGGCCGTCAGCGGCAGCTCCCCTGCTTATGTGTTCATGATGATCGAGGCTATGGCCGACGCGGCGGTCAGGGAGGGGATGCCCCGGGATAAGGCCTATACCTTCGCCGCCCAGGCGGTGTACGGCAGTGCTAAGATGGTGCTGGAGAGCGGGCTGCACCCCGCTGCCCTTAAGGACAACGTCTGCTCCCCCGCCGGCACCACCATCGACGCCGTGGCCGTCCTGGAGGAAAAGGGCTTTCGCGGCGCGATCATGGACGCTATGGCTGCCTGCGCCCAGAAGGCGCGCAGCGTGTGACCGGCGCCGGTATCAATGACAAACGGCTACTGGAAAACTATCGTTGCCTGTTTTATTGGATATATCGTTCAGGCGGTCGTCAATAATTTCGTTCCCCTTCTGTTCCTGACCTTTCAAGGACAGTATGGAATTCCGCTCTCCAGCATAACCATGTTGATTACCGTCAACTTCCTGGTCCAGCTCCTGGTGGATATTCTGGCGGTGGGCTTTGTGGACAAGCTGGGCTACCGGGCGTCTATGCTGCTGGCACACCTCTGCGCCGCCGCCGGGCTGGTATCTCTTGCCATCCTGCCTGAGCGACTGCCGGACCCCTTCGCGGGTCTGCTGCTGTCGGTGATCGTTTATGCAGTAGGAGGCGGGCTGCTGGAGGTGTTGGTCAGCCCTATCATGGAGGCCTGCCCCACCGACCATAAGGAGAAGGCCATGAGCCTGCTCCACTCCTTCTACTGCTGGGGCCACGTGGGGGTGGTACTACTCTCAACGGTGTTTTTTCGCCTGTTCGGCCTCTCCGGCTGGAAGGTGCTTGCCCTGGTCTGGGCCGTTATCCCGGCTGCCAACGCCCTCCTCTTTGCCAGGGTGCCTATCGCTCCGTTGATTGAGGAAGGGGGGGCTGGTCTCACCATAAAGAGGCTCTTCTCCAAGAAGATCTTTTGGGTTCTCATGCTCATGATGGTGTGCGCCGGGGCCAGCGAGCAGTCGGTCAGCCAGTGGGCCTCCACCTTCGCGGAGCGAGGGTTGGGCGTGAGCAAGACGGTGGGCGATTTGGCCGGACCCATGACTTTCGCCGCCCTGATGGGGATCTCCCGGGTATTCTATGGAAAGTACGGCGACAGGATAGACTTGGACAGGTTCATGCGCTATAGCGTTCTTCTATGTATCGCCTCTTATCTCTCTATCTCTCTGCTGCCCATCCCCATCCTAGGGCTGGTGGGATGTGGAGCCTGCGGCCTGTCCGTGGGGATTTTGTGGCCGGGCACCTTCAGCAGGGCCACCGCATCCATCAAGGGTGGCGGTACGGCCATGTTCGCCCTGCTGGCCCTGGCAGGGGACGTGGGCTGCGCTGTTGGCCCTACGGTGGTGGGCATGGTCTCAAGCGCTTTTGGCGGCAACCTGAAAGTTGGGATCCTTGCCGCGATCGTGTTTCCCTTATTGCTCTTCTTGGGGCTTTTCAGAAGTAAAAAGCCTGCGTCCGCTTAGCGCGGCCGTAGGCTTTTTTTGCGTCAAAATGTGCAGGCACCCTATTGATGCCGCCCCTGGCGGCCGCCGCGTCTACTATGATATCGCAACAATTTCGCCCATACTATTTTAAGGGAAAGGAGGATTCGGACCGGGGAGGTTGATTCCCACGTCTTCTTGTGGGGCCTCTGTACATAGGGACTTGCCGGGGGCGAATAGAATAGAGCATCAGCGTCCGTTTGGAGGGGATCTATGTGATACCGGCCTGGATTTTTTTGATGCTTAACAGCCTCTTTATTACCCTCCGCCTCTCGGGAGGCGGCTCCTTCCCCCGCCCACTGAAGGCCGAGGAGGAGCGCCATTACCTAGAGCGTCTCCAAGCCGGGGACACGGAGGCGCGTAATATCCTCATTGAGCACAACCTCCGTCTGGTGGCGCATATCATGAAAAACGTATAAAGCGGAAGGAGGATTTTCCCCGTTCAAAAACGACCCTGTAGGGGTCGCCAAATCTCAGGTGGATGTCCAGGCATATTTCTTCCTTAGTACTGCTTTTCTTGACGACAATTTGATTCAATATGGTGGTCACCAGGGCCGAATTGACGCCGTTCTCGAAGGAGAGTTCTTCTTCGAGAGCGGCTTTAATTTTGTCCAGCTGTTCCGCAGATGCTTTGCTTTTCTGCACCTCTGCCCGCAGGGCGCGCAGCCGCTCTTGCAAGTTGCAGATCTGCTCATTAAAGCCATCGTTGCGGGCTTTGAACTCCGCGATTGTGATGGCCTCCGCCATACTCATCTCTAAGAGACGGTCCTTCTTGGTATGTAGAGCGGTGATGTCCTCCTCCAAGCGGGTCATGTCTCGCTCATAGTCGTGCTCGTCGGGTGCGGCGCGGATAACCGTCATCACCGCGTCTATGATTCCTCTCTTATTTTGCGCCAGACGATCAAAAATTTGGGCCATAACCATATCTAACTGCGCAGTCCTAAGCTGGGGGGCCGAGCAGGCCGCCCGGCCGCGGTTCCGGTACACCTTGCACTGCCAGACCTCTTTTTCGCCCTTGCCGCTCTTTAATAGCTGCCGGTGGAAACTGACGCCGTGCTCCTCACAGATAATTTTCCCGCTGTAGGCGTAGCGGTTGTGGTACTCCGCTCCGCTCTGGTGCTCCGCCACCTGTTCACTGCGGGACTTGTAGAGGGCGTTGGCCCTGCCCCACAGCGCCTCCGATACGATAGCCGGGATGTCCGGGTCGGGGTAAGTCACCCACTCGCTCTCCTCCAAAACGGCCTTCTTCTTGCTGCGATAGTCCAGCGACTGCGTCTTATTGCCGCAGTACCAACCCTTGTACTTGGGGTTGAGCAGGATATGGCGAATGGTGGCCACGTTGAACTCGTTTCCCAGTCTGCTGGTGTAGCCCCTGTCATAGAGCGCTTGGGAGATGCGCCGGATACCCAGCTTGTGGTTAGCATAGAGGTCGAAGATCTGCCGCACGGCCTCCGCCTCGTCCTCGTTGATAGTCAGCTTGCAGTCCTTCTTGTCGTAGCCCCAGAGCTTGTCGTTGCCCAGCACCCGCCCGTTTTTGATGGACTGACGAAAGCCGAATTTCAAGCGCTCAGAGAGCTTGCGCACCTCATCCTGGGCCACGCCCGCCATGACTACCAGGCGGAACTCGCTGTCCGTATCCAAAGTATTGATATTATCGTTTTGAAAGAGGATGCCCACATTGTGGTCCAGAAGCTCCTGCGTATATTTTATGCTGTCCAGGGTGGAACGGGAAAAGCGGGATATTTCCTTCGTGATGATGAAGTCAAAGCATCCCGCCTTGGCGTCCGCAATCATCCGATTGAAACTATCCCGCTTTTTTGTACTTGTCCCACTGATACCCTCGTCCACATAACCGTCGACATAGGTCCAGTTTGGCTTATTCTGAATGAGCTCCGTATAGTACTGCACCTGGTTTTCCAGGCTGCTGAGCTGCTCGAATTTGTCTGTGGATACCCGTGCGTAGAACGTGACCCGCAGCGGGAGATCGTATATGGAGCGTCCCATACGCAGCTCGTTGCGAAACTTACGGATTTCCATCCTCCGTCGCCTCCTTTGTCAAGCACACAGGATACTCCAACAGGTTCGGGAAGTCCATAGCCGAAGCCAGCGAATTTCGAGCCGATTTGTAGGACATTTCCGATATAAGCCCCCGTTTAAATACGCTGCCCAATAAAACGTCTATCATATCTCTCTGCGCGCCCTTCAATTTCATCACCTCGGCTCAACCATATGTGCGGCAGAAAGTAAAAATACCAGATGGTCATCCATCCGGCATTTCAATGTTTCAGTATTGTTGATAAGCGGATATTCCACAAAGCGGAACATTGAAGTCGGTCATTGGCACATAAATACTATACTGTCCAAAGAAGCCCCAGAAAAAGGATTCCAGGCGGCCCACACACAAAATGAACTTCTCAATATGGTTGGTATTAAAAGGGTAGCTGGTAATAAAATCTGCGGGGCCGCTCCTTACCAAAGCGGCCCCGCCGCTTTCTCTGCTCCTGATAGGCTGGCGAGGATGCAAAGGCAAGCTGCCACAGCTTGTACCACTCTGCACCTTATTTGGCCGCCTTTGATAGGGCGGTTACCACGCAGGCGGCCTTTATGCACCCGTCTATTTTCAGAAGTTAACTTCCGTGTCATAGTAGCAGCAATTAAGAAGTTTTTTCATTTCTTCGATATTAATCTGGCGGGGGTTGGAGCCGGTGCAGGCGTCGTCGATGGCGTTCTTGGCGATTTCCGGCAATCTGGCGAGAAACACGTCCTCTGGCACAAAGCCCTGCTCGGCCGGATAGCTGTCCGCGCCGTAGTTCTGGATGCAGTGCGGTATTTTCAGCTCGTCATTCATCTTGCGCAAGTACGCAATTAGCAGGTGGACCTTTTCTGCGGTTGTAGTGCCGCCAAGGCCCATGCAGTTGGCAATCTCAGCATAGCGCGCGGCTGAAGACTCTTCCTTGGCGTTAAAAGCGATGACCTTTGGCAGATACATGGCATTGGCCGCACCGTGGATGATGTGCGCGCCATAATCGGCGAAAGCCGCGCCAGTTTTGTGGGCCATGGAGTGGACGATGCCCAGCAGGGCGTTGGAGAAGGCCATGCCTGCTAGACACTGCGCATTATGCATGCTGTCGCGCTTGGCCATGTCGCCGTTGTAGGAGTCAATGAGATCCCTCTGAATCATCTTAATGGAGTGCAGGGCCAGCGGGTCTGTATAATCGCAGTGTGCGGTGGAAACATATGCCTCCATGGAGTGGGTCATGGCATCCATGCCGGTGTGAGCAACCAGTTTCTGCGGCATGGTTTCAGCCAAGTCTGGGTCTACGATAGCTACGTCGGGCGTAATCTCAAAGTCTGCTATGGGGTACTTAATGCCCTTGGAGTAGTCGGTGATGATGGAGAAAGCCGTCACTTCGGTGGCGGTGCCGGAGGTGGAGGAAATGGCGCAGAAATGCGCTTTTTTACGAAGTTTTGGCAGGCCGAAGACCTTGCACATATCCTCGAAAGTTACTTCGGGGTATTCGTACTTAATCCACATGGCCTTGGCAGCATCAATTGGGGAGCCGCCGCCCATTGCTACAATCCAGTCCGGCTTAAATTGCAGCATTTTTTCCGCACCCTTGAGGACGGTCTCAACAGAGGGGTCGGGCTCAATACCATCAATGATTTCTACCGTCATGCCGGCTTCCTGCAGATAGCTCACTGCTCTATCTAAAAAACCGAATTTCTTCATGTTTCCCCCGCCGACGCAGAGAACGGCGCTTTTACCTTCAAAGCTCTTCAGCGCCTTCAAAGCGCCATTTCCGTGGTAGAGGTCGCGGGGTAATGTGAATCTTTTCATGTTTATTCTCCTTTTGCTGAATGTTTGGTTATATAAATTGAAAGCAGCACGGACCAAAAACACAGATGGGGCCGGTGCTTGTGAGCGCGCGGATCAGACCGCTTTCGATAGTACCGGTGTCTATCACTTTGCCCTTAAATAAGGTTTTAATCTTTTGCTGTATATACCGGAAGGCAAGGCCCCTGAATTATCCGTTTGACGGCGAAACACCTGTCGGCTAAAGATACAGTCTCTGCAATCATGTCTTGTATTATCCTTATCTGCCGTCACACCGGTCAGAAAAGTCAGTTTCTGGTTGGAAAGGTGGGCTTTCAGGCAGGGGATTCCGTTTTATCGGAGGGTGACTGCTCGTGGATCACCGAACAGGCGATGCATGAAATCTACCTTAAGTCTTTCGAGCTTGCCGTTAGGGCTGGTAAAAGCCGCAACTTAATGACCTCTATCAGCCGTATAGGTAACGCGCTGGGCGGGCGGGGATTACCGCATGGTGACGATTATCTGCGGAACTGGTGAAACGATAGATGAAAGAGTCGCCCGATGGGATTTGAACTCACAGTATCAGCAAATTTTAAGGCGTACCGCGATTTGATGCGCGGTACGCCGTTTTGAGCTTATAGGCTGTTGGTGCAGAAGGTATAGGGGAATACATTGGTATTGATGATGTGTTCCATGTGGACGACTTCTTCCTCTTTTGGGGTTATCACAAGGCTGGTGGTATGGAGCAAGGGGGTGCGCACGGGGATCTGTAGATAGCCCGCCGCCTCTTTTGAGGCGCTGCAGGTGCTGACCTTCTGGTTGGTTCGGTCGATCTCCAGATGATACCGCTCGGAGAGGAGCGTGTAAAAGGACTGGTCGCGCAGCCACCAGGGGTCGAACTCTGGGAAGAATGCCGTGCGGAGGCAGAGGGTTTGGATGGCGAAGGGGCGTCCGTCCACATACCGGACTCGACGGATTACACTGACCGGCTCCTCCGCCGGGCAGCGGAAGATCGGCGGATTTGTGTTGCCCACCGAATCCGTGTGGTAGGAGATAATTTCGGAATTGGATACCCGTCCCGCGCCGCGTAGCAGATTATGGACGCTGGTGGGGAATTCAAAAATTGGAGGCGTGACGAGATAGGAGACATATACGCCCTTACGAGCGCGGCGCTCTAAGTAGCCGTCCGCCTCAAGCTGTTCGATCACCTTGCGGAGGGTAGTACGGCTCACGTCATACTGCTCACAGAGCCATTTTTCTGTGGGCAGCCGCTCGCCGTGGGTCAGGCTGCCGCCGGTAATGCTCTCCTTGAGTTGCCTGTATGTGGCGTCGAACACCGGGGTGGCGGTCTCAGCTATCTCTTTCACGCAAACCACTCATTCCATCAAATCATAAATTTTTATGAGGTCCTCATCGTCCAGTTTCATAAAGTTACCCGCCTTGCCTTCGGGGCCCCGGCGGACGGTGGACACAAGGGCGGGGATGTCTTCCTTGACGACGCCGATCTCGGCGTAATGAACCGGGATACCCACCGAGCGGTAAAATTCCTTCTGCATCTCAATGCCCTTGAGAATCATGCTCTCGGGGTCATAGGGATCGGCCTCAAGACCCCAGACCACGTTGAAGTAACGCTGGAAACGGCGCATATCCGCCTTATAGACGTACTTCATCCAGGCGGGGGTCACACAGGCCACGCCGGCGCCATGGGCGGTGTCATACCGGCCGCCAATCTCGGATTGTATGCCGTGAACGGTGCCGTCAACCACGCGGCCCACGCCGCAGCTATCGTTGTGCGCCAGGACGCTGGCCCAAAGAAGCTGCGCACGTGCATTATAATCGGTCGGGCACTTTAATGCAAGAGGAAGATATTTAATTACCGTGCGGAATACGGCCTCGCAGAGGTTATCGGTGAGGTAGTTGTCGGGGTTGAGCGTAAAATACCGCTCGTGAGCGTGGGCCATAATATCCACCGCGCCGCTGGCGGTCTGGAAGGGCGGCAGAGTATAGCTGAGCTCGGGGTTCAGGATGGAGAAGACCGGGCGAATCTTGTCGTCGTTTAAAGACCGCTTGAGCCCGTCGCGAGTGACTACGCTGGAAAAAGAGCCCTCCGATCCGGTGCCGATGATGGTTGCCACGCAGCCCACCGGCATGGCGCGCTCCACCGGGCGCTTATGCAGGTAGAAGTCATCGAAGGTATCACCGTCGTGATAGGCTGCCACGGCGATATACTTCGCCGTGTCGATGACGCTGCCGCCGCCTACGGGAATCAGGAAGTCGATCCCCTCGGCGAGAACCACCGCCTTGCCCTCATCGGCTCTCTCCGCGGTGGGATTGGGCTTAATGCCCGTGAAGTCGACATACTCCACGCCCGCCTCCTTCAGTGAGGCGAAGACCTGTTCCATCAGCGTTGTCTCAAACGCCTGATTCGTGCCATAGTGCAGAACCAGTGCTTTGGTCGCACCGCAGCTCTTCGCGTACGTGCCAACGCGGTTCTCCTCACCCTTGCCAAAGATAAAGCGGGTAGGACTGTAAAACTGAAAGTTGTGCATAAAGATTCCCCTCCTATGTTTTATTTCAGAAAGCGCCGCTCAAGCCATTGAGCAACGCCGTCCTTCGTATTTGGCGGACATATGTGCTCGGCGGCAGACAGGGCCTCTTCGCAGGCGTTTTCTACCGCTACCGTATGTCCGCGGCAATGTTGAAAGACACAGGTGTCGTTTTCGTCGTTGCCAAAGTAGTAGATGGCGTCCGGGCTGATACCATGCAAACCGCAGAGCTTTTTCAGCGCCTCCCATTTGTTCACCCCGGCCACCGTCACATCCACGATCTGGGGTGCGGACTGCGCCATCTCAAGCAGCCCGGAGTGGCGCGCCAAAAAAGCGTGTAACGCCGCCAGGTCATTCTGGCCGAGATAGAGGACGGAGCCGTGGATCACATCGGTCTCCCGGCATACCGCCCTAAGCTCCTCCCGGGACGGGGCGCGGAGGACCGGGATATGCCGCACTCCCGTCCGGTCGGCAAGCTCGTTGTAGATCTCGTATCTCCGGTAGCGGCCCGACCATACGGGCAAGGCCACACCCGCCTCGGTAAAGAGGCACAGTCCAAGCCGCTCTTTCCAGCAGAGGTCTACAAGCTCCTCCGCCAGTTCGGCGGGGAGGGGCCGTTTCCAGATCGGGAGGTCCCTGTTGGGCGTATGAATGGCGGCACCATTATTGGTGATGACAGGGCGCTCCACTGCCATCTGTTTCAAAAACGCCCGCAGCAGGTGAATGGAGCGTCCGGAGCAGACGTAGAGGTCGTGCAGATCCCCCGTGGCGCGCAGCACCTGAATGGTGTAGGGCGTGAGCTCGTGCTCCCCGTTCAGGACGGTGCCGTCCATATCGAGAAAAATGCTCTCGCGCCGAGGCCTGTCAGAAGCCAAGGAGTAGCCCGCCTGTCATGTCCACACAGGTGCCTACTGCCAGCGAACTCTTGTCGCTGGTGAGGAAGGCCACCATGGTCCCGATCTCCCAAGCCTCGCCCACCCGCTTGAGGGGAACCCGCTCAATACGCTTGGAAAAGACCTCCGGCTTCTGGTCCCGCTGGCGGATCAGGTTGGAACCCAGCACGAAACCGGGCATCACGCCGTTGACCCGGATGCCGTGCTCGGTGAGGTCCACCGCCATGGCATGGGTAAGTCCCACCTCGCCGGTCTTGTTTGCTACATAGCAGACCCGGCCCTTGGTGGTGGAGCTGACAGAGGCCTTGGACAGGATGTTGACAATGGAGCCCTGTCTTCCCAAGGGGATGAGCCTCCGGGCAAATTCGCGCGACATAAGGAACTGCCCCGTTAAATTGTCCCGCAGGCCCTTTGTCCACTCCTCCAGCGAGATGTCGGTGAAGGGCGTGGACTTTCCGAATCCGGCGTTGTTTATCAGGATGTCGGCCGTTCCATAGCGCTCCCAGGCCGTATCGAAGATGCGCCCGACTTCGTGTTCCTCCCCTACGTCACCTTGGACGCAGACGGCATCCGCACCGTACCGCTGCGATAGAGAGGCGGTAAAGGCCTCGGCCCCGGGCCGATCACTATGGTAATTGACCACCAGGTTCGCGCCCTCCTGGGCGTACACCTCGCAGATACCGGCCCCGATTCCCTTTGCGCCTCCCGTTACAATCACGGTTTTCCCATTCAATCCCAGGTCCATAAGCACGTTCCTCCTATAAAATACATTTTAAAAACAATAATTTGAATTAAATTTTTTATATGCCTATTTTGTATTATTTTCGCACGCTTTATCTTTTCTGTCAATAGTAAAAATATTTTGCTGAATTTTGTTGACAGCCTAAAATAATCGTGTTAATATGCAAAACGAAGAGAGAATAGCGGCAAGTTTTTTTGCTATATTGACTATATGAATGTTTTTACTTATTTATTTTTGCAAAATTTTGTTTCATACTTTTAAGCTTTAGAAAATACAATAACGATACATAGATATGCGTTGAAACTTGCTGCCCTCACTCTTCGTATGCCGCACGGCGTGCAAAATACATATTGGACCACAAGTCAAGGAGGTAACCCCATGCTGGTAAACATGATCGATATCCTGCGCAAGTCCCGGGAGGGGAAATACGGTGTCGTCTCTCCAAACATCTGCAACGAGGACTCTGCCCGCGCCGCCATTGAAGTGGCCGAGGCCAACCGGGCCCCGGTAATTTTGGACCTCATCTTCAACATGAGTCCTGATACGCCTCTGCTGGCAAAGATGGTACGCGAGATGGCCGAGCGGGCCACCGTGCCCGTGGTGCTGAACCTTGATCACGGCGCTACCTTCGAGCACGCCATGATCGCCATCCGGGCCGGGTTCTCTTCCATCATGGTGGACCGCTCCAGCCTTCCCTACGAAGAGAATGTTGCCGAGGTTTCCCAACTTGTAAAGATCGCACACGCCCTGGGCGTCAGCGTGGAGGCTGAGCTGGGCCATGTGGGCAGCGGCGAGAACTACGGCGCGGACCGCAACGCGGGTCTCACCGATCCCCGCCAGGCCAAGGTTTACGTAGAACAGACCGGGGTAGACGCCCTGGCCATCGCCATCGGTACCGCCCATGGCAAATATGTGGGCACGCCCCACCTGGACTTCGATCTCCTGCACGAGATCTACAACGAGGTGGAGGTCCCTCTGGTGCTTCACGGCGGTTCCGGCTCCGGTGATGAAAACCTGGCCCGCGCCACCCGGGAGGGAATTACCAAGGTGAACATCGGCACCGACCTCTTCCAGGCCGGGATCGACAACCTGATCGCCCACCACGGAGAGCTCAAGCGTGCGCACCTGGGCTATTCACTCATGGCCGAGGGCTATAAGGCCAAGCTTACCCATTACATGAAGCTCTTCAACCAGTGCGGCAAGGCGTAAGCGGGAACGGTATGGAAATGAATGAAATACCTGCCATCGTCTGCCTTTCCCACGGTCCGTTTTGTCAGGCGCTGGCCGATACGGCCCAGGTGATCTACGGCAAGGCGGAGGCGCTCCATGCCATTGTGCTGGAGGAGGGCATGGACCCTGAAAATTATATGGAGAAGGTAGAGGAGCTGATCGCGCGCTACAGCGAGAAGGTCTTTTTCCTCGTGGACATCCAGGGGGGAACCCCGTATAACTGCCTGATGCGTGCAGCGCGTAAGCACCGCCTCCACGCCATTGCCGGGGCCAATGTTCCGATCCTTTTAGAGCTGCTAGCCACCCGGGACATCTGCCCGCTGGAGGAGCTCGCGGACGCCGTCATGGCAAACGCAGGGGAGAGCGTCGGCAACCTCGACGCCCGCTTGGAGCACTTTTTCGGTATGTAACGCATGATTGAAAATTGAAATGAGGTGGTGAAAAACCTATGGCTGCTAAAAAAATTGTTATGCTGGCCGACTCTTCCATGACGCTTGAGAAGCTATCGGCCCCCGGGGCCCGGCAGATACTGAGCCGCCTGGAGCCCTACGGTGTTGAACTTGTCATTGTCCAGGACCAGAAAGGATGGACGCGCAAGGACTTTACCGATTACGCCTCCCTGGTGGAGAAGAAAGGCCCGGAACTTTTCGACCCCAACCCCGAATTTTTGGAGGAGGCCAAAGACGCCGACATCATCCTGGCCAATTTCGCCCCCGTCGGCTCCAGGGTTATCGAAGCGGCGGAGCACCTGGGAATGATCGGCGTCACCCGCAGCGGAGCCGAGAATGTGAACGTCGCCTTTGCAAAGAAGAGAGGGATTCAGGTAGTCGTCTCTCCGGGACGCCTCTCAGACCCGGTGGCGGACTTCACCGTTGGCCTTATGCTGGCGGAGTCCAGGAACATCGGGCGGCTGGACTTGGCCCACGGTGTGGACTGGCAGGCTGTCCCGCCCAATCAGGATTATGTAAAAAGCCTAAAGAACGCGGTAGTCGGACTGATCGGCTACGGTATCATTGGTCAGAAGGTGGCTAAGCGGGTGCAGGCGTTTGGATGCAGTACCATCGCCTACGATCCGTTTTGTCCCGCCGGCGTCTTCGCGCAGACCGGCACCGCCTCGGTCTCTTTGGAGGAGCTCATGGGCAAGTCCGACTTTGTCAGCGTCCATGCCCGCCTTGCGCCGGATACGAAGGGCCTTGTCAGCCGTGAGCTGATCTCCCTCATGAAGCCCACAGCCTATTTTATCAATACTGCGCGGGCGGATCTGGTGGACGAGGAAGCGCTGGCCGAGGCACTCTATACGCACAAAATCGGCGGTGCGGGGCTGGACGTCTTCTCCATTGAGCCGCTGGGCAGCGAGCATTTGCTGCGCAAGTGCGACAATGTAACGCTCACGCCGCATCGGGCAGGGAACTGCTGTAACCTGGCTGAGCTCTCCCTGGATATCCTGCTGGACGATGTGGAGCATTTCCTGAGTGGCCGCCCCCTGCTCCACCCTGCCGGATGACCCCAGGAGCTGGGAGGGAATATCGATGGATTTAGGACTGAAGGATAAGACCGTGATTGTTACGGGAGGCGCCAAGGGCATAGGCTCCGGCATCTCCGAGATATACGCCCAGGAGGGCGCGAACCTGGTCATAAACTATCATAGCGACCAGGCCGGGGCAGAGGCGTTCAAAGCTGCGCTCGCGGAGAAATACGGTGTGCGCATCGTCTGCGTTCAGGGCGATGTGGGATCCGAGAAAGAGGCAAAGCACATTTTCGACGCGGCAGAGGGTGCCTTTGGCACAGTGGATATCCTGGTCAACAATGCCGGACGGGGGCACACCGCCGACTTCCGGGAGATCACCTTGGAGGACTGGAACCGCTGCCTGAACGACAATCTGACGGGCCAGTTTCTCATGTCCCGGGAGTTTGCCCGCCGGGCTATCCCCGCGAAACGAAAGGGCTGGATCGTCAACATCCTGTCCAAGGCCTCCGTAAGCTCCACTACCAAGGGCCGGGTCTGCTACGTGGCGAACAAGGCTGGCGAGCTGGGCCTTACCCACGCTATGGCGGTGGATCTCACGGGGCACGGTATCCGGGTCAACGGTGTGATGCCCGGCTTTGTAATGGCCTCCACCATGCGTCGTCAGCTGGAACGGAATCCGGAGGACTTCGCCCGCCGGGTGGGCAGGGTGCCCATCGGACGCCCCGGCGAGCCTTGGGAGATCGGAACGATGGTGGCGTTTCTCAGCAGCGAAAAATGCGAGTTGGCGGTTGGCGCCTGTGTGGACATGACCGGCGGACTATTACTGGGATTTTAATGGAAAGGAGGAAATGAAAAAGATGAGCATTGTTATGACGAGGGTAGACGCACGCCTTGTCCACGGGCAGGTGGCCGCACGCTGGACCCGCACCCTCAGCGCCGACCAGATCGTGGTTATCGACGACCCCACGGCCAACGACGCTTTTATGGTGGAGCTGCTGACCCTGGCCGGGCCCGCCGGTGCCAAAATTGTCTGTTACACGTTGGAAAAGGCGGTGGAGGAGTGGAACAAGAACCAGTTTGGTTCCAAGAAGACCATTATTATCTTCCAAAACATCGAAACCGCAAAGCTGACTTTTGATAAGGGCGTGAAGTATAAGTCCCTGAACATTGGCCAGGTCCCCAAGTCGCCGGAGCGGCGGCACGCCAACAACACCGTCCATCTCAGCGACCCGGAGCTGGACACGCTTCTGGCTCTTGGACGGGAAGACGTAGAGGTCTATTTTCATCCCACGCCGGATGATAAGCGTGTGACGTTGGACGCAGTCGAGAGAAAAATGCGTAAGTAACCGCTGCCATGCACATTGAAAAGATCCGAAAATTATAAGGGAGGGTATTGGTTTGACTCAGTTGACACTAGGCGTATGCTTCCTCGCGGCTTGTTATTATTGGTTCTCCTGGTGGGACATTGGCATGATTGGCAATATCGTCACCAACTGCACCTTTATCGGCTTTGTCTTCGGCCTCTTCTTCGGTGACGTAACCACCGGTATTATTATCGGCGCGACCATCAACTCCATGTATCTCACCACGGTCGCAGCCGGCGGTAACCTGGGCAGCGACGCGTCGCTGGCCTGCTGCATCGCCATCCCGCTGGCTTTCTCCATGAACCTTTCCGCAGAAGCCGCCGTGGCGTTTGCTATCCCCTTCGCCGTGCTTGGCACCTTCCTGGATAATATCCGCCGCTCGGTCAACGCGTTCTGGAACAAGCCTGTCTGGAATGCTGCTGAGGCGGGCGATACCAAGGGCATCTTCCTCTATTCCGTGCTAGGCCCTATCGCATTCGGGTTCCTGGTCCGCGTCCCGGTCGTTACAGTAGTTCTCTACGCCCTGGGTAAGGGCGCCGAGAGCGTCCTGCAGAGTATCCCTGCCTGGGTTATGACGGGCTTTGCCGATGTAGGCAAGGTTCTTCCCGGCATCGGCATGGTCCTCTGCGCCACGCTGATCGGTCGTACCAAAATGCTTCCCTTCTTTATCATAGGCTTCTTTATCTACGCGGCTACCGGCATGACCTCCGTCCTGGTAATCTGTATCTTCGCTGTGTGCATTGCCATTATCTATGTCTATCTGGCCTTCCCCGCGGGGCTGGAGCCGGCCGAGCAGCCGGAGACCGCCTCCGCTGTAAACGCGCTTGAGCACGAGGGCGCGCTGAGCAAGTCCATGCAGGTCAAGACGGCCATCCGCATCCTGTTCCTGCACCGATTCTCCAACAACATGCAGTCTCAGTTTGGCCCCAGCCTCTGCTACGCACTGACTCCCGCTCTCAAGGAAATTTATAAGAACGATGTTGACGGCCTGAAGGATGCCCTGACTCGCCATGTGCAGCCGTATATCTCTGAGATGACCTGGGGCAACTGCATTATGGGAGCTGCTCTGGCGATGGAAGAGCAGAAGTGCGCGGGTGCGCCCATCAGCGGCAGCGATATCTCCGCCGTCAAGGTCGGTCTTATGGGGCCCTTTGCCGGGTTCGGTGACAGTTTCAACTGGGCCACCGTGGCTCCCATTATCCGCTCCCTGTTCCTGCCCTTCGGTATGTCCGGCAGCTTTATCGGTGTCCTGATGGAGCCTGTGGTGCGCATCTACGCCGTGGTACTGGGCACGATCACCTTCCGTCTTGGCTATCAGAAGGGCCGCTCCGCCCTCACCCAGATCCTGCGCGGCGGATGGCTGGAAAAAATCATGACCGGCGCGGGCGTCCTGGGTATGTTCATGATCGGCGCCATGTGCGCAAAATACACAACGCTGACTACTCCGCTGGTTCTGGAACTCTCCACCGGCACCTTCGTCCTGCAGGACCGCCTGAACTCTATTCTTCCCGGCTTGATTCCCTTCGCCATCGTTATGGGCGCTTACGCTTTCCTGCGTAAGGGTGGCAACTACATGAAACTTATCCTTATCGTGTTCGTGGCCTGCCTTGTGGGCGCGTTCTTCGGGATCCTCTGATTTTCGGGTATCCATCCATTCTCCCGGGGGGAGTGCCTGCCCTACGCTCTCCCCGGGAGGGATACTGAATGATAGAAGGAGACTTTAAATGGAAAAGATTCTCGCACCTAGTCTCAACTGTGCCAACTTTGACTGCCTTCGTGACGAGGTGGTTCGGCTGGATGCCGCGGGGGCGGACATGTTCCACCTGGACATCTGCGACGGAGTGCTCACCGACCGGCTCTCTATGGGGCTGCGCGATTTGCAGAGCGTCCGCCGGAATACCAAAAAACCTGTGGACGTGCATCTCTATATGATGAATCCCATGCGGCATATCGATGCCTTCGTCAGGGAGGGGGCCGATATCATCTATGTGTTTCCGGAGTCTGAGCGGTTTATTGCCAATGCCCTCTATTATATCCGTCAGTGCGGGAGAGCGCCCGGCCTGGCAGTGGGCTGGGGCGCTTCGGTGGAGGCGTTGAGCGGACTGCTGCCCCTGGTGGACTACGTGATGGTAAACACCGCCAACCCTGTCTCTCCAGGCCGCGACTTTATGGACGAGGCGTGGGAGACCCTTGAAAAGCTGATCAACGCGAAAAAAGAGCATCCGTTCAAGCTATTCGTAGACGGTGCCATTACACCGGATATCATCTCAAAGTGTTGGAAAATCGGTGTGGATGGTTTTTCCATGGGAACCGGCTGTCTCTTTGGCCCTAAATGGGAGAGCAAAAGCTACGAGACTATATTTAAAGAGCTGCGCGCCCTTTAGCAGCTCGATTAACGGGAAGGAAGTGGGTCGATATGGATCTCCGGTCACGGCAGAGCAAGGGGAAGAGAATTTCTCCGGTGGAAGTCGGCATGTGTGTTGGCGGCATCGCCGGATATTTCGTAGGGCAGCTCACAGGCGCTGAGACAATCTGCACCGTCTCGGGTTTTCTCCTCGGACTTTTCCTGGGCGTTTGGATCACCCTGCGCCGGAATCCCGGGGAAGAGCGTCCGCACTGAGCCGCTTTTAGTTAAATGCACCATATAGCAATTTACAGACGATATTTCTTGTGTTATACTAAAAAATAAGCACAATAGTACCCTGCTGAATGTCCTGCAGAGGGAGGGTGACAACTCTGGATAATTCAACCCCAAGATATTATCAGGTGATGAACTACATCAAACAAAATATTTCAGAGGGCCATCTGCGCCCGGGTGACAGGATTCCAACCGAGAGCATGCTTATCGACACTTTGCAGGTGAGCCGCAGCACTGTACGTAAGGCGTTGCAGGAGCTGGTGACCGATGGGACCATTGAGCATCGCCCCAACAAGGGTCACTACGCAATGCGCCTGGGCGTGCACCACTCCCGCACGAGTGTCCGCAGTCTTTTCAATATCATTGAGGACAACGGCTACCGTCCCTCCTCCCGGATTCTGAGGGTAGAGCATTTTCCGTGCCCGCTAACCATTTCCAACGAACTGCGCTGCTCTCCCGGTGCCGAGATCTTTTTTATTGAACGAATCCGTTATGCTGACACTTTTCCACTCGCGTTGGAGAGTCTTTATTTTCCGGCAAAGCGGCTGGAGGGGCTGGATCCTCAGCGCCTCATCCATGAATCCCTGGCCAGAATTATGACTACGGAGTATGGCATCAGCATTATGTACTCCAACCACCGCCTGGAGCCCGTTATTCCCACGACGCAGGAGATGGAGCTTTTGGAGCTGAAGTTGCGAGACCCTCAGCTCCTGATTCACATGACGGCCATCGACCAGGACGGCGCGGCTATCAAATATGCGAAGATTCTCTACCTCTCCGACGTGGTGGACTATACCTTCACCTGGTACAGCAGCCAAAAAGGCTTTGCCCGGCAGCCCAGCGCCGAGCGGGAGATATAAGTAAAAAGACCGAGGGCTTTTGCCCCGTGTCAATAAGGATGTTTTCAGTTTTTAAGATTTGCCGTAGGATATCAAGTCCTACGGCTTTTCTCTTGCCTTAAACCTTGCCCACAAAGTTGAAATAGACATCAACCTGCTGGGTATAGTTTTTCTTTTTCCAACGCTCGGAACGCTCATGTACTACAATCTTCTCGACAAATTCCCGCACGATTTCAGGTGTTAGCTTCTGAATATCGGTGTACCTGTCCACAATGGTCAGGAAGCGTTCGGCATTCAGCATAGTGTCCTTGCCAGAGTGGATTTCCTGTTCCAGCTTCTCAAAGCGCTGGGTAAGCTCCTGCCGTTCCGCTTCATAGTTTCCAGTCAATGCCTTAAACTGTGTTTCAGACAGATTTTCCAGTGCCAGCTGTTCAAAAGCCTTTTGTAACAGCTTATCCAAATCTGCAAGACGTTTCTGCACCTTTTCCCGTTCTCTTGTTTTAGAAGAAAGTTCCTGCTTTAGCTGGCTTTGGTGCTTATCCATTGCCCTCCTGAGAAATTGTTCCGTATTCCCCTTGGCTTCGGCTGTTACCCGCTGGATTTCTGCAAGCACAATCTGGTGCAGTGCCATGACTTTAATGGTGTGGGGAGTACACTCGTCCTTGTGCGTATGGTATTTTCCGCAGGTGTAAGTATATTGTTCCGCATTCCAACTCCCGCAACGGCACAGGTAATGTTTCGTTCCGCAAGTCTCGCATTCCACCAAACCCGAAAGAATATCCTGCTCACCCATCTTATTAGGTCTGCGCTTGCCCTGCCGTACTCTTTGGACAATATCCCATGTTTCCCGGTCAATCAGCGGTTCATGGGTATTTTCGAACCGAAGCCATTTATCAGGTGGGTTATCCTTGGATTTTTTGCTTTTGAAAGAGGGAATATAGGAACGGCAATTTACCGTTGTCCCGATATATTCCTCGTGCTCCAAGATGTGTGAAACGGAAGTGGAACTCCATGCATACGGCTGATCCAGCTTAAGACCGGCATTATTTGTACCATAAGTGCGGTAATCATAGACCGTGGGCGAAATAACTTGTTCCTCCCGCAGAATCCGTGCAATCTTGCTGGGGCCTAAGCCACTGGCACACAGGGCAAAGATACGGCGGACAATGGGTGCGGTGTCCTCGTTGGGAACAATCCGTTTCGGGTCATTGGGGTCTTTCTGGTAGCCGTAGGGCGGCTTGGAACCGATACGCTCTCCACGCTTTGCAGCAGCCATCTTCACCGCCTTGATTTTCTTGCTGGTGTCACGGGCATGCCACTCGTTGAATAAGTCGCGGATTGCAAGGCTTTCGTCCACTCCCTTATCGGTGTCCACCGAATCATTGATAGCAATGTAGCGCACTCCGTAGTCCGGAAACTTTTCTTCAATGAGATAACCCATGATTAGGCGGTTTCTGCCAAGCCGCGAATGATCCTTGACGATGATGGTGGACACATTCCCAGCTTCCACCTCCGCCATCATTTCATTATAACCGGGGCGGTCAAAGGTAACACCGCTAAATCCATCATCTGCCCATATTTTGGGGTTGGAAAAGCCGTTTTTCTCGGCATATTCCCTCAATATCTGCTTTTGATGCTGGATACTGCCCGATTCGCCCGCAAGCTCGTCCTCTTGGCTTAAACGGCAGTAGAGTGCCGTGATTTTTTCGTTTTGCTGTAACAATGCTTTTTGCTCCTTTCCTCTGTACAGCCAAAACGATTCCGAATAAAATTGTATGAATCTATTTTACTCAGAATCGCTTTGCGCGTCCAGACATTTTATTCTTTATTTTCGCTACGCTCGATATCACGCTCAATCAGACGGGTAATTTTATCCTCTGCGGACAACGTGGAATTCTCTTTGAAATAAGCGTTTACGAGGTATTTGACACCGCCGATGATATAGCAAAGAGCCGGACGCTTGCCCGGCTCTTCCTGTTCCCATGTACCTTTTTTACTCTCGAACAAACGACGCAGTTTTTGAAAAAACAGCTTGATGTGGTTACAGTTCATATTCATTTTCCTCCTCATATTCGGTGTAATAATCGGAATAGGGTATATTCTGCGGTTGCTCCTCCTGCCAGCGCAGAACCTCGGCAAAGGTATCGGCTATGGTGGCTAAAAGCAGTCCCGCCTGCTGGCTCTCTGCCTGTGCTCTTTCGTGTGCCTGCCGTGCTTTTTCCAGCATGGTATCCAGTGCCTTGCGGGAGAGGGCAATCTCGATTTCCTGCTTCGTCATGCCGTCAAAGGGAATATCCCGAAAATACATATCCTGATAGCGGTCGGGGGTATCCGGGCAATCTAGCTGCCCCAGTTCCAATAAAACCTCCTGTAAAAACTGCATATCACTGCGCCCAATTCTTGCAAGCCCAGCATTGCAGTTCCATGTGTTACGCATATTTTCAGTGGTAAAATCTCCGTAAGACATCAATTTCCAGTTGGAACATTTACGTTCGGATTGCAAGCCGTATACACCAGCAGGAATGGTAAATAAAACACTTTTTTTACCCACATCCGCATCGATTCCAAGGCTTGCCATACGGTGCATGAAGTCTGCACGGCTATGACTAAGAGCAAGGCTACTTGCAATGTCTTGTGCCAGCTGCCGTTTCCAGCTTGCCGTTTGAGTATACTCCCCATAGGAACGGTGTCCCTTTCTGCCATGCTCAATAACGGACAAGCCATACTCTAAACAAAGTTCATCGGAAAGGGAACGCATACGTTTCAAATCCTCCGGACTGGACTGCCATTTACAGCCGTTTTCATGGCTAACGGAATTGACGATATAATGTATGTGCATATGCTGTTCGTTGGTATGCACCGTCATCACTACTTGAAAGCCCTGAAAGCGTTCATACCGCTTGATAAACTCCTGACCGATTTTGTATGCCAGTTCAGGCGTTACGTTATCTCTTGGGTCAAAGCTCTGGACAAAGTGGGCATACTGCCGTCCTGTGTCCTTGTGAAAGGCACATTTGGTGATAACCATCTGCTGGTATTCCTTGCCTTTTAGCAAGTCCTTAAAATAGACCAAAGCCCCGTTTTGGGTCTTGCGGTCATCCTTGATATAGTCCAGCACCGCCCGCAGTCCCGCAAGGTTTCCGACACGCACTTTAATCGGCTTGACTATCGCCATCGTCATCACCTCCCAAAGCTGCGTAAATACGTTCCAGCACATCAGAAAGCTGCATCTGTATTGCTTCGAGGTTTGGATTCTGTACCGCCCTCTGATGGCAAAGTACCGTGAGTTGGTTAAGGTTATTGCCGATTTTATTCAGCTCATAGCTGCATTTGTCCAGTCCCTTGACGGTGCGGACTTCCTTTCCCAGCACGGCATAACGGCAGAAATCGGACATTCGGGTACCTGACTTTTTAACTTTAGACTGAATGAGCTTATGTTCATAGTCTGATACCCGAAAGGTAATTTTGTGGGTTCTGTTCATGGAAGCACTCCTTTCCGAATTGAGTTCCAAGGGTGCAAACGCATTTGCGCTTTCCACCTCTGCGGAGCAGGAAAACTATCTGCGCACCATTAGGGGTGAGGACGGATGTCCGACAGATAGGACGCTTGCCACACCCTTCGGGTGTGAAGCTATTCCCGTTGTCTGACGCTCTCCGCCAAAAGAAAAGAGGGCAAGAGTGCAAAATACCCTATATAGGCAGTTTTGCACTCTTACCCTCAAATGGACACAAAAATAGCTCTGTGCGAAAAATCACACAGAGCTACTCGGTCACAATTCTATTTTGCAAATGAACACAATATCCCCTTGGAACCGGCTGTTTCTTTTTAAAATTAGACATTCATAAAATAATAAAAGCGTCATAAAAAGGTTTTCCAGTCCACAATGCCGATTTGCCGGTTATGCAAATCCCATAACAGCCGCCCCCGATTCTTTCGCAAATCAGGGTGATGCATATTGCCATCTTTCAGGCCTGCCGCCACGGCAGAAGTATCATAATCATCATTGGGGTCGTTGCAATTCCGCTGCACCACACAGCAGTAACAGCCGCAAGGTGTATCGCCGGATATTAAAATCCGTCCGCGTCCTTCGGCTCGTCGCTCGCCCAATGCTCACGTTGCATTGCGGGATATCATGTTCATTTGTCAAGGTTCAAAGATATGATTTTATTTTACTGTAAGAATCAAAAAATGTAAAGAGTATTACAGAAAATCACCGCTTTTCTCCGACATAACCGGCACTGCGATCCGCACCAGATTTTCTTCCGAATCCGCGTCAAAATCTCCCTGCACATACATCTCACGGGGATAGCCATACCCTTGTATTTCATGCTCCCGAATGTATTTTTGCAGCCGTTCATAAGCAGAAATGCTGTTTTCATAAGTCCCTCGGTAAACCAGTGAAAGCGCCCTGCATGCGGGATAAACCACCGCATCGGAGGGCGCTTTTTTCTTATCCACGGAGATGCAGATGCGCATGGGAATATTCTCTGTCTGAAAGAAAGCTTCCGAGCAAACGTCCCCCGGAAATTCGCAGAAATGATAGGAAGCGGCGGCAAAGGGAATCTTTCGGGTTATACATTCCTCATAAGCGGCAATATAGGCGCTCAGCCCGTCCGCAATATCAGCGGCAACATAGTCTGTGCAAAGGCAGACCGTTTCCGGCAGAAGGATTTCCTCAATGGCATACTCGCCGGATTTTACAGCACGGGCTTTCATCTCCGCAAGCATGAAATCAAGCTGCCGCCGCTGCTCCTCAAGAGCGGCTATCCGGCTCTCCGCAGAAAGCCCGCCGTTCAGATATTGCCTGATTTCGGAAAGAGACATCCCTACCTGACGCAAATCCAATATGGTCTGCACCCGTGAAATCGCTTGGATATCATAGTAACGGTAGCCGGAGGAAACGTCCGCCGTCGTGGGGGTAAGCAGCCCTAAATCCTCATAATTGAGTATCATTTTGCGGGTAATGCCGCACAGCGCCGCCACCTCCCCGATTTGAAACAAGCCTTCGCATTTTTTCATAAATTCCTCCAAGAAATTTCCCAAAGCCTATTGACCCGTCCATCTATGGACGGTGTATGATGAAGCTATCATACCACAAAATGATACAGAATGCGACACGAAGGAGGGTGAAAATGAAAATCAGCTTTTACCAGCATTGTGTTTCCACCGGGCGGGAATGGCTGCTGGAGCAGTGGGATACCGTGAAAAACGGCGAAAATACGCCCCACAATGTAGGCAAAACCAGCAGCAGGCTCATCTGGTGGAAATGCGAGGTCTGTGGATATTCGTGGCAGACCATGGCGGTTTCCCGCTCCAAGGGAACCGGCTGTCCGGAATGCAACCGGCGGCGGCTTATGGAAAAGCAGCAGAGCCGCGCCAAGGCAAGGGAACGCCCACGCAGGCAGGCGGCAAAGCCTGTTCCCGAGCAGGTGCATGACAATTAAAAAAAATTACGAGGAGGGATGTTATATGCACAAAGAAAAACCAATGCGGCGTATCACGGCGCTGCTTTTAGCGGCAGTTATGACGCTGGGTACAACGCCAATGACTGCTGTGGCGGCTGACGATTCTATCATCACAAGCGGAGAAATTATCGCTTTTGAAGTCTTGCCAGAGGAAACGGCAAGCCAAAACAAGGCTCTCGGTACACCCATTGAGGATTTGGATTTGCCGGAAACGCTGACGGCTACGGTACGAACAGAAGCAAGCGCAGAGGATACAGACCAGGAAGAATCTGTGCAGGATTCGGGCGAATCGGAACCGGTTGAACAGGGTGATACACCCGATTTGGCGACAGAATCCTCCGCACAGAAAATCACGGCGACCACCGGCTCCGCAATTTCAGCGGAGGGAACTGTGGAACCGGTGCAGTCTGTTCCCCGCGGAGAAAACGCAGCTGACGGAGACGGAACAGATGAAGATGCAACAGAGCTTGAAGTTTCGGTGACATGGGCGGCGGAGCCAGAGTATGACGGCGAAACTATGGGTACATATCTATTCATACTCAAATTGCCGAAGGGGCTTACCCTTGCGGACGGCGTGGAAAGTCCGACCATCACCGTCACGGTGGGTACGGCGGCTGTTACCGGTACGGTGACGGCCTTTGACGAGCTGACCGACGATACTCGCTGGCAAAACACCACCGCACCGGAATTTCCGAAAAGCATAAGCGGCACGGTAGCGGGTGAAGCGGCAGAAATCCCCGTAACATGGGAAACGGAGCAGGACTACGACGCGGAATACCCAGTACGGGGCCTGTATGTGTTTACTGCCATCTTGGGCGAGGGCTATTCTCTGGCTGACGATCTGGAGTTGCCGCGCATCACCATATTCATCCCTGAAACGGTGCGTCGCACCGTTGGGATTATGCGCATGATCGGGGGCGGTACGAACACAAGTCCGCTGGAAATCACCACGGCGGCACAGCTTGACGAAATTGCTGAATTGGTGAACCAAGGAAGTCTGGAAAGCTTTTTATTTAATAATTCGAATACCACGGTTTATCTGAAGCTGCAAAATGACATTGACCTTTCCGACTATGCAGGCGGTGAAGGCTGGACACCTATTGGCAGGGAGGGAAATCCCTTTAAAGGCAGCTTTGACGGGGGCGGCAATAAAATTACCGGGCTTGTCATCAGCCGCGAAAGTACGTCCTATCAAGGTTTGTTTGGTCGTATTATGAATGGCGGAACAGTACAGAACCTCGGTTTGGAAAATGTAGCGATTACCGGTGGTCAATATACCGGCGGGATAACGGGTACTGTCGCTTCCGGTCTAATAAAAAACTGTTATGTTAGCGGCAACGTCACAAGCGCATCCGAGTACGTGGGCGGCATAGCGGGAGTTACCAATAACGTTACAATAGAAAACTGCTATTCTTCTGGCAGTATTGAGGGCGGCCAATATACAGGCGGAATTGCGGGATATGTAACCGGCGGAACCGTGAAGAATTGCTACAGCGCCTCTGGTATCACAAGCACAGGCATGTATATAGGGGGAATAGCCGGATCTGTAACCGGTGGTACGGTGAAAAACTGCGCTGCGCTGAATCCAAGCATCAGTGGGGGCAACGTGACAGGCCGAGTGGTAGGAAATAAGGGGTACAACGGAAATCTCGAGGGAAACACAGCCTTTAGCGGCATGACGGTCAACGGCAGTATAGTATCCGGCGGCACACTGTTAGATAAAGACGGCGCAGGTAAAAGTGCCAGTGAAATTCGCGCTTCAGGCTTCTGGACGACTACCTCCGGCTTTACAGAAGCATGGGATACAGGAATTTGGCAGATAGCGGCCGATAAACTCCCCGGCTTTGCTGCCGCGGTTGCGCTTCCTCTGCACTTGACGGAATCCTCTGGGAGTCCCTTTGATGGCGATGGCACAAGCGGCAACCCTTACAAAATCAGCACACCGGAGCAGCTGGCAAAGCTGGCGGGCTTGGTAAACGGCGGGAACAGCTTCTCCGACACGTATTTTCAGCTGGAAAACGACCTTAATCTTTCTGCCTATGCGGAGGTTGGAGGTTGGACACCCATTGGAAATAAGGACCATCCTTTCACCGGCAACTTTAACGGCAACGGTAAGAAAATTACAGAACTAACCATTAACCGCAGCAGTTCGGCTTATCAGGGCTTGTTCGGCTATGTTGGGAATGGCGGTGTCGTGCAAAAGCTGGGCGTGGAAAACGCAAAAATTACCGGCAAAAAAAACGTGGGCGGCATAGCGGGCGGAAGTACAGGCACCGTGCAAAACTGCTATGTTACCGGCAGTATTATCGCGACAGGTGACTATGCGGGCGGTATTGCAGGCTCTCTACCCTACAGTACTGATGCAGGCGGCAAGGTGGATCACTGCTACAGCACCGCCATTGTCTCCGCCGGTGATTATGCAGGGGGTGTGGCAGGGCTGGCGGAGTATTCAAGCACGGTGAAAAACTGCGCTGCGCTGAATCCCAGTGTCAGCGGCACATCAAATGCCGGACGCGTGGCTGGTTATGGTCTCACAGGCCTTTCCGGAAACATTGCCTTTAGCGGCATGACAGTCAGTGGCAGTATAGTATCCGGCGGCACACTGTCAGATAAAAACGGCGCAGGTAAAAGTGCCGGTGAAATTCGCACTTCAGGCTTCTGGACGACTACCTCCGGCTTTACAGAAGCATGGGATACAAGCATTTGGAAAAAGATAGAAGTAGAGAAGCTCCCCGGCTTCGCTGCCGCAGTTGCGCTTCCTCTGCACTTGACGGAATCCTCGACTATTCCTTTTGATGGAGAAGGCAGCAACAGCAACCCTTACAAAATCAGCACAGCTGAGCAGCTGGCAAGACTGGCAAGCCTGGTAAACGGCGGGAATGACTTCTCAGGCAAGCATTTTGCGCTGCAAAACGACCTTGACCTCTCCGGATATGCAGGAGGTGAGGGGTGGGTACCTATCGGCAACGACTCCTACCGTTTCAACGGCAATTTTGACGGCAACGGCAGCAAAATCACCGGGCTAACCATCGGCTACAGCGCTGCGCTTTATAAGGGTCTGTTCGGTTACGTCGGTATCGACGGCACAGTGGAAAATTTGGGAGTCACCGATGTCAGTGTCACCGGCAATTGGTATGTCGGCGGCGTGGCGGGTATAGTTGTAGGTACGGTGCAGAATTGTTACGCAACCGGCGACGTTAGCGGCAACTACTATGTCGGCGGCGTGGCAGGCCATGTTTACGATACAATGCAAAATTGCTATGCAACCAGCAGTGTCTCCGGCAATTGGTATGTCGGCGGCGTGGCAGGTATGGTTGTAGGTACGGTGCAGAATTGTTACGCAACCGGCGACGTTAACGGCAACAGCTATGTCGGCGGCGTGGCAGGAATTGCTGAAAACGGTGGCACGGTGAAAAACTGCTATGCAACAGGCAGTATCAGAGGCACAAGCAGCTATGTCGGAGGTGTGGCAGGGTTTGTTAGATCCTCGCTGCTGCAAAACTGCGCGGCGTTGAACCCCACAGTCAGTGGTACACACGATGTGGGGCGCATAGTGGGGTATTATGACAACAGCACCCTTGCCAAAAACTATGCGTACACCGGCATGGACTGCATAAGCAATGGTAGTAATTTATATAATGGCACGGGTGTGACCGCCGACACTCTGTTCGGCGCAAGCTTCTGGACCACATCGGACAACTGGGAAGACTCTGCGTGGGATGGGAACGTCTGGACTTTTGCAGAGGGCAAGTTGCCCGTACTGAAAGGACTTGCAATGCAGAACAGTGACGGCGGATTGTATCTGACGACGCGGGATATTCAGTATGCCGCCGTGCAGACAACAGGCTATACCTATACCAGAGAAACGGTTTATCCAACCGTTACCTTTGACGGTAAAACGCTCGTCAAAGACACGGATTACACCGTTTCCATTACCAGCGCGGACAACAGCGGGACAAGCGCGGGAACAAAAGCCGGAACGGTGACTGTTACCCTTTCTGGCAAGGGCAACTTTACAGGCACAAAGACCGGCGTAACCTATACCATCGTCAAGGCAAACGGTTCGCTGGCAATCTCCTGCGCCAATATTACTTATGGAGAAACGCTAAGCCCGCAGGTTACAAGCCAGACCGGCGACGGTGCGGTAACTTACGACTATAAAGTGCAGGGCGCAGTTGACGACCTCTACACGGCTAACGCACCTGTGAATGCGGGGAGCTATACCGTGCGGAGCACCTTGGCGGAAACGGCAAATTACAATGAAGCAACAGCTACGGCGGATTTTACGATTTCCCCGAAATCCGATGCAGATTTTACCATTGCGGCGATTCTGAATCAGACCTACACCGGCTGCAGCTTTTACCCGGAGCCGGAGGTGAAGGTTGGCAGCACAGTTCTGATAAAAAACGTGGATTTTACTTATAGCTACAGCGACAATACGAATGTCGGAAGCGACGCTAAGGTTTCTGTCCTTGGCATAGGGAATTACGCGGGCAGTAGCGGAGCAAGATTTTTTAACATTCTCAAAGGAACTAATCTCTTGGTTATTTCCTGCGACAACATCCCCTATGGGCAAACTCCTGCACCAAATGCTGATGTCAATATCAGTGGGGGAACAATGTCCTATCACTACAAGGTCCAGGGCGCAGACGACAGCACCTATACTGCGGTTGCGCCTACAGCGGTAGGAAGCTACACGGTTCAGGGGACGTCGGCAACTACGTCAAATTTTAATTCCAAAACGGCTACCGCAGACTTCACCATCAGCAAAGCATCCGGTACTTTCACATTAACAGAAGCCGTTTCGGCTACCTATTCACCTACGCTGACACTTGCGGATATTACCCTGCCAGCAAACTATGCGTGGAAGGACTCGTCAACGGCAATCACGGCGGCAGGCAATGGACAGATTTTCGCTGCTACTTATACCGACCCCAGTGGCAACTACGAAGCCGCTAACGGTAATATTACGGTAAATGTGGCAAAGGCAGCGGCTCCGTCTATCACGTTCCCAACCGCGGCAACGGCGATTACTTACGGGCAAACGCTGGCGGCCGCAACGCTCAATAGTACCTCCGATGCAAATGGTTCATTTGCATGGGCTGCTCCGTCCACCGCACCCACCGTGGCGCAAAGCGGAAATGCCTTTGCAGTAACTTATACACCGACAGACACGGCGAATTACGATTATACAAACGTAACGCTTACGGCGGATGTGGTAGTAACAGTGAACAAAGCCACGGCCATCCTGACGCTGGAAGCCAGCCCCACAGGAACACAGTCCCGCCCCGGCAGTGCAACGCTGACAGTCGCGCTTCCTGCCAATGTGACTGGAACCCTGACCTTTAAGGCGGGGACAGACACCATACAAGCCGTAGCCCTGCCAAACAACACCGCCACTTTTACCCCGTCCAATGCGGCCAATGACTACAGCTTTACCGTGGAATACAGTGGGGACAGCAACTATAACAGTGCAACCAGCACGGTGCTGGCATACAGCTTTACAAAGTCGGAACAGGCAAATATAAACGGTGTGAATAGTTCGATGAATTACGGCGAAACGCTGGATTTATCCACGCTTATTAGCGGCGGCTCAGGTACTGGATCTGTCAGCTATGCTGTAACCAGCGGCCCCGGCGAAATCAGTGGAACAACGCTGACTCCCACCGGTACAGGGGAGGTAAACATCACTGTCATAAAGGCGGCAGATGATGATTACAACGCCAAAAACGCTGCTTTTCAGGTGACTGTCAATCCCCGTGTGATTACCTTCACGGTGGATGCGGTTGGAACACAGGTTTACACAGGCAATGCCGTTACACCTACGCCGGAGGTAAGGGATGGAACCACGGTTTTGACTGAGGGCGTGCATTTCAATTATTCCTATGAGGACAACACCAATGTGGGAGCCTTCGCAGCCGTCAATATCATTGGCACCGGCAGCTATGCAGGCAGCACCGGCTCCGCGACCTTTACCATAGTCCGAATGGTTCCGGACATTACAACGCCCCCAGCCGTCAGCGGTACGGTTTACACCGGAACAGCCTTGTCACAAATCGCATTGACTGGAGGAGAAGCCAGTGTCAGCGGACACTTTGAATGGGTCAACCCAACGGCCGCCGCCGTATCAGGCTCGAATACCTTTGAAGTCCGGTTTGTGCCGGAGGATACGCTTCTTTACACAGAGGTATCCGGCATCAATGTCACCTTTAACGCCGTCAACCGCTCCAGCAGCGGAGGCGACAGCAGCGATTCCCGCAATACGACTATTATTCCCACGGCACAGCCCAACCAGCCCACTATCGCCAGTGTAAATGCCACCGCACAAGTGACAAACGGCAATGCAGCCCTGATTATTACTGACAGCATGGCAAAGACGGCGATTGAAAAAGCACTGGCAGCTGCTAAGACTAACAGCAACACCGCAAATGGCATCAGTGTAGATATTTCCGTAACCGCCTCCGGTGCGACCGGCTTTGCCCTTACCTTGGAGCGCAAAGCCCTAAATCGTCTGTTGGAGGCTGACGTGAAATCCTTCAACATATCCAGCCTGCCGGTAAATATGAGCTTTGATACAGTGGCACTTAAACAGCTTCAGGCACAAAGCGGCGGTAACCTTGCTATTACCGTGAAGCCAGCGACAGTAACCGGCCTGCGGAACGCATTTGACATCATGCTAAGTTCCACAAAGGATGGCAAGACAATCAATATCTCTTCGCTGGGAACTGGCACTTCCACCCTTAGCATCTTAGTGGAACCCGGCAAAAATGAGTTCGGCGGTTACCTCTATGGCGCATATGTGGGAGCAGACAAAAAGATTAACCAAATTGCGGATTCCGCATATGATGCAAACAGCAGACGTATGATTTTGTCCACCGATCACTTCTCGGTGTACGGTGTGGGCTACACGGCACCATCCGCAAAATTCACCGACACGGCGAAGCATTGGGCGGCGGACAGTATTGACTATGTAGTCGGCCGTGGGCTTCTCTCCGGCACAACGGAAACCACCTTTGCCCCCGACACCGCCATGTCACGGGGAATGCTGGTAACGGCCCTCGGCAGGCTGGCGGGTGTGGACACCAAGGCATACACCACAAACAGCTTCACCGATGTAAAAACAGACAGCACCTTCCGTCCATATATCGAATGGGCGTACAAAAAGGGCGTCGTGCAGGGCATCGGCAACAGCCAGTTTGCACCCGACCGTGCCGTCACTCGTGAGGAGATCGCGGTGATTTTCGCAAACTACGCAAAGGCCACTGGCTATACATTGCCTGTGACCCGCACCGCCGCGACATTCGCGGACGCCTCCAGCATAGGTAGCGCCTACAAAACAGCAGTTATGTCCATGCAGCAGGCAGGGATTATGATGGGCGAAGCAAACAACAAGTTTAACCCCAAGGCCAACGCCACCCGTGCTGAGGTCAGCTCCATGCTCCACCGTTACATCAAGCAGACCATTGACCCTGCCACCGCACAGGGCTGGGCGAAAAACGATGCCGGACAGTACCTGTACTATAAGACTGGCAAGGCCGTTACCGGTACACAAACCATTGATGGCGTGAAGTATTTCTTTGAAACTACCGGTGTTCTGAAAACCGGCTGGGTTAAGGATGGAAACGATTGGCGTTTCTATTCTGGCAATATCATGCTGGTAGGCTTTTGGAACCTTGGCGCAAACGGAGAAAGCGAGACATACTATTTCACCGCAGACGGTAGCATGGTATTTGGTAAGTGGCTCCAGATTGACAGAAAGTGGTATTATTTCTATGACGACGGCAAGCTTGCCAAGAGTACGAAAATCGACGGATATGAGGTCGATGAAAACGGCGTGAGAAAAACGAAATAAGCTATTCACGCAAAAGGCGCACAGGTTGATATTTCAGCCTGTGCGCCTTTTGCAATTCCAGTATTATTCAAAATTAAATCTGCGATACAGAGCATGGGCAATGTCACTAAAACAGGCTTCCAGTCCATTTGTACGAAGATAGTCCATATAATCCGGAAGAGCTTTTGAAAATTTCATATAGCAATATCGCTCTAAAAACCAATCCATAAACCTCATGGGTGTGTGATTGAACACCAAAAGCAACTGTTCAATGTGAAGATATTTATATGCTTTTCCGTGTGGTGTATCTTCAAAAAACGCCTTATGTACGGAACCGACGATGTTAAATCGTTCCTGATAGCGGTCAACAGTTTTCTCTAAGGCCATAACCTCTGTGCGGAGTATTTGCAATTCACGATCTTGGATAATTCGCTCACAATATCGGCAGAAATCGGTCCTTGACCGAAATGGTGGCTTTCCGTTTTCTTTCAGCAATCTGTCAGCTTTCATCTTCTCAAAAATAATTTCATGATATTCTGAGATAATCAAATTCTCCATACACTCACCAGCCTTTCCGACCTTATAGCTTTGATTATAGCAAACGGTATGTCTGTATTGCAATAATGTGGGAAAGTGCCCTGTTAAAATCAGGCAGGGCACTTTGGATTAGCCACAAATCAAGTCATGAAGCACACACTCGTCTGCGAGTTCCTGTGCCAATTCTGATAAACGGATGCGTTCCATTGTATCTTCCTCCGGCATAGGGTGCAATTTTAGGTAATCGGCTCGAATACGTTCTGCCATCTCAAAGGCAATCTCGTCAACCGTTGCACAGTGCACTGCCAGCTTGCCAGTCAAAAGCAGTTCCCTGTACATTCCCGGCTTTTGTTCGTGAAGGTAATTCAGACGAAGCCGACCATACTTACCCAAGTTGTCAAGCATGATTTTTACGTCAATTTCGATGTTGGGATACAATAACCCATCAATCTCTGTGTATTCAAATTCAAACTTTGCCATAAAGCAAATCCTCCAATAAAGATTATTTACAATTCATCGGTAATCGTTCGGCTGTATGCTAAACAATTATGATTTTCGTAAACATCCTTATTGGAGGATTGCATTTGCCCTCGGTCTTTTTATCAGTATTCATCCACCCTCAAAAGATCCGGCCCGGGTAGAGCCATCTTGCGCTTATGTCCGGTGGAGTAGGCCGATTTTTTGCGGATATCAACTACTTTGTGGTCTCCTACGACAGTCCTTTTACGTTCCAGAATTATATATTACCCGCCACAATTTCATTTATGAGGGAACCCCAGTCCGAGCTGAGCTTTTTCAACAGCCACTTTTTTATAAAATGCACTGTGCAAGCAAAAAGAATACTTGACAACCGGAGTATTAGTAACTATAATGGTTACAAAAGGTGGCGCCTATGTATTCTACGAAATTATCGGTCAGCATCCATATTTTGAGTGTAATTACATTGACACAGGATCAGCCTGTTACTTCGGAGTATATCGCCTCCAGCATTAACACCAATCCGGCGCTTGTCCGGCGTTTGATGAGCCGGCTGAAGAAAGCGCAGTTGATCAAAACAAGCACGAAGATTGGCGTTACAGGGCTCGCAAAAAAAGCAGAGGATATTACGCTGCTGGATATATTTTTGGCCGTAGAAGAAAACTTAGATCTGTTTGGCATTCACAGCAATACCAATCACAAATGCCCCGTGGGGGCGAAGATTGAAAGCACCTTGAAACGTTTATATGGTAATATCCAAAGCGCCGCAGAAGATGAAATGTCTGCCATTACTTTGGCCGACATCACAAAAGAATTTATTGCATGAACTAGGAGGGATATCTATGAGACTCGCAATTATCGGAGCAACAGGCATGGCCGGCACTGCCCTTTACAAAGAGAGTGTATCACGTGGACATGAAGTAACTGCTATTGTGCGAAACAAAGACAAAGCCGTTTCCTTGTTGGGGAGAGACGTAAAAATAATCGAGAAAGATGCATTTGATTTATCAAGATCAGATATCGACGGCTTTGATGTTATTATCAACGCGTTTTCAACATCCCCGGATAAAGCATATCTGCATCTTGATCTGGCGGCAAAACTCATTGCCCTGTTCAGAGAAACGGAACGCCCAAGGTTATTCTTTATACTTGGAGCAGGAAGTTTACTCGATCAGGAAGGAAACCTGTTTTTGGATACCATAAAAACGGCTCCGAACGCAGATTCCTGGATTTCTATTCCCATTGAGGCTTACAAGACCCTTCGTTTCCTGCAGAGCATCGAAAACGTCAACTGGGTGGGGGTATCGCCCTCAGCAGAATTTGTTCCCGGGGAAGCGACGGCTCCTGTTCTGGGCAAGGATCATCTGCTTAGCTCCGCAAACGGGAAATCAATTGTAACGAGCGGAACGATGGCAGTTGCGATTTTGGACGAAATAGAAAGGCCGCAGTTTATCCGCACAAGATTCACAGTATGCAATCAGTAGTTTTTTAAAACATAAATGGAGGTATTTAATTATGAGTAAAACAGTTGGAATTATTACGGGCAGTTTGAGAAAAAACTCTTTTTCCGGAAGCATCGCCGAGTATATCAAGAGTCACGCGCCGGCAGGGGTGGAGTTTAAAGCGATCGATATCAGCGAACTCCCCCTTTATAATCAGGACTTTGACGGCGCTGATCCGAAAGAATACGCTATATTCCGCGATGAAATACAGGCCTTGGACGGGGTGCTCTTCATCACGCCGGAGCATAACCGTTCGATTCCCGCGGCTCTGAAAAACGCACTGGATGTAGGGTCGCGTCCTTATGGTAAGAATGTCTGGAACGGTAAGCCGGGGGCGATCATCAGCCAGTCCCCCGGAGGGATCGGCGGATTTGGGGCAAATCACCACTTACGTCAGGTACTCGCCTTTCTGAATGTGTTGACCCTTGCCCAGCCGGAAGCTTATATTGGTTCTTACCACACTTTGATCGATGAAAACGGCTCATTGAGCAATGCGGATACAAAAGCGTTCATTGACAGTTTCATAAGCGCTTTTGTGGCTTGGATCGAAAAGCTTTCTTGATTTTTTAATAGTATTTAAAGGGAGTCAATCTTAAACGATTGACTCCCTTTGTATTTGTACAGGAGCGCGATCTTAAACTGGATACCGCCGCGCTGCAGTTCGGGGCGTATCCCGTTTCTCCGTTCAAAACGATCATGGCGTCTTTAACGAGCCTTCCGACTCCACCATTTCTCCACCACTGCTCTTCGTTGGAGCTGATGATCCTTAACCCGAGAATTTTAAAAATAAGCAGGTAGAAGAATGCAAGCGTGCCGATCATAATTGCCGCAATTATCAGCAATTGTTCCATACGTTAACTCTGCTAAAGCTCTTATTATCCAAAGTTAAAACCATTTCTTCTTCTTGAAATAATAAATCATGCAGCCTGCGACTATAAGCATTACAGCCCATACGATGCCATATCCCCACTTAAACTGAAGCTCCGGCATATAAAGGAAGTTCATACCGTACACGCCGGCAATAAAAGTCAACGGAATAAAAATGGTGGAAATGATGGTTAAAACCTTCATGATTTCATTGAGTTTGTAGCTTGTGTTGGAGATGTGAAGATCCGCAAGACCTGAAAGAAGATCGCGGCAGGTCTCGGTTGTGTCAATAGCCTGCACGATATGGCTGTAAACATCCCTGAGATACGGTTCGGTAGTTGGACGGATCAATGCCAAAGATTCTCTTCCCAGCAAAGATGCAACATCTCTGAGTGGCCAAATACATTTACTGACGCGGATAAGTTCTCTTTTTATATTTTGGATCTGCTGCAAATGCTCCTGTTCTGTTTTTGTCATAACCCGATCTTCCAGCGTGTCGATGTTTTCCTTGACTGTTTCCAGAACCGTGAAGTAGCCCTCAGCCAGCGCATCAAGCATCAGATACAGCAGGTAATCCGCGCCGGAATTTCTGACAGACGATCCCTCTGCAGCGATATGAGTACGAATATTCTCAAATACATCTCCCTTCGTTTCGCCAACAGTAATCACATAGCGGGGCCCGAGGATAAAACTCATATGCTCAACAATCAATTCATTGTTTGAGAAGAAAAGCATCTTGCCGGCAATATACAGACAGCTTTGGTACTCTTCAACTTTTGCACGCTGTGTGGTATCGGATATATTTCGCAAGACCAGGGAGTGTATGTCAAAAGCGCGGCCAAGAGCGGCCAGTGCGGTTTCCGAGCACAAGCCGTCTGCATTAATCCAGCGAATACAGGAGTCCGGAATCTTCGCCAATTCCTCTATATCTGCCGCATTCTCCATATTGACCATATAGGTCCGATAGGAAGCCTGGTTATATTCTATGACTTCAATCACGTCAGCAGGCGTATTCATAATTAAGACCTCATTTTTTCTATCTTTTTGCATACCTATGGACATCAATTACTGAAAAAAGCACGGATCCGAAGACAATAGCCAGCGTGATGGGAAGAAACCAACCGGGAAGAGGCATTGCCATAGAGGTATTGACTGCCAAGAAACCGAAAACAGCCAGCATCTCCGCTTTCAGCACGAGCAGCATTGTTTTCATCCTGCTGAATACGCCCGGCTTATTATCCTCTGTTATGGTAACCGGCACATTCCACAGCGAGGGGAAACAGGAGATGACCGTTAACAGTCCATATAAAAGACTCCCTACAGCCGGTAGTGCAAGAATTTCGGATCTATCGCCCCACCGATCCACTTGTCCGGCAGCATTATAATGACCGGGGATCTGCTCCGGAATCAGTGGCCAGCGGGTCAGCAGAAAGGCAGCGGTAGCAAGGATGATTAAGACTGCAATGATTTCAAGTACCACTTGAGACCTGGTATATTTTTGCCTCATGGTGTTCATTTCGACCCTTCACTCTAAACTTTTCATAATCATAACGCTTTTTCGTCTCTTTGAAAAGTCGAATCTGGTAGATCCTCGGAGGCATGGTATAAGCACTATTTATCCATATTAGATTAAATTCAGGATTTTTGCCGGCACTTTGGTCTAAACATGCAGTAAATAGTTAAATTTCCAAGTTCCTTATAGCCTAAATGTTTATAGAGCTTAACATTTTCAGGATTTTCCATGTCCACATCAATACCTATAGATTTTGGGTCTATATCTACTTTTTCATGTATATGATCCAGCATTTTTCTGGCAAACCCTTTTTTTGAAATTCCGGCCGGACACCTATACTAACAAGATAATGATGCGGTTCTTTAGGGCGAACGCTCATGATTAGTCTCATATACTGATTGATTGTATTAAAAGAGTGAATTAATCTGGGAGGACACGCTGCCACGTTTATGGCAGCAAAGGAATTTATAAAAGATTTGTGTCTTACTTGCATTATTAAACAATGTAAATTATGATAGGAGCACATAAGGGGTGATGGGCTTGCTGCATATTCTGTTCGTAGAAGACGATGCGATGATAGCATCGGGGCTCGTTTACGCATTGGAAACCGAGGGCTATGCCGTAACGCATTGCCCAGATGCTGAGGGTGCGCTCCGTGCCTTGGAGGCCGAGCCGTTCTCGCTTGCGCTGCTTGATTTATCTCTGCCGGACGGAGACGGTTTTTCGGTGTTTGAGCGCGTCAAGCAGGTATCGGACATACCTGTTATTTTCGTCACCGCGGCCGATGATGAGGGCAATACCGTCAAGGGCCTGGAGCTGGGCGCGGACGACTATATCGCAAAGCCGTTTCGGGTGCGGGAGCTGATTGCGCGCATGAAGGCTGTTTTGCGGCGTAGGTCGGATGCCTCGGGCGACATACCCATCGGCGATGTCAAAATTGATACGGCAAAGGCAAAGGTTTATAGAAATAATACGGAAATCACCCTGACCGCATTGGAGTACAAGCTGCTCCTGACCTTTGCACACAATAAAGGGCAGGTTTTGTCGCGCAATCAGATATTGGAATGCCTGTGGGATGCGGCCGGGAATTTTGTCAATGACAACACCCTTTCGGTGTATATGAAACGTCTGCGTGAAAAGCTGGGGGATGATCCCCAAAATCCACGAATTATCCTGACCGTGCGCGGGCTGGGCTACAAGGCAGGGGACTGATATGTTGCGGAATAAAGTCTTTCGAACGTTTCTTGTTGTGGCCGCCGGCATTTGCCTTGTAGCCACCGGAGCTTGTCTGGCGGTCAATCCCTGGTCGGGATTATTTTGCTTTTTGGGCTGTATGGGCGTATTGTCGGTCAGCATCCTGTTCACACGGCAGCAGTACCATGAGATTGCGGAGCTGAGCCTTTATCTACAGAGAGTCGCCAATGGTGAGGTTCTGCTGGATATTCGTGATAACAGTGAGGGAGAGCTGAGCATTCTGAAAAATGAGATTTACAAGGCTGCCAACGCTTTGACCGAGCAAGCAGACGCGTTGAAACTGGATAAATCGGAGCTTGCGGCGGCCTTATCGGATATCTCCCACCAGCTAAAAACCCCGCTTACCTCCCTCGGTATCATGGCGGACTTATTGGAGGAGGAGCACCTGCCTCCGGAAAAACGCAGGGAATTCCTTGCCTCTATGCGGCAGGGACTTGACAGGATGGAATGGCTGGTGCTGACTTTGCTTAAGCTGGCCAGACTGGATGCCGATGCCGCGGCGCTTACAAAAACGCCTATTCTGCTCTCTGAGCTAATCAAAAAGGCGCTCTCCACAATGCTCATCCCCATAGAAATCAAGGAACAGACCGTTCATGTCCACGGTGAGGACACCCTTGTCCAATGCGATCCGAACTGGACCGTGGAGGCCCTTGGCAACATCATCAAAAACGCTGTCGAAAACACTCCAATTGGTACCGTCATTGACATTGCCTATGGCAAAAACCTGCTCTATACCTTCATCCAGGTGCGTGACAATGGCCCCGGCATCGACAACGCGGATCTGCCTCATCTGTTCAAGCGCTTCTATCGCGGTAATAAAAAGCATCCATCAATAGCGGAGGACGCAAACAGCGTGGGCATCGGTCTTGCCATGAGCCGTACCATCCTGCGTAAGCAAAACGGGGACATCGATGCCATGAATGACAACGGCGCCATATTCACGCTGAAGCTGTATCGGTAAGTGACAAAACTGTCACCTTCATCGTCACCGAGGGGTCATGTTTGGGTGGTATCATAGGCTCGAGGTGAAACAAGATGTTAGAGGTAAAAAACTTATCAAAGATATACGGAACCGGTGACGCCGCGGTAAAGGCGCTGGATAACGTGTCGTTCTCAGTCCGCAAGGGCGAATTTGTGGCGATTGTCGGGTCGAGCGGCTCGGGAAAGTCTACGCTTTTACATCTGCTCGGCGGTGTGGATAGGCCGACAGACGGAAAAGTTCTCATTGACAACACCGATATTTATTCGCTGGACGAGTCCAATCTGGCGATCTTTCGGCGGCGGCACATCGGCCTTATTTACCAGTTCTATAATCTGATCCCGACGCTGGACGTCAAAGAGAACATTACTTTGCCCCAGCTCTTGGACGGACGTAAGGTAGACGAGGCACGGCTCCTGGAAATTATCACCACCATCGGTCTGACCGAGCGCGTTTCCCATCTGCCAAATCAGCTCTCGGGCGGGCAGCAGCAGCGCGTATCCATCGGGCGGGCGCTTATTACCAATCCGGCGATCATTTTGGCGGATGAACCTACAGGCAACCTGGACAGCAAAAACAGCAAGGAGGTCATGGAGCTCCTGCATTTGTCCAACAAAAAATATGGGCAGACCTTGCTTGTTATTACACATGACGAGCGCATTGCTCTGCAGGCCGACCGCGTCATCGCCATTGAAGACGGGCGCATCACCAGAAACGAGGCGCTCTCATGAACATCGTGAACAGGCTCACCGTGCGGCATCTGCGGCTTAATCGCTCACGGACCCTAATGACTATTATGGGTATTATGCTGTCGGTGGCTATGGTGTGCGCGGTAGCGGGTTTTGTCGCAAGTGTACATGATTTGCTGCTGCGGCAGATAAAGCAAAAGGGCGATTACCATGTCGTGTATACCAATGTCACTAAGGAAATTGCCACGGAGATTTCAAGCGAGGAGATATTCTCCACACACTATACAAAGGACAGCGATACACCCGGCCATGTCAATCTCTACCTTCGCTTTGCCAGTCCCGGGCGCGATGTGAATAATGTTGCCAGTCAGATTTCCCAGAAGTTCGGCGTAGAAAAATACGGACTAAACTATGAGCTCTTGGGCCTGGAGGGCATCATGATACACAAGAGCGTCATCGTCGGCTTTATTGGAGTTGCCGTGATTGCCGTTGCCATTATTATGACGGGCTCAATTATCGTAATTTCCAACGCCTTTTATATCTCGGCTACCGAGCGGGTGCGGCAATTCGGGCTGCTCAAAAGTATCGGCGCGACGAGCGGACAGATCGGGCGCAGCATTCTGTTTGAAGCGCTTACGCTGGCGGCGATCTCCATACCGCTCGGGATTGCGCTTGGATTTTTGATTGACATCTTTGTGCTCTGGGTGACCAATTATCTGCTGGTGGATTTAAACAGACTAAATAATGGCACATTCTCGTTCAGGGTAGTATTTCACCCGCTGATTCCTATAATCTCCTTGCTGGTGGCGCTGCTCACCATCCTTATCTCCGCATGGCTGCCCGCCCGAAAGGCGGCTAAAACAACGGCAATTGAAGCCATTCGACAGACAAAGGATATTAAGATCAGCGGAAAGCGTATAAAAACCTCTCCTGCGGTGCGTAAATTATTCGGCTTTGAGGGCACCCTGGCGGCGAAGTCCCTCAAGCGCAGCCGCGGAAAATACCGCGCGACTGTCATCAGTCTGACCGTGAGTGTGGTCATGTTCGTGAGTATGTGGTCGCTGGTAGACATTATGAAGAAGGACGCTGAAATGCAATACGGCGGACTTGACTTTGATGTGCTTGTCATGACCCAGGGTGATTTGGAGACGGTGGACAAGGCCGATGCCTTTCTTCGTACTATCCCGGACGCAGCGTTTAGAAAGGTTCAAGAAACCAGTTTTTCCACCACCGCGCCAAAGGGCTTCGTCACAGAGAGAATGCTTTCTGGCGCTGAAGGAGAGACGGAGCGGGACTTGAATCTCTATGCGATACCGGACGCCGACTTTGTGGCGCTGGCGCAGGTTAAAGAAGGGGAAATTCCGGGCGTTCTCATCAATACGACCGGTGCGCTAAGGAAGGACGGCCAGGTGCAGGAGTTCGTCCCCTATGAGGCTTCAGTCGGCACGAAGCTGCCCCTGGAGCGCGGACGGGAAAATGAAGAAAAGAAGACCTATGGAGATGTAACCATTGCCGCGACTGTAGATAAAATTCCTGACAGTATCCCGGCGATTATATTTAACGGAAATTTGATTAACATTATGGTGCCGGAATCCATATACCGTACCCTATTCCAAGCGAATAATTCGCGAACTGCCTATGCCGTGACCGCCCAGGACCCGCAGGCCTTTTGCGACAGCGCGGAGGAGCTTCTTCTTCCGCTGGGCGAGACCATCCAGATTCAAAATGTAGCGCAATCGGCACATATCAATCAGAACATCGTGCTGATTATCATGCTGTTTGGATATGGCTTTATCGGGATGCTGTCTCTGATTGCCGTGACCAGCGCGATTACCACCATCTCGACCGGCATGGAGCTGCGCCGACATGAGTTTGCAATGCTCTATTCCGCCGGTATGACCCCGCGCGGTATGGATAAAATGCTGCACCTTGAGAGTCTGCTGTACGGCATAAAATCACTGGCCTTTGGCCTGCCGATCGGCGTGGGACTGTCTATAGCAATGCACCGCATGATGGCAAACGTCTTTGTGTTCCGCTATGCGCTGCCTTGGGACGCGATGCTCATCAGCACGATCGCCGTCCTCATGCTGACCTTTTCCACTATGCAGTATGGTAAGCATAAATTCCGAAAAGTCAGTATCGTAGAAGCGATTCGCAGTGAAATTGTCTGATAAGGAGAGGACAAGAATGAATGTCCTCAAAGGAGCCAAGAACACAGGTTCTTGGCTCCTTACTCTCTCCGTGTCATGTTCTGCTCGAAGTAAGGCAACGTATCAGATTTGAGAGTAATTTTATACTACTACGCTCCAGTGGTTACCATTTCCCGGCTATGTCCCTGAACTGGGCTTGTCCACTGGACTCCCATAAAAAATGCCCTTTCGCTTGGTCTGTTAAAAAAATATTACACACAGACCGCCGACCAGGATGACCTTATCTCCATCGGCACCATCGGGCTCATCAAGGGCATCACCACCTTCAAGCCTGACAAGAACGTCCGGCTGGCAACCTATGCCTCCCGGTGCATCGAGAATGAGATTTTGATGTACTTTCGTTCCCAGCGCAAGCTGCAGGGGGAGATATCCCTGTCCGACAGCCTGGACGCCGACGGGGACGGCAACGCCCTCTCCCTCATGGACGTCATCAGTATTGATGACAATATGCTCGACGACCTAGACGCCAGGGACTCCTGCATCAAGGTCCGCCGCTGCGTGGCCGAGCGCCTCACAGACCGGGAGAACCTGATCATCACCCTCCGCTACGGCCTGAGCGGCGGACGCCCTCTCACCCAGCGGGAGATTGCCGCCCAGTGCGGCATTAGCCGGAGCTATGTATCGCGCATCGAGAAAAAGGCGCTTAAAAAGCTGGAGGAGGCAATGGGCGGGCGGGGATGAGAAAAGGAGGGTCGCAAAGCTTTCAAATTTGTGGTATCCTATTCCCAGAGTAAATCCAGGCATCTCCGGGAGGATGAGCAGGCGTGAAGAGAACAGACGGTTGGGAAAGCCCCATGTGCTATATTGTAGGCGCAGGTGAGCGGACGGAGGATATCATCGCCCCCAGTACCGGCGACCTGGTGATTGCCGCGGACGGGGGCCTTGCCTGGCTTGCCTACCTGGGCGTGGCCCCCGATCTTCTGGTGGGCGACTTCGACTCCCTGGGGGAGACGCCCACCGGCCCAGCTGTGGTTCGCCTTCCCACCGAGAAGGACGACACCGACACCATGGCCGCTGTCCGCCTGGCGGTGGAACGGGGCTATCGGCGCTTTCGTATCTATGGCGGCACCGGCGGGCGGTTCGACCACACTTTGGCGAATCTGCAGATTTTGACCTGGCTTGCGCGCCGGAGATGTGAGAACGCCCTCTGCGGCCCCGGCTGGATGGCCGGCGCGGTGTCCGGCGGAGAACTATGCATAGAGGCGAGGGAGCATGGAATGGTGTCGGTCTTCTGCCAGGGAGACGCCGCCTATGGTGTGACTCTGGAAGGCCTCAAGTACCCTCTGAACGGGGCAAACCTCACCTGCGACTTCCCCCTGGGGGTCAGCAATGAGTTTACGGGCGCCCCTGTCCGGGTGGCAGTGGAGAAAGGAACTCTCCTGGTCGTGTGGGAACGATAAGCTCCGTTATTCCCCATCGGGAGGCGGGAGTTTGTTGTCCCCTGTGAGACCCAGCTCACCCTTGACAGCGGAGGTAAAGGTGATGGCCTCCTCGCCGTATTTGCCGCGAATTTTGTCCATCGCCTGCTCCAGGCGCTCGCGCCGCTCCCGCCGGGGGACGGCGCCCTCATCGAAGAGGGAAATCTGCTCAGTCACCTCATCCTCTCCCACAAGGTTCTGACCCGTGATGGTGAGGGCCCTGATGGGGCTTTTCATATTCCAGGATGTGGTGATGAGCTCCATGGCCGCCGCGCCGATTTCCCGGGCGGTGCAGCAGGGCGCGTGCAGCGGTTTCTGACGGCAGATGTCCTTAAAGCTGGGGTCTCGGATGGTGACCTGGACAGTGGCGCACCTGAGCCCGTGCCTGCGCAGCCGGGCGGCCACCTCATCCGCAAGGGCGGCCACGCCGGTGCGTACATCCTCCAGCCCCAGCAGGTTGCGCTTGAATGTGAGCCCACTCCCCACCGACTTGGGGGGCGCCGTGGCGACGGCAGGGGAGACCGGCTCATGCTCCGCCCCCGTTGCATAGTCGTGGAGGGTGGCCCCCTGCTTTCCCAGCAGAGAAATGAGGGGCTCCCGCCCGAAACGGGCCAGATCTCCGATGGTGTCGACGCCGTACCCCCGAAGAAGCTCCGCCGAAGCCCGGCCTACGAAGAGCAGGTCGGTTACCGGCAGGGGCCAGAGGAGGTCCTGATAGTTTTCGCGGGTGATGACTGTGGTGGCATTGGGCTTTTTGTAGTCGCTCCCCATCTTGGCGAAGACCTTGTTAAACGACACCCCAACCGATACGGTGAGTTCCGTCTCACGCCGTACCGTCTCCCGTACCAAGTCGGCCACCATCCGTCCATCCCCTCCCCAGAGGTGGGCTGAGCCGGTCATGTCCAGCCAGCTTTCATCGATGGAGAAGGGCTCCACCAGATCGGTGAAACGGTTGTAGATGCCATTGACCACCTTGGACCATTTGCTGTACTCCCCCCGGTGGGAGGACAGGAGCACCAAGTCCGGGCATTTCTTTTTCGCCTGCCAGACGGTCTCGGCCGTCTTCACCCCGCAGGCTTTTGCGGCCTCGTTCTTGGCCAGGATGACCCCATGTCGGGAGGACGGGTCCCCGCACACGGCCACCGGCTTGCCGCTGGCCCTCAGTTCCGGCAGGGAGAGAAGCTCCACCGAGGCGTAAAAGCTGTTCAAATCGCAGTGCAGAATCAACCTGTCCATCCCCAGCCCCCCCTCCGCGTTTTTCTATCTTCTATTTTTATTATAGTACTTATTCGCCTTGATGTCAAACGTTTGTTCTACAATCAACCGGTCTCTTCTCCCTAAAAGAGCCCCCGGCCAATTGGCCGGGGGCTCTTTTTTAAATCAGACCTTTGTGCAGCAGCGGAGAGAAACGCTTATAGAGCGGCAGTGCAAGCAGGGTGAGGATAACCCCCTTGAGGAGGTTAAACGGGCAGAAGGCAAACAAAATCAGCGTAAATTTATCCTGGATCGCCGGAAGAATAGCTGATCCCATGCCCACAATCATCTCCTCGCTCCAGCCCATAACGAGGCCGTAGAGGGGAATGGTGATGAAGTAGTTCACCACCGCGCCTGCAATGATCATGGCTAGGGTGCCCACCGCGAGGCCCAGGACGGCACCCCCTTTGGTCTTGTGCCGCTGGTAGAAGAATCCCACCGACCAGACATAGACAGCGCCCACCACGAAGTTAGCCAAGTCCCCCACTCCGCCGGTGGTGGTATTGATGACATGGATGAGGCACTTCACCAGCTCAATCAGGACGCCCGCCAACGGTCCCATGGCCAGAGAGCCGATGAGGGGCACCAGGTCTGAGAAGTCCAGCTTTAAAAAGCTTGGGAAGATTGGCAGCGGGAATTCCAGCAGCATCACAACCCGGGCTACCGCCGCCATGACGGCGACCTTGACCATGTAGTTTGTGGTGAATACCTTGGATCGCTTGCGGGGAAGGGACGCGGATTGCTCGGACATAAAAAACACTCCTAAAGATAAGATAACACCCGAAAAGCAATGCCTTTCAGGTGTTAATATCAGTAGGAGGTGCGCACATTAACACATCTTCTTTCATCCAGACTTCGTGCCAAATATATGGCCCGTCACTGTCGGTCCCGGAGTTACACCGGGTCAACCTTTCGGTTCGCGGACTTTACCGCCGATCGGGATTTTCACCCTGCCCTGAAGACATCTATTCGATTGTTTCCTCTTTATTATAACGGTTTGGTGAAAAATTGCAAGCCCTAAATCTACCTAATTTTAATAATTAGCACAGATGTTCCAAAACACATTGACTATGCTTTTCGGATATACTACAATAGGGAAAACAAAAGTTTCGGCGAGGGGGGATCAGACTGCGTGCGGCGAGACGTTACCTGCTGTTTTACGGGCCACCGGCCCGATAAGCTGCCCTGGGGGGCGGACGAGAGTGACCCGCGCTGCATTGACCTCAAAAAACGCATTGCAGCCGCATTGGAGGATGCCTACGAGAAGGGGATGCGGCACTTCATATGCGGCATGGCCCTGGGCGCGGACCTCTACTTCTGCGAGGCGGCTCTGGATTTGCGTAGCAGGCTGCCAGGCGTGACGGTGGAGGCCGCCATCCCCTGCGAGGAGCAGGCCGCCCGCTGGAGTGAGCGGGACCGGAACCGGTACTTTGCCTTGGTCAAGGCCTGCGATTATGAGACGATGGTGCAGCACCACTACGACCGGGGCTGTATGCTCCGGCGCAATCGCTACATGGTAGACCGTGCCTCCATGCTTATCGCCGCCTACGACGGCCTACTCGGCGGCACCATGTACACCCTGACCTATGCCATGAAGAAAGAACTGGAGATTGTGACACTGGAGTTGAACTGATCCGCCCATGCGCTTATGCGTGGGCGGATCAGTTTCTTTTTTGGGGCTTTCTACAGGGCGACGCACAGAACCGACAGGGAGGGGAGCGCCGAAATCAGAGCCAATCAGGAAACGAACCCGCCCGGGATGTAATCGATGCCCCCCCGATTTCCCCATAAATTTCACATTTCCCTAAATAAATGACGGATTTCCTTGCAGTGCCGGGCAGACAACGCTATATTATAAAGTAAAAATCGAGGACAGGGCAGAAGGAGCTATATCATGAAACTTGAGCAGGGGGCACGGATCGTAGTGGAGCGCTGGCTACAGGCGAAGCCTGAGGATGTGCTGCATTTTATCACGGATGAAACGAAACTGCGGGAGGTAGAAGCCTTTGCGGCTGCATCCGAGGCTTGTGGCGCAACGCCTAAAATTTCAGTGCTTCCGGCCCATTCGGTGCAATCCGGGGACAGTATTGAAGAAATGCGCCATATCATGTCCTATGCAACCGCCATTGTGGGGGCGACAAACGATTCTTTTATCACGACCAACGCCGTGAGCTATGCACTGCGTCATGGCGCAAAGTTTTTGTCTTTGCCCCTTTCAACCAATGACGGCACCTCTCTGCTGGAACAGGATTTTCTGCAAATGGATCCCCGCCGCGCCGCCCGGCTAGCTCGTCCTCTGCTGCCTGCGCTGCGCATGGCAAGCTGGATCCGCATCACCACCGCCGCGGGCACCGATCTGACACTATCCATCAAAGGGCGCAAGCCGGGTCTGTTTAACGGTGTGGCGGCCCGCTCGGGCGTGTGCGCCTCGGCCAGCTTTGAGGTGTATATACCTCCGGTGGAGAGCGAGACGAATGGCGTAGTCATATTAGATGGCTCGATGGGCTATATAGGCCTTGTCACCGAGCCACTGCGGCTGGTGTTCCATAACGGGTATCTGGTCGATATCCCGGATACCCCCAGCGGCAAGCGCCTGCGGGAATTTATACAGAACTTTCAGGACCCTGAAATGTACTGTGCCGCTGAGTTTGGCATCGGGCTGAATGAGCTGTCTCAATGCAGGGGTTTTTCCTATGTGGAGGATGAGTCCGCCTATGGTACCTTTCACATCGGCTTTGGGCGCAATCTGGCGCTGGGCGGTAAGCATGATTCGGCAGGACACTTCGACATTGTGACGCATGCCCCGACCATTTATGCCGACGGCGCACCCATTATGCAGGATGGTTTGGCCCGCAAGGGCTTTTTTGGCTGGTGGTTGGCAAGAAAATGTTACAAATAATGAACGTGCATTTTGTGCGAATTACCAATTTTATTGCGTTGACGTGCTGAAGTAAAAAGAAAATATTGCCGATTTTAGATTTTTATGCTACCGTTAATGCAAGTAAAGGCACTGCTTTTTGTTGACTGTGTGACCAACCGGACGCAGTGCTTTTAAATTTTAAGAGAGGGAGCGTTTTTATGGAAGTTATCAAGCTCATTGGCGTCCTGATCGTGATCGTTGGTTTTGTTCTCAAGTTCGATACCCTAGCTGTGGTTGTGGTTGCCGGTCTGGCCACCGGCCTGGTCGCGGGTATGGGCCCAATGGAAATCCTGGAGACTCTGGGCAAAGCCTTCATTACCAACCGCACTGCCACACTGTTCGTGCTCACGCTGCCGGTTATCGGCCTGTGTGAGCGTTATGGCTTAAAGGATAAGGCGGTCGATCTGATCAAGTCGATGAAGAACGCCACCACGGGCCGCCTGCTGGCTGTGTGGCAGACCGTCCGTACCATAGCGTCTGCGTTTTCGCTGCGCATCGGCGGCCATCCCCAGTTCATCCGCCCCCTGATCAACCCTATGGCACAGGCTGCCGCCGTCGCGCAGTACGGTGAGATCGATGAGGCCACTGAGGACAAGATCAAGGGTCTGGCAGCGGGTACTGAAAACTATGGTAACTTCTTTGCGCAGAACTGTTTCATGGGTGCTTCCGGCACACTGCTGATCGTGTCCACGCTGACCGAGCAGGGCTATGCGGTGGATGCGCTTCAGATCGCCGGGCAGTCCGTCCCCATCGCGGTGATCTCTGTGGTGGTCGGCATTGTTTACGCGCTGCTCTGGGATCAGATTTTCAAGCGCCGCTATGCCGCAAAGACTAAGAAAGAGGCGAAGGAAGGGGCGAAGTAAAATGAGCGCGATTATTGCAGAAATCTTTTATTGTATTATCGGCATCGTGTTCATCCTGAACGGCATCAAGGCCTTGAAGGATAGTGAGCTCGGCCCCCGCTACTTCACAGCCGCATTCTGGTTCATTCTGGCGTTCACCTTTATCGCGGGCCCCTATGTACCCACTTGGGTCGTCGGCCTGTGCGTGATCGTGATGGCGGCGCTCACCGCTTTGGGCAAGGTCAAGCAGAGCAAGAGCGATACGCCGGCTGCCGAGGCGACCCGTGCCAACGCGGACAAGCAGGGCTATAAGGTCTTCATCCCCGCACTGACGCTGGCGATCACCGCCGTACTGGTGGCCACCTTTATTACCAAATTGGGTGCGAACAACGCCATCGGGGTTTCCGCTATCGTGGCGCTGATCGTTGCCTTCGTGCTGTTCCGTCCCAAGGCTGCGTACGCCGTCAAGGACGGTACCCGCCTGATGGACAACGTCGGTACCACCGGTATTCTGCCGCAGGTCCTGGCCGCGCTGGGCGCTCTGTTTACCGCAGCCGGTGTGGGCGACGTGATCGCCTCGGGCGTTTCCGCCATTATCCCGGAGGGTAACCGCCTGATCGCCAGCGCTGTTTACTGTATCGCCATGGCGCTGTTCACCATGATTATGGGCAACGGTTTCGCCGCTTTCTCTGTCATCACAGTGGGTATCGGTATCCCGTTCCTGATCATGCAGGGCGCTAACCCGGTGGTCGTGGGCGCCCTGGGCCTGACCGCCGGCTACTGCGGTACTCTGATGACCCCGATGGCAGCAAACTTCAACATTATGCCTGCCGCTCTGCTGGAGACCAAGAGCAAGTATGCCATTATCTTTGCTCAGCTGCCTGTGGCGCTGGTCATGCTGCTGATCCATGTCGTTTTGATGTACGTATTGGCATTCTGAGAATCGGTGCGGCAGGGAACGGCCAAGGTCGTTCCCTGCGCCTTTAACAAGGCTAAACAAGGAGGTCCATTATGAAGCTACTTCTTACTGCGTTTGACCCCTTTGGAGGAGCGACCGTCAATCCGGCGCTGGAGGCTGTTAAGCTGGTGGCCAATCAGATCGGCGGCGTGACTGTGGTCAAGGTCGAGGTCCCTACGGTGTTCCATAAGTCCATCGACATTGTGGCCGCCGCGATCGAAAAAGAACAGCCGGACGCTGTGTTGTGCATTGGACAGGCAGGCGGCCGTTTTGACCTGACACCCGAGCGGGTCGCCATCAACGTGGACGACGCCCGCATCAAGGACAACGAGGGCAACCAGCCTATAGACGTGCCCATCTTTGAGGATGGCGCACCCGCCTATTTCACAACTTTGCCTGTGAAGGCAATGGCGGCAAAGATTCGTGAGGCCGGCATTCCGGCCAGTGTCAGCAACACCGCCGGTACCTTTGTGTGCAACCACCTGATGTACGGCGTCCTGTACACGTTGGCGAAGAAGTACCCCGGTGTGCGCGGCGGCTTTATGCATGTGCCCTTTGTGCCCAATCAGGTGGTGAGTCTCCCCGCGACCACGCCAAGCATGAACATCAACGACATGGCCCGCGGCATTTCGGCGGCCATTGAGGCCATTGCCGAAAACAGTGTGGACATAGCGACTGCTGAGGGGAAGTCTCACTAAGTATTTGTTATAAACGAAAACGCTGTACGCGGCATAACTGCCGCATACAGCGTTTTTTGTTTGTTGGCGATTTTACAGGCTCTCCACGCTGACGCGTTCCCCGTCAGAGGAGACCTTGATCTCCCGCACAGGCTCCTTGTAGCTCTCAATGAGTTTGGTGGAGATGGGGTCCTCCAGATCTTTTTGGATCTGACGACGGAGGTTCCTAGCGCCATAGGTGAGGGAGTAGGACTTCTTCACCAGGTAGTCGAGGACACTCTCGTCATACGTAAAGGTGATCCCCTTGTCGGCGAGAATGGCCTTCAGCTCATCCAGCATGATAGCAGCGATGGATTTGAAGTTCTCCTCCGTGAGCTTATTGAAGTAGACGATTTCGTCCACACGGTTGATGAACTCGGGGCGGAGGAAACCCTCCAGGGCCTTCATGGTGCGCTCCTTGCCCTGCTCGTTGGCTGTGCGGCCAAAGCCCAGGGAGCCGGCGGACTTGGTATCGCTCCCGGCGTTACTGGTCATGACGATGACGGTGTTCTCAAAGTTCACGTTACGGCCCTGGGCATCGGTGATGTGACCGTCGTCCAGAATTTGGAGAAGGATGTTCAAAACGTCGGGATGGGCCTTCTCGATCTCATCAAAGAGGATAACGCAGTAGGGCTTGCGCCGGACCTTCTCGGTGAGCTGGCCCGCCTCATCATACCCCACGTAGCCGGGGGGAGAGCCGATGATACGGCTGACGGCGAACTTCTCCATGAACTCTGACATGTCGAGCCGAATGAGGGACTCGGGGGAATGGAACATATCGCTCGCGAGGCGGCGCACCAGCTCGGTCTTGCCCACGCCGGTGGAGCCTACAAATATGAAGGAAACCGGCTTTCGCTTGGACGCGATGCCCACCCGGCCCCGGCGCACGGCGGCGGCCACGGCGGCCACGGCCTCGTCCTGGCCGATAATGTGCTCCTTCAGGCGGCTTTCCAGTTGGGCCAGGCGCTCGTACTCGGCCTCTTGGATCTGGCTGGCGGGAATCTTGGTCCACAGCTCGATCACGTGAGCCAGGTGCTCCACCGTCAGGGGGGGCGCGCTCTGGGCCTCCAGCTTGCCAAGCTCCTGCTGCAGCTGCAGTTCCTTGCTTTTGAGGGCGGCTAGCTGTTCATACTCCCGGGCCGCGTCCTCAGAGGACTGGCCGGCTTTGGACTGGGTGGCGACCAGCGCGTCCCGCTCCCGGTTCAGAGCGTCCAGCGCCTTGCGCACCTCGGCCTGGCGGGCCAGGGACTTGTTGTGGAGGTTCACGTCGGAACAGGCCTCGTCAATAAGGTCGATGGCCTTGTCGGGGAGGTAGCGGTCAGTAATGTACCGCTCGCTCATGGTGACGGCCAGCCGCGCCATCTCGGGGGAGATGGACACGAAGTGGTAGTGCTCGTAGTAGCGTTTGATGCCCAGCAAGATTTTGACGGAGTCCTCAATAGAGGGCTCCTCAACGATGACAGGCTGGAAACGCCGCTCCAGGGCGGAGTCCTTCTCAATGTACTTGCGGTACTCGGTGAGGGTGGTGGCGCCGATGACCTGGATCTCGCCGCGGCTCAGCGCGGGCTTGAGGATGTTGGCGGCGTTCATGCTGCCTTCCGCATCCCCAGCGCCCACGATGTTGTGGACCTCGTCGATAACAAGGATGATGTTGCCCAATTTTTTAACCTCGTCGATAAGGCCCTTCATGCGGCTCTCAAACTGGCCGCGGAACTGGGTGCCAGCCACCAGGGCGGTGAGGTCCAGAAGATAGACCTCCTTGTCGAGAAGCTTGTAGGGCACGTCCTGATTATGGATACGCAGGGCAAGACCCTCGGCAATGGCGGTTTTGCCCACGCCGGGCTCGCCGATAAGGCAGGGGTTGTTCTTCTGGCGGCGGTTAAGGATCTGGATGGTACGCTGGATCTCCTCCTCCCGGCCAACGATGTTATCCAGCTTTCCATCGGCGGCCTTCTGGGTGAGAGAGATGCAGTAATTCTCCAGGAATTTGCGCTTGACGGCCCGGTCCTTGCCGCCGTTCTTTTCCTCCCGGGTGGTGCGGGGGTCCCCCGCCGGGGTATCTCCGGGGCCGGCTTGGGGGTTCTGGCTGCCGAAAAGCTTGTTGAGGAAGGGGAAAGTGGCGGTACGGCCATCGTCGTCCTCGTCGTCGCTCTCCTCCTGTGGCATGAGACCCTCGGCCCCCTCGGCCCCACCGAAAGCGGAGAGCATCTCGTTGGTGAGACCATCCAGATCGTCATCGGAGATGCCCATCTTCTGCATCATATCCTCCACGGGCTTGATATTGAGCTCCCGGGCGCATTTGAGGCAGAGACCCTCGCTCTTGGTCTCTCCGCCCTCTAATTTTTGAATAAAAATCACAGCGACGTTTTTATGACATCTGCTGCAAAATGTTGGTTGCATTTGTATCAGCTCCTTCTTGCTGGAGAGGTAATTCTAATGCTAAATTATGAACTGCATATGAATTTCTGGTATTTTACTTGGTTTTTTTCTTTCCAACTACGGAGACGTAGAGCCAGAGATAGTAAAGAAAGGCAAGAATGGTAAGCACGAGCGCCACGGAGATCATTCCGGTGGCCCATTTGTGGGGGATAGCGGGGAAGAGCACCAGAGCGGCGCACACCACAAAGAAGACCCCCGTAGACACCTTGCCCAGCCAATTGGAAGGCATCACGTCGTCAATTTTATGGAGCATGGACATGGCCCCCAGGCCCATGGCGGTTTCCTTGATGAAGAAGACGGCGACTGCCCAGGTGGGGATGATCTGGGCTGAGGCGATACAGATAATGACCGTAAAGGTCATGAGCTTGTCGGCAAGCGGGTCCAGGATGCGGCCCAGGCGGGTGATCTGATTGAAACGCCGGGCGATGTACCCGTCGGCAATGTCAGTGATAAATGCCAGAGCGTATATCAGCGCGGCCCAGTACCGCGCGTGGGGGAAGGGTTGGAAAAAGACCACCGCGAAGACCGGCACCATGGCCAGGCGCAAGAGCGAGAGGGTATTGGGAACGTTCATACACGGCATCTTCCTTTCTCGTGAGTGAGAGTGACGGGGGAGACTACACGCCCGTAAACAGGGTCATGGGGTTGACCGTCATGAAAAATTTGAGCAGGGCGGTCTGCTCCACCGCCTCCTCGGGTATGAGACTGCCAGATAGGCGCAAAAGCCATGCGGCCACGAAGAGAATAAGACAACCCTTGACTAAACCGACAATGCCTCCGGCTGTTTTATTGAGAGCGTTGAGACCAGGCAGTTTGCTCACCAGATCCAGTGCGTGGGAGAGCAGCGTCCAGCACAGGAGGATGAGCACGAAGAATACGAAGAAGAGCACCATGTACGCCACCGACTGGGCAATGGCGGCCGCCACGGCCGCCGCGGCGCTTGCCGCTGCCTCCGCCATGCGTTCCTGTACCGCCTTGTCAACGGCGTTGATCAGATCCTCGTAAAGACCCATGCCCTTAAGCACGCTCAGCACGTCCTGAAGAGGATAGTCGCTCTCCTTGTCCGCCGGGATGTCAGAGACGGAGGTATTCTGGAACTGCTCGTTCAATTTCTCCTCAATGGCGGCGGCAAATTTAGGCTCCAGAGCCTCTCCCACCTTGGGGGCCAGGGCATCCGCCAGGAAGTTGGCCCCAGCAAAGGCCACCAGAATGGCCACCAGCCCGAAGAGGGACAGGATGAACCCCCGGCTGGCACCTCTCCAGATGAAGAATGCCAGGACGAGGAGGATGGCGATGTCAAAGAGGACGAAGGGCATGGCAAATGACATGGGTGGGCCTCCAATCTGTCAGGTGGTTTTTGGGGGTCAGTCGGGAATATAGAGCCGTGCTGTGTTGCTGCCAACGAGGAGGGCGGTGCCATCCTCGCGCATAAGCACCTTGCGGGCACCCTGGGTGCCCTCCAGGGTGGCATAGGGAGTCAGGTCGGCGGTATAGAGGTCCAGCCGATCGGCGGTGAGGACGGCGAGATACCGCCCGGAGGCCGAGAGTGACAGCACCTGTTCATTGACAGAGAGAGTGGCCGAAGCCGCGCCGGTACTGTCTACCACTACCAGGTCGGACACCGTACCTGCCCGATACTTACCCAGGAGGAGGGCAGCAAAACTGTCTCCGCCCAGGGAGAATTCTTTTAGATAGCGGCCGTTGTAGTCATAGGAACCTGCCAGCGATCCAGCGTGGTCCACCAGGGAAAGGGAGGCGTCGCTCAGGGCCCAGTACCCGGCGGCGCACTCTCCCAGGTCCAGCACCACGCCGCTGCCAAGGGGGCAGGTGGCGTCGGGCGCAGTGTCCTCCTCCGTGCGACTCAGAGCATAGAGGGAGAGGGCGCTCTCAAAGCTGCCCGTCCCCTGGCCCATGGTGATGGCCGCCAAGGTCTTGTTATCCGCCGAGACCAACGCGTCGGTGACGAAACTGCTGGACAGGTTGAGCTGAAGGGCGGGGGCGAGCTGGGCGTCGTACACCGTGACCGAGCCCTTGTAGCCGGTGGCCCGGGTGGTGACGGCCAGACGGCCCGAGGCGTTCACCCGGGCTGACAGAATGTCCCCTTGGATGTTCTCTTGAGGGGGCGTGCCTTTTTCCGAGCGGTCCTTATACACAAAGAGGCTGCGCCCCCCCGCATCGTAGGCCAGCGCGTATGAGCCGGAGGACTGCGTCACGGGGGACTCCAGTACGGCCTGGTCGGCGGCATACTGCGCGCCGCTGCCCGAGTAGAGCCGGACGCCCGAGTCGGAGCAGACCAGGAGGCTGTCCCCAGCGGCGGCAAAGCTGTCTTTTGAGCTGCCGTCGTAGTGGAAACTCTCGGCCTGACCGCTGTCGTTTTTCTGCAGGTTGTGGTAGGCGAAATAGCGCCGCAGGGAGTCGAAACTCACCTTGTCCCGGTAGACCACCAGCGCCACCGCGCCCAGCACCAGAGCCAGCGTGAGCAGAAAGGCCAGCAGTCGTACTACAATATTCGGTTTTTTCTTGGCGGCGTTCTTCTCCGGGGCCTTTTTTACCTCGTAGATGTCGCCGCGCGGCTGCTTGTCTTTCATGTATATGCCTCTTCTGTTGAGATGATGCGGGGGGCGGAAGCCCGCTATCTAGAGGATATCTTCGTTATACCAGAGCTTGGTCATGTACAGCCCCCCCGGCGGTGCTGTGGGGCCGCCGTTGGTACGGCACCGGCCCTCCAGAATGGCGGGCACATCGTGGGGGGAGAACTTGCCCTCAGCGGCATAGACGCAGGTGCCCACCATGGCCCGTACCATGTTGTAGAGAAAACCGTTGGCGCAGACCCTGCACTCAATGAGGTCTCCGTCACGGGTAATATCAAAGTAATGGACGGTGCGCACTGTGCTCTTTACGTCGGTGCCCACGCTTTGCATGGCCTTAAAGTCGTGAGTGCCAACCAGATGGCTGGCAGCAGCCTGCATCACCGTCTCGTCCAAGCGCTTGGGATAAAACCATGCGCGGTTTACATAAAACGCGTTGCCCAACCGGGAATTGTATATGCGGTAGGTGTACTCTTTCTTAACGCAGGAACCGATGGCGTTGAAATCCTCCCCCACATCGGTAGCCTTGACCACCACGATATCCTCCGGCAGCCGGGTATTGACAGCCAGAGGAATGCGGTCACAGGGGATGGTGGAGGTGGTGTGAAAATTGGCGATATAGCTCTCGGCATGGACGCCAGCGTCGGTTCTGCCTGCGCCTATGCACTTCACCGGATGGCACACCACGGTGGCTAAGGCCTTCTCCAACGTCTCCTCCACGGAGGAGGCGTTCTTCTGGACCTGCCAGCCATGGTAGGCCGTTCCGACGTACATTAATTTTATCGCGATATTTCTCATAAAGCTTGAAACTCTCATTAAAGTTATATAAAATTTAGAGCTCTTACAGCCCGAACCGCCCCAATACATACACCCCCGCGCACAGGGCAAGGGAGAGGGCGATGGCGGCAATGTCGGCGCCGGTATACTTGAGCTGCCGGAGCCGGGTCCGGCCTTCGCCGCCGTGGTAACAGCGGCACTCCATGGCGATGGCCAACTCGTCCGCCCGGCGGAAAGCCGAGATGAAGAGAGGTACCAGCAGGGGGATGAGGGCCTTGGCCTTCTGGACCAGGTTCCCTGTCTCAAAGTCGGCCCCACGGGCCTTTTGGGCCGACATGATTTTATCGGTTTCCTCAATCAGCGTGGGGATGAACCGCAGGGCGATAGACATCATCATGGAGAGCTCATGCACCGGCACTCTGATTTTTTTAAGGGGATTCATCAGTCGCTCCAGCCCGTCGGTGAGCAGGATGGGGGAGGTGGTGTAGGTGAGGAGGAAGGTGCAGACAATTAGCATGGAGATGCGCAGCACCATGAAGACCGCCGCCCAGATGCCCTCCGCCGTCAGCCTGAGGAAACCCAGCTCCCAGATTGCAGTGCCGGGGGTAAAGAAGAGGTTTAAGATACCGGTGAAGACGATGATGAACAAGATGGGCTTTAAGCCCTTCAAAATGACTTTCAGCTTGATGTGGGAAAGGGCCACCAGTGCCCCCAGAGTGGCCAGCAGAATACCGTACCCCACAAGCTGTTTCGCGAGAAAGAGGGCCACGATGAAGGCGACGGTACAGATCAGCTTGGTACGGGGATCCAGCCGGTGAAGGATTGTTTTGCCTGGGAAATACTGGCCGAGGGTGATATCTTTAAGTGCCATTTACACCGCCCCCTTTCCCAGCTTGGCGAGAATGGCGGCCTTCGCCTGGTCGATGGTGTAGACCGACGGGTCGATGTCCATGCCCAGGGTCCGCAGACGGTGGAACACCCGGGTTACCTGGGGCACGCCCAAACCCATGTGCACCAGCTCCGCCTCATGGGCGAAAACCTCCCGGGGGGAGCCGTGGAAGGGGATTTTCCCCTCGTCCACCACCACCAGGCGCTCCACCGTCCGGGCCACCTCCTCCATGGAGTGTGACACGATGATGATGGTGGCGTTCTTGGCGGTGTGGTAGTCATGGATGTTCTGTAAAATGTTCTCCACACCCACCGGGTCGAGACCGGCGGTGGGCTCGTCCAGGATGAGGACCGAAGGCTCCATGGCGATGACTCCCGCGATGGCCACCCGGCGCTTCTGTCCGCCGGACAGCTCGAAGGGCGACTTCTCCAGCGTCTCGTCGCTGAGGCCCACGAATTGAGCGGCTTCACGGACCCGGCGGTTAATCTCATCGGCGGGCAGTTTCATGTTGCCGGGACCGAAGGCGATGTCCTTATACACCGTCTCCTCAAAGAGCTGGTACTCCGGGTACTGGAACACCAGCCCCACCTGAAAGCGGGTTTGGAGGGTGCGCTCCTTGGTTTCCCAGATGTCTTTCCCCTCGAAGAGGACCCTGCCCGACGTGGGCTTTAGAAGACCGTTTAAGTGCTGAATGAGGGTGGATTTGCCCGAACCGGTGTGGCCGATAATGCCCAGGTATTCGCCCCGGTAGGCAGTGAAGTTCACGTCCAGCAGGGCCTCCCGCTCAAAGGGGGTGCCCGCCGAGTAGACGTGGGTTAAGTGTTCCGCTTGAAGAATGGGTTCCAAAATGGCAACAGTCCTAACGTAAAAGATGGTGCAGCTCCTTGTGGGATGCCGCCCGGGGTCACTTGCGGTCTTCTAACTTCTCCACTTGCCGCGCCAGGTATTCCACCCGCTGCTCCAGCGTACGGATTCGGGTGTGGTGGTAGGCAAAAAGACCGGTCACCGCCCCAACGGCGGCGGAGGTGATAAAAATAGTGAGCAAGCTGTCGTTGAGCAGGTAAAGGCCTTCCGTAGCCATAATATCGAGGATGAAAAACGTGACGACGGCGCCGAGAAGTCCACGGCAAATTCCACTGCCACGGGGAGTGTCGTTCATAGCGATTCCTCCTACCGTAAGACCTGATAGAGCGCCTGGGCGCAGTCCTCGTCGCTGATGGCATCCAGGGGGAGGTCGACCCCCTCCCGGCGGAGCTGCCAGCACAGCTCCACCGTCTCGGGGACGGTGAGGCCCACGGCCTTGAGCTCCTCCACGTGCTGGAAGACCTCCTTGGGAGGACCATCGGCGATGACCTTGCCCTTGCTCATCACCACCAGCCGGTCAGCCTGGGCGGCCTCGTCCATGTGGTGGGTGATAAGGACCACCGTGATACCAGCGTCACGGTTAAGCTGCCGGATGGTTTTCAGCACCTCGCTTCGCCCGATGGGGTCCAGCATGGCGGTGGGCTCGTCCAATACGATGCAGCGGGGCCGCATAGCGATGACCCCGGCGATGGCGATGCGCTGTTTTTGCCCACCAGAGAGGAGATGTGGAGCGTGGGTGGCGTACTCGCTCATACCAACCATGGCCAGGGCCTCATCTACCCGCTTACGTATCTCAGTCGGGGGCACACCCAGATTCTCCGGGGCGAAGGCCACGTCTTCCTCTACCACGCTGGCGACGATCTGGTTGTCCGGGTTCTGGAAGACCATACCCACCGTCCGGCGGATGTCAAGGAGGAGGTTTTCGTCGCAAGTGTCCATATTGTCGACCCACACCTTGCCCCCGGAGGGAAGGAGGACGGCGTTCATCTGCTTTGCCAGGGTGGACTTGCCGGAGCCGTTGTGACCCAGGATGGCGACGAAAGAGCCCTCCTCTAGGTCTAAGTCCACCCCGTCCAGCGCCGAGGGGGCGCGGCCCACCTCCTCCATGGCATAGGTGAAACGGAGGTCTTTAGTTCTAATAATGTTATCCATAATATCCCTCTTTAGGTCTAGCGGTCGGCCGCCCAGCGGCCTGTGGCCCCGCAGGGGAGGGCCAGACCGCTCTCGGTGACGCGGAGGCCAAGTTCGGCGCTCTCGGTGTGCCCGCCGTGCTTTTTGGTGACGATGCTCTCTAAAATGTAGGTAAGCACCGAGGGGGCGAGGCCGGTGGTGTAGGAATTGATGAGGAAGAACAGCGGCTCGTCTGACAGCACGCCGGCCACCAGCTCAACGAAAGGCCAAAGGTTCTCCTCCAGCTTCCAGATCTCCCCGGAGGGCCCACGCCCATATGAGGGTGGGTCCATGATGACGGCGTCGTACCGCTTGCCACGGCGTATCTCCCGTTCAACGAATTTGGCGCAGTCATCAATGATCCAGCGGATGGGCGCGCTCTCCAGGCCGGAGGATTTGGCGTTCTCTCTGGCCCACGCCACCATGCCCTTGGCCGCGTCCACATGGCAGACCTCGGCTCCCGCGGCGGCGCAGGCCACCGTGGCGGCGCCGGTGTAGGCGAAGAGGTTGAGCACCCGGATGGGCCTGCCCGCACTTTTGATCTGGCTCGCGGCAAAATCCCAGTTGGCGGCCTGCTCGGGGAAAAGGCCGGTGTGCTTAAAATTCATGGGCTTGATGTTGAAGGTCAGGCCCCCGTACCCCACCGTCCAGCGCTCCGGGGTGCGCTTGACCTCCCATTGGCCGCCCCCGGTGGAGGAGCGGGCGTACCGGGCATCGGGCTTTTGCCACCCCCGGTGGGTGCGCTCGGTCTGCCAGATGGCCTGAGGGTCGGGACGTATCAACGTGTACTTCCCCCAGCGCTCCAGCTTTTCCCCGCTGCCGCAGTCGATGAGCTCATAATCCTTCCATTGATCGGAAATCCACATATCGGTTTTCTCCGTCTTATCGCATATTTAGTCTCAATTATACCATTATACCATTTTGAGGCAGGTGCGTCAATTGCGACAGTAGACGGCGCGGGACGGCCCAAGCCGGGTACATTGACAGGAAAATTTATCTTCGATACAATGGAGAAAAACAAGGAAAGGGGTGAGGCACCGTGACAGGATGCGCCTGCTGCAGCCAGGATTGCCTTGACAAACTCTGTGCCCACAAGATACCCGTTTTCGCATCTCTAAGTCCGGAGGAGATGGGCCGTTTCTCCTCCATCGCCCGCCATTACCGGTACGAAAAGGGCGAGCCCATCACCCTGGAGGGGGAGGACTTGAACGCCCTGGTCATCCTCAGCGAGGGCAGCGCCAAGGCCTATAAACTCACTCCCGACGGGAGGGAGCAGATTTTATACGTATTCTCGCAGGGGGACTTCTTCGGGGAGAGGAACCTGCTGGGCGGACGGAAAAGCGCTTACACCGTTGAAGCGCTGGAGCCGGTGCGGACCTGCGCTTTCGGCCGGGACGAGTTTTATGCCCTTCTCCGCGCCAACCCCGACATTGCCATCAAGGTCATCGAGGAGCTGGAGAAACGGATGGAGCGGATGGAGAACGCGGTACAGAGCATGGGGGTGCGCAGCCTGGACAGCCGTATCGGCGGTCTGCTGCTGGATTTTGCGGAGAAGTACGGCGACCTCACATCGGAGGGTGTGCTCATCCGCCTCCCTTTGAGCCGAGAGGGAATGGCCAATTTCCTGGGCGTCGCCCGGGAAACCGTAAGCCGCAAGCTAAGCCAGTTGGAGGCCGACGGGATTCTCCGCACGGTGGGCAACAAAGCCCTGCTTCTCCTGAATGGCGAGGAGCTGAAATCCCTGGCCGGAAAAATTGAGTAACTGCAAAAAATTTGATTCTGATCACAGAAATTTCCTCACGCCTCGGTTATCATAGGAGCATAGAAAGCTCCAACGGAGGGAGAGAGCGCATAATGGGCGAAAAAACCTTGGATCTGGGCCGGTCTGTCTATGAATTATGTACCGCCGACCCGGAAATCCTACCCATATTGGTTAACCTGGGCTTTACCGATATCACCAAGCCCGGCATGTTGGCGACGGCGGGCCGGTTCATGACAATCCCTAAGGGCGCTGCATTGAAAAAGCGGAGTATGGAAGAGATCAAAAAGGCCTTTGAAGGCCACGGCTATAAAATAAAGGGGGGGACTATATGAGCGCGGAGATCAACAACAGGGAGTACAGGCAGCAGGTCTTGAAGGAACTGATCGGACAGCTCCACGACGGGAAAACGGTGGAGGAGGTCCAGGGCCGTTTTGCCGCCGTGTTCGGCAACGTCTCCGCCGAGGAGATCGCCCAGGCGGAGCAGGCTCTCATCCAGGGCGGGCTCCCAGTGTCCGAGGTGCAGCGGCTGTGCGACGTGCACGCCGCCGTCTTCAAGGGCGCTATCGAGGAGATCCACCGCCCCTCCGACCCGGTGAAGATCCCCGGCCACCCCCTCAACACCCTCTGGAGGGAAAACCGGGCAGTGGAGGAGCTGGTGAGCGAGCTGGAGCCCATGGTGGCTGTCGGTGGGGAAGACTTGAAACGGGGCCTGGAGCGGCTCTCCCAACTGGACCGCCACTACGTGAAGAAGGAGAATCTCCTCTTCCCCTACCTGGAGCAATACGGCATCACCGCCCCGCCCAAGGTGATGTGGGGCGTGGACGACGAGATAAGCGACCAACTCAAGGCCCTGCGCAAAAACGGCGGGCCCGCCGCCGAGGTGGAGGAGCTCTTCCGTAAGATTAGCGAGATGATTTTCAAGGAGGAGAACATTCTCTTCCCCATGCTGTTGGAGCATTTGACACAGGACGAGTGGAAGACCGTCGCTACCGAGAGCGGGGACTTGGGGTACTGCCTCATCGACGGCGTACCCACCTGGAGGCCGGAGGCCGAGTATAAGCCCCGGGCCGAGCGGGAGGCAAAGGAGGAGCCGGGCGTCATCACTCTGCCCACCGGCAATCTCAAAGAGGAGGAGCTGGTGCGCCTTCTGGACACGTTGCCCATCGACATTACCTTCGTGGGCAGGGACGACACGGTGAAGTACTTCTCTCAAGGAGCCGAGCGGGTATTTCCCCGCACCAAGGCCATCATCGGGCGCAAGGTTGCCAACTGCCACCCCCCCGCCAGCGTACACATCGTGGAAAAGCTGGTGGAGGACTTCAAGAGCGGGGCCAAGGACCACGAGGACTTCTGGATCAACATGGGCGAGAAGTACATTCTCATCCGGTACTTCGCCGTACGCAGCGAGCAGGGCGAGTACATGGGCGTCCTGGAGGTGACCCAGGACATCAAGCCCATCAAGGCCATCCAGGGCGAAAAGCGCCTGGTGGAAGAGCAGGGGCAGAAATAGAAATAAGGAGCGTAACGCTATGAAGACAAAATGCCTGAAGAACATCGAGGGGGAGGAGAGGCTCAAGCTCTCCGACCTGGTGGAGTACCAGCCGGGCCAGATCGTCAGCCGTACCCTGGCCCAGAACAGCGCCGTGAGCCTCACTCTCTTCGCCTTTGACGCGGGGGAGGAGATCAGCAGCCATGAGTCGGGTGGTGACGCCATGCTCACCGTCCTGGAGGGAGAGGCTCACATCACCATCGGCGGCCAAACCTATGACCTGGCCGGGGGCGAGACCATCGTCATGCCCGCCGGCATCCTCCATGCAGTGGAGGCGAAAAAGCCCTTTAAAATGCAGTTGACCGTGATTTTCCCTTCGATCAGGTTATAATATCATAATAGCTTAGGAAAGGAAGTTTCACCATGAGAGCTACTATCGACAGAGATGGCTGTATTTCCTGCGGACTGTGCGCCGCCACCTGCTCCGAGGTCTTCCGAATGGCGGACGACGGGCTGGCCGAGGTCTATGTGGACGAGGTCCCCGCCGAGGCCGAAGGCCTCGCCGTTGAGGCCCAGGAGGGCTGCCCCGTGTCCGTCATCACGGTGGAGTAAGCGGAAACAATAAAAATGCTGGTATCATTCGATACCAGCATTTTTTCTGTTTTAAAATACCCGCCGTCCCTGAACGAATTTGCCAACCACGTCCCGGTCCTCTGAGAGGTAGATGGTCCGCTCCAGCCGCTGGGTGAGGGTCAGTTCCCGGGGCGTGCTCAGCCGCCCGTCGTCCAAAATTACTGCGTCCAGCTCATACCCAGGCTCGAAACTTCCCACCTTGCCAAAAAAGGACCCGCCGCCGACGGTGCCCATATAGAACGCCTCAGCCGTTGTCAGGGGCTTTATGCTCTGGTCTTGGAGCCGCCAGCGCAGCTTGGAGGCCTGTATGGCGTCGGACATGGCCCGGAAGATGGAGCCGTGAGTGCCCCCGGCAATGTCGCTGCCCAGGCCGATGCGCTGGCCCTCCCGCAAGTACTTGCCCGCAGGGGCCACGCCGGAGGAGAGGTTCATGTTGGAGGCTGGGCAGTGGGCGATATATACCCCCCGCACCTTCATTAATTCCTGTTCCGCCTCGCCGGAGAGGACACAGTGGGCCATAATGGTGGGCGCGTCTCCGCCGAAAAGCCCGAACTGGTCGTAGGCATCCCCATAAAATTTGGAGTTGGGGCAGAGTTCCCTTACCCAGGCCACCTCCCCGGCGTTCTCGGACAGATGGGACTGCACGGGCAGGCGGTATTCCCGCTGTAGCTCGCCCAGCCGCGTCATCAATTCATCGGTACAGGAGGGGATGAACCGGGGTGTGAGGATGGCCCCGGTGCGCGTGTACCTGTCCGCGGAGCTCTCCAGCCACGCAAGGGTCTCCCGCGCCGAACTGTCTGCGCTCTCCTCCCGCAGGTTGTCGGGGCTGCCCCGGTCCATGTTCACCTTGCCCACCAGGGTGATGAGGCCCGACTCCTCCAGCAGATCCATCAGCAGGACGGTCGCGGGGGTGTGGAGGGTGGCAAAGATGCAGGCCCTGGTATTGGGGCCCCTGCGCAGATCCTCCACAAACTTTCGGTAGGCCGCTCTCGCGTAGTCGAGGCCCGCGTATCGGGCCTCCTCAGGGAAGGTGACGGTGTCCAGCCACTCCAAGAGCTCCAGATCCATCCCCAGGCCCCTGAAGGCGTACTGGGGTGCGTGGACGTGCAGGTCGGTAAGGCCGGGCACGATTAGTTTCCCGGCACAGTCTGCCACCGGCAGGTGGGTGTACTCCTCTGGCACCTCCTGGAACACGCCCCGAGAGACACCGTCCACCGAGACCAGGTACCCGTTTCGCATGGCCTCCACCTGGTCGGGACTCGTGCTCCAGCAGAGGTCACCCCTGAGAATAAAGGAAGTGTTACTCATGTTGATGCGTCCTTTCCGGCGGGCAGGCGCGAAAAAAGCCGCCCCTCCGCCTATGTAAAGTGTCCCCGTTTGGCGGGGAACTTATAGGCGGCTGTTTGCGGCAGCCGGTAGACACGCCCAACCGATTATGGGCCTATATAAGTTACATAAAAAGCATAGTGCCTAAAAAGAAGATTGTCAACTGTAAAATATTCGTTCATGCTGTCATGTGGCACAAAAAGTTGATTTCGTCACAATGGTTACGCACTTCCGGTCCGGCGTATGGTATACTTGCTCCAATAAAACGAACAGGGAGGAAGCAATTATGCTCCGAAAAATCATTAAAATCGATACCGATGCCTGCAACGGCTGTGGCCTATGCGCCGCCGCCTGCCATGAAGGAGCCATCGGTATGGTAAACGGCAAGGCAAAGCTGATGCGGGAGGATTACTGCGACGGCCTGGGAGACTGCCTGCCCGCCTGCCCCGCCGGGGCCATCACCTTTGAGGAGCGGGAGGCCCCCGCCTACGATCACGCCGCCGTCATGGCCTCCAAGGCCGCGAAGGAGGCCAAGACCAACCCACCCCAGCCCTGCGGCTGCCCCGGCAGCATGAGCCGCGCGATCCACACCAATCCCGCCGCTGCACCGACCGGCGAGATGCCCAGCCAGCTCCGCCAGTGGCCCGTCCAGCTCAAGCTGGTGTCGGTGAACGCGCCCTATCTGAACGGGGCTGATATTCTTGTGGCTGCGGACTGCACCGCTTTCGCCTATGGGGCGTTCCACCGGGACTTCATCCGGGACCACGTGGTGCTGGTGGGCTGCCCCAAGCTGGACGAGGGGGACTACTCCGAAAAGTTAGCCGCCATCCTCGCTCAGAACGACGTGAAGAGCGTCACCGTGGTACGGATGGAGGTTCCCTGCTGCGGTGGCCTCCAGCGCGCCGCCGAGACGGCGGTGGCTGCCAGCGGCAAGGATATTCCCCTGAGGACCGTTGTGGTGGGTATCGAAGGCGACCTTCGCCAATAAAGAGGCGCGGGGAGCAAGAATAGACATTGTAATTCCCGGCTATTCGAGGTAAAATGATACTGGAAACAAAGTTGCCCTCCAGGGCAAGACAGAATATAGAAAGCAAGGGAGTTACACGGTATGAGAGTTTATGAGACGGAAGATTATGGGGCTATGAGCCTGCGGGCCGCGCGCATCATCGCGGCCCGCGTGCTGGAAAATCCCCGCTGTATCCTGGGCCTGGCCACTGGGTCTACCCCCGTGGGCCTGTATGAAAAGCTCATCGAGCGGTACAATGACGGCATTCTGGACTTCTCCCAGGTGCGTTCGGTGAACCTGGATGAGTATGTGGGCCTGGACGGAACTCACGACCAGAGCTATCGCTACTTCATGCAGAAGAACCTCTTCGACCATATCAACATCCAGCCTGAGAACACTTACGTGCCCGACGGCAAGGCCACCGACCCCGCTACCGAGGGCGCGCGGTACGACGCGCTTATCCGGAATCTGGGCGGCATCGACCTCCAGCTCCTGGGCCTGGGGCGCAACGGGCATATCGGCTTTAACGAACCCGGGGACCGCTTTGTCCCCGGCACCCACGGGGTGGATTTGGCCCAGAGCACCATCGACGCAAACGCCCGTTTCTTCGAGCATACCGACCAGGTGCCCCGCAAGGCCATCACCATGGGCATCGCGGCTATCATGCAGGCCCGGCAGGTTCTGGTGGTGGCCAGCGGCGCGGACAAGGCCGACGCGGTGTACGCCGCCTTCCGCGGCCCTGTCACTCCGGCGTGCCCCGCCTCCATCCTCCAGCTTCACCCCGACGTGATTTTGGTGGGGGACAAAGCAGCCCTCTCCAAGCTGAATTGAGAAGGGGGAGACGAATATGAAAATTATCGGTGCGCAGGTCTTTGAGGTGCGGGAGGGTTTTGTCCCCCGGGACCTCTGTATCGACGACGGGCTCATCTCCGCGGAGAACTGCGGGGGCGAGACCATCGACGCCTCCGGCTGCTATGCTATCCCCGGCCTCACTGACGTGCATTTCCACGGCTGTAAGGGCCACGACTTCTCCGATGGCGATCCCCAGGGGCTGGAGGCCATCGCCCAGTACGAGCTGTCCCGGGGTGTTACTCAGATATGCCCCGCGGGGATGACTCTGCTGGAGGACCAGCTTACCAAGGTCTGTGAGACCGCCGCCGCCCACCGCGCCGCGGAGAAACCGGGCTCGGAACTATGCGGCATCCACCTGGAAGGGCCGTTCCTCTCCCTCGCCAAGAAGGGTGCGCAGAACGGGGCCTGGCTCCATGCCCCCGATGTGGAGATGTTCCACCGCCTGAACACCGCCTCCGGCGGACTGGTCAAGCTTCTCTCCATCGCCCCGGAGGAGCCGGGCGCGATGGACTTCATCCGCGCCGTGGCCGACGAGGTGACGGTCTCCCTGGCTCACACCACCGCGGACTACGACACCGCCATGGCTGCCTTCGCAGCCGGCGCGAGCCACGTGACCCACCTCTTCAACGCCATGCCTGCCTTTACCCACCGTGCCCCCGGTGTGGTAGGCGCGGCGTTCGACACCCCCGACTGCCGAGTGGAGCTCATTTGCGACGGCGTACACATCCACCCCGCTATGGTCCGCTCGGTCTTTAAACTCTTCGGAGCCGACCGGGTGGTGCTGGTGAGCGATACCATGCGGGCCGCCGGCATGGCCGACGGGCAGTACACCCTGGGCGGCCAGGACGTAACCAAACGGGGCAGCACCGCGACCCTGGCGGACGGCACCCTGGCCGGCAGCGTCACCGACCTGATGGACTGCATGCGCACCGCCGTCTCCTTCGGCATCCCCCTGGCCGACGCGGTCCGCGCCGCCGCAGTCAACCCCGCCCGGGCCATCGGCATCTACAGCCGTTACGGCAGCCTGGACGCGGGCAAGCAGGCAAACGTGGTCCTGCTGGATAAGGACCTCAACCTCAAGACGGTCATCTTCAAGGGTAAAGTGATCTCTTAAAAATGCCAAAGACGCCGTGGAGCAGCGCTCCACGGCGTCTTTTTTGTGCTTATAATCAGGCCTCCAACGCCTGCTTCAGAGCCTGGGCCAGTTGGTCGGGGCAGGAGGTGCGCTTTCCGTCGCAGCTGACCCCTTCCAGCTTGGCGACCACGTCTTCCGCCCGCATACCGGCCACCAGCCGGGAGAGGCCCTGGAGATTTCCGCTGCACCCGCCGGTGACACTCAGGCTGGTGACGATGCCATCCTCCACCTCTACCACCATCTTGCTGGAGCAGACTCCCTTGGGCTTATATGTAACCGTCATAAAAATGCCCTCCTTTTTCTCGCTGCGTTGTATTATACCGAAAGAAGGGGCCTTGTGCAAGTTTTCTTTTGCGTACATGCCCCCCGCCCCGGTGTAGACGAAACCCCGGAAATGTGGTACAATAGCTCGAAAAGAGATAGAGCGGGCCACAGCCCGCCGGAATTTGGGAATGGGGCGAGGACTATGGCAGCAAACGAGCAGCAGTTCCGCGGGGCCGTGTTCGGCGGCTTTCAAAAGCAAGACGTGCTGAGCTATATAGAAACGGCGACCCGGGAGCACAGCTCCAAGGTTGAGGCGCTCGAAAAAGAGCTCAGCGAGCTGGCCGGGGCCAAGACTGCGCTGGAGGCGGGGCAGACAGAGCTGACTGCCAAGGCCGAGGTCAGCGCCACCGCGCTGGTGGAGACTGCCGCCGCCCTGGAGCGATCCACCGCCGAGCTGGAGCAGAAGAACGCCCGCCTCGCCGAGCTGGAGCGAGAGGTCGCCGCCCTCAAGGCGCGGGTGGCCGAGCTGGAGCCCGCCGCAGCGGCCTATCAGGCGGTGAAGGACCGGACGGCGGGCATTGAGCTGGAGGCCCACTGCCGCGCCCAAGCCGCCGAGACCGCCGCCCGGGAGCGCGTCAAGGCCGCCGGGGCCGACCTGGAGCAGTGGATGCTCAAGGTCCAGTTAGGGTACGACCGCCTGCGTACCGACGTGGACGCTACAATCTCCCACGCCGGGGGTGAACTGGCGCGGGTGACCAAGACTCTGGAGGGCATCTCAACCGAATTCAGCGCCCACGACGAGGAGCTGGAAAAGCTCCTCCAGTCCTACCGGGAGTCCCAGGGGCCCCAGCCGCCCATGCCCCTGAGCGTGGACGGAGACTGACCGCTGTGGGAGCGCTTTTATTACATACCGACCACCTGCGTGCCGCCATGCCATCCCTCCGTGCGGGGGACAGGGTGCTTCTCTCCGGGGTGGTTTATACCGCCCGGGACGCGGCCCACAAGCGCATTTGCGCGGGACTTGAGAGGGGGGAGGAGCCGCCCTTCGCCATCCGGGATGCCGTCGTCTACTATGCGGGCCCCACGCCGGGGCAGCAGGGCATGGCGGTGGGGGCCTGCGGGCCTACTACCTCGGGCCGGATGGACCCCTACGCTCCCCGCCTCCTGGACCTGGGGCTGGCCGCAATGATCGGTAAGGGGGAGCGGAGCGCTGCGGTGACGGAGGCCATCGTACGGAATAATGCCTGCTACTTTGCCGCCGTGGGAGGCGCGGGGGCCCTGATCGCCCGGTGCATTCGCTCGGCCCAGGTCATCGCTTACGACGAGCTGGGGTGCGAATCGGTCAAACGGATGGAGGTGGAGAACTTGGCCCTCACCGTTGCAATCGACAGTCTGGGTGGGGACCTCTACCGGCTGGGCAGGGAGGCCTACCGCACCCAGTGATATGACGACCGTAAAAAGAGCGACAGCCAGCGGCTGTCGCTCTTTTTATGGTCATTTTCAGGCAACGGGGGACCCCGCGGACTTGCGGGTAGCAGTGGTGCCGAGGGCCTTGTTCCGGCGCAGGAGGAGGTACAGGAGACCCGCCACCAGGAGTAGGGCCACGGCAGTCCAGAGGGTAAAGCCGCTGCCGGTGAAGAAAAGACCCAGCTGGTACACAATCAGAGCGATTATATAAGCGAAGACGCACATATACCCGATGGCTATCCAGGTCCACTTGGCGCTGTTCATCTCCCGCTTGATGGCACCCATAGCTGCAAAGCAGGGGGCGCACAGAAGGTTGAAGACCATAAAACTATAGGCGGCCAGCTTAGTGAAGTCCTGGGCCAGAGAGCCCCAGTACTCCATGCCGTTCTCGGCTACCTCGGCGAACCCATAGAGCACGCCAAAGGTGCTCACCACGTTCTCCTTGGCGATCAGGCCTGTAAAGGTTGCCACCGCGCCCTGCCAGGTGCCAAAGCCCAGAGGGGAGAAGATAGGAGCCACGGCACGGCCGATGGCGGCCAGCAGACTGTTGTCGTTGTTCTCCACCATGCCGAACGCACCGTTCGCAATGCCGAAGGCCTGGAGGAACCAGAGAATGATGGAAGAGGCCAGGATGACCGTGCCCGCGCGTTTGATAAAGCTCCAGCCCCGCTCCCAGGTGGCGCGGAGGACGCCCACGACGGAGGGCACGTGGTAGGCGGGCAGCTCCATGACGAAGGGAGCCGGGTCCCCCGCAAAGAGCTTGGTCTTTTTCAGAATCACACCCGATACGATGATGGCGGCCATGCCGATGAAGTAGGCCGATACGGCCACCAGGCCGCTGTTGCCGAACAAAGCCCCGGCGAAGAGGCCGATGATGGGCATTTTGGCGCCGCAAGGCATAAAACAGGTGGTCATGATGGTTATCCTGCGGTCTCGCTCGTTCTCAATGGTGCGGGAGGCCATAACGCCGGGCACGCCGCAGCCGGTGGAGATCAGCATGGGGATAAAGCTTTTGCCGGAGAGGCCCATTTTGCGGAAGATACGGTCCATGATGAAGGCCACGCGGGCCATGTAGCCGATATCCTCCAGGATGGAGAGCATGAGGAAGAGCACCAGCATCTGGGGTACAAAGCCCAGCACGGCGCCCACGCCGCCAATAATACCGTCCACCGCCAGGCCAGAGACCCAGGGGGCCACGTCGGCGCGCTCCAACGCGCCGCCTACCAGCACGGGCACGCCGGGCACCCAGACGCCGAAGTCAGCGGGGTCGGGCTCGGCCACGTCTATGGCCTGGGCAAACGATGCGGCGTTGACAGGGATGGTCTCCACGTTGCCGTCCTCGTCCTCCAGCTCGGCCTCAGCCGTCAGGCCCGCGGCGCTGGCGCTGGACACAAAGGCGTCGAGGGCAGCCCGGTCCACATCGCCCTCTTCCAGAGAGGCGGCGAGGGCAGAGGTGTCGATGCCCTGGGCCTCGGCGGCCTCTAAGTACGCCTCAATCGAAACCGAGGCGACGTCAAACTCACCCACCGACTCCTCATAGGCGGAGGAACCGATGCCGAAGAGGTGCCAGCCGTCGCCAAAGACGCCGTCGTTGGCCCAGTCGGTGGCCCAGGCGCCCACGCTGCCAATGGCGATGTAGTACACGAAAAACATGACCAGGGCGAAGATAGGCAAAGCCAGAACCCGGTTGGTGACGACGCGGTCGATCTTGTCCGAGGCGGTCAGGCCGTGCCTTGGGGCGGACTTCTTCACGGCCGAGTCTACGATACGGCTGATGTAGGCGTATCGCTGGTTGGTGACGATGCTCTCAGCGTCGTCATCCAGCTCGTTCTCGCAGTCGGCGATGTGCTCCTCCAGATGGGCGGCCAGGCCGGAGTCCAGCTTCAGGTGCGCCGCCACCTCGCGGTCCCGCTCAAAAAGCTTGATCGCGAACCACCGCAGATTCTGCTGGTCCACCTGAGAGGAGATTGACTCCTCGATGTGGGCCAGCGCGTGCTCCACGCTGCCGGTGAAGACGTGGGGCTGCTCGCCCACCTTCTTAGCCTGAGCCAGGCTCATGGCCTTCTCGGCTACCGCCATGCTCCCCTCGCCTTTGAGGGCGCTCATGGGCAGGACGGGGCAATTCAGCGCGCGCGCGAGCTTTTCCAGATCGATTACGTCACCGTTTTTGCGCACCAGGTCGATCATGTTTACCGCCACCACCACCGGGATGCCCAGCTCCATCAGCTGGGTGGTGAGGTAGAGGTTACGCTCGATGTTGGTTCCGTCCACGATGTTGACGATGGCGTCGGGCTTTTCATTTACTAAGTAACCCCGAGCTACCAACTCCTCCGGAGTGTAGGGGGAGAGGGAATAGATGCCGGGCAGGTCCTGGATGACCACGTCCTTGTGGCCCCGCAGCCGCCCTTCCTTCTTCTCCACCGTCACGCCGGGCCAGTTGCCCACGTATTGGTTAGACCCGGTCAGGTCGTTGAACAGGGTGGTTTTGCCGCAGTTGGGGTTGCCCGCCAGGGCGATTTTCAGTTCCATGCTGTTGCTCCTCTCTTACTCTGCTGCATTTGCTGGACGAAAAAAACCGAGGCTTATTCCACCTCGACCATCTCTGCGTCCGCCCGGCGGATGCTTAACTCGTAGCCGCGCACGTTCAGTTCCATGGGGTCCCCCAGAGGAGCCACCTTACGTACATGTACCGCCACACCCCTGGTAATGCCCATGTCCATGACGCGCCGCTTGACAGGCCCCTCACCATGGAGCTTGACCACCGTGGCCGTCTCTCCGACCTTCACGTTTCTCAGCGTCTTCATCCCAAACTTCCCCTCAAATCATAATGCGGTTTGCCATGCTCTGGTCGATGGCTACCCGGCTGTCCTTTACCTGTACGATCAAATTTCCCATGATGGAGTTGACCACCGTCACGTCGCTGTCCACCACAAAGCCAAGCTCCGCCAAATGCTGGCGCACCTCGTCCTTCCCGCTGATTCTCCGGATGGTCACCGTCTCGCCCGCCTTTGCCATTGTCAAGGGCATCATAGCTCACTCCCTCCATTATTTTACAAAAGTTAGCAAATACTAACCCATGGCGCGTTGAAAGTGGTTAGCTTTTACTAACCACTGCATATAAGTTACCATACGCTTACTTACATGTCAAGAATTTTTTTAAGCCCGCCTGAAAAAATCACCCCCACCCCTCCGCGCCGGAGGGGTGGGGGTGATCTGCCGTGTCAGCCTAAGTTGTTCAGGTACGCCGTCAGCCCATCGGCCACACCCTGCATCAGCTTTTCCTGATAGATCGGGTCAGAAAGGCGCATCAGCTCTTCGTGGTTGGTCATAAAACCGGTCTCAATGAGTACCGCACACATTTTAGTCTCCCGCAGCACTACAAAGTCGTCCTTCAGCACGCCGCGATCTATGGCCCCGGTGGCCTTGGCCATATAGGGCTGGAGAGTCTCAGCCAGCCGCCTTCCCCGGCCGCTGGAGGGGTGGTAGTATGTAAAGATGCCTTGGAAGTCCCGGTTGGTGGCTGAGGCGTTGCAGTGGATGGAGACAAAGAGGTCGGCATCCGCGGCATTCGCCAGGTCTGCGCGCGCGTATAGGTCCATGTAGACGTCTGTGGAGCGGGTCATAATTACGTTGTAACCCATCGCAAGCAGCTTTTTCTCCAGAATCTTCGTCATGGAAAGGGTCAGGTCCTTCTCCTTGATGCCCTCATAGGCCGCGCCCGAGGCCGAGCCGCCGTGCCCCGCGTCCAGCACGATGGTCTTCTTGGTGGGGTCGATAGCTGGCACCTCGGGAGTCGGCAGCTCCTCCATGTCTTTCTCAGTCAGGAAGGTGGTGAGGAGGATGCCGTCCTCCTTGGCCACCACAGTGGCGTTGTCCGCCAGGGTGAGGCCCTCCCGCAGATCCAGTACCACCCGAACCGTCTTTGCATACTCCGGGTAGAGGTCGTTGTCGTGCTGGGCGTAACGCACGGTGGTGATGAGCTCGTTGTCCACCGTGATGGTGCCGGGAAATCCGGAGGAGAGCTCCGCCCCCAGGATGTCCACCACGATCTTCCCACCGAGGTCCGTGGTCTTGAACTCAGGGACCCTGTCGGTAGCGATGAGGACGGTCTGGGCATCGTAGTTGGCGGTGACGCGAGTGATCTGGGTGATGGGGGCGGCGGCGCTGGTAATCTCGGCGGAGTAGTCCTCCTGAACCCACGCTACAGCGGCCCCCAGCTGCTCGGCCACGAAACGCAGGGGCACCATGGTGCGCCCGTTGTTTTGCCCTTTAAGGCTCAGTACACTGGCGGCTACGCCGTCGGGCAGGGGGGTCTCCACGCCGTTGACCATCGCGGTGGCGGAGCCCAGGGTGAGTACGATGGTGGTGCCCCCCTTGCGCAATATGGCCTGCCGGTTCTCCTGGGACCAGAGTACCGTGGCCCCCAGCGCCTCCCCCACAGCCCGGAAGGGGGCCAGCGTACGGCCGTAGCCGTCTATGACCTGAACCACGGCGGGAATGTCTCCTGTAAAGTTCATATCCTTGCCGTCAATGCTCAGCGCCACTGTGGAGACGGTCACGTCGCTGTATTTTTCGGTCTTCTCGTTGTAGAGCTGTAAACCCAGATCCCCGTTGGGGCCGGTCGCCCGGGCGGGGAGAGCGGTGATAAACAGGGCGAGCAGAAGAGCGAACGCACCCAGCTTTTTTAAATGTACCATAGCGACGGCCTCTCAAGTCCTAAATTTTACATAATTGTACTTGATTCGCGGAGCGCAGTCAATGGATTAGGCGAAATTCGGTTAACATAAATTTTGGTAAAGTAAAATTATGGCTTGCACTTCTCACCCCTCACGCTGGTGGCGCGGCGACCCGGCGCGCCCCAATATAGGATGCACCGAAGGGGAACTGCTTCAGACAAGTCGAAATGTGAGCGAAAAGTGAGAGAGGGGGTAAGGCACAAACGTCCGGCATGGGTTGCGCCCAAACTCCCTCCGTCTGCCCACTTGCGCTTTCCCTTACAATTTGGTATGATAATTTGAAACGAAATACACGGAGGGATTCCCTATGACGATAAAGCTCACCCAGGCCGGCGTCTTCTACCACGGCGGCGCATTTCTCCCCGAGGGAGAGGGCCTTGCCGCGGGTTTGCCCGCCCCCCAGCGGGCGAAGGCGGGCACCATGGCCTACCATATCCTGAAAGCCCACAACACCGCCGAGAACATGGCCGAGCTGAAACTGAGCTTTGACGCCATGGCCTCCCATGATATCACCTACGTAGGCATTATCCAGACTGCACGGGCTTCCGGCCTCACTGAATTTCCCCTGCCCTACGTACTCACCAACTGCCACAACTCTCTCTGCGCCGTGGGCGGCACCATCAACGAGGACGACCACGTCTTCGGCCTATCCGCCGCCAAAAAGTATGGCGGTGAGTTTGTCCCCGCCCACCAGGCCGTCATCCACTCCTATATGCGGGAGCGGTATGCAGCCCCGGGCCGGATGATTTTAGGCTCCGATTCCCACACCCGGTACGGCGCTTACGGCACCCTTGCAATCGGTGAGGGAGGCCCGGAGCTTGCCCGCCAGCTCTTGAAGAAGACCTACGACATTGCCTACCCCAAGGTCATCGCCATTTTCCTCACCGGCGCACCCCGCCTCGGCGTGGGCCCCCAGGACGTGGCTCTGGCCCTCATTGCCGCCACGTTCAAGGCGGGCGTGGTGAAAAATTCGGTGATGGAGTTTTTCGGTCCAGGCGTGGACAACCTCTCCATGGACTACCGCTGCGGCGTCGATGTGATGACCACTGAGACCGCCTGCCTCTCCTCGGTTTGGAGCACCGACGGCGTGGTGAAGGAACACCTGGAGGCCCTGGGCAGGGGAGAGCAATTTGCCTCCCAGGCCCCCGCCGATGGCGCTTATTACGATGGACTCATCGAGGTGGACCTCTCCGCCGTCGAGCCCATGATCGCCCTGCCCTTCCACCCCTCCAACGCCTACCCCATCCGGGAGTTCAAGGCCAATATGTCCGACCTGCTCCACAAGGTGGAGGAGGACGCGGTGCGCCAGCTGGATCTGAAATCCGCCCCCCCTTCCCTGGTGAAGAAGATTGTCAATGGCAAATTGCAGACCGACCAGGGTGTTATCGCCGGGTGCTCCGGCGGCACGTATCAAAACCTGGTACGGGCGGCTGAGATTTTAAAGGGCAGCTCCGTAGGCTCAGACGCCTTCTGGCTCTCCTGCTACCCCGGCTCTATGCCCATCAATCTGGAGCTGACCCGCAAGGGCTATATCTCCGACCTGATGGCGGCGGGGGCCTCTGTGCGCTCCTGTTTCTGCGGCCCCTGTTTCGGAGCGGGGGATGTGCCCGCCAACGGCGCTTTCTCCATCCGGCACGCCACCCGCAACTTCCCCAACCGGGAAGGCTCAAAGCCCTCGGACGGGCAGGTCTCCTACGTGGCACTGATGGATGCCCGCAGCATCGCCGCCACTGCGCTCAACGGCGGCGTTCTCACCGCTGCAACCGAACTGCCGGATAAGCTCCTCAAGCCCGACGACGTGCATGAGCCCTACCACTACGACGACAGCGCCTATAAGTCCCGGGTCTACTATGGCGTGGGCAAGGCCCAGACCGAGACCGAGCTGGTCTTCGGCCCCAACATCGCCGACTGGCCAGAGCAGGTAGCCCTGCCCGACGACCTCCTCCTCACCGCCTGTGCCGCGATCTACGACCCGGTGACCACCACCGACGAGCTTATTCCCTCCGGGGAGACCTCGTCCTACCGCTCCAACCCCCTGCGCCTGGCCGAATTCGCACTTTCCCGGAAGGACCCCCAGTACGTCCCCCGCGCCAAGGAAATCCTGGCCGTGGAGATGGCCCGCCGGGCAAATCCGGACGCCCCCGAGGTCAAGGCCGCCCTGCTGGGTCACGACGGTGAGCGCACCGGCCTTGGCAGTTTCGTCATGGCTCTCAAGCCTGGCGACGGTTCCGCCCGCGAGCAGGCCGCCTCCTGCCAGCGGGTGCTGGGCGGGTGCGCCAACCTGGCTGAGGAGTATGCCACCAAGCGTTACCGCTCCAACGTGGTGAACTGGGGCATGCTCCCCTTCACCGCCGAGGGCGTGGGAGACTTAAACATCCAGCCCGGTGATAGGCTCTATATTCCCGGCATCAAAAAGGTGCTGGAGGGTATGGCGGAGACGGTGGACGCAACCCTTCTCCAGGGGGAGAAAAAGACCCCCGTCAAGCTCCGCTTGCCTGGTATGACCCGGGAGGAGCGGGATATTGTCCTGGCCGGCTGCCTCATTAATTTTTACGCGAAATAATCAAAAAAGGGCGCTTTGCGCCCTTTTTTGCCTGATAGGAGGACATTATGAGCAGGAAAGCCTTAGTATCCCTTCTCTGCGCCCTTCTTCTGGCGCTTGCGCTTGCCGTCCCGGCCTCCGCAAACGCCGCCGCGCCAAACCCGGTTCTGACCATCAAGCTGAAAAACGCCCCGACAGGGACTTATACCGTGGTCCTCATAGATGAGGGTGGGGAGGAGTACGTCCGGAGCGACGTCCCGGAGCCGGGCGTCTGGACCTTCTCCGGGATGGCCTTGCCACGGAGTTTCTGCGTTGCCATCACGGCGGATGAGGGGCGGAACGTGGGCCCCCTATTCCAGCGGGACGCCTATTACACTACGCTGGTCTACGACTGCGCCGCCGCCAAAATCACCTACACTACCCCCGTGTGGCTCGCCTATCTGGTACAGTTCCTCTGTACCTGTATCCCCACTCTGCTCATTGAGGGGGCCGTGCTGATCCTCTTTCGGTTTGATTGGCGAAAGAACTGGAAGCTATTCCTGGCTGTCAACCTGATTACCCAAATCCTTCTCACCGCCGCCATGGCAGGGCACTATATCGCCCAGGGTGAGCGGGCGTATCCTGGTCTGCTGCTTATTTTTGCAGAGATCCCGGTTTTCCTGGCGGAGACCCTGGTGTACGGCAAGTGGCTCAAGGGTCATACCAGGATTCGTAGGGAGGCCTATGGTTTGACCGCCAACCTAGCAAGCCTCCTCTTCGGCCTTGCTGCCAACAGTGCTGTTTTCTCCCTGCTCCAGCGCTTATAACGCTTAACTTACACGGATCGAGGTATCCCATGAAAAAAACCATCCCAGCGGGGCTGTTGGCTGCCCTGCTCCTGCTCTCCTCCTGTGGGGGAGCACCCGCCCAGGCGGACGACGGCAAGCTCCATATTGTCGCCACTACCTACCCTGTCTACCTCTTCACCACCGCCGTGACAGAAGGGGTGGAGGGGGTGGAGGTTTCCCTCATGCTCAACCAGCCCACCTCCTGTCTTCACGACTACACGCTTACCGTCACCGATATGAAGGCACTGGAGCGGGCCGAGGTGGTAGTCATGAGCGGCGCGGGGCTGGAGGACTTCATGTCCGACGCCCTGGGCCAGACCACCGCCCAGGTCATCGACTGCTCGGCTGGCATAGACCTGCTCCCATACGAGGAGGGCGGCCACGACGACCACGACCACGAGGAAGACGACCTAGGTCACGAAGAGGCCGACCATGATGGTCACGACCACGGGGAGTACGACCCCCATATCTGGATGGACCCCCGTAACGCCGCGGCTATGGTGGGTACCATCAGCGCGTTCATTTCCGGACTGGATCTGGCCCATGCGGCCGATTACCAGGCCAATGCCGCTGCTGCCCAGGCTGCGCTGACCCAGGCGTGGGAGGGCTGGCGTGCCAAGGCCGATATGTTTGGCGAGGGAGGGATCATCACCTTCCACGACGGGTTCCGTTACTTTGCCGAAGCCTTTGACTTGGACCTTCTCAAGGCCATTGAGGAGGAGGAGGGAGCCGAGACCAGCGCCAAGGAGATCAAAGAGATCGCGGACCTCATCCTGACGGCCCAGCGTACCGGCGCGGCGGTGCCCGCCGTCTTCACCGAGGTCAACGGCTCCGACGCCACCGCCAAGGCCATCGCCCGCGAGACCGGGATCGATATCCACCAGCTTACTATGATCATGAGCGGCTCCGGCTCCGGCATCGGAGCCTATATCGACGCCATGGATACCAATGTTGACGCCATTTTGGAGGCTCTCAAATGAGTATACAAAAGCATCAAAATATCTGCGACGCCTCCGGCTGCCGGGCCTGCTGCCTGCGGCTCACCGGTCTGGGGGTCACGGCGGGGGAGAAGACCATTCTCCATGATGTGGACCTCCATCTCCACTGTGGGGAGATCACCGCCCTCATCGGCCCCAACGGCGCGGGCAAATCCACCCTCTTCAAGGCCATCCTGGGCCAGATCCCCCACACCGGCTCTCTGGAGTTCGAGCGGGCGGGGGGCAAGCGGACCCGCCCCCTCATCGGCTATGTGCCCCAGAGCCCCGTCTTTGACCGGGGGGACCCGGTCAGCGTGCTGGACTTCTTCTCGGCTGCCATCTCCTCCTGGCCCGTCTTTCTGCCTGCACCCAAGAACCTGCGGGAACGGGTGAGGGAATGCCTTTCCAGAGTCCACGGGTCGGATCTGCTGGATAAGCGCATGGGGGCTCTCTCCGGGGGCGAGCTCCAGCGTGTTCTGCTGGCCCTGGCGCTGGAGCCGGTGCCCCATATCCTGATTTTGGACGAGCCCCTCTCCGGCGTGGACATCGAGGGGGAGCAGCAGCTTTTGTCCATGCTGGATGAGGTGCGCACCCAGTACGACCTGTCTATTCTCCTCTCCACTCATGACTTCGCTACTTTAGAGGGGTATGCAGACAAGGTGGTTCTCCTCCAGGGCACGGTGCTTAAGGCCGGAAAGCCCTCGGTGGTGCTGGCATCCGACGCCTTCAAGAGTGTCTTCCATCTGGACTTGGGAAAGGGGGCGGTTTGATGGAGCTCTGGTACGCCATTGTCGACCTTTTGCCCTTCGAGTGGGCCCAGTCGGGCAGTATGTTCTTCATGAAGAACGCCCTTCTGGCGGTCCTCGTCATCTCACCCCTATTCGGGCTCCTCTCCACCATGGTGGTGCAGAGCCGTATGTCCTTCTTCTCCGACGCGCTGGGTCACTCGGCCTTCACCGGCATCGCCATCGGCGCCCTCTGCGGCCTTGCCGAGCCCATGTGGATGGCTGTGGTCTTCGCTGTGGCTTTTGCCCTCCTCTTCACCTGGGTGCGCCACCAGTCTGGTATGGCCAGTGACACGGTCATCGGCGTCTTCTCCTCCACCGCCGTGGCCTTGGGCATCTTTCTCGCTACCCTGGGCGGTGGCAGCTTCCTTAAATTCAACAGCCTTCTGATTGGCGATATTTTAAGTGTGGAGCCGGAGAAGATTCTCCTCTTGGGCATCATCCTCCTGGTAGTGCTGGGGCTGTGGCTCCTCTCGTTCAACCAGATCATGCTCTCCGCCATCCACCCCGCTCTGGCTGACAGCCGGGGCATCAAGGTGTTTTGGCAGGAGGCGGTCTTGAATGCCGCCATCGCTGTGGTGGTCACGGTCTCCATGACCTGGGTTGGCCTGCTCGTCATCAACTCGCTGCTGGTGCTTCCCGCTGCCGCCGCGCGAAATCTGGCTCGGAATATGAAGCAGTACCACCTAATCTCCGTCCTGGGGGCAATCGCCGCCGGTGTGGCGGGGCTCATGACCTCCTACTATATCGGCTCCTCCGCGGGTGCGTCCATCACGCTCTACCTCGCCCTCTGGTTTGCGGCCACATTTTTCTTCCGCAACCGCCGGGTATAACCCACAGATGGGCTCGTACAGTGTTTTAATGGCCGCCTCGGCGGCTCAGTGCTTCTCATGAAAGGAGGCCCCGCCTGTGGAAACTCCAGCGCCCCAATCTCCCCGCGTCCCGTTTTGGAGTTCCCTCCAGACCAAGTTCGCCCTGACCTACATCGTGGTCATCGCAGCGGTGCTGGTCCTCCTCAATACCTACCCTGTCTTGGGCTCCCGGGATCTGGTCATCACCTCCAAGGAAAAAAACCTCAAAAACCAGGCATCCCTCATGGCCTCCAACCTCGCAACCCTGGAGCGGTTGTCTCTCGATAACCGGGACAAGGTGGAGCGGGTTATCGGCGACCTGCCCGACGTGGGCCTGGGCCGTATCGTGGTCACCGACTCGTCGGGGCTCATCCTCTACGACAGCGGCGAGACCAGCGGCACTGTGGGCAGGTACGCCCTCTTTGGCGAGGTGACCACCGCCCTGAAGGATAATGGCTACGACGTCTTCCGCTGCGAGTACCGGGACGGGGCGTTTCGAAGCCGGGCCGCCGCTCCGGTGACCTACCGCAACGCCCTTATCGGCTCGGTCTACCTCTACGAGTACGACACCACCCAGGGCGCACTCCTGGTGGGCATGCAAAAGAACCTGCGCAACATCTCCATCGTCATCAGCGTGGTGGCGGTGCTGCTGAGCCTTGTCTTCTCACGCGCTCTCACCAGCCGGATGGGCACCCTCCTCAGGGCCATCCATATCGTCCGGGAGGGCGAGTACAGCCACCGGGTTGGCCTGGGCGGGCACGACGAGCTGAGCCTCCTCTCCGACGAGTTTGACCAGCTTACCGGGCGCCTCCAGACCACTGAGGAGGTCCGTCGCCGCTTCGTGTCCGATGCGTCCCACGAGCTCAAGACCCCCCTTGCCTCCATCCGACTCCTCACCGACTCGATTTTGCAATCAGAGCAGATGGACGCGGACACAGCCAAGGAGTTCGTCAGCGACATCGGTGAGGAGGCTGAGCGCCTTACCCGTATTACCGAAAAACTTTTAACCCTTACCCGTATGGATGCGGCAGAGCCTCCCAGGACCGAGCCAGTGGACGTGAAACACGTGGTGGAAAAGGTTGAGCACATGCTTGCCCCGTTGGCGAAGGCCGTTAACGTAACGGTGGAGTGCGCGTTGGATGAGGGCTGCATCGTCCTCTGCACAAAGGATGACCTCTATCAGATTGCCTTCAACCTGATAGAGAACGCCGTTAAGTATAATCTCCCCGGCGGGAAGGTCATGGTCTTCCTCCATGAGCTGCATCTCCCGGACGGGAGAGACATGGTCTCCCTCGCGGTGGAGGACACCGGCGTCGGCATCCCGGAGGAGGACCTACCCAAGATTTTCGACCGGTTCTATCGGGTGGATAAGGCCCGCTCCCGGGCCGCCGGCGGCACCGGTCTGGGTCTCTCCATCGTGCGGGACACCGCCCAGCTGCACGGCGGCAGCGTTACCGTCCGCCGCCGGGCCCCCCTGCCCGGCACCTGTTTTGAACTGATCTTCCCGCGTTTTGACGGAAGGGGGGAGAAGGCATGAAAAAACGGCTTACCGTCCTCCTCTGCACGCTAGCGCTCCTCCTCTCCGCCTGTGCGCGGCAGGCGGAGGAGCAGAAACAGGGGGCGTACAAGGTCTACTTCGCCGTCCGTGGGGAACGGGGCGGCGCCCAGTCGGTAGACTTCGAGTACCGCGACTTGTCCCCAGAGGAGGACCCTGTCGAGGGACTGGTTCGCCTCCTTCTGGCGGGGCCAGAGTCGGCGGAGCTTGCCTCGCCGTTTCTCCCCGGCGTCACCCTCCGCTCCGCCGAGCTGGGGGAGGACGGGCAGCTCCGCCTGGACCTGTCCGAGCAGTATAACGGCCTGCCTGGCGTGTACCTCACGGTGGCAAACTCTTGTTTCGTCCTTACCCTTTCCCAGATCAAGGGGGTGGAGAGCCTCTACATCACGGTGGAGGGGGAGAGCCTGCCCTACCAGACCGTCCAGCCCCTCACTCTGGCTGACCTTTTGGTCTCCGGCGGGGAGGAGGAGAACGTTAGCCTCACCGCACTGCTCTACTTCCCCCGCGCTGCCGGGGAAGGCCTGGGCAGGGAGTACCGCACCGTGGTCAAGACAGAGAACGAGAGCCTGCCCGCCGCCGTCCTCACCGCCCTCCTGGCAGGCCCGGCGGGGGAGGGGCTCACTTCTAACATCCCCGGGGGCACAGCCCTTCGGTCGGTGCGTATTGAGGACGGCATCTGCCTCGTAGACCTTTCCCGGTCCTTCCTGGAGGGGGAGCCGGAGGACGAGACTCAGGCCCGCCTGGCCGTCTATTCCATCGTCAACACGCTCTGCGCCCTGGACGCAGGGCGCATCAGCGCCGTGCAGATTCTGGTGGAGGGGGAGAGCATCGAGCTTTATGGCGGCCTGCCCGCCCTCTCTCCCTTGGAGCCAAATTACAGCTTGGCAAGCTGAGTAGCAGCTTTTTTGTGATAGAGAAAATCAGAAAAAGGAGACCACCGACTATGAGCGACTATCAGATCAGCACCGACTGCCTCCACGCGGGCTACCGGCCGGAGAACGGCCAGCCCCGCAATATCCCTATTATCCAGTCCACCACTTTCCGCTACGCCACCGGTGAGGCTATGGGCGCCCTCTTTGACCTGGAGGCCGCGGGCTATTTCTATACCCGCCTTCAAAATCCCACCAGCGACCAGGTTGCCGCCAAGATCTGCGCCCTGGAGGGAGGTACCGCAGCCATGCTCACCTCCTCAGGCCAGTCCGCCAATTTCTATTCCGTCTTTAACATCGCCTCCTGCGGCGACCATGTGGTCTCCTCCTCCGCGATCTACGGAGGTACCTATAACCTCTTCGCCGTCACCATGAAACGCATGGGCATCGACTTCACCTTCGTGGACCCCGCCTGCACACCCGAGGAGCTCTCTGCCGCCTTCCGGCACAATACCAAGGCCGTCTTCGGCGAGACCATCGCAAACCCAGCCCTAACTGTTCTGGACATTGAGAAGTTCGCCGCCGCCGCCCATGCCCACGGCGTCCCCCTCATTCTGGATAACACCTTCCCCACCCCCGTCAATTGCCGCCCCTTCGACTGGGGGTGCGACATCGTCACCCACTCCACCACCAAGTATATGGACGGCCATGCCAACGCCGTGGGCGGCGCCATCGTGGACTCCGGTAAATTCGATTGGACCAGATACCCCGATAAATTCCCCGGCCTCACTACCCCTGACGAGAGCTACCATGGCGTCACCTATACCGAGCGGTTCGGTTTAGGCGGGGCCTTTGTCACCAAGGCCACCGTCCAGCTCATGCGGGATCTGGGCTCCACGCCCGCGCCCATGAATGCCTACCTTCTCAACGTGGGGCTGGAGACCCTGCCCCTCCGCATGGCCAAGCACTGTGCCAATGCTCAGGCGGTGTCAGAGTATCTGCTGGCTCACCCAAAGGTGGCCTGGGTCAGTTTCCCCGGCCTGCCGGGGGACGAGAACCACGCCCTGGCTGAGAAGTATATGCCCCATGGCACCTGCGGTGTGGTCTCCTTCGGTATGAAGGGCGGCCGCGAGGGGGCCAGCAGGTTCATGGCAGGCCTGAAGCTCGCCTCCATCGCCACCCATGTGGCCGACGCGAAGACCTGCGTTCTCCATCCCGCTTCCACGACCCACCGCCAGATGAACGACGCCGAGCTTTTTGCCGCTGGCGTAGCCCCCGACCTGGTCCGTCTCTCCGTCGGCATTGAGGATATCCGGGACATCCGAGCCGACCTCGACCACGCTCTCGCCCAGGTATAGACCGTCCCCCACCTATCCCACCGGAAAGGAGCCATCCCCATGTCCACCCTCCGCTGCCCCTGGGCCACCGCCAACCCCGCCGAGCTCGCCTATCACGACGAGGAGTGGGGCCGCCCCCTCCACGACGACCGCGCCCTCTTCGAAATGTTGATTTTAGAGGGCATGCAGGCGGGTGTGAGCTGGAGTATTATCCTCAACAAGCGACCCGCCTTTCGCGTCGCCTTCGACCAATTTGATCCCCGGACCGTGGCGTCCTATGGCCCGGAGAAGATCGAGACGCTGATGGAAAACCCCGCCATCCTCCGCAATCGCGCCAAGCTGGGCTGTGCCGTCAGCAACGCCCGGGCGTTTCTGAAAATCCAAGCCGAGTTCGGCAGTTTCGATTCCTACCTCTGGTCCTGGGTGGACGGCAAGCCTATTGTCAACCACCCCCAGTCCATGTCCGAGGTGCCGCCCTTCACGCCGCTCTCCCAAGCCCTATCCGCAGACCTCAAAAAGCGGGGGTTTAAATTCGTCGGCCCCACCATTACATACTCCTTCATGCAGGCCGTCGGCCTGGTCAACGACCACATGGTCTGGTGCGCCTATCATAGTCATCCATAGCAAAGAGCCCTGCGGCAACTGCCGCGGGGCTCTTTTTATTATTCCGCCTTTCCGCTCGACAGTTGCCAGAGCGGGAACGGGGGAGAGGCCAGGGGTTTCATGGCGATGGACATAAGCAGGGCTGGGTTGTCGTCTGCCGCAATGCGGTTGGAGCTGAACGCACCGCAGTCCCGGCAGCGGTGGATGATGGCCCACTCCCCGTTTTTGCGTACCCATACACCAATTGCGTCCATCACCCCGCCGCAGAGGGAGGCCCGATCCCCCGGCAGATGGTCCACGTGTACGCTGGAGAGGCAGCAATTGCAGTGGTTGCGGTGCTGGCTCCCCGCGTCCTCGGGGGTCACCAGGCTCCCGCACACTTTGCACGTAAAGCTCTCACGGCACGGTTCCTGCCGGTAGTCTGGGGCCGAGGACTGTTGGCGCTGGGCCTTGGCAATTTCCTTCTGCCGCTGCTGCTTTCTGCGCGCCCGGTTCCCGGCGGGCTGCGCCTCCTCCTGGAGCTTTCGGTAGGATTCCCACCGCTCCAAAGACAGCTCCCCACGCCGAATGGCCTCCTTGATGGCGCAGCCCGGCTCGCTCTGGTGGCGACAGTCGCTGAATTTGCAGCGGCCAAGGTGCTCCTCCACGTCGGCGAAACTCTGCCCCAGGCCCTCGCTCACGTCCCACATGCCCAGCTCCCGCATCCCCGGTGTGTCGATGACCAGAACACCGTTTTTTAGCAGCATGAGCTGACGGTGGGTGGTGGTGTGCCTGCCCCGGCCATCCTTTTCCCGAATGTGCCCGGTTGACATAACTTCTTCCTCCGCCAGGGCGTTCACCAGGCTGGACTTCCCCACGCCGGAGGAGCCTAAGAACACGATAGTCTTCCCCGGCACCAGATAGTCCATGAGACTTTCCAGGCCGTACCCCGTCAGGGCACTGACGGCGAAGACCCCCGCACCCCGGGCTAGGAGCTCCGCAGAGCGGAGTTGGGGCGCGCAGTCCTCCACAGTGTCCGCCTTCGTCAGCACAACAACGGGTACGGCTCCCGATTGCCAGGCAAGGGTAAGGTACCGCTCCAGCCGCCGGGGGTTAAAGTCGTGCCCCAGCGCCTGCACCAGGAAGACATAATCAAAGTTGGCGGCTACCGCCTGCTCCCCATGGCCGGAGGAGGAGGGGTCCAGCCGAGCGAAGTAGGTCCGGCGGGGCAGGGTCTTCAAAATGCGGCTCTCGCCCCCAGCCTGCCAGTTAAGCAAAACGAAGTCCCCAACCGTGGGGGTCTCGCCGCGCCCGTCGTAGTAGGCGCCCGTCTTCAGCCGGGCAAGGCCGCTCCCGGCATCACAGAAGATCTCAAACCGGTCCTGATAGACAGCGGTCACCCGCCCCGGAATACCTGCGGCGGGGTCATTCCCGTTTAAAAAAGTGGGGTTGAACCCATAGCTTTCTATATTCAAGTGGTATTTCCTCCAAAAAGTTAAAAATCATATTGCGCGGTAAAAATACAGTCATAATTCAATTTCTCCTTTCACTTTGGGGCTCTCTCTTGAAAATGGGCACAAAAAACCCGCGGAAACAGTACCCAAGTGGTCTGTCTCCGCGGGAACCTCCGCCGTGTCTGCCCCCTAAAAAAGGGCGCAAAAAAAGACACGCCAGACGTGTCCTGCACAGCAGTATTCACGACAGGTGACTGGAAACGGTATGGAAAAAATACCTCCATCCCGCTCCGCGGTATTCAGTTTTTCAGGTGAGAGCCACCACAAAAATCGCACGCGACACTAATCATCAGCTCCTTCTTGACGTACTGCCATTATCTTACACGATGTGGGGGAAAATTGCAAGATGTATTTTTATATTTTCATATATACTTCTTCACCTCGAAGGGCGTGCCTCTGGCGGGAGGGCGTTTTTTGAGGACACCGCCCTCCGGGGGAAAGAAATAGGGGGCGGGTCGGGCATTTTTAATGCCCGACCCGCCCCCTCGCCGCTTGGGCCTACCCCCGCAATGGGAAAATGGCGAAGGGGTAAATCTTACCCATTCAGCCGCTCCCTTACCGCCCGGTTCACTGCCTGGGGGTCCGCCTTACCGCCTAGTTTCCGCATGACCTGGCCTACCAGAAATACTATGGCTTTCTCTTTTCCGGTGCGGTAGTCCTCCACGCTCTTGGGGTATGCGGCAAGTGCCTCCTCCGCTGCCCGGCCAATCAGGGTTGTGTCTCCGATCTGCTCCAGCCCATGCACACGCACATATGCATCTATGTCCCCATCGCTGTCAAACACTGCGTCTAGGACGGCAGCGGCGGTGTTCCGGTTGAGCGTGCCTATTGCCACCAACTTAATGAGCCGGGCCAGCGTACGAGAGGAGAGGGGCAGCTCCACCATCTCAAGTCCCCGGGAGGAGAGGGCCCGCAGCACCTCGCCCAGAATCCAGTTCGCACACTGCTTTGGAGGAGCGCCCAGGGCCACGGCTCCCTCAAATAGGTCGGCCAGCGCCCTCTGGGAGGTGAGCATCTCTGCGTCATACTCTCCCAGCCCGTACTCTCTCCCGTACCGCGCCCGTCGTGCGCCGGGCAGCTCCGGCTGGGCAGTGGCTAGGGCGGAAATATACGCCTCGGAGAGCTCCACGGCTGGCAGATCCGGCTCCGGGAGATAGCGGTAGTCCGCCGCATCCTCCTTGCTCCTTGCGGGATTGCTGGTACCCGCGTCTTCGTCCCAATGGCGGGTTTCCTGGAGTACTGTCCCGCCCGCCTCCAGCAAAGCGATCTGCCGGGCGCTCTCGTGTTCAATGGCCTGGGCGATGGCCCGGAGGGAGCCAAGGTTCTTCAGCTCGGTGCGTGTCCCCAGCGCAGCGCTCCCGGTGGGGCGGACGGAGATGTTCACGTCGCACCGCAGCGACCCCTCCTGCATCTTGCAGTCGGATACCCCCAGGTATTGAAGGATGGCCCGCAGCGCTTCCAGATAGGCGACGACCTCTCCGGGGCCGCGGAAATCGGGGTGAGTGACAATCTCTATGAGGGGCACACCGCAGCGGTTGTAGTCGCACTGTGCTTCCCCTTCGGCGTCGCGCTTAAGCTTTCCCGCGTCTTCCTCAAGGTGCATTTCGTGGATGCGCACCATCCCTCCCGGCAGAGTCACCATTCCGTCCCGCCCAATGGGGGTGCGCAGCTGAGTGATTTGATAGCCCTTGGGCAGGTCGGGGTAGAAGTAGTGCTTGCGGTCAAAGCCAAACCACTGGGTGATGGTGCATCCCAGGGCCAACGCGGCCTTGACGGCATACTCCACTGCCTGAGCGTTGAGCGTTGGCAGCGCCCCCGGCAACCCTGCGCAGACGCCGCAGCACTGGGTGTTGGGCGCGGCACCAAAGGCAGTGGTGCAGCCGCAGAAAAGCTTTGTCGAGGTGGAAAGCTCTACGTGGGTCTCCAGTCCGATGATAGTTTCCCAGGTCATAGCGCTCCTCCTCCCTCCGGAATGTTTCGGTGCCAGGTTGTCTCCAGTTGATAACCGTGGGCGGCACTGAGTACTAAATCGTCCCCCAGGGCAGGTCCCATGAGCTGGGCACCCACGGGGAGGCCGTGCCCATCAAATCCGCATGGCATGCTCAGCGCGGGCAGCCCGGCGAGATTTGCAGGGACGGTGTACAGGTCGCAAGACCGACACTCCTCCGACGTAAGCCCCAGAAGAGGGGCTGTGGTAGGGGTCGTGGGGGTGAGAAGGAGGTCGTACCGCTCGAAGGCGGCGGCGAAGGCATGGCAGAGCGCCTCCCTGGTCCTTTGGGCCTCACGATAGTAGTCCTCATAGCCCTCAGCGGAGAGAACGAAGGTGCCCAGCATAATCCGCCGCTTGACCTCGCTGCCAAAGCCCTCGGTTCGGCTGGGGTACCTGGGGCCGCTGAACCGAGCCAGGTTGGAGCTTGCCTCCGCACTGGAGAGGACGTAGTAAGCCGCCGCGGCATGTCTGAGCTCCGGGATGGAGCACTGCTCCATCTTCGCCCCCCGGGCCTTCAGGACCTGGGCGGCCTCCATAACGGCGGCGGCAACCTCGACGTCCACCGCCTCAGTGAAACACTCCACCGGGAGGCCGATTCTTCTGCCCCGCAGGTCACCGCTCAGGGTCCCTATGGGGGGCAGGTCCAGGCTGGTAGCGTCTCTGGGATCATTGCCCGAAATCAGGTCCAGCACGGCGGCGCAGTCGGCTGCGGTGGGGGCGATGGGGCCGATCTGGTCCAGAGACGAGGCGTGAGCGACGAGGCCGTACCGGCTCACCCTGCCGTAGCTGGGTTTCAGGCCGGTGACGCCGCAGTAGGCCGCTGGCTGGCGGACGCTGCCGCCGGTGTCGGTACCCAGGGCGTACCAGACCTGCCTTACCGCCACCGCGGCTGCCGAGCCTCCCGAGGATCCGCCGGGGGAGCGGGCCGGGTCCCAGGGGTTCTTTGTGGGGCCGAAGTAGGAGGTCTCTCCGGAGGAGCCCATGGCGAACTCGTCCATGTTCAGCTTGCCCAGAGAGACAGCACCGGCTGCGGCAAGCCGCTCAACCACTGTGGCGTCGTAAGCGGGCAAAAAATCGGCGAGAAGCTTAGAGCCGCAGGTGGTGGGGAGGTCCTTGGTGCAGATATTGTCCTTATAGGCCATGGGCACCCCCGCCAGGGGTGAGGTGCCCTCCATTGGGGCAGTGGGAAAGGGGACTCTCGTAATAAAGGCGTTCAGAGTATCATTTGCGGCCGTGTTTTGTATGTCAACCAAAGAAAGCTTGCAATCAGCTAATAGTTGGCCCAACTCCAGGGCGGAAAGTCGGCGCAGGTCCGTCATCATCGTACCTCCCACGGGGATTTTTATTTATCATACCACAAAACTCCGGTTTCGGGGAGGGGGAACAGGGGCAAGCCCAGCCATATGGGGTGTCACACAATTTGCCGGTGCGTGACGGTAGCGTGCGGACCTACGTGGGTTGGGAAAAGTATTTTACAGAGCAGGCCAAGCTATGCTATAATAAGTCGAAAAAAAGAGAGGATGTGGGCGCGGTGAAGAAGTGGGACGAGCTTCGGGAGGAGTGCCTGGGCTGCCGGAAGTGCGACCTGGCGGAGACGCGGACTAATGTTGTATTCGGAGACGGAAATCCGGAGGCCGAGGTCATGTTCGTCGGCGAGGGGCCGGGTGAGAACGAGGACCTGCGGGGCCTGCCCTTTGTGGGCCGGGCGGGCAAGCTGCTGGACGACATGCTGGAGATTATCGACATGGACCGCACGAAACTTTACATCACCAATATGGTGAAGTGCCGCCCGCCCCAGAACCGGGACCCCCTGGGCATCGAGCAAGAGGCCTGCATCGGCTACCTTCGCAACCAGGTGGCGATCATCCGGCCCAAAATCATCGTGTGCTTGGGCCGCATCGCTGCCATGAAACTGATCCGGGAGGACTTCAAGATCACCAAAGAGCATGGGCAGTGGACGGAGAAGGCGGGCGTTTGGATGACCGCGTTTTACCACCCCGCCGCCCTCCTGCGAGACCCCCGGAAGAAACCGGAGGCCTTTGCGGACCTAAAGAGCCTCCAGGACAAAATCAATGAGGTTTGCGAGCGGACCTATTGAGAAGACAAAAGAATAACAAGGCCGCCGTCCGGAGAAACACATCCCGGACGGCGGCCTTGTTATTCTTCTTCAGGTCCTTTTTGCTTAGAGGGCTTGGAACCGTATCGCTTTTTGACGCACTCGGTGAGGAGGTACTCGATCTGCCCGTTGACCGAGCGGAACTCGTCTTCGGCCCAGGCGGAGAGTTTATTATAGAGCTCGGGCGAGAGGCGGAGGGGGACCTGTTTTTTCCCAGTATCGTTTTTTTCCATAGCCTTAGAACAGGGAACCGCTGTTCACCACGGGCTGGGCCTCCTTGCTGCCGCAGAGGACCACCAGGAGGTTGGAGACCATGGCGGCCTTGCGCTCATCATCCAGCTCCACAATCTGGTTTTCGCTGAGCTTCTGAAGGGCCATGTCCACCATGCCAACGGCCCCCTCCACAATGAGCTTGCGGGCGTCGATGATGGCGCTGGCCTGCTGGCGCTGGAGCATGGCGGCGGCGATCTCGGGGGCGTAGGCCAGGTGGGTGATGCGGGTCTCCACAATCTCGAGCCCGGCGTCCTCCACCTTGGACTGGAGCTCCTGTTTGAGCTTGAGGGCCACCTCCTGGCTGCTGCCCCGGAGGGAGAGCTCGTCGGCATCTTCGTTCTCGGCCCAGATGTCGTAGGGGTAGAGCCGGACGATGTTGCGCAGGGAGCTGTCGGCCTGGATGGAGAGGAAGGAGATGTAGTTATCCACGTTGAAGACAGCCTTGGCGGCGTTGACCACCCGCCAAATGACCACCACGCCGATCTCGATGGGGTTGCCCAGCTTGTCGTTGACCTTCTGGCGGTCGTTATTGAGGGTCATGACCTTTAGAGAGACGGCCTTGCCGGCGGCGGTGTCGGTAGGCTCGGATTTATCGGTGCGGCCGGGGGAGCGTTTCTGCTGCTCAGCCATGGTGACCGCGGCTGCGGCGGCTGCTGCCGCGGAGGGCTTAGTGGGGTTGACGGCGGAGACGAAGGGATTGACAAAGTAGAATCCCGCGCCCTCCAGGGTGCCGTAATACTTGCCGAAGAGGGTGAGCACCAGGGCTTCGTTGGGCTTAAGGACCTTCAGCCCGCAGTAGAGGATGGGGCAGACCAGGAAACCCATGACGGCGGAGACGACGATCAGGGTCACGGAGGGAGCAATGGAACGGCCTGCCTCCCCTGCGGCGTCGGTGAAGAGGATACCGAAGACGAAGATGGCAATGAAAGCGAGGATCGCGAGGGTGTTGAGAAGAAGAACGGCCATCCCGCTCTTCGCGGTGATGTGTTTCTGCTGGGAGAAGAGCTCGTTGTTGCTCATAAGCGGCCTCCGATAAGATGTTATTTTTTGATATCAAAATGATATCATCGAGAGGATAGAATGTCAAGAGGGCGCAAGGAGAAATTTTGGGGGATAGCGACAAAAGAACGGCGGTGGGGTATGTCGCCGCCCTACTTATAGTGAGGCACAATTTTTCAGGCGCGGCGGTGCGCTTCCCCGCCGGGGAGAACAGAAAACGAGCCCGCCATTCAAATTGGCGGGCTCGTTGACTATCTCTTGTTCTGATAGGACTTGATGACCTTGAGGCGGACGAACTCCTCGCGCTCCTTTTCCTCCAGGGCATCGGTGATGACGCGGATGGTCTCGTTAAAGCCGGGAATGACGATGTTTTCCAAGGCGTTGGCCCGTTTCTGGGCCTTTTTGATGGACTCGGCCAGACGGTAGATGGAGGTCTCCACCTCGGCGAGCTGACTCGTCAGCTCCTTGACGCGGCGGAATTTGACGTAGGCGTCGTCCAGAGCGGAGCTGGTGAATGCGAAACCGTATCCGGGGCGGGCGGGGGTGGGCGTGCCGGCCAGATGGGGCAGTTCCACGCCCATGACCGAGCGGTACTGGATTTCCAGAGAGTCGTCCAGATCCACGGCCTCGGCAATGCGGTCGCAGATGCCGAGGTCGATGTTGGCCCGCTGGAGGGCGGCGTAAGCCTCGGTGAAGACGGTGTCGATCT